>JANQKQ010000029.1 GCA_028281105.1 Rhizobiaceae bacterium
TCCTGCGTGTCTGCCGCTCACCCCCCTCTGTCGGCTGCGCCGACATCTCCCCCTCCAAGGGGGGAGAGGGGGTCGTGCCATGCTTCCATCCACAACGGAAAGCCTCTACGCTCCCCCCAATGTTCATCCCGTTCTTCCTCGCCCTGAAGGCCGCGCGCGTGCCGGTCACGCTGCGCGAATATCTGACCCTGCTCGAAGCGATGGAGCGCGGGCTGGTGATGTATGACGTGGAGGGCTTCTACTATCTGTCGCGCTCGGCGCTGGTCAAAGACGAGCGCTATCTCGATCGCTTCGACCGGGTGTTCTCGGAAACCTTCAAGGGGCTGGAGCGGGTTTCGGGAGAGGATGGTGTCGAAGGCCGGGAGCTTCCGGAAGAATGGCTGCGCAAGCTGGCCGAGAAGCACTTAAGCGAAGAAGAGAAGGCGCAGATCGAGGCGCTGGGCGGCTGGGACAAGCTGATGGAGACCCTGCGCGAGCGTTTAGCCGAGCAGGAGAAGCGCCACCAGGGCGGCTCGAAGATGATCGGCACCGCCGGCACCTCCCCGTTCGGCGCCTACGGCTACAACCCGGAGGGGGTGCGCATCGGCCAGCACGAGAGCCGGCACCGGCGCGCGGTGAAAGTCTGGGACCGGCGCGAGTTCCGCAATTTCGACGATACGGTCGAAATCGGCACCCGCAACATCAAAGTGGCGCTGAAACGGTTGCGCCGCTGGGTGCGCGAGGGCGCCGACGATGAGTTGGACCTGTCCGGCACCATCCGCGCCACCGCCGAGCACGGCTATCTGGACGTGAAAACCCGGCCCGAGCGGCGCAACGCGGTCAAGGTGCTGCTGTTCCTCGACGTGGGCGGATCGATGGACGATCATGTTCGCGTTGCCGGCGAACTGTTCTCGGCCGCGCGCAGCGAGTTGAAATATCTGGAATATTTCTACTTCCACAACTGCCTGTACGAAGGGGTGTGGAAGGACAATATCCGCCGCCATTCCGAAAGGACGCCCACCTGGGACGTCATCCACACCTACGGCCCGGACTACAAGGCGATCTTCGTCGGCGACGCGGCGATGAGCCCTTACGAACTGGTCCACCCCGGCGCCTCGGTGGAGCACTGGAACGAAGAAAGCGGCGAGGTCTGGCTGCGCCGGGTGCTCGACCACTGGACCAACGCGATCTGGATCAACCCGCTACCGCAATCGTCCTGGCGCTACACCCAGTCGACCCAGATGATCGCCGGCTGGTTCGGCGGACGCATGTACCCGCTGACGCTGGCCGGGCTGGAGGCGGGGATGAAGGAGTTGTCGCATTAGGTCGGCTGCGCCTCCCCACTCCCCCGGCAAACCACGAATTCGCCGATGCGCACCTGGGCCCCGGCCTTCGCCGGGGTGACGGGAGAGAAGGGCTCGACCCCAGTCCTCACCCAGCCCCCAACATCTTATCCTGCAGCAGCCGCAACCGGAACAGCTCGCTCGAGGCATCCGGCTCCACTTTGTCGGCGGTGATCAAATCCCCCTTGGCGATCGGCGCGACCGCCTTCGCCCCATGCAGCAGGCCCACCGGCACCGCGCCCACCGCGCGCGCCTCGTCGGCGTCCATGGCCCAGGAGCGGTAGCAGGTCTCGCCGATGGCGTCCAAGGTCTCGCCGGCCTTTATGTCGCGCTTGGCGCGCGCGCACACTTCGGCGACCGGGCGGTCGAGCGGCTGCATGTCGGCGGTGCCGTAGAGCACCGCGCGCGCCGCCGATAAGGGCACCTCCAGGCTGGTCAGGTGGAACGGCCGGTAGAAGGTGTAATACGGTCCTTCGCCGAGTTTCAGATCGTTCATGCGCTCTCGGATGCGTGGATGGCCCATATGGGCGACGACGAACACGCCGGGCGCGACCCCTTCGCCGATGGAGAAATCGACCCGGCCGGGCGCCGACAGAATGCCGCCATCCGCTTCCGGGCACAGCACGTGGTGCAATTCTTCCAGCGAGCAGTCGGGCCCGTGCATGCCGGGCTTGTCGATGCGCAGGCCGGTGGCGTTGGCGATGCAGCACATCTCGACCATGGTCTTCGACCCGTCGACGAACTCGACCAACATGCGCGGGTTCATGTTGCGGCGCTCGGCCTCGCCACGATAGTCGTCGGGCACGGCGTCGATGTTGAAGGCGTTGTTCTTGCCCTTGCCGGCGGCGACCACCGGATAGCCCAGGGTGACGACGAAGTTGATGAGCTCCATGGTCGAGCTGGGCTCATCGCCCGCGCCCACCGTGTAGACCACCCCGGCGCGGTCGGCGCGGGCGCGCAGATAGGCGCCGATGGTCACGTCGGCCTCCACGTTCATCATCACCAGATGCTTGCCCGCGTCGATCGCCTTCATACCGACTTGCGCGCCGGCGGCCGGCCGGCCGGTGGCGTCGATGATCACGTCCACATGATCGAGGCCGACCACGTCGTCGGCGTTCTCGCTGATTGCAATCGCCCCGCGCTCGATCGCGGAGGCCATGGCCGAAGGTGAATCGCACACCGCACCCTTGTCCGCGTCATAGCCGGCGATCTTTATCGCCCGGGCGCTGCCGCGCAGGCCGCGGTCGGCGAGCGCGACCACCTCCATGCCGGTGATCGGCGCGATCGCGGTGATCAGATCGGTGCCCATCTCGCCGACGCCGATGATGCCCACGCGCACCGGCCGGCCGGCCTCAGCGCGCGCGCGCAGGTCGGCGACCAGCCCGGTGCGGATGGCGCCGGCGGCGACGGTGGAGTGGTCGGCGGCCGCAGATGGCGGGTTGGTGCGCTGGGCGATGGTCGACATGAACAAAAGAAGAAGCCGCTACGTTGCGGCTTCTTCTAGCATATTTTTGTCGCGCCGCCTTTAGCCGCGAAGGCGCCTGGCGACACTCCAAAGCGCGGGCACCAGGACCGCGGCCAGCGCCAGCTTGACCAGGTCGGTGACGATGAACGGGCCGATGCCGAAGCCGATCGCCTTGTCGGCGCCGAACAGCCAGGCGAGCCAGATCACGCCGAGGATCAGGATCACCAGTTCGCCGATGAGCATGGCCCCGCCCAGCTTGACGGGACTGCGGCTCCAGCCGCGATCGGCCGCCCAGCCGACGATCGCCGCGGCGACGAGAAAGCCGACCAGATAGCCGCCCGTCGGCCCCATCATATAGGCAAGGCCGATGCCCTTTTCCGGCGTGCCGGTGAACACGGGCAGGCCGGCCGCGCCCTGGGCCAGATACAGCGCCACCGTGGTCGTGCCCAGCCGCATGCCGTAGGCGGCGGCGATGGCGAACACGGCAAACGTCTGCAGCGTCATCGGCACCGGCCAGAACGGCACCTTGATCTTGGCCGACAGGGTCAGCAGCGTCGCGCCGACCACCGCCAGGATCACATACCAGACCCAGCGCGAGGCCGCGTCTTGGGGAACGAAGGTGCGGGCAAGGGAACTGCCGGTCGCGGTTGTGCTCATTGAACTCTCCGGTTAATGGGGGAACTCTCAGGTTAAGGGAAACGCTCCGGTCGCAGACGGCCGGAGCTTCGTCGGCCTCACATTGGCCTTGGGTATATTGCGTGGGCCGGTAACCCGCAAGGGCATGCGGGCGGGCGCCCACCGGTCATTGAAATATCGCATCTGCAAGGCAGGGTCGCCCGCCGCACCAACACGAAAGCCGATTCGATGGCCACGCCGCAGTTCCGCACGAAGTTCGACCCCGCCCATGGCCGCGCGGTGGAGATCGCGCCCGGCGTCGAGCGGCTGACGGCGCCCAATTCCAGCGCGTTTACCTTTCACGGCACCAACACCTATATCGTCGGCCGCGAGGAAGTCGCCGTGATCGATCCCGGCCCCGCGCACGAAGCCCATTTCGACGCGCTGATGGCGGCGCTGGACGGACGGCAAGTCTCGCATGTCTTCATCACCCACACCCATGCCGACCATTCACCCCTGGCCGGCGAGTTGGTGCGCGCGACCGGGGCGGCCACGCTGGCGCAAGGCCCGCACCGGCTGGCGCGCGATCTGCACATCGGCGAGGAGAACCCGCTCGACGATGCCGCCGACCTGGCGTTCGCGCCCGACCGCCGCCTGGCCCATGGCGAGACGGTCGAAGGCGACGGCTGGGCGCTCACCGCCATCCACACCCCCGGCCACACCGCCAACCACATGACCCTGGCTCTGGGCGGCACCGATCTGATGTTTTCCGGCGACCACGTGATGGGCTGGTCGACGTCGATCGTCGCCCCGCCGGACGGGTCGATGTCGGACTATATGGCCTCGCTGGACGAGATGTTGGGCTGGTCCCAGGCGACCTATCTGCCCGGCCATGGCGGGCGCATCGAAAAGGCCAAGGATTTCGTGCGCGCGCTCAAGGTTCACCGCAAGATGCGCGAGACCGCGATCCTGTCGCGCGTGCGCGCCGGCGATGAGACGATTGCGCGGATGGTCGCCATCATCTACCGCGAAATCGACCCCAAACTGCACGGCGCCGCCGGCCTGTCGGTGCTCGCCCACCTGGAAGACCTGCTGGAAAAGGGCCTGGTGACCACCGACGGCCCCGCGTCGATCGACGGGGAATATCGGCCGGGATGAGCGTCCGCCCCCACCCGCTCTCCCCCCTTCAGGGGGGAGATGTCCCGAAGGGACAGAGGGGGGTAAAGCGGCATATTCAGAGTTCGCCGCCCCACCCCTCACTGTCGGCTGCGCCGACATCTCTCCCCTGAGGGGAGAGAGGGAGGCGGCACACTCCCCGAAAAGCCGCGAAGACGGAATCGGGGGCACGGCCGCCCCCCACCCACTTCCGTCATCCTGGCGAAGGTCAGGATCCAGGTGCGGTGCCGCTTGCTCGGAGTGGATTGCTTTTGCTCGAGCCTACCAACCTAGTCATCCTCGCCCTTGAGGCGAGGACCCAGGGCTGCCCGGTACGGCGCTTGGGTTCTGGGTCCTCGGGGCGAGCCCGAGGATGACTAATCTGAGGGGACGCGGGTCCCCCGCAAACCACGAACCCCCAGAAGCGCATCTGGATCCCGGCCTTCGCCGGGATGACGGTGGTGGGTGGGGCACGCCGGGGTGGCGGGAGAGAGTGTGGCCCGCGCCGCAGTGGCAGAAGACTGTGCGGCGCGCTTCGAGGTATGGGCCCGGCGCCGCTACCGCCCTACCCCTCGCCGGCGATGCCGATGAGCGAGCGGTCCAGGTCGCGCATGAAGCGTTCGATGATGCGGGCGTTTTCGCCGAAGTCGTGGCGGCCCCAGCGCGAGGCGGCGCGCATCTCGACCAGGGTGTTCTCCTCTTCGGAGATGATCTGGATCACCACGTCGTTCTTGAAGGCGAAGATCGCGGTCCTCGCCACCGCCTCGACGAAGATGTCGTCGGGGCGCGCGCCCTCAAGCTGGCCGTCGCCGGCGGCCGCCAGCGCCGATGAATCCTCCTCGTCCGGCCCGCCTTCCAGTTCCTCGTCGTCCGGCAGGCCGTGCACGCGCGAGACCGCCCAGCCGCGGTCGGCGACGATCTCGGCGACCGCCTCGAACACCCGCTCGGGGCCGGCGGCGTAGCGGCGCGGGCCGACCTTGGGAAATTCGCGAAGCACCACCAGCGCGTGGTCCTCGCCATAGCCGCCGTCGGCGCCGACGATCGTCGGCCAGCCGCCGCGTAGCGCCGGCCTGGCGGCGAAGGCGGGCACCTGGCGCACATTGGTCGCCACGTCGTTGATCGGTGGAAAGGCAAACGCGAGCATGGTCATGTAGGCGAACGGCGCCAGCATGATCGCCGACAGCAGCAGCCCGGCGGTCATCGCCTTGCCGCCCTTGGCGCCCTCGTTCCAAAGCTGCGTGATCGAGCGGATCGCCAGCACGATGGCGATCGCCAGGATCACCAGCCCGGCGGCCACCAGCCACATCGCCTGGGCCGAGGTGATCGCCTCCCAGCGGTGCAGCAGGATGGTGATGGCGAAGAACGGCATGGCGAACAGCGCCAGCCGCCGGCACCAGATGGCCGACCTCGATATCCGTCGTTTGACAATTGCAACCATGGAACTGCCGCGTCTTCGTGTTTCCACGATTTCGCCCAAAAAACGCCCGGACGAGCCGCTTCGATCGGCGCGCAAGAAATCGGCGAAGGGAAATCCAATGTCAACACCATCCGCCCGCGTGCCCGGTCCGCCGCGCCGCCCGACCCGCGCTCCGGGGCAGCCGCGCGTTCCCGCGAAGATCGAACGCGAGCTTACGGTCGCGCGCGCGCGCATCGGATTCCGCGGCGCGGTGATCGAGGCCGCCCAGGCCGCCGGCGGCGAGTTTCTGTTCGAGATCCCGGCGATCGCGTTCGGCGCGGCGGGCGGGCGCGCCGCCGTCATCCGCCCGCATGGGCAGGACCGCTGCGACACGCTGATCTATGTGCTGTGCGGGGAAGCCGACGGCCTGATCGAAATCCTCAACGAAGACGAAGTCCCCGCCCCGGTCGCCGCCATGACCTGGTCCTACGCCCGGGTGCTCGAACAGCTGAGCGGCCAGGCGCCGGCGGCGGGCTGGTCGCTGCAGTAGGTTCCATATTGCATGGCGCCGCGTGGCGTTGCGTTGTCATGCACCCCACCCCTAACCCCCCACAAGGGGGAGGAGACTGGGCCGTGCCACCTTCTCCTCCCGTCATCCTCGGGCTTGTCCCGGGGATCTAATCACTCATCCGATTCCGCGACCCATCGGCAACGGGGTTAGATCCTCGCCACAAGGGCGAGGATGACGCTGGTGGAGTTGGCGGGCGGGCTGCCCCAACACCTTCCCTCCCCGTTGAGGGGAGGAATGAGGATGGGGGCAAGACGATGAGGCGATTCCCCCTACCCCAACCCCGCGATCAACCCCGGCAGTTCGCCCAAATCCGCGATCACGTGGTCGGCCAGCGGCGCCAGTTCGGCGGTGCCCGCCGGGCCGGTGGTCACCGCGATGGTGAGCGCGCCGGCGGTGCGGCCGGCGGCCATGTCGTGGGTGGAGTCGCCGACCATGGCGACCGCGGCCGGCGGCAGCGAGCAATGGCGGGCGAAGGCGGCGACCATGCCGGGCTGGGGCTTGGCGCCGTGGCCGCTGTCGTAGCCGGCGTAGAAGTCGAAATATTGCGCAAGCCCGATCGCCGCCACATGGCTGCGCGCGGCCGCCTCGGCATCGTTGGTGGCGACGCCCAGTCTCAGGCCGCTCGCGCGCAACTGCGCGAGCGCGGGACCGGCCTGGGCGAACGGCGCGATCGAGGCCAGCACGTGGACGTCGAAACGCGCGTCGAGCTCGACCGCCAACTCCCCCGGCGAAGCGCGGCCCAACACCGGCGCGAGCGCCTGCGCGATGTCCAACGAGCTGCCGGCGATGGCCACCGAGCCGGGCGCGAAGGCGTTGGTCTGCAGGTCGAAGCCAACGGCGCTCGCTAGCGTGTCCGCCGCCTCCGCGCCGGCCAGTTCACGCACAATCGCTGCGAACGCCGGCGCGTAGGTGGCGTTGAAATCGATGAGCGTGCCGTCCTTGTCGAACAGAACCGCCTGGATGGTCATGGGTGTCGCCTCGCTGGTGGACAAACGGCCGGGTTCGCATTGCGCTCAACCGGGCAAGCTGGCAAGGGAAAAAGCACCGTTCCAGGAAAAAGCGCCGCTTTCGCCCGCGGGCGCGGCGGGCGGCACAAGGATCGAACCGGCATGACCCCATCTCCCGCCACCGCCCGGCCGCGCGCGCGCCCGGTCCGCGTCGATGGGTGAGTTCATCGTCGAACTGTCCGGCACGCGCGCCGGCGAGGCGCTGGCGCTGTCGCTCGCGCTGCTGTCGGCCCTGGCGCACGCCATCTTCGGCGCGGTCAACAAGAGCGGCCAGGACCCCTATCTCAATCGCGGCGCCATCAATCTTTGCTACGGGCTGATGGCGGCCCCGTTCGCGCTGTTCGTGTTCGAGTGGCCGTCCGCCCCGGTCCTGTGGATATTGGCCGGCTCGTATTTCGTGCACATCGCCTATGAGTGGCTGCAGGCGGTCGCCTATTCGAAGGGCGCGTTCACCGTGGTCTATCCGATCGCGCGCGGCACGGGGCCGATGGTCACCGCGTTCGCCGCACTGGTCATCTTCGACGAGACCCTGCTGGCGAGCCAATGGGCGGGGTTGGCGGTCCTGTCGGGCTCGATCATCGCGCTCGCCTGGGTCAACTATCGCCTCGAGGTCACCGCCGGGCGCGAAATGGACGGCACCACGGCGGCCGTCGGCGCCGCGCTGCTGACCGGGGTGATGGTGGCGGCCTACACCACCGTCGACGCCTACGGCATCCGCCGCGCGGTCGATCCGTTCGCGTTTATCGCCTGGGTGTTCATGCTTGGCGGCCTCGGCTTCCCGGTGATCGCTTATGCGCGCTGGCGCTCGCTGCAAGTGCGCCCGCCCATCGGTGAGTTGGCGGCGCGGGGCTTCTTCGGCGCGCTGATCGCCTTCTTCAGCTTCGGCGCGTTCATGCTGGCCACCCGGCTGGGCAAGGTGGGCGAGGCGGCCGCGCTGCGCGAGACCTCGATCATCTTCGCCACCGGCATCGGCGTGCTGATCTTCAAGGAACGGGTGACGCTGGCCGCCATCGTCCTGATCGGGCTGATCGCCACGGGCGCGGTGTTTGTGGAATTGACGTGGTGAGAGCCACGGCCGACCTTCGTTGCCTTACCCCACCCCTAACCCCTCCCCACAAGGGGAGGGGGGCTTGCGCCGTGCAATCCCTCTCCGCCGTCATCCTTGGGCTTGTCCCAAGGATCTAACCCCAATCCAGCGCTGCGGACTTTCGCCGATCGCATTAGATCCTCGCCACAAGGGCGAGGATGACGGCAGTGGGTGGCGCCAGGATCACGGCAATGGGTGGGCAGGGGATGACGGGGCAGATGTGCGACGGAAGGTTGCCCCGAGACCTTCCCTCCCCCTTGAGGGGAGGGAATGAGGGTGGGGGTACAGCACCACGCCTGTTTGCGGCGCGAGCGGAAAACCCTACCCCGCCTCGCGCAGGCGTTCGGCGGTTTGCAGATCCACCGAGACCATCTGGGAGACCCCCTGCTCGGCCATGGTGACCCCGAACAGGCGGTCTACGCGGGACATGGTGATCGGGTTGTGGGTGATGATGACGAATCTGGTGGCGCCGGAGGCGGCAATTTCGTCCATCAGATTGCAGAAGCGCTCCACGTTGGCGTCGTCTAGCGGGGCGTCGACCTCGTCGAGCACGCAGATCGGCGCCGGATTGGTCAGGAAGACGGCGAAGATCAGCGCCAAGGCGGTGAGCGCCTGTTCGCCGCCGGAAAGCAGCGTCATGGTCTGGGGCCGCTTGCCCGGCGGGCGGGCCAGGATCTCCAGCCCCGCCTCTAGCGGGTCGTCGGATTCGATGAGCTGCAGGCGCGCCTGGCCGCCGGAGAACAGGTGCGCGAACAGCTTGCCGAAATGGCCGTTGACCTCGTCGAAGGCGACCAGCAGCCGCTCGCGGCCTTCGCGGTTCAAGCTGGATATGCCGGTGCGCAGGCGCTTGATCGCGGCGATCAGGTCGTCGCGCTCGGTGACCAGGGCGTCGCGCTGCTCGGTAATCTCCTCGGCCTCGGTCTCGGCGCGCAGATTGACGGCGCCGATGCGCTCGCGCTCGGCGCGCAGCCGCTCCAGCCGGGTTTCGCTGGCGGCCAGCTCCGGCAGGTCGGCGCCTTCTTTCAGTTCGGCGAGCCCGGCGGCCTGCGCCGGCTCGCAGTTCAGCTCGTCTCGGATGCGCGCTTCGATCTCGGTGCGCCGGTCGACGCCGGCATTGACCCGCTCCTCGGCGCGGGCGGCCTGTTCGCGCGCGCCCGCCAGCGCGTCGCCGGCCTCGTTGAGCGCGCGGTCGGCCGCCGCCAGCTTACTTTCCGCCTCGGCCAGACGATCGGCGGCTTGCGCGCGGGCCTTGTCCGCCGTCTCGACTTTGTCCAATAGCGCGCGACGGCGCTCCTCGATCTGGCCGGGCGCGGTCTCGATCGCGGCCAGTTCCTCGCCCGCCTCTTCGCGCCGGCTCTTTAGTTCGCCCAGTTGGCGGCGCGCGTCTTCGGTGCGCCGGTTCCAGCTTTCGCGCTCGGCGCCGATCGCTTCCAGCCGGCGCCCTCGCGCGGCCGTCTCGCGCTGCATGGTCTCGACGACGGCGCGCGCGCGCGCGGCCTCGGCGCGGTCGTCGGCGACCTGCGCCTTCAAGGCGGCCAGCTCGGTTTCCAGCTTCGACAGGTCGGGCATCTGCTCCAGCTCGCCCTGCGCAACCTTGTGCTCGCCCGCGGCCGTCTCGTCGTCGCCTGCGATGCGGGCGATCGCTTCGGTGAGCGCCGACCGCCGTGAAGTGGCCTGGCCGGCGGCGCGTTCGGCCCGGGTCGCTTCTTCGCGCGCATCGGCCAGTTCGCGTTGGCGTTCGCGCCAGGCCTCGCCCGTCTGTCGCGAGGCGATGGCGGCCTGGTCGGAGCGGGTCTTGAGATCGTTGAACCGGTCCTGGGCCTGCGTGACCTTTTTCGCGGCGGCGTCGGTAAGCGTTTCGATCTCGGCGAGCCGGTTCTTCTGCGCCAGCTTGCGCGCGGCCGCCGTCGGCGCGTCGCAAGAGGCGCGGTAGCCGTCCCAGCGCCACACGTCGCCTTCCTTCGAGACAAGACACTGGCCCGAGCGCAGATGCTTGTGCAGTTCGGCGCCGGCGGCCTTCTCGACGATGCCGATATGGGCGAGCCGGCGGGCAAGTTCGGCGGGCGCGCGCACCACCGAGGCGAGCGGGGTGACGCCGGCGGGCAGCGGCGGGTCGCCGGCGCCGGCGTCCATGGCAAGCCAGTGCGCGGGCGCGGAAGGATCGGCCGGCACGTCCAGGTCCTCGCCCAACGCGGCGCCCAAGGCCACCTCGTAGCCGGGATCGACCTCGATGCGCTCGATCACGGCGGGGAACAGGTCCTCGCCGTCGCGGCCGAGCACGCGGGCGAGCGTCGCCGCCTCGGTCTTAAGCCGGTCGACTTCGGCCTGGGCGTCGGTCAGCGGTCCGCGCGCGTCGTTCTCGGCGGCGAGCGCCGCCTGCGCGTCGGCCTCGGCCTGGTTCATCAGCGCCTCGGCGGCCTCGACGGCGGCTTCCAGTTCGCCGATGCGCCCGGTCTCGCCGGCGCCGCCGGCCAGGGTCTCGATCTGCGCTTCGACGGATGCAAGCTCGGCCTTCGCCTTCTCAGCCTCACCGGCCAATTGCTGGCGCCGGCGCGTCAGGTTGGCGAGCGTCTGCTCCAACTGCTGGCGGCGGGCGGACTGGCGGGCATGGCCGGCGGTCGCTTCAGAGAGCTTGTGTTCGCTGCCCGCCAGCGCGTCGGCGGCGGCCTGCAGCGCGGCCTGGCTGTCCTGCGCGCCGGGATCGCCGGCGTCGGCGGCGGCCGTCAGTTCCTTTTCCTCTTGCGCCAGACGGGCGAGCGCCTCGTCGTTCTCGCCGATGCGGCGTTCTTCGCGGGCGATGTCGGCGTCGAGCTGCTCGACGCGCCGGCCCAGCTCGTCGCGGCGGCCGGCCAGGCGGGCGGCTTCCTCGTCGATCTGCGCCAGTTCGATGGTCAGCCGTTGAAGCGCGGCGGCAGCCGACGCCTCTTCGTCGCGCAGGGCGGGCAGTCTTTCGGCCGCTTCCAGTTGCGCGGTGGTCGCCTTGGCGTGGGCCTCGGTGCGTTCGCCCACCGCCGTCATCTGCCCGGTCAGTTCCGACTGGGCGGAAGCTTCGGCCTGCCTGGCCGCGCTCCAGCGCAGGTGCAGCAGCAGCGCCTCGACGCGGCGGATGTCGGCGGCCACCTTGCGGTAGCGGTTGGCCTGGCGCGCCTGGCGTTTCAACCCTTCGAGCTGGGTCTCGAGCTGGGCGACCACGTCGTCGAGCCGTTCGAGATTGTGCTCGGCGCCGCGCAGGCGCAGCTCCGCCTCGTGCCGGCGCGAATGCAGGCCGGAGATGCCCGCGGCTTCTTCGAGCAGCGCGCGGCGCGCCTGGGGCTTGGCCGAGATCAACTCGCCGATGCGGCCCTGGCCGACCATCGAGGGCGAGCGCGCGCCGGTCGAGGCGTCGGCGAACAGAAGCTGCACGTCCTTGGCGCGCGCCTCCTTGCCGTTGATGCGGTAGAGCGAGCCGGCCTCGCGCTCGATGCGGCGCGAGACCTGCAGTTCGTCGGCGTCGTTGAAGGCGGCCGGCGCGGAGCGGTCGGCATTGTCGAGGAACAGGGCGACTTCGGCGGTGTTGCGCGCGGGCCGGTTGGCCGAGCCGGAAAAGATCACATCGTCCATGCCGGACGCGCGCATGTTCTTGTACGACGCCTCGCCCATCACCCAGCGCAGCGCCTCGACCAGGTTGGACTTGCCGCAGCCGTTGGGGCCGACCACGCCGGTCAGCCCGTCCTCGATCAGGAACTCGGTGGGCTCGACGAACGACTTGAAGCCGAGCAGGCGCAGCTTGGAGAATTTCACGGTCTGCACCCATGCGAAATCAGCGCGCGCGCACGGGCCCGCCGGCCGGCAGCCTGCTTACAGATGGTCCTCGATGAGAGCGGAGAACTCATCGACCGATTTGTTTCCAGAGTGCTTTTCGCCATTGA
This sequence comes from Rhizobiaceae bacterium, assembly GCA_028281105.1. Classification (GTDB taxonomy): domain Bacteria; phylum Pseudomonadota; class Alphaproteobacteria; order Rhizobiales; family Rhizobiaceae; genus JANQKQ01. The sequence goes on from JANQKQ010000029.1 coordinate 12,527, forward strand.
TAAAGAAGGTCGGCGTACCCGTTACGCCGAAATGGTCCTCGGCTCGATTGCGAACGGTCAACACACTGTCCATAACGCTTTGATTCTTCAAGCATGCATCAAAAGACTCTTGTGAAAAACCCGCCAGTTTGGCGATCGACAGCAGCACCGGAATCGGATTGTCGGCCCGCGCCCACGCCGTCTGGCGCTGGAACAGCACGTCGACCATGGGGAAATACTTATCATCGTCGGCGCAGCGCGCCAGCATAAACGCGCCGATCGAGCGCACATCGCGCGGCGAAACCGGATATTCGCGGAAGATCAGCCGCGCCTTGCCGGTGTCGATGTATTTCTCCTTGATCGCCGGCAGGGTGTCGGCGTGGAAATGCGCGCAGTGGGGGCAGGTCATCGAGGCGTATTCGATGATGGTGACCGGCGCGTCCTCTTCGCCCAGCCATTTGTCCCCCATCGGGCCGGGCTCCATCAGCGCCGAGATCGACTGCGCATGGGCTTTGTCGATCACTGGAATCGGGTGATCGATGCCGACGAACGCCGCCACCGCCGTGGCGGTCAGCGCGGTGGATGCGAACAGTTCGAGGAAACGGCGGCGCGGGAGCTTCATGGCGGTTGTGGTTCCTGTTGCGGTTGACGACACACACCGCCCGGCGGCGGTGCGAAGCGCGGGCATTATATGGCCGCCGATCCCAACCGAAATGAGGCAAATTCGCCGGCGACGGACAAATTCCCGTTATCGTGAAAAACATAGCTCCGCCCGCCTGAACGCAGGCTGAAGACGGCGCTCAGCGGGGCTTCATCGCGGCGTGGCGGGGACGCAGCCGCTCTCCCCCTGTGGGGGGAGATGTCCCGAAGGGACAGAGGGGGGAGGCCGCTTGCTTTGAAGTTTGCCGCTCCACCCCTCACTGTCGGCTACGCCGACATCTCTCCCCTGAGGGGAGAGAGGGAAAGCGGCACCCTCCGCGATGCGCCGGGATGACGGAAGGCGAGGCACCGCCGCTCTCCCCCTTAAGGGGGAGAGAGGAGAGGTGGCGGCGCTCTACCCGGCGTCCTCGGACCGCTGCGGCGAGCTCGCCAGCACGCCGCGGCCGAGCGCTTCCAGGCGGGTGCGTAGCTCGTCGTCTTCGACGTGGGCCAGGATGCGATCGAGGCGCTCGCGGCCGGCGGGGGACAGTTGGACGCTGGCGCGCTCTTGTCGGCGGCGCGGGGCGTCGGGCTTGCGCTGGACCACGCGGATCGCGTCGATGGCGGCGAAGCCGAAGAAGGTGTTGAGGCGGGCCCTGATCTCGTCGACCGAGTGCTGGATGAACACCGCTGCCGGCCCGTCGCAGGCGATGGTGAGCCGGCCCGGGCGAAACTCGTCGGCGTCGCGCGGCCAGTCGATCTTCAACGGCGCGCTCGCCTCGCCATGGGGCGGGCCGACAATGTCGGCCCAGGCGGCGGCGAGCTCGGTGTTGACGCCCGAGCGTCGGGCGATCACGGGGTCTAAAATCTCGGCCAGCAGTTCGCCCACCGCGCGGGCCGGCGGCCGGCGCTTGGGGCGCGCGCGCGTCTTGCCGGCGCCCTTTGCTGTTGATGAGCGCGTCGGGCGATCTTGATTTTTACCGCGTGAAGCCAAACCTGTCTCCATGGCCACTGCCGAAACGACCGCATCGAAGCCCGCCGAGAGCGAACCGCTCGCAGCCGACCTGCTCGCCTGGTACGACGAGCACGCGCGCACGATGCCCTGGCGGATCGGGCCGGCTCACACGAAGGCCGGCCACCGGCCCGACCCATATCACATCTGGCTTTGCGAAGTCATGGCGCAGCAGACCCAGCTGGGGACGGTGGTGGACTATTTCGAGAAATTCACCGCCCGCTGGCCGGATTTCAATTCGCTGGCGGCCGCCGGCACCGACGAGGTGCTCGCCGCGTGGGCCGGGCTCGGCTACTATTCGCGCGCGCGCAATTTGAAGCGCTGCGCGCAAATCGTGGCGTGCGAGCATGACGGGCGGCTTCCGCACGACGTGGACGCGCTGCGCGCGCTGCCGGGCATCGGCGAATACACCGCCGCCGCGATCGCCGCGATCGCATTCGATGCGCCGGTCGCCGTCGTCGACGGCAATGTGGAGCGGGTGATCGCCCGGCTTCACGCCATCGACGAGCCGCTGCCGGGCGCAAGAGCGCGCATCCGGTCATATGTCACCGACATGCTCGACCCGGTCCGGCCGGGCGACTTCGCCCAGGCGATGATGGACCTGGGCGCAACCGTGTGCCGGCCCAAGGCGCCGATGTGCCTGATCTGTCCGATCCGGGCCGACTGCGCCGGGTTCGCGCGCGGCGATCCGGAGACCTTTCCAATCAAGGCGGCCAAGAAGCCCAAGCCCACCCGGCGCGGCGCGGCCTTCGTCGCGGTCAACGCGCGCGGCGAGGTCTTCCTGCGCCGCCGGCCCGAAAAAGGCATGCTGGGCGGGATGATGGAGCCGCCGACGTCGGATTGGTCGGCGCGCGCCGACGGCGAGACCGGCATTGCCGCGGCGCCGTTTGACGCGGCCTGGCGGGCTGCGGGCGAAGTGCGCCACACGTTCACCCACTTTCACCTGGAGTTGTCGGTGCATGCCGGCAGGGTCTCGGGCGACGGCGCGGGCGACGGCAGGTGGGTGGCGCGCGCGAACCTTCCCGCGGCCGGCCTGCCGACGCTGATGAAGAAAGTGGTGGAAGCCGCCCTGCCCGGCACGTTTCCCGATCAGGCAAAGGCATCGAAATGAGCGCGATCCGGCATGTGGTGTTCGACATCGGCGGGGTGCTGATCGAGTATGATCCCGAGCGCGCCTTCATCGAGCTGCTGCCGGATGCGGGCGAGCGGCGCTGGTTCCTGGACAATGTGTGCACGTCTCAATGGAACGCCGAACAGGATCGCGGGCGCGGCTGGGCGCAGGCCGAGGCCGAGTTGATCGCCGAGTTCCCCGACCATATCGAGCTGATCCGCGCCTTCCGCCGCAACTGGCATCGGATGATCACCGGGCCGGTGGCCGGCACGGTCGACATCCTGACCGCGCTCACATCAGGCGGGCACGACGTGACCATGCTGACCAACTTCGCCGCCGACACCTTCGCCGAGGCGCGCGGCCGGTTCGGCTTCCTCGACGAGCCGCGCGGGGTCTCGGTCTCCGGCGAGCTGGGCCTGATCAAGCCCGACGCGGCGATCTACCATCACCACGCCGAAGCCTTCGACCTGGAGCCGGCGGCCACCCTGTTCATCGACGACGTGGCCGGCAACGTCGCCGGCGCGAAGGCAGCCGGCTGGCAGGCGGTGCAATTCGTCGACGCCCCGACGCTGGCCGCCGACCTGGCCGGGTTCGGCATCGAGGTGGACCGGGCGGCGGGGTGAGTGGAAGGGCGCGGCCAAAACCTCTGCGTGGCACCGGCGCGAACCCTACTGTCAACGTCACCCCGGCCTTCGCCGGGATGACGGGAGTGGGTGGGGCACGGCCGGAGCCGCATCCACCCCTCTCTCCCCTCAGGGGAGAGATGTCGGCGCAGCCGACAGTGAGGGGTGGAGCGGCAAACTCCCGGCAGGCGGCTTCACCCCCCTCTGTCCCTTCGGGACATCTCCCCCCCTTTAGGGGGGAGAACGGCCGGACGTAGCCTCAGCCCGCCGCCATCACCGTGCGGCGGTACTCGGCTCGCAGGTCGTCGATCGGCCGCATCTGCCCTTCCGCCTGGTAGTGCCAGAAGGTCCAGCCGTTGCAGGCGTCGAGGTTTTGCACCTTGGCGCCCATACGGTGGATGGAGGCGGTTTCGCCGGCGTGCTCCAGGGAGCCGTCGAGGCGCACCTTGGCCCGCCAGCGCCCGCGCGCGTCGGCGAGCACCGCGCCCGCGTCGATCATGCCGCATTCGATCAGCGCGCCGAACGGCACGCGCGGCTGGGCCCGCTTGCCGGTGGTGACCGCCAGCTGCGGGCCGGCCAACGGCTCGATCGCATCGATGCGCGCGGTGGCGGCCTCGATATAATCGCTCTCGCGCTCGATGCCGACGAAGTGGCGGCCCATGCGCCTGGCCACCGCGCCGGTGGTGCCGGAGCCGAAGAACGGATCGAGCACGATGTCGCCGGGATTGCTGGCGGCCATCAGCAGGCGGTGGATCAGCGCCTCGGGCTTCTGGGTGGGGTGCACCTTGACCCCGTCCTCGTCTTTCAGCCGCTCGGACCCGCCGCAGATGGGGAACAGCCAGTCGGAGCGCATCTGCACCCCGTCATTGGCCATCTTCAGCGCGTCGTAGTTGAAGGTGTATTTCGCTTCGCGCTGGCGCGAGGCCCAGATCAGGGTCTCGTGCGCGTTGGTGAAGCGCCGGCCGCGGAAGTTCGGCATCGGGTTGGTCTTGCGCCACACCACGTCGTTGAGCACCCAGTAGCCCAGATCCTGCAGCGCGGTGCCGACGCGGAAGATGTTGTGATACGAGCCGATCACCCACAGCGTCCCGTCGGGCTTCAACACCCGGCGCGCGGCCAAAAGCCAGGCCCGCGTGAACGCGTCATAGGCGGCGAAGTCGGAGAACTTGTCCCACTCATCGTCCACCGCGTCGACCTTCGACTGGTCGGGGCGATGCAGATTGCCGTCGAGCTGCAGATTGTAGGGCGGGTCGGCGAAGACGAGATCGACGGAAGCTTCCGGCAGCTTCTCCAGCGCGGCGATGCAGTCGCCCTGGATGATGCTGTCGCGCCAGGCCTCGGGCGAAGCCTCGTCGGCGCGAATGTCGGCCAGACTCAATACATGCATGGCACACCATGGAACGCTGAAACAAAACCAGCGCCATGGTTACCCATCACGGTGAAGATTGGCTTAACGGGGGCGAGGGAATCCAGGTCCCGCCATTGCGACAGAGGCTAGGATAGTGCCGGTGGTTTGGCACGGCCGTACCGTCATCTGCAATCTCCCCCTTACGGGGGAGATCGCCCCGGCTCGCTATTGGCGCGGCGTCCAGGGATCACCATAGATATCCAGCCTCACGAAGCTTCCTGCCTCGTTCTGGGCCTGGAACTCCTTCGTCTTTTCCAGGAGGAATGTGAGCAAAGGTCGGATATCCGGCGCTAAAACATAGAATTCGGCGCCGCTGCTGTGCCACATGTGAGCAAGTTCATCGTCGGTATGGGAGCCTTCCAGCGCCTCTTCAAAGAACGCAATCAGGGCCCGCCCCCGACGCAGCCACTCCGTTTTGCTGGTGCCGTGTACGCCAAGCTCCTGGTACATCACATTGGCTCTGACAGTCGTATCAGGGAACACATCACCATAGTGGGTTGCTTCCACAAACATACGAAGTTCGGCGGACGGCTTGATCATCGGTCTCCGCCCCGGATTGGATGAGCGGTTTGCACGCGGAAGTCTACGGGCAGTCGCGAGCAGAGCAAGCCACCCGCCACTCACTACCCCGGCAGCCTCCACACCTTCTTCGGATTTCCCTGGAAATCGAGCAGCATAAAAGCATCGGCTTCGTTTTGTGCTTGGTACTCCTTCATCTTTTCCAGCATGAGATCAAACAAGATGCGGATATCCGGAGAAAAAACGTGGAACTCCGCACCGCTGGAAATCCACATATGCACAAGCTCGCCGTCTGTGTAGGAACCCCCAACCAAGTCCTCAAGGAACGATATGACCACTTGCCCCCGCCGCAACCACTCTTCCTTGGTTCCCGCTTCGTGGCTGAGGTATTCATACATACTGTTGAACATCGCGGTTTCGTTTTCGGTCACTTCGAACAGCTCACTTGCCTTGACCGCCATGAGAAATTCTTCGGGCATCTTGATCATCGGTCTTCGCTCCGGATTGGATGAGCGGTGAGAACACGGAAGCCGGCGGGCGGGCACGCTATTGGCGTGGCTCGCCGGTGACATGCAACGCCACAAAGGTGCCCGCTAAGTTCTGCGCCTGGAACTCCCTCGTCCTTTCTAGAAAGAATGCAAGCATTGGGCGGATGTCCGGTGACAGAACATAGAAGTCAGCACCACTCGTGTGCCACATGTAAGCAAGCTCATCGTCTGTGTGGGGACCTTCGAGCGCCTCCTCGAAGAAGGCGATGAGAGCATTGCCCCGCCGCAACCACTCGCCTCTGTCAACATCGCCGTCTTCGCCAAGTTCCTGATACATTACGTTGGCTCGGACCGTTTCGTCGGCAAACAACTCGGTTGGGATATGCGTCGGTTTGACGAAGACGCGCAGCTCCTTTGAGGCTTCGATCATTGCTCTGCACTCCGGATTGGATAAGCGGTTTGCACGCGAAAGCCGGTCGGCAGACCCGGATCGGTAAAGATTACGACTTTCACTGCCCGCATAGTCATGCGCTTCCATCGTCTTGGCCTGCTGTATTCAGAATAGCTTTGGCCGGGGCTCGCTCCCGTCACAATGCCATGTCCGGTGTCTCTGCTGAAGGTTTTGGTCAAGACCGCGACTCTTTTTCGACCGGATATAACTGCTTCGACTGCCACCCTGTTGGCTGGATCAGACAATGTTCTATTGATGAGACTGGTGGCCTCCTTGATGTTCCGAAACGTGCTTAACTCCGTGTAATACTGTCGCCGGGTGCCAATGATTGACTTTGGCATGATTAGGCGGTCACGGAGAAAACGGTCTGATTTAGCAACATGGAGGGCGATCGTGTGTGCGCCTCCCCGCCCCTCATGTTGGTGCAGATCGCCGATCGCATAGGCACTGCCCATCTCCGTCTGCGCGACTCGGGTCCTCCGGCGAGTGCTTTGCGAGGGTCGCACCTGCCCCTCCGACGGCAGGTCGGCGATTGTTCTGGGGTAACTGACGGGCTCGGCGAAGTCGTTCGACTGATTGCGCCGCCGCCGCCGGCGGTAGGTTTCCCCCCCGCCCCAGGCCGGATCGTCGGTCCACTGGCCGCCGTCATGGTGGCCGCGCGGAACGCGGGGCTGGTTGGGGTCGAAATTGGCTTTCAGGTAGAGGACGACGAAGCGGCGGAACGCGGCGAGGACCCGATCGCCGAGGACGTCATGTCTATCGATCAGTTGTTGGTGGCTTTGAGGCATGGACTTGCACGGCGTTGTTTGACTGCCGTGCGAGTCTTAAGGCCGCCGGGGAAGGCGGGGATAAGTTTGTGCGGGAAACGCGTGGAGGATTGGCGGGCGGGCGAGCCCACCCACACTCCCGTCACCCCGGCGAAGGCCGGGGTCCAGGTGCGCTTCGGCGGATTCGTGGTTTGCGGGGAATCTCAGCTTCTCAATTTAGTCATCCTCGGGCTTGTCCCGAGGATCCGGATATCAGGCGCTTGAATGCCGGCTCCTGGGTCCTTGGGACAAGCCCGAGGATGACTAGGTTGGTAGGTTCGGCCGAGAACAACTCACACCGAGCAAGCGGTGACGCACCTGGATCCCGGCCTTCGCCGGGATGACGGCGGTGGGTGGGGCGCTGGCGTGACCAAATCCATCCGGCCACTGTGGTAACAACGACTCGACGGCTTGCTATTGGCGCGGTGTCCAGGGATTGCCCTCGAGATCCATGAACGCAAAGCTGCCGGCCTCGTTCTGTGCCTGATATTCCTTCATCTTTTCCAGCATGAGGATGAACCAGGTTCGGATATCGGGAGCGAAAATGTGGAACCAGGGACGGCAGGAAAGCCACAGGTTGACGAGTTCCCCATCCGTATGCTGGCCCTCGACCACATCTTCCAGGAACGAAATGACCACGCGACCGCGCCGCAACCACTCGTCCTGGTTCTCGGCGTTCCGGTTCAGGTACTCATACATCTTGTTGAGCATGACGATTTCGCTATCAATGCCATCAAACAGCGCGGTTGCCTTGATGGCCATGTGAAATTCTTCAGGTATCTCGATCATCGGTCTGCGCTCACAATGGGATAGGCGGTGTGCACGCGGAAGCCGGCGGGCAGGCTCGCTACCGGCGCGGCGTCCAGGGATTGCCGTCAACGTCCAATATCGTGAAGTTGCCGGCTTCGTTCTGCGCCTGAAACTCCCTCGTTTTCTCCAGCAGGAGGGTGAGCCAGTCGCGAATGTCGGGGGAAAGAAAGTAGATGTCCGCACCGCTTTGGAGCCACATATGGGCGAGTTCGTCGTCCGTGTACGGACCCTCCAACGCCTCTTCCAGGAATGAAATGACGGCCCGGCCTCGCTCCAGCCACTCATCTTTGTCCCGCGCATGCCACTTGAGGTGCAAATACATGGAATTTATCATGGCGGCTGGATCGCCGTACGTGTGAGCATCCTCATGAACGGCTTCGGCGAACCGGCGAAATTCCTTGGAAGCTTCGATCATCGGTTTCTACTCCATATGGGATGGGCTGTTTGCACGCGAAAGCCGGTAGGCAGGCTGGGGTCGCGCCTGATCACGACCTTTACCTTGTACATATCAGCCCGCTCAATATTCCTTGGTCTATTGAGTGGATCGTATCGTCTGCCGGGAACAGCATCGCTGACAACAAATCCGTGGCCAACCTTACGCTTAAAATCTCCGAATAAAGTAGCTTCGAACTCCTCACCAGAAACGACGCTTTCGACTTTGGCTCTATTAATAGGGTCAGAGAGCGTCTTGTTGATGAAACCGGTAGCCTCCTTGACGTTGCGGAAAGTGCTGGCCCCCGGCAGATAGTAGAAGTTTCCTCGAATCAACAAGTCTGGCATTCTAAGCCGGTTGATCAGGTACGTATCGGACTTGCCGACATGATCCCTGATCGTGTGCGCACCTCCCCGCCCCTCATGCTGGTGCAGATCGCCGATCGCATAGGGACTGCCCATCTCCGCCTGCGCCAGGCGTGTCCTACGGCGGGTGCTTTGCGAGGGTTGCACCTGCGCGTCCGGCGGCAGGTCGGCGATTGTTCTCGCGTAGCCGACGGGCTCGGCGAAGTCGTTCGACTGATTGCGCCGTCGGCGGCGGTAGGCTTCTCCGCCGCCCCAGGCCGGGTCGTCGGTCCATTGGCCGCCGTCGCTGTGGCCGCGCGGCACGCGGGGCTGGTTGGGGTCGAAATTGGCTTTCAGCTAGAGGACGACGAAGCGGCGGAACTCGGCGAGGACGCGATCGCCGAGGACGCGGTGTCTATCGAGTAGTTGTTGATGGCTTCGGGGCATGGACCTGGGTGGCGTTGTTTGATTGCCGTGCGAGTCTTAAGGCCGCCGGGGAAGGCGGGGATAAGTTTGTGCGGGAAACGCGTGGAGGATTGGCGGGCGGGCGGGCGGGCGAGCCCACACACACTCCCATCACCCCGGCGAAGGCCGGGGTCCAGGTGCGTTGACGCTTGCTCGGGGTTGGTTGCTTTCGGCCGAACCTACCAACCTAGTCATCCTCGGGCTTGTCCCGAGGATGACTAATCTGAGGGGCTGCAGTTTCTCTCAAACCACGAACCAGCCGAAGCGCACCTGGATCCCGGCCTTCGCCGGGATGACGGCGACGGGTGGGGCGAGGCCGTGCCGACCCTACCCGTCGATCGACATCGCCAGCGTGCGGCTCAATGCCGTCATCGACAGGCCGGATTGTTCCGCCCAGTCGTTGAAGGCGGCCTGGATCGCCGTGCGGGCCTTTTTCGAGCCGGTGGGGCCGTCGATGACGCCCGCGCCTTTCAGGGCGGCGGTCACGTCGCGCGACAGGATGAAGGAGTCCTTGCCCATGAAGCGCAGGAAATACTGGCCGGTCATGGCGCCGAGCCTTGAGCCGCCCTTGTCGAGGGCTTCCATCAGGCCGATCTGGTCGGTGACCGGCCAGCCGCCGATCCACTTGCCCACGCCGCCATGCTCGCGCGACATATGCGCGAAGAAGCGGGCGTTGTCGGGCACGGTCTTCAGCTTCTGCGGGTTGCGCACCACGCGGGTATCGGCCACCAGCGCGGCGAGATCGTCGTCGCTCGACAGCACCCAGCGGCCCAGATCGAAGCCCTCGAAGGCGGCCTCGAAGCCGTCCCACTTGGCCTCGATCACCTTCCAGTTGAAACCGGCCTGGAAGATGCAGCGCGTCGCCGTCGACAGCCAGCGGTCGTCGGGAATGGCGGCCAGCTCGGCCGGCGTCTTGGGAGCAACCTCGTCGAGGCGCGCGCGCAGATTGTCCTCGCCGTGGCGCGCGGCCGCCGCGTCAAAGATGGCCTGGAAATCGCTCATGCAGGGCTCTCCATCTTCAGCAACCTTTCCATCTAGTCATCCTCGGCTTGACCCGAGGATGACTAGGTTGATAGGCCGGCACAAAGCAGCCCACACCGAACAAGCAGCCGTGCGCCCGGATCGACCTTAACCCGGCCGCCAGTCCAGTTCCACATGGCCGGGCAGGCTGCTGACACGCTCCAGCCAGCGTTCGACCGGGGGGAAGGGGTTTAGATCGAAGCCGCCTTCGCCGGCCATGTGGGTGTAGGCGTAGAGGCAGAAGTCGGCGACCGTCGGGCCGCCGGGCGCCAGCCAGTCGCGGTCAGCCAGCGTGGCGGCCATCACCTCCAGCGCCTGGTTGCCGGCGGCGAGCAGCCGGTCCATGCGCTCGCGCGTCGCCTGCGCGGCGCGTTCGGGATAGATGGCCAGCGAGCGGCGCACGGCGATCGCCGGCTCGTGGCTGTATTGTTCGAAGAACAGCCATTCGTGCACCTTCGCAAGCCGCCACGGGTCGTCCGGCAGGAATCGGCTGCCGTGCGCCAGGTAGAGCGCGATGGCGTTGGATTCGGCGAGCGTGCGCCCGTCGTCGAAAGCGAGCAGCGGCACCTTGCCGTTCGGGTTGATCGCGCGATATTCGGCCGTGCGGGTCGAGCCGTCGTTGGCGTTGATGTCGACGATCTCGAAGTCTTCGCCCAGATGGGCCAGCACCAGGCGCACCTTGTAGCAGTTGCCGGAATCCTGCTGCTGATAGAGCTTCACAGCCACCGCGCGGTCCCTACGGCGTCTCGTAGGGGCCTTCGTCGAAGCCGACGAAGATCAGGATGTTCTCGCTCTCCGGCTTGGCGATGGCGATGTTGTTGTCGACGAAGCGGAAGGTGGCCACGGTGGAGCCGGGGTGGATGGTGACGGGGATGGTATGCAGCTTCGAGTACAGCACCTCGTCGCCGCGGGTCACCGCGACGCGCACGGGCAATTCCAGCGTGCCGCTGTCGCCGGTGGGCCCGTTGATCACCCGGCCGGCGAAGCCCACGCGCATGCCCAGGAAATCGCCGGTATAGTTGCACTCGCGCGCCACCTCCAAGATGTTGGCCTGGAAGCGCAGCTTGAGCGCGGCGTCCTCGTCCTCCTCGGTGACGTCTTCGGGGTACAGCCGCAGGGTCTCGGTGCCCGCGCGCAGCACCGTCTTGGGACAGTAAGCGCGCAAATCCGCGATCTGCTGTTCCGTCAGCGGCGGCGGCTCCGGCGGCTGCGGCTGCGGCGAGCCGAGCACGCCGGTGGGGCCGGACAGGCTTTCGTTGGGCGATGACGTGCACGAGGCGGCGGCCAATGCCGCCAACATGAAACCAGCCAAGACGTGCCATGCCGGACCAGACCTACTCAACTCACCTACTCCACGCTACTTCAACCTTTAGCCGTGTCCGCACCGGTTCGGCCGGGCGAACCGGCGGGCGCACTTGCGCGGTGGCGGGATCAGCAGCTAAATGGCTCATTCCAAACGAAATGACAAGTTGAGGCAGGCACCGCCGCCATGAGCAAGGCTTCGTCGAACGCGCCGATCACCTATGTGAGCACCAGGGGCCAGGCGCCCGAACTGGGGCTTGGCGAGGTGGTGCTGTCGGGCCTGGCGCGCGACAGCGGACTTTATGTGCCCAAATCATGGCCGCAACTGGACGCGGCGACCATTCGCTCGCTGGCGACCAAAGACTATGCGCAGACCGCCAAGACGGTGCTGGCGCCCTACGGGGCCGGCGCGTTCGAGCCCGGCCGGTTCGAGGCGATGATCGAGAAGGCCTATTCGAGCTTCCGCCACCCCGCCACCACGCCGCTCGTGCAGATCGGCCCGGCCCACTGGGTGCTGGAACTGTTCCACGGGCCGACGCTGGCGTTCAAGGACGTGGCGATGCAGTTGCTGGGGCCGATGATGGACGAGGTGCTGGGCAAGCGCGGCGAGCGCGCGACCATCGTGGGCGCAACGTCGGGCGACACCGGCTCGGCGGCGATCGAGGCGTTTCGCGGGCGCGACAACACCGACATCTTCATCCTGTTCCCGCACGGCAAGGTCTCGCCCGTCCAGCAGCGCCAGATGACCACGGTGGGCGACGACAACGTGCACGCGATCGCGATCGAGGGCAATTTCGACGACTGCCAGTCGCTGGTCAAAGCGATGTTCAACCATCACGCCTTCCGCGATCAGGTGTCGCTGGCCGCCGTCAACTCGATCAACTGGGCGCGGATCATGGCCCAGATCGTCTATTACTTCGCCGCCGCCGCCCGGCTGGGCGCGCCCGAGCGCAAGGTCTCGTTCACGGTTCCCACCGGCAATTTCGGCGACATCTTCGCCGGCCTCGTCGCCAAGCGGATGGGGCTGCCGGTGGCCGATCTGGTGATCGCCACCAACGCCAACGACATTTTGGCCCGCACGCTGAAGAGCGGGCGCTACGAGACCGCCGGCGTGGTGGCCACCACCTCGCCGTCGATGGACATCCAGGTCTCGTCGAATTTCGAGCGCGCGCTGTTCGAGGCGGCCGGCCGCGACGCGGGCGCCGTCGCCGCGATGATGTCGGGGCTTTCCCAGTCCGGCTCGTTTGCGATCGACGACGACACGCTGGCCGCCATCCGCGCCGACTTCAAGGCCGATCGCGCCGACGAGGCGCAGGCGGCGGCGGCTATCCGCACCGTGCTGGAGGAGACCGGCGTTCTGCTCGATCCGCATACGGCGACCGGCGTCGGGGTTGCCGAACGGTTCATCGACGCCGATACTGCGATGATCACACTGGCCACCGCGCATCCGGCCAAGTTCCCCGACGCGGTGGAAAGCGCGTGCGGCACGCGGCCCGGGCTGCCCGCCTGGCTCGACGGACTGATGGAAAGGCGCGAGCGGTTCACCGTGCTTGCGAACGACCAAGGGTCGGTGGAGGCCCATATCGCGAGCCATTCGCGCGCGGCCAGGACACCGGCGTAGCGGGTAGGAAAACAAGGGCGGAAACGGCAGGCCAATGAGTGTTGAAAGCGTACAACTGGCCAACGGGCTGACCATCGTCAGCGAACACATGCCGCACCTGGAAAGCGCCTCGCTGGGCGTGTGGATCAAGTCCGGCGCGCGCAACGAGACCGATTCCGAGCACGGCGTCGCCCACCTGCTCGAGCATATGGCGTTCAAGGGCACAAAGTCGCGCACCGCGCGCGAAATCGTCGAACAGGTGGAGAATGTGGGCGGCGACGTCAACGCGGCGACCAGCGCCGAGACCACCGCCTATTACGCCCGCGTGCTGGGCGACGACGTGCCGCTCGCTGTCGATATCCTGCACGACATCCTGTCGAATTCGACCCTGGAAGAAGAAGAGCTGGCGCGCGAGAAGCATGTGGTGCTGCAAGAGATCGGCGCGAGCAAGGACATGCCCGACGATGTGGTCTACGACCATTTCCAGGCTGTCGCGTTCGCCGACCAGGCGATCGGCCGGCCGATCCTGGGCACGCCGGAGACCGTGGCCGCGATCACCCGCGACGATCTCAAACGCTTCCTGGCCAAGCATTATCGCGGCCCCAACGTGGTGCTGTCGTGCGCGGGCTCGATGCGGCACGAGGAACTGGTGGCGCTGGCCAAGGACCGCTTCGCCGACTTCGACGCCGCGACGGGCGAGGAGCCGGAGCCGGCCAGCTATGTGGGCGGCGGCCATCTGGAAGAGCGCGACCTGATGGAGACCCAGATCGTCATGGGCTTCGAGGGCCGCGCCTATCACGTGCGCGACTTCTACGCCTCGCAGCTTCTGGCCGCCATCCTGGGCGGCGGCATGTCATCGCGCCTGTTCCAGGAGGTGCGCGAGAAGCACGGGCTTTGCTACTCGATCTACGCGTTCCACCAGGGCTTCTCCGACACCGGCATCTTCGGCATCCACGCCGCCACCGGGCCCGACGACGTGGGCGAACTGATGTCGGTGATCATCGAGGAGCTGAACTCCGCCATCGACACCATCTCGGTCGAAGAGACCGACCGGGCGCGCGCGCAGATTCGTGCCAATCTGCTGATGAGCCACGAGAGCCCGGCGGCGAGGGCGGGACAGATCGCCCGGCAGATCCTGCTGTTCGGCCGGCCGGTCTCCAACGAGGAGCTGATGGAGCGGCTCGACGCGATTTCGGTGGAGCGCATCCGCGATCTGGCCGGCCGCATTTTCCGCACCGGCGCGCCTACGGTGGCCGCCGTCGGCGCCGTAAAGGACATGATCGATCATGGCGAGGTTGCAAGCGGCCTGGGCATGGTTCCCGCGATGGCCGCGCAGTAGCGCGCTGGGCACGCTGGCGCGCACGCCGTTCGACCAGCCGGCGATCGTCATCGACGTGCCGGACACGACGATGCGACTTGCCACGCCCGCGCGCGGCGATTTCAACGCCTGGCGCGCGCTGCGCGAGCAGAGCCGCGATTTTCTGCGGCCCTGGGAGCCGGTCTGGCCGCGCGACGATCTGACCTGGGCCGGCTTCCGCAGACGGCTGCGGCGCTACGATGAGGAATTCCGCTCGGGCCGCGGCTACACGTTCTTCCTGTGGGATGACGAACGCGGCGAGCTGCTCGGCGGAGCGAGCCTCACCCATGTGCGCCGCGGCGTCGCGCAGGCGGCCACGCTGGGTTACTGGATGGGCGAGAAGCATTCGGGCAAGGGCCTGATGAGGCACGCGGTGCTGGCGATCGCCGACTATGCGTTCGATGTGCTCAAGCTGGCGCGCATCGAGGCGGCCTGCCTGCCCGGCAACGACCGCTCGGCGCGACTGCTTGCCAAATGCGGCTTCGCCTACGAGGGTCGCCTGCGCGGCTATCTGGAAATCGCCGGTAAGCGCCAGGACCACGAGCTGTATTCGCTGCTGGCGCAAGACCGGCCGCGCTGAGCGCCGATCGTCGCTTACAAGGCTGTCGATATGAGCGAATTTGTGCTCTAAGAGCCTGCTGAAACACATGAGCCGGCGACCGATGCCTTACGGGCTCAGGCGCTGCGATTGAGCCGTTCAAACCGCGACATAGACGAATCGTGCACCGAATTACCGGATTCTGCCGCCTTTTCGCGCAACTGGCCGCGATCATCGTCGCGTTCGCCGCCATGGCGGGCGCTTCCTTCGCGCTCGAGCCGGTGGCGGTCTCGCGCGGCGACAGCGCGATCGATCTGACCGGCGCCATCGATTTCTACACCGACCAGAGCGGCACTCTGAAGGTCTCCACCGCGCCCGACGCCAACGGCATCGTGCGCCGCGTCGAGGTGCGCGCGAAGAACCCGGACCAGGGGGCCAACTGGGCGGTGTTCGCGCTCGCCAACATCTCCAACGAGCAACTGGATCGCCTGATCGTCGCGCCGCACTATCAGCTCGTCGATTCCGGGCTGGTGTGGCCCGATCTGGATTCCGCGCGCATCACCGCGATCACGCCGTCCGAAGGCTTCTCGCTGGAGCGGCTCGACGAGGACAGCGGCGCCGACGTGTTCCTGGTCACTCTCGATCCCGGCGCGGTCATCACCTTCATCGCCGAGCAGAACGCGAAGCGCCTGCCCAAGCTGGTGCTGTGGGACGAGGACGCCTATCGCGACACGGTCAACTCGTTCACGCTGTATCGCGGCATCGTGCTGGGCATTTCCGGCCTGCTGGCGGTGTTCCTGACCATCCTGTTCGTCATCAAGGGCTCGGCGCTGTTTCCCGCCACCGCGGCGCTGGCGTGGGGGGTGCTGGCCTATGTGTGCGTCGACTTCGGCTTCTGGAACAAGATCATCAACATCACGCCGGTCAGCGGGCCGGTGTGGCGGGCCGGCGTGGAGACGTTCCTGGCCGCCAGCCTGCTCATTTTCATCTACGCCTATCTGCACCTGAACCGCTGGCACTCGCATTTCTCCACCGTCGCGGTGGCCTGGATCTTGGGGCTGGTGACCATGTTCGGCGTGGCCATTTTGGAGCCGTCGGTGACGGCGGGGATCGCGCGGTTTTCGTTCGCGCTCACCTGTCTGGCGGGAGCCGGCGTCATCGCCTGGCTGTCGCTCAATCGCTACGACCGCGCAATCATGCTGATCCCCACCTGGACCCTGGCGCTGGTGTGGACGTTGGGCGCGTGGCTGACAGTGACGGGGCGCATCTCCAACGACATCGTGCAGCCGGCGCTGGGCGGCGGCATGGTGCTGATCGTCATGCTGCTCGGCTTCACCGTGATGCAGCACGCGTTCGCCGGCGGCCCGCTGGCCCAGGGGCTGGTCTCCAACGTGGAGCGCCAGGCGCTGGCGCTGACCGGCTCGAGCGGCATCGTGTGGGACTGGGACGTGGTGCGCGACCACATCCACACCGGTGATGCGGCGTCGGGCATCCTGGGCATCCCGCCGGCCACGATGAGCGGCCCGTCGAGGAACTGGCTCGCCCTGCTGCATCCCAACGACCGCGACCGGTTCCAGGCGACACTGGACGCGATCATCGAGCACCGACGCGGGCGCATCCTGCAAGCGTTCCGGTTCCGTAGCGATCATGGCCACTACTACTGGTTCGAGCTGCGCGCGCGGCCGATGCTGGGAACCGACGGCGAGGTCATCCGCTGTGTCGGCACGATCGAGGACATCACCGACCGCAAGAACGCCGAGGAGCGCATGCTGCACGACGCGGTGCACGATAATCTCACGGGACTGGAGAACCGCGAACTGTTCACCAACCGGCTCGACACGGTGATGAACCTGGCCCGGACCACCGAGGGCGTGCGCCCGTCGGTGTTCCACATCAACATCGACCAGTTCCGCGAGATCAACGCCAAGCTGGGCTTCAACGTGGGCGACACCATCCTGCTGACGGTGGCGCGGCGCCTGTTCCGCCTGCTCAAGGAAGGCGACTGTCTGGCGCGGCTGGGCGGCGACCAGTTCGCGCTGATGCTGTTGTCTGAAGTTTCGCCCGAGCGGATCGCCGGCTTCGCCGATTCCGCGCGGCGCGCGCTGGCCGCGCCCATCCAGTTCGCCGACGAGACGATCGAACTGACCGCGTCGATCGGCATCGCCAGCTGGACGCCGGAGCACCGCGAGCCACGCCAGCTGATGCGCGATGCGGAGCTGGCGATGGTGCACGCGCGCCGCTTCGGCGGCCACCGCATCGAGCCGTTCCGGCCTGCCTTCCGCTCAAGCCGCGACGAGGCGACCGTGCTGCTCGAGGACTTGAAGCAGGCGATCGAGGGCGACCAGTTCTCGCTGGTCTACCAGCCGATCGTGCGCCTGGCCGACCGCGGCATCCGCGGCTTCGAGGCGCTGGTGCGGTGGAACCATCCCAAGCTCGGCGTGGTGCCGCCGGGCGAGTTCATTCCGCTGGCCGAAGGCTCGGGCCTGATCAACAAGCTGGGACTGTCGGTGCTGGACAAGGCCGCCCGCGACTTTCGCGCCATCACCGAAGGGCTCGGCGACAACGACCTGTTCGTCGGCATCAACATCTCCAGCCGCGAACTGCTGCGCCACGACATCGTCGCCGACATCACCAAGGTGCTCAAGCAGCACAAGCTCGAGGCCAAGCATCTGCGCATCGAGCTGACCGAAGGGCTGGTGATGGAGAACCCGGAATATTCGGCCGAGGTGCTGGCGCGCATCCGCTCGCTCGGCATCGGCCTTTCGCTGGACGATTTCGGCACTGGCTATTCTTCGCTCGCCTATCTGATGCGCTTTCCCTTCGACACGATCAAGATCGACCGCACCTTCATGCAGGAGCGCCAGCGCAAGGAGCGCCCGGTCATCCTGCGCGCCATCGCCGCGATGGCCCACGGGCTCAACCAGCAGCTGGTGGTCGAAGGGGTGGAGACCGAATCCGACGTGGCCGAACTGCTGCAGCTTGGCTGCGAATTCGGCCAGGGCTACCTGTTCGGCGCCCCAATGAGCGCCAGCGACACCACCACCCTGCTCAAACAGGAGTTCCGCATGGCGGGGCAGTGAGGCGGCGTGGATCGATTTTCCCACGTCCCTTTACTTCTGCCTTGTACCCCACCCTCATTTTTTGCACCCCCACCCTCATTTTTAGCACCCCCACCCTCATTTTTAGCACCCCCACCCTCATTCCCTCCCCTCAAGGGGGAGGGAAGGTGTCGTGGCGGCCCCCGCGCCCAAATCCACCTGCGTAATCCCCGCCCATCCACTCCCGTCATCCTCGCCAAACCACTCCCGTCATCCTCGCCCCCGTGGCGAGGATCCAACCCCGTCGCCGATGGGTCATAGCGGTGGCTGGGTGGTTAGATCCTCGGGACAAGCGCGAGGATGACGCGGGAGAGGGGTGGCACAACCCAAGTCCCCCTCCCCTTGTGGGGAGGGGTTAGGGGTGGGGGTAGCGATAATGCCGAGCAGGCATGAATGTTGCCGCTAATGCTCAGCCGAAACAGCTAAGCATGCCCCGCGTCGCCCGATAGCGAAATCTGGTCGATGCCGAGGCTGGCCAGCGCGCGGTCGTATTTCGACTTGTCGTTGGCGTCGAACAGAATTTCGGTGTCGGCGGCGCAGGTCAGCCAGCCGTTGGCGGCGATCTCCTGTTCAAGCTGGCCCGACGTCCAGCCGGCGTAGCCGAGCGCGAGCAGGATGTGGCGAGGCCCCTGGCCGGTTGCGATGGCGCGCAGGATCTCCAGCGTCGCCGTCAGCGCCACGTCCGCGCCGATGCGCAGCGTCGTCTGGGAGTTGTAGTCGCCCGAATGCAGCACGAAGCCGCGGCCCGGCTCCACCGGCCCGCCCGAATACAGCCGGACCCGGTCGAAGTTGCCGACCAGCTCTTCCAGCTCGTCGTCTTCGACGATGTTGAGCTGCATGAAGAAGTCTTCGACGGTCGGGCTCTCCAGCGGCCGGTTGACCATGAACCCCATCGCGCCCTCCTGCGAGTGCGCGCACACGAAGATCACCGAGCGCTCGAAACGCGCATCGCCCATGCCCGGCATGGCGATGAGGAACTTGCCCTCCAGCTCGGAGCCGCCCTCGAATCTCTGCCTGTCGCTTGCCATGGCTTCGCGTTGTAGCAATTGTTGCGCCGGTCCGATAGCGCGCATGCGGCCGGCCGGGCCCGGCGGCGATGAACGTGAGCGGTCACCAAATTATGATCGCGGCGGAGGGAAGTTCATTGCAGCGGCCGCTGGCGCGACTGATATGAAGGGGCATGATGAAATCGCTGTTGAAACTTGCCTGCGCCGGCCTGGCCGCGGCCGCGCTTCCGTTCGCCGCGTCCGGCGAGATGAGCGGGTGGCAGGACCTGGGCGGCGGCAAGGTGCGCCTGGTGGTCAACGCCGAGCCGGACGGGACCACCATCGCCGGCGCGGTGGAGGTGGCGCTGGAGGAAGGCTGGAAGACCTATTGGCGCGTTCCCGGCGGGTCGGGCATCCCGCCGCATTTCGACTTTTCCCGCTCGACGGGGATTGCCGTCGGCGAGCCGCAGTTTCCCGTGCCGGCCATCCAGCACGCCGGAGCCGAGCGGCTGACCGGCTATACCGACACGGTGACCTTCCCGTTCGAGGCGCGCGCGCTCACCTCGCCGGCGGGCGGACGCCTCCATCTCGACCTGTTCATCGGCGTGTGCAAGGACGTGTGCATTCCGGCGAAGGCCGAACTGTCGGTCGATCTGGCCGCGCTCAACCGGTCCGACCCCGCCGCCGGTTCGATCATCGAAGCCGGCCGCGCGCGGCTGCCGCGCGAGAGCCATCCCGCCGCGGCCATCGTCGAGGTGCGCCTGATCGACGGACGCAGCATCGAGGTGGAGACGCAGGTGCGCGAAGGCGCCGATGAAATCGCGCTGTTCGCCGAGGGTCGGCCGGAATGGTTCATCGCGCCGGCCGAGCTGGTCGCGCGCGATCAGCAGACCGCGCGGTTCGAGTTCGATCTGGGCGGCGTGCCCGACGATGTGGACCTGGCGGACACGGTTCTGCGCTACACCCTGTCGGTGGACGACTACGGCGTCGAGGCGCTGCGCAAGCCGGACGGTGGGCAGATGTAGCTGGCCGAACGCAGGCGCGCGGCAAAAACCGCTTGCGCCCGGCGGCAAAAATCCGAACAGTCACATCGCGCATTCAACGCCCGCCGTGCGTTGCGGCCAGCTGAAGGAACCCGCCATGCCCATTGCCATCGGTGACCGTCTGCCTGACGGCGAGTTCAAGATTCTCGGTGAGAACGGGCCGGAGGCGCTGACCGCCGCCGAACTGTTCGACGGCCGCAAGATCGTCCTGTTCGGCGTTCCCGGCGCGTTCACGCCCACCTGCCACCGCAACCACCTGCCCGGTTTTCTGGAGCATCTGGAGACGATCAAGCAGGCCGGCGTCGACGAGGTCGCCGTCATCGCCGTCAACGACGTGTGGGTGATGGGCCATTGGGCCAAGGCCACCGGCGGCGGAGGCCGCATCCGCTACCTGTCCGACGGTAATGGCGACTATGTGCGGGCGCTGGGCCTCGATGCGGATTTGAGCATGGCCGGCATGGGAACCCGCTCGGTGCGGTTCTCGATGATCGCCAACGACCGCGTGGTCCGCGCCCTCAACATCGAGGACACGCCGGGCCAGGCGATCACCTCGGGCGCGGCGAGGATTCTGGAGCAGCTTTGAGGGAGCCACAGCCGGGATTGCAGGGAGTGGCACGCCAGCAACCCTCCTTTGACGCGCCTGGGCAAGGGCAACCGGCACTGAGCAAGCGGCGAGGCATCTGGATCCCGGCCTTCGCCGGGATGACGGCGGTGGGGGTGGCGATGACGGTGCCCACCATGACCCCCTACCCCTCACGCCCCTTCTGAAACGGCGCCATGCCGGCGCGGGCGAGTTCGTCGGCTCGCTCGTTTTCCGGGTGGCCGGCGTGGCCTTTGACCCAGTGCCAGGCGACCTGGTGGCGGGCGAGCGCTTTGTCCAGGGTCTGCCACAGGTCGGCGTTCTTGACCGGCTTTTTCGCCGACGTCTTCCAGCCGTTGCGCTTCCAGTTGTTGATCCAGCCGGTAATCCCGCCGCGCACATATTGGGAGTCGGTGTAGAGCTCGACCTTGCTGGGTCTTTTCAGCGCTTCCAGCGCCTCGATCGCCGCGCGCAGCTCCATGCGGTTGTTGGTGGTCTGCGTCTCGCCGCCGGAGAGTTCGCGCTCGTGGCCGCGCCAGCGCATCAGCACGCCCCAGCCGCCGGGGCCGGGATTGCCCGAACACGCGCCGTCGGTCCAGATGGTGACCATGTCGGTCATCTAGCGCGCGTTCATGTCGACGCCGTACTCGGTGGCCGCGGCGACGGACTGGTGGAATTTCAGCCTGGCGGCGTATTCGGCCGGGTCCTTGGGAACCACCAGCGCGCCGGGCGGCACGTTGAGCCAGTCGTACAGCCGGGTGAGCAGAAAGCGCATGGACGCGCCGCGGCACAGCACCGGAAGATGGGCGAACTCCGCCTCGCTCATCGCGCGCACCTCGTTGTAGCCGGCCAGCAGGGCGCGCGCCTTGGTCACGTTGAACGACCAGTCGGGCTCGAAGCACCAGGCGTTGAGGCAGATCGCCACGTCGTAGGCGAACATGTCGTTGCAGGCGAAGTAGAAGTCGATGATCCCGCTTAATTCGTTCTTCAGGAAAAACACATTGTCGGGGAACAGGTCGGCATGCAGCACGCCGGCCGGCAGGTCGGCGGGCCAGCTTGCCTCAAGGAACGCCAGCTCGTCGGCAATGAGACCGCCCAGGCCGGCGCTGACCTCGTCGGCGCGGCCGGCCGACTTATCGAACAGGGCGCGCCAATGGGGCATCGACAGATTGTTGGGCCGGGTAAGCTCGAACCCCTGCCCCGCCAGGTGCATGGCTGCCAGCGCCGAGCCGGCCATGCGGCAATGGTCTTTCTTGGGCCGGCGCACCGAGACGCCGTCGAGAAAGGTGATGATGGCGGACGGGCGCCCGGCCAGCCGGCCCAGCGCGGCGCCGTCGCGCATGGCCACCGGGCGCGGACAGGTGAGGCCGTGGTCGGCCAGATGTTCCATCAGAGACAGGAAGAACGGCAGGTCGGCCTCGGCGACGCGCTTTTCATAAAGCGTCAGGATGAACTGGCCGGCGTCGGTCGCCAGCAGGAAGTTGGAGTTCTCCACCCCTTCCGCGATGCCCTTGAGCGAGTGCAGCTCGCCCAGGTCGTACCGGCGCAGATATTCGGCGACCTCGTCGTCCGCGATGTCGGTATAGACCGCCAAGCGCCTTACCCGTTCACGAAAGCCATGTCGTCCGCCAGCAGCTCGACGTCGCGCAAATCGCGCACCACCAGGAACTCTTCGTCCTCGACCGCCGCGTCGGCCAGTTCCAGCTCCATGTCGAAGCGGGAACGAAACGCCTCGATGATCTCGGCCACCAGGATTTCCGGCGCCGATGCGCCCGCCGAAAGCCCGACCACGCGCGCATGGACCATCTCGTCCCAGGGAAGCTCCGCAGCCGTCTGCACCAGCTTGGCGTTGGCCGCGCCGGCGCGTAGCGCCACCTCGACCAGGCGGCGCGAGTTCGACGAATTCGGCGCGCCGACGATGATGAAATGATCGGCGCCGGGAGCGGCCTGCTTGACCGCCTCCTGGCGGTTGGTGGTGGCGTAGCAGATGGATTCGGCTGCCGGCGCCTGCAGGGCGGGGAAGCGTTCGGCCAGCCGGGCGATGATCGCCTCGGTGTCGTCGACGGAAAGCGTGGTCTGGGTGACGAAGCCCAGCGCGGTTTCGTCCTGCGGCTGGTAGCGGTCGGCGTCCTCGACGGTCTCGATCAGGCTGACGGCGCCGTCGGGAAGCTGTCCCATGGTGCCGATCACTTCCGGGTGGCCTTCATGGCCGACCAGCAGCACGTGGCGGCCCTTGCGCATGTGGCGCACCGCCTGCTTGTGCACCTTGGAAACCAGCGGGCAGGTCGCGTCGAGATACAAAAGATCGCGCGCGCGCGCGTCCTCGGGCACCGACTTAGGCACGCCGTGGGCGGAGAACACCACCGGCTGTTTCGTGGGCGGGATCTCGTCGAGTTCCTCGACGAATACCGCGCCGCGCGCCTCCAGCCCTTCGACCACATAGCGGTTGTGCACGATCTCGTGGCGCACATAGACCGGGGCACCGTATTTCTTCAGCGCCAGCACGACGATCTGGATCGCCCGATCGACGCCGGCGCAGAAGCCGCGCGGGCCGCACAGTCGCAGGGTCAGGGGGTGGGCTGATGACAAGGGGCTCATCGCGCATAAATGGGTTGTCGCAACGCCGGTGACTAGAGGGGCGCTGGCCGACGGTTGTCAAGGGTTGCGCGGACCGGTCCGCGTCGGGCTTGTGCTCGATAGGGTTTCACATGTGGATGGTATCGACCCTCATTGTTTCGCACCCCCACCCTCATTCCCTCCCCTCAAGGGGGAGGGAAGGTGTTGGGGCAACCTGCCTGCCCACATTCACTGCGTCATCCTCGCCCTTGTGGCGAGGATCTAATGCGATCAGCCACGCCATTCAGCATGGATGGTGGGTTAGATCCTTGGGACAAGCCCAAGGATGACGCGTGAACGAACGGCACGGCCCAGTCCCCCTCCCCCTTGAGGGGAGGGGTTAGGGGTGGGGGTGAATCACGCTTCTGATTCCACCTGGACCGAACAAGGTCTAGCCCCGCGCGCGCGACCACATGAATGCGATGCCGACGCCGGCCAGCGCCAGGGCCAGGCCGTACCAGGTGACCGCATATTGCAGATGGTTGTTGGAAAACGCGATCAGGGTGGTGCCGCCGACGGGCAGGCCGTCGCCGGCCTCGCCCGGCCCGGCGTCGACCATGAACGACAGAGTGCTTGCCGGCTCGAGCCCGGCCGCGCGCGTCATTGCGGTAAAGTCGCGCCAGTAGAACTTGCCGGCGGCGAGATCGGCGTCTGGCAGGAAGGCGTTGGGCTTTGCTAGCAGCGGGTTGCGCGCCAGGCCGGTGACCGTGTGGGGACCGGCGGGCTGGCTGCCCGGCCGGGTCTGCGGGTCGATCTGGTCGTCAGGGACGAAACCGCGATTGACCAGCACCGCGCGGCCGTCGTCGAGGCGCAGCGGCGTGATCACGTTCCAGCCCGGCTCGCCCTTCCAGGTCAAGTAGGAGTAGATCTCGGCGTCGTGGTCGAACTCGCCGGCGACCTCCACCGGCCAATAGTCGACGTCGCCGGTCTCGCCCCACAGGCGCTCGATCTCGCGCAACGGGCGCGGCGGGCCGGCGATGCGGGTGTCGACGCGCTCGATCAGCGCTTCCTTCCAGGCAAGGCGCTGGACCTGCCAGGTGCCCAGCCCGGCGAGCACCGCGAAGCCGGCGGCGATGCACGCGACCAGCAGCGCGGTCGACGCGCGCATTGCCTAAGCAGCTTCGGCGGTCAGTGGTGCGCGATCGGCGCGCCCCAGGACGCCCACACATAAATGCAGAAGAACAGGAACAGCCAGACTACGTCGACGAAGTGCCAGTACCAGGCGGCCGCCTCGAAGCCGAAATGCTGCTCCGGCTTGAAATGGCCGGCCATGGCGCGCAGCAGGCACACGATCAGGAAGACGGTGCCCACCAGCACGTGGAAGCCGTGGAAGCCGGTGGCCATGAAGAAGGTGGCGCCGTAGATGGACTCGGAGAACGCGAACGGCGCGACGGCGTATTCGTAGGCCTGGACTGAAGTGAACAGCACGCCCAGCGCAATCGTCACGAACAGCATGAAATTGAGCATGCCGCGCTCGTTGTGCAGCAGGGCGTGGTGCGCCCAGGTCACCGTGGTGCCCGACAAAAGCAGCACGATGGTGTTGAACAACGGCAGGTGCAGCGGGTCGAGCACTTCCAGCCCGGCCGGCGGCCACTGGCCGCCCGTATGCTCGACCCTGGCGACCTGGATCGCCTCGTCGGCGAACAGGCTGGCGTCGAAGAACGCCCAGAACCAGGCGACGAAGAACATCACTTCCGAGGCAATGAACAGGATCATGCCGTAGCGCAGATGCAGCGCGACGACGCGCGTGTGCAGGCCGGTATGGGCCTCGCGGATGGTGTCGGCCCACCAGGCGAACATGGTGTAGGCGACGATCACCAGGCCGATCAGGAAGACCCAGGGCGTGGCGAAGTCGATGCCGCCCATCAGCAGGGGCTGGTCGTTGAGATCGCGCATCAGCGCAATCCCGCCCAGCGCCATGATCAGCGCGCCCACTCCGCCGATGATCGGCCACGGGCTGGGATCGACGATGTGGTAATCGTGGTTCTTGGTGTGGGCGTCCGCCATGGTCAGCTCCCGGTTCGCCGCACGTCGCGCGCACGGCCTTTTGCATGGTTTTAGTTGCGCACGATCTCGCCGGCCGGGCCGGGCCCGTCCAAAGCGGCCGCGGCGGTCTCCTGCGGCTCGTCGACGGCGAAGAACGTGTACGACAGGGTGATGGTCTTGATCTGCTCCAGCGCTTCCTCGTCGACCAGTTCCGGATCGATGAAGAACACCACCGGCATGTCCAGGCTCTCGCCCGGCGCAAGCGTGGTCTCGGTGAAGCAGAAGCACTCGATCTTGTTGAAATAGGCGCCCGCCTGCAACGGGGTGACGTTGAAGGTGGCGGTGCCGGTCATCGGCTCGTTCGAAGTGTTTTGCGCGCGATAGGCGATCTGCATGGTCTCGCCCAGGCCTAAGGAAACCTCGCGCTTGACGGGGGCGAAGCTCCAGGTCAGCCCGCCCGAAACGTTGGCGTCGAAGCGCACGGCGATCTCGCGATCGCTTACCGATGCTGTCGGCGCGGCGTCGGCGCGCTGGGTGGTGCCGGCGAACCCGGTCACCTGGCAGAACAGACGGTACAGCGGCACCGAGGCGAACGACAGGCCGACCATGCCGACGACGACGCCCAGGCACACCGCGGCGGTGCGGGCATTGGTCGATGCGGCTTTGGCGTCTGCCTTGATCATCGCGTTCTCTTGCCTCACAGCGGCCTATCGAGCACGTTCGGCCCGAGCCGCACCACGGTGGCCACGTAGAAGATGATGACCAGCGCGCCCAACAGCAGCGCCACGGCCAGGTTTCGCGCCCGTTGCGCCCGTTTCGCGCGCATCTCGCGCTCGTTGTCCTTGTCGTCCGCCATCGCTCACCAGACCATCCCGCTCCATACCGCCTCGCCGAGCAGGATGGCGAACAGTGCGAACAGGTAGAACACCGAATAGGCGAACAGCTTCTTGGCCGCCGCGCGCAGCCGCTCGGCGCCGGCCTGCCACAGCACGATGGCGTATGCGAAGAAGACGGCGCCAAGACCGATCGCGGCGATGCCGTAAACGGCGCTCGCGAAGCCCAGCGGCCAGGGCGCCACGCCCGCCAGCGCCACCAGCGCCGCGTAGATCAGGATCTGCCGCCGCGTCGAGCGCTCGCCGGCGACGTTGGGCATCATCGGGATGCCGGCGCGCTCATAGTCGTGGGCGCGCACCAGGGCCAGCGCCCAGAAATGCGGCGGGGTCCAAAGGAAGATGATGGCGAACAGCACCAGCGGCTCCAGCGAAATCGACCCGGTCGCGGCCGCCCAGCCGATCACCGGAGGAAACGCGCCGGCCGCACCCCCGATGACGATGTTCTGGGGCGTGGAGCGCTTGAGCCACATGGAATAGACGACGGCGTAGAAGAAGATGGTGAAGGCCAGCAGCGCGGCGGCGAGATAGCCCACCAGCACGCCCATGGTCATTACCGACAGGGCCGCCAGCACCAGGCCGAAGGCGAACGCGCCGTCGGCGGTCACCCGGCCGGCGGGGACCGGGCGGGTTCGCGTGCGCGCCATCAAGCCGTCGATGTCGGCGTCGACCCACATGTTGAGCGCGCCGGACGCGCCCGCGCCCACCGCGATGCACACGATGGCGACGAGCGCCATGAACGGGTGCGGGTCCGCCGGCGCCAGCACCAGCCCGACGAGCGCGGTGAACACCACCAGGGACATCACCCGCGGCTTGAGCAGGGCGACATAGTCCGACGGCATCGCCAGCGAGGCCGCCGGCGCTTCCATGCCCATGTCCAACTGTTCGCTCATGCTCATCGTTATTGCCGTCTCATGCCGTCGCGCTCAGGAGCAAACGGGCGCGATTGCGCGCCCGATGCACCGCTACTTGATCTTCGGCAACGTCTCCCACTGGTGATAGGGCGGCGGCGACGAGAGCTGCCATTCCAGGGTCGTCGCGCCCTCGCCCCACGGATTGTCGCCGGCGACGCGCTTGCGCATGAACGCCTCGATGATCGAGTAGAAGAAGATCAGCGTGGCAAACGCCGATATGTAGGAACCGATCGAGGACACGTAGTTCCAGCCGGCGAACGCTTCGGGATAGTCGGCGTAGCGGCGCGGCATGCCGGCAAGGCCCAGGAAATGCTGCGGGAAGAACACCATGTTCACCCCGATGAAGGTGAGCCAGAAGTGCGACTTGGCCAGGAACGAGGAGTACATGTAGCCCGACATTTTCGGGAACCAGTAGTACCAGCCGGCGAAGATGCCGAACACCGCGCCCAGCGACAGCACGTAATGGAAGTGGGCGACCACGTAGTAGGTGTCGTGCATCGCCGTATCCAGGCCCGCATTGGCAAGCTGAACGCCGGTCACGCCGCCCACGGTGAACAGGAAGATGAAGCCGAACGCCCACAGCATCGGCGTGCGGAAGGTCACCGACCCGCCCCACATGGTGGCGATCCACGAGAAGATCTTGATGCCGGTGGGCACCGCGATCACCATGGTCGCGCCGACGAAATAGCGTTGCGTGTTGAGCGACAGGCCGACTGTATACATGTGGTGCGCCCACACGATGAAGCCGATGGCGCCGATGGCGACCATGGCCAGCGCCATGCCCATATAGCCGAACACCGGCTTGCGCGAGAACGTCGAGACGATGTGGGAGATGATGCCGAACGCCGGCAGGATCAGAATGTAGACCTCCGGATGGCCGAAGAACCAGAACAGGTGCTGGAACAGGATCGGATCACCGCCGCCCTCGGCGGTAAAGAAGGTGGTGCCGAAATTGCGGTCGGTCAGCAGCATGGTGATGGCGCCTGCCAGAACCGGCAGCGACAGCAGCAGCAGGAAGGTGGTGACCAGGATCGACCACACGAACAGCGGCATCTTGAACAAGCTCATGCCCGGCGCGCGCATGTTGAAGATGGTGGTGATGAAGTTGATCGCGCCCAGGATCGACGATGCGCCGGCCAGGTGCAGCGCCAGAATGGCGAAGTCCACCGCCGGGCCGGGCTGGCCTGAGGTCGATAGCGGCGGGTAGATGGTCCAGCCCCCGCCGACGCCGAAGCCGCCCGCAGGCCCCTCGGCGAACATCGACATCACCAGCAGGATGATCGCCGGCGGCAGCAGCCAGAACGAGATGTTGTTCATGCGCGGGAACGCCATGTCGGGCGCGCCGATCATGATCGGCACCATCCAGTTGGCAAACCCGCCGATCAGCGCCGGCATGACCATGAAGAAGATCATGATCAGCGCGTGCGCGGTGGTGAACACGTTGAAGGTATGCGGATCGGCGAAGATCTGCATGCCCGGTTCCTGCAGTTCCCAGCGCATCATGATCGACAGGAAGCCGCCGATGAAGCCGGAGATGATGGCGAACAACAGGTAGAGCGTGCCGATGTCCTTGTGGTTGGTGGAGAACAACCAGCGATTGACAAAGGAAGGCTTGTGGTCGTGCGCGTCGTGGGCTGCTGTCACTGCCATTGATGAGTGCTCCTGGAGAATTCTCTAGTTGCCGGCGACTTCGACCGAGCGCCGACCGGCTTCGATCGATGCCATCAGCGCGCGGTTGGCCGCTTCAATGTCATCTGCCGCCGCCGCTTTCCATGCTTCGTACTGCTGCGCGGAGACGATGCGGATGCCGATGGGCATGAACGCGTGGTCCTTGCCGCACAGTTCCGAGCACTGGCCGTAGAAGATGCCTTCGCGGTCGGCCTTGAACCAGACCTCGTTGATGCGCCCGGGCACCGCGTCCTTCTTGACGCCGAGCGCGGGGACGGCGAAGGCGTGGATGACGTCGGCCGCCGTGATCAGCACGCGCACCACGGTGTCGACCGGCAGCACCAGATCGTTGTCGACGGCCAGAAGGTAGGGATATTCGGCCTCGTCGGTCTTGCCGTATTCGGCGCGCTCGGCCATCGCCGCTTCCGGGTCGGAATACTTCTCGCGGCCGATCAGCAGCGAATCAAAGGCGATCTCGCTGCCGTCCTGATATTCGTAGCCCCAATACCACTGGAAACCGGTCGCCTTGACCGTCAGTTCGGGCTCTTCCTCGGGCACGATCTGGCGGGTCAGCAGGTCGAAGGAGGGGATCGCGATCATGATCAGGATGATGATCGGAACCACGGTCCACACCACCTCGATGAAGGTGTTGTGGGTGGTGCGCGACGGGTTGGGATTGGCGCGCGCGTTGTAACGCACGATGACGATCAGCATCAGCACCATCACCAGGATGGTGATCGGCACGATGAACCACAGGGTGTACAGATCGAACCATTCGATGCGCGCCGCCATCTCGGAAGCGGCCGGCTGATGCCAGATCTGCCAGTCCCACAGCTGCTGCTGCGCGATTGCCGGCGCTGACGCCAATGTGGCGATGAACAGTGCAAAAACCGCCGTGATCGCTCGCATCACGTTATCTCTCCTGATCGATTGCGCGCCGCCTGGCGGCCCCTGACCCGCCCGTCCCGCCGTGGCCGGTCTCGAAAACGCCAGTTCGCGAACTGGCCTGGAAACCGATTGTCAAACACGCCGCAACGGCTGGGAAGTTCGTTCAACGGGGCCGATATCCTCGCACAGATTCCGTTCCATTGACAGATCGTCAAACCACAACACGCACCGGTTCGCAACCTGTGCGCATGTCAGCGCGATGCGGCATTTTACCTCTCGCCACCCGCCCCGCGCCCGGCTTCCGCCCGCCTGGCGCGGCAAGCCGCAAAATGGCCAAAGTCTGCCGGATAACCGGCGCATCGGGCGAATCGCGATTCCCCCCCGGCCGCGCCGGTTTTGTTTGAACGGGCGTCAGGGCATGATGATCCAACCGAAGCTGATTCGAAAGCCGCGTCCATGATTCGAAGTCTTTCGCCGGCCGCTGCCGCCGCCACCGTGCTCGCCGCGCTCGCGTTGAGTGCGTTCGCCGGCGGGCAGGCGGCAGCCCAGGGGGCGGTGAAATCGTCCCACGGCGCGTGGTCGCTGGTCTGCGACACCCCGCCCGGCGCTTCGTCGGAACAGTGCGCGCTGATGCAGAACGTGGTGGCAGAGGACCGCGCCGAGGTGGGCTTGTCCGTGGTGGTGCTGAAGACCGCCGACCAGAAGGCGCGCATCTTGCGGGTGCTGGCGCCGCTGGGCGTGCTGCTGCCCAACGGGCTCGGCCTCAACGTGGACGGCGAGGACATCGGGCGCGCCTATTTCGTCAAGTGCTTCCAGGACGGCTGCTACGCCGAGGTGATCTTAGAAGAGCCGCTGCTGGCCACCTTGAGCGCGGGCGGCACCGCCACCTTCATCGTCTTCCAGACCCCGGAGGAAGGCATCGGCATCCCCGTGGATCTGACCGGCTTCGCCGAAGGGTTCCAAAACCTTCCGTGAACGCGGCTTGACCGCGCGCGCCCACGCCCACATGTTGGGGTGAGCTTTTTGCCGGCAGCAAGGATGGGATGGTTCATGAAATCGCTGATCGAGGCCTTTGACATCGACCAAAAGGGCGTCGAGCGCATCGTCGCCGATGCGGTGGGCGCCGCCGACGATGGCGAACTGTATCTGGAATATCTGCAGTCCGAAGCGCTGGTCTTCGACAACGGCAAACTGAAATCGGGCGCCTATCACACCGACCAGGGCTTCGGCCTGCGCGCGGTGGCGGGCGAGGCGGCCGCGTTCGCGCACTCCGGCGAACTGTCCGAACAGAGCCTCAAGCGCGCCGGCGAGGCGGTCAAGGCGATCCATGCCGGCCGCGGCGGCACCTATGCCGGGCCGCCGGCCAGGACCAACCGCTCCCTGTACCCCGACGAGAACCCGCTGGGCGCGCCGACCTTCGAAGAAAAGGTCAAGCTGCTGGAAGCCATGGACGCCTATGCGCGCGCCGCCGACGAGCGCGTGCGCCAGGTCTCCGCCTCGATCGCCGGTTCCTGGCAGATCGTGGAAATCCTGCGCGCCGACGGCCACTGGGTGCGCGACGTGCGCCCGCTGGTGCGCGTCTCCGTCCAGGTGGTGGCGGGCGTCGGCGACCGCCAGGAGACCGGCATGTTCGGCTTCGGCGGCCGGCGGGGCTTCGGCGAGTTCATCACCGAACACAACTGGCGGGGCGCGGTCGACGAGGCGCTGCGCCAGGCGGTGGTCAATCTGGACGCGGTGCCGGCCCCGGCGGGCACCTTCGACGTGGTCTTAGGCCCCGGCTGGCCGGGCGTGATGCTGCACGAGGCGGTCGGCCACGGGCTGGAGGGCGACTTCAACCGCAAGAAGACTTCCGCCTTCGCCGGCCTGATGGGCGAGCAGGTGGCGGCCAAGGGCGTCACCGTGATCGATGACGGCACCATCGAGGAGCGACGCGGCTCATTGAGCATCGATGACGAAGGCACGCCGAGCGAAAAGACCGTGCTGATCGAGGACGGCATCTTGGTCGGCTACATGCAGGACCGCCAGAACGCCCGGCTGATGGACATGGCGCCCACCGGCAACGGCCGTCGCCAGTCCTACGCCCACTCGCCGATGCCGCGCATGACCAATACCTACATGCTGGCCGGCGACCACGAGCCCGACGAGATCATCGCCTCGGTCAAGGACGGCATCTACGCGGTCTCCTTCGGCGGCGGCCAGGTGGACATCACCTCGGGCAAGTTCGTGTTCGACTGCACCGAAGCCTACCGCATCGAAAACGGCAAGATCGGCCCGGCGCTCAAGGGCGCCAACCTGATCGGCAACGGCCCGGAAGCGATGAAGCGGGTCTCCATGATCGGCAACAATATGGAACTCGACAAGGGCATCGGCATGTGCGGCAAGAACGGCCAGGGCGTGCCGGTGGGCGTCGGCCAGCCGACGCTAAGGATGGACCAGGTGACGGTGGGGGGGACGGCGGCTTAGGGATGGTTGGCCGGGTGGGCGGCGGTCGTTCATTGCACAAAGACTTGAAGAGCGCTGTGCGGACTTTGCTGTCGTTTGTTGAGCGGCAGCTCTCGGCGGAGTTCTTTTTTTGCGCCGGTCGCAGGGATTGAACTACGTCCTGCGATTGAGTCCGGCGCCAGGCAATGCGCTGCCGTCTTCATTCCAATCAGACCAACCCGGAAAACTCAGGGGTTCGACATCGTCCAGGCTCGACAGGCACGAGGACCAGTCATCCAGATTGCGTTTGAGCCTGTTTTGCTGGCTGCTTTCGTCCTCGTAGCTATAACCATGCCCCTGCACACCGTAGGAAATGAAGGGCGGCAAGACCGAGAACCCGATGTAGTGCAACGAGTATTGCACCGGCCATAGCATCGTGTCGAAGTCGCCGCCCCGGCTGCCCGGTCCAAAGGCTGCATGAGGCGCCCCGGTCGTGACGGAAACCAGCGCACGACGTCCTCTGAAGTAACCAGTGTCATAGCGCATTTTGCTGGTGTAGATCCCGCCGTTGATGAAAACCCGATCCATCCATCCTTTCAGCATAGCCGGTGGTCCGTGCCACCACAGCGGGAACTGCAGGATGACCAGATCGGCGCGTTCCAGCTTGTCGATCTCGGCAGCGACATCTTCGGGTAGCGTGCCTGTGGCCCAGGCGTTGCGTTGTTCGCCCAAGGCCGCGAAACGTCCCGCCTCGAACCTGTTTGCATAGTGATCAGGGCGCTCAACGGGATCGAAACCCGTCCGGTAGAGATCGCTGAGCGTTACCATGCCACCTTCCTTGCGCAAAGCGCGCTGTGCGGTTCGTGTCAGCGCACCATTGTAGGAAGCAGCCTCGGGGTGCACATGAACGATATGGGTCCGCATCCGCCAAACTCCGACAGCTTTTTGAGTTCGCCATAATTTAGATTGTTCATTTGTGATACGTATTCAGAAACTTCCGCAATCTGACCTTTCAAAAATGAACGATAAGCTTGACTGGAACGACTATGAGACCGTCCTGCTGATCGCGGAAGCCGGGTCGTTGTCCAAGGCGGCCCATCTAGCGGGATCGAGCCATCCGACGATGTTCCGCAGGATAAATCTCGTGGAAAAGAAGCTCGGCGTGCGGCTGTTTGAGCGATTGCGAACAGGATATCAGCCGACTGCTGCCGGTGAAGAAATTGTGTCCGTCGCCCGCCAAATCGCAGAACTGACCAACGATACGGAACGACGCCTGTCGGGGAGGGACCTGCGGCCTTCCGGTGTGGTGCGCGTGGCAACGACCGACACCCTGCTCTTCGGTCTGCTTGCGCCCGAGATCCAGCATTTCCGGCAGCTGGAGCATGACATCACCCTGGATATCGCTGTGTCGAACGAGATATCCAACCTCTCGCTCCGCGAGGCGGATATCGCGATCCGGCCTGCTTCGTCACCGGACGATCATCTCGTCGGAAGAAAGCTGGGCCTTATCCAGCAGGCTGTTTATGCCGATCGCACGCTTGATCTTAGAGAAAAACTCGGACCGTGGAAGACCCTGCCCTGGGTCGGGCCAAGTCCGTCGATGGCGTATGGCCAACTTCACGCATGGATGCGAAACGTGGAATGCGACGGGAAATGTGTTTGCCGCCTGGACAGCGTGCTCGCCATGTATGCGGCGGTCAGATCCGGGGTCGGCGTTGCGGTTCTGCCTTGCTATCTCGCCGATACGGACACCGAGCTGAAGCGGCTTGGGAACCCCATCGATGAGGTAGCCGTAGACCTCTGGCTCTTGACGCATCCCGACATTCGTCACACGGCGCGGGTGCGCGCGGCAATGGATCATTTCGGGAAACTCAGCGCGCTCCTATGAGCGGATATAGTGAAGCCGCCGTCTGACGACCATGGCCGCCCGTCCGCCTTGGGATCAGCCCTGCTGTTCCCGGTCGAACTCCATGCGGAATTTTCTGACTTCGTCCATTTGCTCATGGGACCAGAAAACGAGCGGTTTGAGCATCTCGAGCAGGCTGCGGCCCAATGGCGTCAGTTCATATGAGACGGCGACCGGCGGGCCGGGATCGACCGTGCGCGTCAGATAGCCGTCACGCTGCAACCCGCGAAGGTTCTCGGTCAGCACACTTTGTGTGACGTCACCGATGCAGCGCTTGAGGTCGCCGAACCGTTTCGCGTCATCCTCCAGCGCCAGGATGATGATCATCCGCCATTTACCGGTCACGTTGGAAAGCACGGAGCGGATGGAGCAGTTGGATGCTTCTGCCTTGTTGGCGACGCCTATCGGTAGCATTTCAAGCTCTGGTATTGTTTTCAAACTAGCCGGACCATACTCCGCCGGCCGAGGTGATGCAACAGGAACCAGCAAAGCCGGTAGGGTTGGGCATACCAGGTCAGCTTAAAGTACGTAATTGCAATATGGTAGTAATTTGCTACCTAATATCGATCTGATACCAAATAGAGGACCGAACCATGTCTCCAACAGAACTTGTCATCGCACTTTTCGCCGCCGCCTTTGTCGATCACGACCCGGAGGCCGCCCGCCAGCTGATGACGCCGGACTATATCCAGCACAATGCGCAGATCGCCACCGGCGCGGAAGGACTGGCCGCGCTCATCCCAATGGTCGAACAGTCGGGCATGAGCGTCACGACCCACCGGGTAATCAGCGAAGGCGATCTGGTTGTGCTGCACAGCACCTTTGAGAACGCCGACGCCTTCGGCGCGCCGACCCTTGCGGCGTTCGACGTGTTCCGCGTGGAAGACGGCAAGGTGGCCGAACACTGGGACAATCTGCAGGCGGTGCCGGAGGTAACCGCTTCAGGCCGGGGCATGACCGATGGCCCCACCCAGATTACCGATCTCGACCGGACGCAGGAGAACAAGGAACTGGTGCTTGGCTTCGTGCGGGACGTTCTGGGGGGCGCCGCGCCGCAGAACGCGCCAATGTATCTGGACCCCGCCGTCTACATGCAGCACAATCCCAACCTCGCCGATGGCCTGGAAGGGCTGATCGCAGGGACCAAGGCCTGGGCCGAGCAGGGCTTCGTCATCACCAAATTCGAGCCGCAGATCGTCGTCGCGGAGGGCAATTTCGTCTTTGTGGCCTCTGATGCCACCGTAAGCGAAAAACCCTGGGCCTTCTTCGATCTGTGGCGGGTCGAGGATGGAAAAATCGTGGAGCACTGGGACGTCGTCGCGCCGACTCCGGCCGAGATGGCGCACGACAACGGTAAATTCTGAGCTTCCGGCGGGATTGGCGGGTCCGAATTTCCGGGCCCGCCAACCCATAAGCCGGCTGACGAGCCGATTGCGGCGTCGGTCACTGTGGGCTGGAGGCCGGCGGCGGGCCAAGAGTGCCCAAATTTGCATTGCCATTGATTGCGCGTATCGTATTGCGCTCATCCCAAACCGCCCGCTACCGGAACCGAGGATATGGGTCGGCAAGCCCCCTACAGAGAGCTTATCCAGAAGCTCCTCAAAGGCATCGAGACCGGTGATGCGAAGGCGGCGGCGGTGGTCAACGAGGCGAAATACATCCAGCACAATCCGCAGACCCATGAGGGCAGCGAGGGGCTCGCCGCCCTGTTCGCCCGGCTGTCGAAGACCGATCCGCGCGTGACCTTCGTGCGGGTGTTCGAAGACGGCGATTACGCCTTCGCGCACAATGAGTACGACTTCGCCAGCCTGCGGGTCGCGTTCGAGGTGTTCCGTTTCGAGAACGGAAAGGCCGTCGAGCACTGGGACAATATACAGCCGATGCGGGGCCCCAGCCCTTCGGGCCGGGCCATGCTCGACGGGGCGGTGGAGATCACCGACCTCGATAAGACGGAAGCCAACCGGGCGTTGGCGCGCGACTTCGTCGAACAGGTGCTGGTGCGGCGAAGGCTGGACGGGCTCGAGGCCTATCTCGACGCCGCATTGATGCAGCACAATGCGGAGATCGCGGACGGGGTGCCCGCCTTGCGCTCGTATCTGGAGGCTACCCACGGCGCGGGCTACGCGGTGCAATATGACAAGCTTCACAAGGTTCTCGCGGAGGGCAATTTCGCGCTGTGCATGAGCGAGGGGCGCTTAAACGGCGTCCATTCGAGCTTCTACGATCTGTTCCGCGTCGCCGGCGGCAGGATCGTGGAGCACTGGGACACGATCGAAGCCATCGCGCCGCGCAGCGAATGGAAGAACGAGAACGGCAAGTTCTGAAGTTCGGGCCGCCGGGTGAGGTGAAGCCGTCACAAGAGCGGCGCGTTACCTGCGATGGAGCGCCCCTTGCATCTTGGGCTGCAACTCACCCAAGCCTTCCGCCAGAAAATCCACAAATCTTCGGACGCGGACCGTGCGACGCAAATCCGAGTGAAGCAGAATCCATAGGGTACGGCTTAATTCCGGCTCGGTGCCCGGAACCTGGCACAGCTCTGGGTACAGGTGCTCGTAGATGACCGGAAGCCTCGACAGGCCGCAGCCCTGCCTGACCAGGCTCAGGTGCATGTAAGCTTCGTCGCAAGCGTGGCGCACGGCAGCGAACGGAAACGGCGACTGGCTGAGCCATGAGCTGTTGTCGCGCGGACCGGTCCAACCAAGCCAACAAATCCCGGCTCCACCTGGCTCGGCTTTTGAAACAACGTCCTCCAGATAAGTTCGGCTGGCATAGGTGCCGATCGCAATGGGATACAGCTTGCGGGCAACCACGTCGTCATTCACCTCGAAGGCGACCCGCAGCGAAACATCCGTTTCGGCCCGGTTGATGTCCTCTTTTCTGTCAGTAAGACGGAACTCGATGTCGATATCGGGATAGGCGGTGGAGAACCGCGCCAGAATGGGCGCGACGACGTCGAAGGCCATCATCGGGGAAACTGAAAACCGGATCGATCCGGTTTCGGACTTATCAAGCCCGTCAACCCGCCTGCGCGCGCCCAGGAAAATCCGCTCGGCTTCTTCCGCTAACGGCAACAGCGCCTCGCCCGCCGTGGTCAGTTGAAATCCGCGCCGCGAGCGCGTGAAGAGTTTGACGCCATAGCTCGTCTCCAGAGCCTGAATATTGCGGTCCACGGTGACGTGGTTGGCATTCATCATTGCCGCGCCCGCGCGCAAGCTGCCGCCGCGTGCCACAGCGAGAAAGAACGGCATCATCTGCCAATCGCCAGATCGCATGGGACATCCTTTTGTGTTTCACCATTGGAACATGATGTTTATAAGCACGCGGTTTATGTTTCTCAGAACTAACATAGGTTCCGGCTAACACAAACGAAGGAGATCGCGATGAACCGCAGATCGTTTCTAATGAATGCCACCTCGGCTGCCGCGTTGGCGGCGGTCGCCACAACGGGATCGGCCGCCACGGTCTCCGCGCCGGAAAAATCCTATATGACGGTCAAGGGCCAGAGCATCGCCTTCGTCGATGTCGGCGAAGGCCGGCCGGTCGTCTTCCTGCACGGCAACCCGTCATCGTCCTTCCTGTGGCGGAACATCATTCCGCATGTTTCGGCCGGTCACCGCGCGATTGCCCCGGATCTGATCGGCATGGGCGACAGCGGCAAACCGACGTTGACCGACACATATGTCGAAACAGCGGAATATCTTTTCGCGTTTCTGGACGCGCTTGATGTTCGCGACGCCGTGCTGGTGATCCACGACTGGGGTTCGGGCCTTGGCTGGCACTATGCGCGCACGCGCCCCGACCGGATATCGGCTATCGCCTTCATGGAAGCAATGACGCCGCCCTTCATTCCGTACGAAAGCTATGAGTCCATGGGGCCGTTCGCGGATTTCATCCGCAACGTGAACACCGCCGGCGTGGGCGAAGAGATGATCATGAACCAGAACATCCTTCTGGATCAGTTCATGCGTCACGGCAGTCCGAACGGGCCGCTCTCGGACGAGGTCATGGCCGAATACAACCGTTATTACCCGACGCCGCAAAGCCGAAAGATCCTGCTTGACTGGCCGCGCGAAATTCCCATCGCAGGGGAACCGGCCGACGTCTACGAGGTGGCGGTGGCAAACAACGAGTGGCTGATCGCAAGCGACCTGCCAAAGCTGATGTTCCATGTCGATCCCGGGGCAATCATTCCCATGGCGCAGGCCGAGCATCTGCAGAAAACGCTGAAGAATCTCGAGACGGTGTTCCTTGGCCCGGGCGGGCATTTTGTCCAGGAGGACTATCCCGATGAGATCGGCAACGCGCTGGCCGAGTGGCTTACCCGTATCTGACGCCTACCCCCGCAGCAGCCGGCCCGGGCCATCGGCGCACTGCGCGCCCGACAGCCGCGCCATGTGCCAGGCCAGCGCCTGGTTGGAGCTCAGCACTGGCAGGTTCAGTTCCGCTTCCAGATCGTCGATGATGTCCAGGGTGCGCAGGTTGGTGCAGGAGATGAACACACCGTCCACATCGTTGCGCCGCGCCAGGGTGCGGGCGGCCTGGGCGATCGAGGCGGGGTCGATGCGGGCGACGCGGGCCTCGACCTCCTCGGCGAAGGACAGGGTCTCGGCGACGGCGAGGCCGCCGGCCTCGAACGCGCCGGCGAGCGCCGCCCCCACCGAGGCGATATAGGGCGAGACGACGGCGATGCGCGTTATGGCGAGCGCTTCGGCCGCCGCCAGCGCGGCGGTCAGGGGATCGGTGACCGCCTCGGCCGTCGCGCCGGCACGCACCAGTTCGCCAACCCGCTCCGCGCCGATCGAGGCCGTGGCCGAAGTGCAGGCATAGCCGATCGCGTCGAACTTCGCGGCGGGGGGCAGCAGCGCGGCCGCCGCGCCCAACTGCGTTTCCATGCGCGCGATCGTCTGCGGCGTCAACGCCTCGCCCGAGGGCACGCGGGTGACGTGCAGCCGTGCCGCGCCGGGCGCGAACAGCGTTCGAAAATCCTGCTCGACCGTCTCGTCCACCTGCAGCACGATCAGAGCGAGCGCGGGCGCGGCCGTCTCGGTCAAGGTGTATGGGAACGCCGTCATCCGCCGATCTCCATCATGTGCTCGGGCGCGCGCGACGACAGCAGTTCCGGCCCCTGGGCCCGCAACACGATATCCTCCTCATGCACCAGGATGCGCCCGGGCGCGACTTCGGCGCCAGGCTCCAGCGTCAGCACCATGCCTTCGCGCAGTTCGGTCTCGTCGGCCGGCGTGAACGATGGCCACTCGGTGAGCGTGATCCCTAACCCGTGGCCCAGCCGTCCGCCCAGCGCCCGCGCGCCGAGCCGCTCCAGCTCCCCGCTCATCAGCCTGTGCGCATCGTTGGCGCGCATGCCGGGCCGCAGCGCGTCGAGCGCGACCTGGGTCGCGCGCCACAGCGCCTCATGGGTGCGCCGCACCGCGTCGGAGGCAGGGCCGATGGAGAAGTTGCGGTCGAAGTCGCAGAAATAGCCGTCGCGCACCGCGCCGGTATCGAGCATCAGCACATCGCCCGTCCCCAATGGCCGCGGCGAGGCCGGCGAGATCACGTCGCCATAGCCGTGCGGCCCGGCGCCGCCGGCCACATAGGCGACCCAGTCGGCGCCCTCCTCCAGCAGCGTGATCTGGAAATCGGCGAAGACCCGGTCGAGGGGGCGGCCGGGTCCGGCGAACTCCGGCACACGGGCAAACGCGCGGTCGGCGACCGTGCAGATGGCGCGCAGCTTGTCGATCTCGGCCTCGGACTTGATCTCGCGCACGCGTTGAACCGGCTCGCTCGCGTC
The DNA here is from genome assembly GCA_028281105.1 of Rhizobiaceae bacterium. Taxonomy (GTDB): domain Bacteria; phylum Pseudomonadota; class Alphaproteobacteria; order Rhizobiales; family Rhizobiaceae; genus JANQKQ01. The sequence continues at coordinate 52,219 of JANQKQ010000029.1, forward strand.
GACGAACGCGCGCGGCGCGATGGCCCGCGCCACCCGCCCATAGTCGGCGAGCGGCATGCGCAGGTGGGTCTCCAGCCCCATCGGCACGCCGATGCGCGCGTCTTCCGGCAGCGCGCCGCAGATCGTGTCGGCCAGAAGGCTGACCCCGTCGTCGGCGGGGTCGGGCGCGTTCCAGGTGCGGATTTGGGTGATCCAGGTGCGCCCCATCAGCTCGGCGCCGATCGACGGGATCACCGCGACGGGATCGCCGGCCTCAAGCACCAGGATGAACCAGGGTCGCGCCGGGCTTTCCCAGAACCGGGTCAGGAAGCCGGTGGTGTAGAACACGTCCGCCGGCGTGGTCAGCAGCAGCGCGTTCAGCTGCGCGCGCGCCATCTCGCCCTGCAGCCGCGCGATGCGGCCGCGATATTCGTCCGCTTCGAAGATCAGCGAGGCCTCAGCCATCCTCGGGCCCTTCGCTGACGACGGCCAGCACCCGCGCGTCGGCCCCCACATCGAGCCCGGCCAGCAACGCCGCCAGCCCGGCCGCGCCCGACGGCGTGGTGGCCAGGGCGTGTCCGGCGAGCGTCGCGGCCGCCCCGGCGGCCTGCGCATCGGTGATCGTGACGAAGCGATCGGCGTCGCGCGACAGCCCCTTGAGCGCGATCAGGGACGGCTCCTTGCAGTCCAGCCGCCCCATGTTCGACACCGGCCCCGCGGTGGCGACGGGCCGGCCGGCGCGGACGGACTCGATCAGCGCCGGCGCGGCGTCGGGCTCGACGACGATGATGGTCGGCGCATCGCCCCACGCGGCGCGGGCATGGGCGGCGATCGCCGCGGCCAGCCCGCCCACGCCGGCCTGCAGCAGGATGTGGGTGGGCGGAGCTTCGATCTCATCGACGATCTCGGCGGCCAGCTGCAGATAGCCCTCCATGACGCGCAGGGGCAGCTCGAAATAGCCCGGCCACGAACTGTCGGAAAGCAGGGTCCAGCCGTTGCGCTGCGCGGCATCGGCGGCGGCCTGCATGCTGGCTTCGTAGTCGGCGCCTTGACGCACCACGACCGCGCCCTTCGCCTCCAGCCGGCCGGCGAAGGCGGCGGGCACGGTTTCGGCCAGGTAGATCACCGCGCCCGCACCGAAGATGCGCGCGCCCGCCGCCACCGACAGGCCGTGATTGCCGGCGCTCGCGGTCACATAGGTGCGCCCGGCAAGCGCCTCGCTCCACTGGTCTTGATCGACGGCAGCCGCCGCCTCGCGCGCGATCGCATGCGCCGCGCCCAGCGCCTTGAAGCTGCCAAGCCTCATGCGCCCGCGCTCGTCCTTGACCCAGACCTGCGCAACGCCCGCGAGCTCCGCCAGCGCTTGCACGCTTCGCAGCGGCGTGGGCGAATGGGCCGGACACAACGCCAACAACCGCGCCACCCCGGCCGCGTCGGACACGGGATCGGGACAGTCGAGCTCAAGCCCGCGGCCCCGCCACGGATTGTCTAGGACTTCCGGCACGCTGGTCCCTCCCCGGTTTGTCTGCGCTGATTTCAGGCGACCACGCACTGCAGGGCGAATGCAAGCGGTATCTTTGCCAGGAATGAAATGAGCGCAAAGCGGCGACCGGCCGTGGCGGGGATATTCAGCAAGGTCGCGATCGGTGTTTTGGGCCGTTGGAAAGATACATAAGCCAAATCTATCCCCGTCGCTCAGAGCTGTGAGATTCTCCATCGATCTACTTCAACGTTCGGATCGATGCATGCGACAGCGTTTGATTGACGACAGAACCGCACAGACTGTTGGCCGAAACCTGGGCTACTCGCTGGTAAGCCTTAGGCTGAAGCTGGCCATGCTTCGTTTCCGGTTTCTGGCATGGAAGGCCGGATTTGATCCCAACCAGCCCCGCGTGCCGGCGGGCGTTCGCGAAGGTGGCCAATGGACCGACGCCGACGGCCCGCTTGGCGCCAACCGGCCCAGACTGGAAGACGAAGAAGGCCGGACGAACCGGCGCGGGCAAAGCCCGGGTCACACCATCACCGAACATGTGCGCAAAACGCCCGGACAGTTGAAGGCTGCCGTGCACCGGCAGCAGAACCTGCTCAGAAGAGTCTCGCGTATTCGTAGGCTGCGCCTTGTGGCCAGACTTGCCGGCAAGGCACTTACCTTTTCAGCCGGCTCCTTTACCTCGGTCGCCGCCGCCAACAGGCTTGTGCGCGTGGCGCTGGCGCGAAATGAAGATTTGGTTAGAAGCGTGGCCTCGGGAGAATTTACACGCAAAAGAGCCATCGAGGCACACTTCAAATCAAAGACGGGAGTTGAAGCCTACGCTCGCGGGCTACAAAAACCGAAAATGCGCGACACATACGGGGTTCGTGTCGTTATTGTTCATGATCCCGACCTGCCGAAGGGCTATCGGATCGTTTCAGCTTTCCCGATACGGTGACCATCATGAAAAAAGTCAACATCACCGAAGACATGCGCGCTTCCATCGGCGGCATATTCCACCAGGACACATTGATTTTTCATGAGACCGTTGAAGAGGCGATCGAAGAAGACGTCGATATCTCGACCGAAAGAGACCTCAGGACAATCATCGAGTTCTGCGACATTCTCCTGGACAAAGATCTCACACCGCAAGAGCGCAGAAAGCACTGGGTGGATGCGGCCGATGAAGGATGGATATTCACGCACGACGGCCTGATCGAAGTGCTCGAATATATGCGCAAGGTGATGAGTGATGAGCTTCATCGCAGGTTCCCGTAGTGGGCGGGGCAACGCCTCCTACGGATAAAGCCTGCTAACCCCCCAAGCCTCCTCAATCCCCTCCCGCTCATACCGCAACCGGTCATGCAGGCGGAACTTCCCGTTGTTCCAGAACTCGATCGACAGCGGCTTCAGCCGGAACCCGGACCAATAGTCCGGCCGCGGAATCTCGCTCACGCCGAATTTCGCCGTCCAGCGCGCCACTTCCTTTTCCAGCGCGAAGCGGCTTTCCAGCGGGCGGGACTGTTTCGAGGCCCAGGCGCCGATGCGGCTGCCTCGGGGGCGGGAGTTGAAATAGTCGTCGGCTTCGGCGTCGGAGACCACCTCGACCTCGCCGCGAAAGCGCACGGATTTGCGGATCGACTTCCAGTGAAAGCAGGCGGCGGCCTTGTGCGAGGCCATAATCTCGACGCCTTTGGCGCTTTCGAAGTTGGTGAAGAAGACGATGCCGCGCTCGTCGTGGGCGCGCATCAGCACCATGCGCACGTTGGGCAGTCCGTCGCCGTCGACGGTCGCCAGCGCCATCGCGGTGGGGTCGTTGGGCTCGGAAGCGCCCGCCAGCGCCAGCCATTCGGCGAATTGCTCGAACGGATTGGCCACATCGCGGTCATTAATTGTTAACCCGCCTGCCGGATCATTCATGGCACAGCCACCCTTGTCGTTCGTAGGGCTTCAATCGATGTATCGCGTCGCAGAAAAACTCAGCCGGTCCGCGCCTCCGCGCAATCTGTTCGCAACGGTTGCGTGCCTGGCGGCAGTCGGCCTGGCGAGCGCCTGCTCGCTCAGTACTACACTACAACCTGCGCAGAGCGAACAGGCCGTGGTCACTGGATCGGTCGCCGAGCCGGTCGAGACCGAGGGCATCGAAAGCACCGATGCGGAATTGATCAAGACGGTGGTCGCTCATTCCGACGATCAGGCGAACAACACTTCCGAACTGGCCTGGAGCAACCCGGACACCGGCAATTCCGGCACGATCATGGCAATCGACCGTTTCGTCGGCTCGCACGGCCAGCAGTGCAAGAAGTTCCAGACCACGGTGGACTCGTTCATGGGCATTTCGCTGTATGACGGTGAAACCTGCGAGGTCAAACGCGGCTCGTGGGTGCTTTCCTGGTTCACGCGCCGCGGCGCCGATCGCTAGCCGCCTTAGCGGCCCGATCGCTGGAAATCAGGGCTAAAACTCCCATATAATGCGCAAGGGACGGCGGTCGGCGTCGGCCGCCCTTTTCCCATGCAATGAAAGCAAACCGGGCGTAGATAAGTACGCATGCGTAACCCGTATACCATTTTAGGCGTTGGCGAATCCGCGTCGGACAAGGAGATCAAGAGCGCGTTTCGCAAGCTGGCGAAGCAGTTCCACCCCGACGCCAACCGCGACGATCCCAAGGCGAAGGAACGCTTCGCCGAGATCAATCACGCTTATGAGATCGTCGGCGATGAGAAACGCCGCGCGCAGTTCGACCGTGGCGAGATCGACAATGAGGGCAAGGAGCGGTTCGCCGACTTCGCCGGCGCGGGACCGTTCGGCGGAGCGCGCTGGCAGCAGCGGGCGGGCGGCGGCAACCCGTTCGCCGGCGCGGGGTTCGCCGGCGCCGACGACATCCTAAGCGAGCTGTTCGGCTCGGCCTTCGCCGGCAACGTCCACAACGCCAACTTCCGCGGTGGCGCCCAAGGTGGCGGCGCAAGGCGCGGCGCGGCGTCGGCCGACATCCGCCTGAAGGCCAACGTCAATGTCGAGGACCTGGCGAGAGGCCGGGTCGAGGTGCGCTTTCCCGACGGCAAGCCGGTTTCGGTCTCGATCCCGGCGGGTGCGGGCGACGGCCAGACGATCCGGCTCAAGGGGCGCGGCCAACACCAGCCGGGCCGCCCGCCGGGCGATGCGCTGGTCACTCTACGGTTCCGAGCGCATGAGCGCTTCGAGGTGCGGGGGTCCGACCTGCGCTCCCAGGTTCCCCTGCCGCTGGCTACAGCCGTCAAAGGCGGCAAGCTGGCGGTCGAGACGCTCGACGGCAGGATCTCGCTCACCATCCCCAAATGGACCACGTCGGGCAAGACGTTCCGGCTAAAGGGCAAGGGCCTGCCGGCCAAGGGCGGCGGGCACGGCGATCTGCTGATCGTCGTCGCCATCGACCTGCCCGACGATCCCGACCAGGCGATCATCGATCTGTTCGACAAAACGTGAGCGGCGCAAGGCGGCAACCGGCCGCTCGATCACCAAATATTCGGTACAGAATCAAAAGTTTACCAATGGACCGCGCGCGCCGGCCTGTTTCCTTGCAGGCCCGATGGGGTTGTGCGATACGAAAATGGCGTTGAGGTTGCGGAGGGTAACGATGACTGGAACCAGCGGGCTGATGGCTGGGAAACGCGGTCTCGTGAT
>JANQKQ010000051.1 GCA_028281105.1 Rhizobiaceae bacterium
ATCGCCGCCTTGAAGCCTGACCGGCGTGGTCTAGCCGTCTGCCTCGTGTGGATGGCCACCAGCGTCGCTTGTCTAAAAATCTCCGCGCGGGGCGCTGGTCGGAGCGTCAATAAAATAGAACTCGGCAGGCGCATCGATCAGCGTCCCGCAGTTTGCATGATCTTTGACATGACGCTGGTGCGGAACGCATCGAGTGAACGAATTGAGCTGCGCGCCGGCATCTGCGCGAGCCCAAGGGGTGCCGGAGTCAGACCTACAGCAACACGTGACTACACACTCATATCTCCTTGAATCCGCAGTTATTATAAAGTTTAGACTTCACAAAACACGGAGACCTGGATTCAAAAATTTCACCTATACTGAAAACATAAGAAAATCTCAAAAACGATCTCCTGTCGTGAAAAAAATGTGAGGATTAGAACTACGATAAATTACTTTCGTTCTTTTATATAGATATGCTAATGTACTAAAAACAAACAAAATTCCGAAATCAGGGAGAAAGACAACAATGAATTGTTCATCCGTTATAAAAGGTCTGATGACCGCCGCGTTTGCCACTGGCGCGCTTACCGCCACGACGACGCTGGCGCAGGTACCGATCGCATTCACCGCCGGCCAGGCCTGCACGGCCGAGGAAGTCGCCGGCGTTTACGTCCACAACATCTGGCATGCCGGCGACACCGAAACCTTCGGCGAGGCCGTCACCTTCGTAGCCGTCGCCGTCTATGAACTGGCTCCGGACGGCTCGATGGCGATCCGCAACCGCGGTTTCGTCAGGGGCGCCGACGAGCATTTCGAGCAGATCGGCACGGGCTCGTGGGGAGTAGGCCCGGATTGCCACGGAGAGATCGCGCTGGAGGGACCGGCCGAAAGCTGGGAGGGCGTGCGCTGGCTGTTCGTTGCCGCGCCCGCCACCGGCACCCTGCACATGGTCGACAACTCGCTGTTCAAGGAGTTCGAGGCCTCTCGCGTCTTCGACTAAGCGATAAAGCGTTCCAAGCCTGGCGCAGGCGGCCACCGGCAATCCTGCCAACCCTCCTTTGCGCACTCCCTGCCGGACCGCCTGTGCCGCACCAAGTCGACCGGTCTCGATTCGGGCCGAATGTTTAACGAAACACCGCGTAGGCCGTGACGATCATCCGCGGCCGGCCCGCCGCACAGGCATGCCCGTTCGCAGTGTTTCGCCCCTGGATTCACTCCAGACCGCGAACGGGCACTGCGCGTGGGCGGATTGCAACCCCGCCCACGCGCTCACAAAGACCCGACGCCGTCAGATCGCCGACATGATGAGGCTGATGATGCGCGACTGGACCCTGGAGTCCTTGTCGATCTCCACATGGTCGGCGTTGGAGAACGAGCGGATGTCGATGTTCTGGATGGAACCGCGGAACCCTCCCGTCGAGCGGTACGGATTGCCGCGCGCGGTGCCGCCCACCCAGTAGTTGACCACCCGGGGCGAACCGGCGGTGAACGGCGGCGGCGGCGCCCAGCCCGGATCGACACCGACCACCAGCGCCACCGGAACACCGGCCTTCCACAGCGTATCGGAGAACCGTGGCGCCTCCTGACCGCCCACCGAGTGGCCGGCGATCACGATCGGAAACGAAACGCGGCCGCTTTTGGACCGGTTGATGATATCGCGGGCGACGCCGGACCATTCGCCGTTCGACATGGAACGGGCATTGACGCCGCGCGCGCGCAGCTGGCTGGTCATCTGGTCCATGCCGCGCGAGAAGACGTTGAGCGCGCCGCGGATCAGGTAGACCTCCTCGGCGTTCGCCACCTTGGGCGCGTTCATCGAGGCGAAGGCGGTCGCCGCCACAAGCGCCATTGCGGCGATGGTCTTGGATTTGAACATCTGTTTCACACTCCGGCTGGTTCTTTTTCGGGTTGGAGAAGCCATCTCCCGGTCACGAATCCGGGTGGCCGTATAAAACCATGCGCCGGAAGTTTGACAACCCTCGCGGTCCACAGGGGCGCGCGGATGTGGCGAGCCGGGCAAGGCTCATGGCGTATCGCGGCCTGCCGGCAGCTAGCGAACCGCCCGGCAGATGCCCAGCAGATCGCCCGCTTTCAGGCTGGCGCCGCCCACCAGCGCGCCGTTAACATGGTCGATCGCCAGCAGTTCGCCGGCGTTGGACGGCTTGACCGAACCGCCGTACAGCAGACGGGTAGCCTCAGCCGCGGCGCCGAAGCGTTCGATCAGCCGTTCGCGCACGAATTCATGCGCGTGCGCCACGTCTTCGACCGTCGGCGTCAACCCGGTGCCGATCGCCCACACCGGCTCGTAGGCAACGATGCCTGCAGCCTCACAAAACCCGTCCGGCAGGGAGCCGGCGAGCTGTGCTGCGAGCACGTCCAGAGTCTCGCCCGTCTCGCGCTGGCCTTGCGTCTCGCCGATGCACGCGATCGGCGCAACGCCGGCCCGCATCGCCGCCTCGGCTTTGGCGCGCACCGTCCCATCGTCCTCGCCGTGGTCGACGCGCCGCTCCGAGTGCCCCACGATCACGGCGGTGGCACCCGCGTCGGCCAGCATCGGCGCGGAGACATCACCGGTATGGGCGCCGGAGTCTTCAGCGTGGCAGTCCTGCCCGCCGATCATCACCGGCGTGTTGAGCGCCAGCCGCGCCGCCGCCCGGGTAAGCGTTGCCGGCGGGCAGACCATCAGGTCGAGCTTCCCCGCCAGATCGGCGTCAAAGCCGGCGATCATCGACGACAATTCCGACAGGGAATCGACCATCCCGTTCATCTTCCAGTTCCCCGCCACAAGCGGTTTGATATTCACACTGGCCACCAATCGGTCTCCCGCTTCACTCGCGTCGCTGATCGCGATAATTTGAAACCCCGTGTGGTTAGCAGAAATTGCAAACCGTTCAAATCCGCGCAACATCGCCGCTTGCCGCACCCGCTCCGCGCGCCTATGGTTCGCCGTCGCGCCGATCCGGCGGGCCCCAATCATACGCAAACGGAACAATCCATGCTCGAACTGTTGAGACAATCCGTCGGCGGCTGGATCGCCAAGATCTTCATCGGACTGCTGGTGATTTCGTTCGCCGTGTGGGGCGTCTCGGACGTGTTCATCGGCGGGGCCGGCAACGCGGTGATCTCGGTGGGCGAAACCCGGGTAAGCCCGGTCGATTATCGCCTCGCCTACGATCAGCAGGTCAACGGCTTCTCGCGCCAGCTCGGCCGCCCGCTCAACCGTGAGGAAGCGCGCAGCCTGGGCGTGGAAGCCAATGTGCTCAACCAGCTTGTGGCCGGCGCGGTGCTGGACGAGACGGCGCGGCGCATGGGGCTGGGCCTGTCCGACGACCATCTGGCCGGCCTGATCGGCGATGACGAAGCGTTCCATGACGCTTCGGGCCAGTTCTCGCGCGATCAGCTCGCCCTGGTGCTGCGCCGGGTTGGCATGGGCGAGGAAGACTATGTGCGCAACCGCCAGGCGTTCGCCGTGCGCAGCCAGATCATCGAGGGGGTTTCCGCCGGCGCGCAGATCCCGCAGGCGTTCATCGACGCGTATGATGTCTATCGAAACCAGCGTCGCCGGTTCGAATATGTCACGATCGGCACCGATGCGCTGGACCAAGCCCCCTCGCCGTCGCCGAGCGATCTGTCGGCCTATTACGACGCCAACCGCGAAACCTATGTGGCGCCGGAATACCGCCAGCTCGCGATCGTCAAGCTGGAGGCCGAGGACATCGCCGATCCCGAGGCGCTTGCCGACGAGGAGGTCGCCGCCGCCTACGAGGAGCGCAAGGCCGGTTTCACCGAGGCCGAACGCCGCAACATCCAGCAATTGTCGTTCACCGATCCCGCGCAAGCGCAGGCCGCCTCCGACCGGCTCAAGGCCGGAGAGCTTTTCGAGACCGTCATGGCCGATCTGGGCCAGGATCCCGCCCAGGTCGATCTGGGCTTCTTCGCCAAGCGCGACCTGCCGGACATCAACCTGGCCGACGCCGCCTTCACCCTGCCGCTGAACGAACCATCCGATGTGGTCGAGGGCATCTTCGGGCCGGTCATCATGCGGATTATCGAAATCCAGCCCGAGCGAACCCTTCCGCTCAGTGAGGTCGAAGACGAGCTGCGCGAGGACCTGGCCCTGTCGAAAGCGGCCGATGAACTGTTCGACGCTTTCGATCGGCTCGAAGACGAACGCGCGGCCGGCGACACGCTCGCCGAGGCCGCCGGCAAGCTGGGATTGGGCGTGCGGGTGATCGACGCGATCGATCAGGCCGGCAACGCGCCGGACGGAACCGCGCTCGCCGATATTCCCGAACAGGCCAGACTGCTTGCCGAAGCCTTTCAGACCGGCGAAGGGGTCGAAACCGACGCGCTGCCGATCGGCTCGGCCGGCTTTGTCTGGTACGAGGTGCGCTCGGTCACGCCGGAGCGGCAGAAACCGCTCGATGAAGTGGAAGCACAGGTGCGCGAGGCCTGGATCGCCGCCGAGACCACCGCGCAGATTCGCGAAATAGCCGATGCCCTGCGCGAGCGCATCGATCGCGGCGGCGACTTCGCCGGCGCTGCGGCCGAGATGCTCCCGGTCGGCACCGATGGCGAACCGGTGACGCCGCAGACAAGCGCCGAGATGACCCGCATCGATTCCAGCCCGGAACTGCCGAACCGGGCGGTGGAGGCCGGCTTCGGCGCGGCGAAGGGCAAGGCGGTAGTCGCACACGGAGCGGGCGATGTCGACCAGGTGGTTTTGCGGGTAGCCGACATCATCGCGGGCTCGGGCGCCGCCATCGAAACCCAGGAGCGCTCGCAATTGGACGATGCGGTGGCCAACGACCTGCTCGGCCAGCTGGTCAACGATCTGCGCGAGCAGGAGACCGTCTCGATCAACCGCCAGGCCATCGAGGCCGCGCTCACCCTGTCCGGTACGTCCTATGGTGGCCATGGCGGCATGTAGGCCGGTTACCCGCCCACCTTTATTTGCTACCGCGATCTGTTCTAGAACCGGTTTGAAACGACCGGGGGACAAGCGTGACCGATCTGAAACCCATACTTGCCAAGGCCGCCGACGGTGAGGCCCTCAGCCGGGCGGAAACTCAGGCCGCGTTCACGATCTTGATGTCGGGAGAGGCTACCCCGGCGCAGATCGGCGGCCTGTTGATGGCGCTCAGGGTACGTGGCGAGAGCGTCGAGGAGTTCGTCGGCGCGGTTTCCGCGATGCGCGCCAAGATGCTGCCCGTCGACGCGCCCGCCGACGCCATCGACATCGTCGGCACCGGCGGGGATGCTTCGGGCTCTTACAACGTCTCGACGGCTTCGGCGATCGCCGCGGCGGGCGCCGGGCTGACGGTGGCCAAACACGGCAACCGGTCGCTGTCCTCGAAGTCGGGCGCCGCCGATGTGCTGACGGCCTTGGGCGTCAACATCGAATTGTCTCCCGATCAGATCACCGATTGCATCGAACAGGCCCGCCTGGGCTTCATGTTCGCGCCTGCCCATCACTCCGCGATGCGCCACGTGGGCGCCGCCAGGGTGGAGCTGGGCACGCGCACGATCTTCAACCTGCTTGGGCCGATGTGCAATCCGGCCGGGGTAAAACGGCAACTGCTGGGCGTGTTCTCGCCGAAATGGCTGATCACGATCGCCGAGGTGCTCGGCGAGCTCGGCTCGCAAAAGGTGTGGGTGGTGTATGGCGACCAGATGGACGAGATGACGGTGACCGGCACCACCCAGGTCGCCGCATTGGAAAACGGGTCCATTCGCACGTTTGAGATCGAGCCCGGCGAGGTCGGACTGGCGACCCACCCCAAGTCGGAAATCCTTGGCGGCGATGCCCAGGTAAACGCCGCCGCCATGCGCGCGGTGCTGGAAGGCAAGCCTTCGGCCTATCGCGACATGGTGCTGCTCAACGCCGGCTCGGCCTTGGTGGTGGCCGATCAGGCTGACGACATTCGCGAAGGGGTGACGCTGGTCGCCAAGGCGATCGATTCCGGCCAGGCGCTTGCCGCCCTGGAGACGCTCGTCAAGGTCTCCAACCAGGGCCTCGACAACCGGTAGGCAAGGACGGATGGTCGACATTCTGAAAAAGATCGAAACCTACAAGCGCGAGGAGATCGCGCAGGCCAAATCGGCGGTTCCACGAGCGGAACTGGCTGCGCGCGCCCGTGATGCAGAACCGCCACGCGGCTTCGCCGCCGCACTTTCGGCCCGGGTCCGTCAAGGCCAGTACGGCCTCATCGCGGAAATCAAGAAGGCGAGCCCTTCGAAGGGGCTCATACGCGCCGATTTCGATCCGCCCACCCTGGCGCGCGCCTATGAGGCCGGCGGCGCTGCCTGTCTGAGCGTCCTGACCGACGCACCGTCGTTCCAGGGCGCGCCTGAGTTTCTGACCGCCGCACGGGCGGCAACCGCATTACCCGCCCTGCGCAAGGATTTCATGTACGAGCCTTATCAGGTGCTCGAAGCGCGCGCCTGGGGCGCCGACTGCATTCTCGTCATCATGGCGGCGGTGAGCGACGATGAGGCCAGAGCACTCGAAGAAGCCGCTGGCGAACTGGGCATGGACACCCTGGTCGAGGTGCACGACGAAGCCGAATTGGAACGCGCGCTCGATGCCACCATTTCGCCGCTCATCGGCATCAACAATCGCGACCTGAAGACTTTCGAAACGTCGCTGACGACCAGCGAGCGCCTGGCCGCCCAGCTACCGCAGGACCGGATGGTGATCGCCGAAAGCGGCCTGTTCACCCGGGCCGATCTCGCTCGCATGGCCGCCTGCGGCATCCGCGCGTTCCTGATCGGCGAAAGCCTGATGCGCGCCGAAGATGTGGCTTCCGCCACCACCGCGCTGCTGGCCGACCCGGCGCAGGCGGCCTAGGCGACATGACCGGCAAGCTCAGCCATCTCGACGAGACGGGCAGCGCGCGCATGGTCGACGTGGGCGACAAGGCCGTCACCACCCGCCGCGCCGTCGCCGAAGGGCTGGTGCGCATGGCGCCGGCAACCTTGCAGATGATCCGTGACGGCTCGGCAAAGAAAGGCGATGTGATCGCCACCGCGCGCATCGCCGGCATCATGGCCGCCAAGAAGACGCCCGAACTGATCCCGCTGTGTCACCCGGTCGGACTTTCCAGCGTCACCATCGACATCGACCCGGACGACGACCTGCCTGGCCTGCGCGTCACCGCCACCGCCAGGGTCGAAGCGCGCACCGGCGTCGAGATGGAAGCGCTGACCGCCTGTTCGCTCGCGTGCCTGACCATCTACGACATGGTCAAATCGGCCGACCGCGGCATCCGAATCAACAATCTTCGGCTGATCGAGAAGTCCGGCGGCAAGTCGGGCGACTGGCTGGCGGATCCAAGCACGGAAGACGGCGGCCAGCTGGCATGATCGAGGGCCTGGTACCCGCCGACAAGGCGTGGGCGATCATCACGGCCGGCGCAGGACCGCTCGATGTGGAACGGATTGCGCTGGCGGACACAGCCGCACGCGTACTGGGCGAAGACCTGGCCGCGCTGCGCACGCAGCCACCGTTCGACGCATCCGCCATGGACGGCTACGCGGTGCGCCAGGCCGATCTGGCTGATCTGCCGGCATCGCTTGCCGTCATCGGCACCTCGGCGGCCGGCCACCCGTTCAACGGCCCGCTCGGGCCCGGACAGGCCGTACGCATCTTCACCGGCGCCCAGGTGCCGGCCGGCGCCGACACCATCGTGATCCAGGAGAATACCACCACCGACGTCGACTCGGTCACGGTGCTCGAACCGGCAACACCCGGCCGCTACATCCGTCGGGCCGGGCTCGATTTCGCCGAGGGCGAAGTGCTGCTCGAAAAAGGGCGGCTGCTCGATGCGCAATCCGTGGCGCTGGCCGCTTCGATGAACCATGCAACGGTGCCGGTGTTCCGCAAGCCAGCGGTCGCGATCATAGCGACCGGCGACGAACTGGTGGCGCCCGGCGGCGAACTGGCCGCGGGCCAGATCATCGCGTCGAACAGCTACGGGCTTGGCGCCATTGCACGCGCCGCCGGCGCTCATGTGATGGATCTGGGCATCGTCGCCGATACCAGGCAGGCGCTTGGCGAGGCCGCAAGGCGCGCGCTCGACGACGGCGCCGATCTCATCGTCACCATCGGCGGCGCATCGGTGGGCGATCACGACCTGGTGGCGCCGGCGATGCGCGAACTGGGCTTCGAATTCGCCTTCGCCAAGATCGCCATGCGGCCGGGAAAACCGCTGCTGTACGCAACGCACGAGCACAGCGGGCGCACCGTGCGATTGGTCGGACTGGCCGGAAACCCCGTCTCCAGCCTGGTCTCGGCGCAGGTGTTCGTGCGCCCGCTGATCAACCTGCTGGCCGGCCGGCCGGCGCACGCGGTCGAGCCCATTGGCGGCCGGCTGGGGCGCGATCTGCCGGCGAACGACGAGCGCGCCGAATATATGCGCGCCACGGCCATCCGCTCCAAGGACGGCACCATCATCGCCACCCCGTTCGAAAATCAGGATTCGTCGATGCTCGCCAATCTCACCCGGGCCGACTGCCTGGTCATCCGGCCGGTGGCCGCGCCCGCCGCCCGCGAGGGCGAGCCGTGCGAACTGGTCCCGCTGCGCGATCTATGATCTTCAAAGCGCGGCGATGATCTTCTGATACTCGTCCTCGGAAAACGCCTTCAACGTCGTGGTGCGCACATTGCCCGTGGCGCTCACCGATAGCAGGAACCTGGCCATCGCCGCGTCATCGGGCGCATCGATCATAGCCACGATGTCGTGGGCGCCGATGGTCAGATACATCTCCTTCATCTCACAGCCATGGCTCCTGGCGGCCTCGCGCGCGGCCGCAACCCGCTGGGGCGAATCCTTGACCGACTTGATCCCCTGATCGGTCCAGTTGATGAGTGCGATGAAATTGGCCATGTGCTGCCTCCCGAGCTTGTCGATGCCGTTTCGCCACCCAGCCTACCACACCCAAATGCACTCGCGAACGCGCCGATCTCGATCGGGCTTGTAGAACATATGCCGAACGTGTATGCTATGTTCGTGTTTTGTTGCTGGGCGATTCCCATGCCGCCGATGCCAGATGGATGCCGGCCGAGCTGCGGTGCGACGATTTGGGATGCCCGACTTTGGAATGCCCAACTGTGGGATGCCTGACGAGGAGACGGCATATGCTGACCAGAAAACAGCGCGAACTGCTGCTGTACGTGCACGAACGGCTGCAGGCCGACGGGGTTTCGCCGTCGTTCGACGAAATGAAGGACGCGCTCGACCTCAAGTCGAAGTCGGGCATCCACCGGCTGATCACGGCGCTAGAAGAGCGCGGCTTCATCCGTCGCCTGCCCAACCGCGCGCGCGCGCTGGAGGTCTTGCGTCTACCCGAAGGCCACGAGGCGGGTGCGGCGAGCGAGCCGACGCTGCAGCGGCGCGGTTTCACGCCGTCGGTGATCGAGGGCGGCTTGAACAAGAGCGAAGAGCGGTCCGGCAGCGGCCGGTCGGACGGCGGTCTGGACGCGGGCAGGGAAATTCCCGTCATGGGCCGCATCGCCGCCGGCGTGCCGATTTCCGCGATCGAGGACCATTCGGGCGCGATCGCGGTGCCCGGCGAGATGGTCGGCGCCGGCGAGCATTTCGCGCTGGAGGTCCAGGGCGATTCGATGATCGAAGCAGGAATCCACGACGGCGACACCGTGCTGGTGCGCCGGGGCGACACCGCCACGGCCGGCGACATCGTCGTCGCGCTGATCGACGAGGAAGAAGCGACGCTCAAAACGTTTCGCCGCAAGGGCGAGGCGATCGTGCTGGAAGCGGCCAACCCGGCCTACGAGCCGCGCGAACTCCATCCAGCCCAGGTGCGGGTTCAGGGCAAGCTGGTCGGACTGTTGCGGCGTTATCATTAGGGCTCTGTAAGAGCTCTGTAAGAGAACTGTCAGTCTTGCAGGTAAGCCGCCCTGCCCTGTCTGTGCGCGGTCCATGGCCGGTTGGCGCCGGCATAGGCGGTGGTGACCCGCAATTCGACGCCGCTGCGCCGTTCCGACCGGCTTATAGTCGTTGACAGCGACCGCGCTTCGCCGTCGCGCGCGGTCACGTGAATGAGGTGGGTGCCGAACTCTTCCAACTGGCCACGCTTGACGATCAGCAGCGGCCGGGCGGCGGCGGGTCCACGGCAGTTCACCCAGCGCAGCCGCGGCGCCAGCAATATGTCCGCACTCCTGCATGCCTCGCCCAGCAGGTCCGGATCGTAGACCACATGGACGACCAGCCCCTGGCGGGTGCGCGCCACGCACTGGTCGCGATCGCACGGTCCCGCCGGATCGGGCTCTCCCGCCACATCGCGCGACCACGCGCGCAGCCATATTTCGGTGACAAACCGATTGCGGCGCGGGTAGAGCGGGGCCTGACGCCTGTCGCTGCCCAACACCGTCATCGCCCTGCCGCCCTCCGATAGCGCGATATCGGGCGGATCGACCCGGCCCGCCACCGCCGGTATCGCCGCCAGCACCAAGACGCCGGCAAGCCGCAGCCGCGATCGCAGCATGGTGAGCGCGAACAGGCCGACCGCGGCCAGCACCACAAATGCCGGCGAGAGTTGTCCGATCACCCCGGCGCTGCCAAGCTGGTTGACGTTGTGCGAGACGGCCAGCACCAGATCGATCGCGATTCCCAATGGCGCCAGCGCCAGCGCGGCGAAGCCAAACGGCATGAGCAGCACCGACGCCAGGGCAAGCGGCATTACCGCGGTCGAGACGATCGGCATCGCGCCCAGGTTTGCAAGAAGGCCCAACGGCGCAACGCGATGGAAGTGCCAGGCGGCGAACAACGCGGTCGCAAGACCCGCCAGCAGGCTGGTGAACGCCAGCGCCGCCACATAGCGCAGCAGCCGGTTCGCGCGCACCGGCTCGCTACGGCCGGCACGCCAGCGATACCAGGCCTCGTAGCCCGAAACGATCGCCGCCACCGCCGCGAACGACATCTGGAACCCCGGCGAGAGCAGGCTCTCCGGCCGCAGCAGCAGGATGACAATGGCGGCGACCGACACGTTGCGCAGCGTGATCGCCCGCCGGTTCAGCAGAACCGCCAGCAGCATGACGGAGATCATGATCCAGGCGCGCTGGGTGGCGATGCCCATGCCGGAGATCACCAGATAGGTGCTGGCCGCGATGAAGCCGGCTGCGGCCGCCCATTTGTGTATCGGATGGTTGAGCACAATCGCTGGAAACCAGGCCAGGAGCGCGCGCACGCACCAGACCACGGTCAGGGTGACCAGCGCCATATGCATGCCCGAGATGGCGAGTACGTGCGCAAGGCCGGACCGGCGCAGCGATTCCTGGGTCTCGCGGTCGATGCCGCTGCGGTCGCCGGTGATCAGCGCCACCGCCACGTCGCCGTTCTCGCCCGGCAGAACATCGCGGATATGGCTGGCGATGCGCTCGCGCACCGTGTTGATGGCGATGACGGCCTGCTGCGACGGGCTTGGCTGCGGCTCGATGCCCGCGGGCGACGGCGCGCCCATGAAGAAGCCGCTGGCTCCCTGGCCGGCAAACCACGCGTGAAACGAGAAGTCGTATCCACCCGGAATAGCCGGCCCGTTGACGGGCGCCAGACGCACCAGGCCGGCGATCGCTCCCCCGATCGCGATCGGCTCATGACCGGCGGACGCCGAGGCGCGCACCCGTCGCGGCAGCGCCGGCGTACCGATCCCGTCGATCGAGATGGGCGCCATCAGATAACGCGGCGAGCCGCGCGAATTTCGGTCCACATTGAGCACCAGGGCGGTGATCTGCGCCGTGATCTGCTCGCCCAACACCGGCGTACCCACCCGCGCGACGCGCAGCTTGCCCGCACTCATGCCGGCCATCACCAGCGCAATGCACAGCGCCGCGGCCCACACCAGACCACGGTTGCGCAAACGGGTCAGCGCGACGCAAAGGATAACCAACACCGACACGGGCGCCGCCAGATATGGCTCAGCAGGAGCGAGGAAATACGCCGCCACGCCAAGGCCGACGAACACCGGCACGAAATGGAAGCCGGTACCGAATTGGGCTTCCTGGCGGATCTGGCGACCCAACCAGCCGCCCACATCCGCGAAGCGGTTGCCGGCCCGCATCGCGATTGCCCGCCAGGGTCCGCCCGGCCGAAACCGCTCACCGGCGCGCTTGTGCGCCGCGCGTGCGTCCACCGCGCCCGGCTTCTGCGTGCTTGTCGGTTCGCGTTCCATCCCCCGCCGCGTCCCCTGTCACGCCTATGTTCGGCCGTTGAGTCCCGGCCGCACCGCGTCATGCTAACGCATGACGGTCGATCCGGCCAACTCCGGCCGCGCTGTCGCTCGATGCCGGTTTGACATTTGCCGCATGCTCGGCCAAATGCAGCCCATCATCGATCCGCGCCGGCGGCCGCACGGGCCAAACCGATAGAAAGCCGACCACCCATGACCCCATCGCCTGCCGACGGACCGGTTGTCACCCGTTTCGCCCCCTCGCCCACCGGCTATCTGCACATCGGCGGCGCGCGCACCGCCCTGTTCAACTGGCTGTACGCAGCCGGCCACGGCGGCAGGATGCTGCTGCGCATCGAGGATACCGACCGCGAGCGCTCCACGCGCGAGGCGGTCGACGCCATTCTGGACGGGCTGACCTGGCTCGGCCTTGACTGGGACGGTGAACCGGTCTCCCAGGCGGCCCGCGCCGACCGCCATCGCGAGGTCGCCCAACAGCTGGTCGCCCAGGGCGACGCCTACTATTGCTACGCCACGCCGGAAGAACTGGCGCAGATGCGCGAACAAGCGCGCGCAGCCGGCAAGCCGCCGCGCTATGACGGGCGCTGGCGCGATCGCGACCCGTCGCAGGCGCCACCCGGCGTGCCCGGCGCCATCCGCATCAAGGCGCCGACAACCGGCGAAACCGTCGTCGACGATCAGGTCCAGGGCCGGATCACCTTTCCAAACAAGGACTTGGACGACATGGTGATCGCCCGGTCCGACGGCTCGGCGACCTATATGCTCGCGGTCGTCGTCGATGACCATGACATGGGCGTCACCCACATCATCCGCGGGGACGATCACCTGACCAACGCGGCGCGACAGACCCTGATCTACAACGCGATGGGCTGGCCGGTGCCGGTGATGGCCCATGTGCCGCTGATCCACGGGTCGGACGGCGCCAAACTGTCCAAGCGCCACGGCGCGCTCGGCGTCGATGCCTACCGTGCGATGGGCTACCTGCCGGACGCGCTGCGCAACTATCTGGTGCGGCTGGGCTGGGCGCATGGCGATGAGGAAATCATCTCGCGCGACGACATGGTGCGCTGGTTCGATCTTGACGCCATCGGCAAGGCGCCGGCGCGTTTCGATTTCACCAAACTGGAAAACCTGAACGGCCACTACATCCGCGACACGCAAGACGGCACGCTCACCGAAACCTTGCTCGCCACCGCTCCCCATCTCGAGGGCGCGGATCATCTCATTGACCTCAACGATGACCAGCGCCGGCTTCTGCTCACGGCCATGTCGGGCCTCAAGGCGCGGGCTAAGACATTGATCGAACTGGCGAACTCGGCGCGTTTCCTGTTCGCTGAGCGGCCGCTGAGACCCGATAACAAGGCCGCGGCGATACTGGCCGACGGCGGCGATGCCATGCTGGGCGAGCTGCTGCCAACGCTGGAAGGCCTGGCCAGCTGGTCGGCCGAAAGCGTTGAGAACAGTATCCGCGAGTATGCCGAAGCGGCGGGAACCAAGCTGGGAAAGATCGCCCAGCCCCTGCGTTGCGCACTCACGGGCACGACCACTTCGCCGGGGGTGTTCGACGTGATGGCGGTGCTGGGCCGGCAGGAATCTCTGGCGCGGCTGAGCGACCGGCTGCGCTGACGGCAAAGAGCCAGATCGCCAGGCTGCGGCCAATGGTCGACCCGCGCCCACCTTGTCAGTGACAGGTAAATCGGCTAGCTAAAGCGGGTTCCAAGCTGTTTGCGCTGCAACATGCCGGCCTCCTCCCCGGCCCATTGCAAACAACCTCACAAGGCGACAATGCAACGCACGTGGGTGACCTGCGCGGCGCGGCTGGAACCTCATGCAGGCTGGTACACAAGGAGTACGTGCACATGGCGGACAAAAAGGCCACCCTCTCCATCGGTAAGGAAAGCTGGGAGTTTCCGATATACGGCTCGACGCTGGGCCCGGAGGTGGTCGATATTTCGTCCCTGTACACGCGATCGGGTCGTTTCACCTATGACCCCGGCTTCACCTCGACCGCCTCATGCGATTCCGACATCACCTACATCGACGGCGATGTCGGCATCCTGCTGCACCGCGGCTATCCGATCGAGCAGTTGGCCGAGCACGGTGATTTTCTCGAGACCTGCTACCTGCTGCTGTATGGCGAGCTGCCGAACAAGGCGCAGAAGGCCGATTTCGACTATCGGGTAACCCACCACACCATGCTGCATGAGCAGATGAGCCGGTTTTTCACCGGATTCCGCCGTGACGCGCACCCGATGGCGATCATGGTCGGCGTGGTCGGCGCGCTTTCGGCGTTCTACCACGATTCCACCGACATCTCGGACCCGCATCAGCGCATGGTGGCGTCGCTGCGCATGATCGCCAAGATGCCGACCATCGCGGCGATGGCCTACAAATACCATATCGGCCAGCCGTTCGTTTATCCCAAGAACGATCTCGACTACGCGGCCAATTTCCTGCGCATGTGCTTCGCCGTGCCCTGCGAGGAATACAAGCCCGAACCGGTACTGGCGCGCGCTATGGACCGCATCTTCATCCTGCACGCCGATCACGAGCAGAACGCGTCCACCTCGACGGTCCGGCTGGCCGGCTCATCGGGCGCCAACCCGTTCGCCTGCACCGCCGCCGGCATCGCCTGCCTGTGGGGACCGGCTCACGGCGGCGCCAACGAGGCCGCGCTCAACATGCTCCAAGAGATCGGCACGCCCGATCGCATCCCCGAATTCATCGAGCGGGCCAAGGACAAGGACGATCCGTTCCGGCTGATGGGCTTCGGACACCGGGTCTACAAGAACTACGACCCGCGCGCGAAGATCATGCAGAAGACCACCCACGAGGTCCTCGCCGAGCTGGGCAACCGCGGCGACCCGCTGCTCGACGTTGCGATGGAACTTGAAAAAATCGCTTTAACCGACGAATATTTCATCGAAAAGAAGCTTTATCCAAACATCGATTTCTACTCGGGCATCACGCTGAAGGCGCTCGGCTTCCCGACCACCATGTTCACTGTGTTGTTCTCGCTGGCGCGTACCGTCGGCTGGATCGCCCAGTGGAAAGAGATGATCGAAGATCCCAAGCAGCGCATCGGCCGCCCGCGCCAGCTCTACAACGGCGAAGTCCAGCGCGACTATGTACCGCTGACCAAGCGGGGCTAGAGCACATCCAGGATAAGTGGATACCGGTTATCCGTTCGGATGTGCGCAAGGTAAAACCTGGAGCCCGGTTTTGATTCAATCAAAACCGAATAGGCTCTAGCTACTTGCGCCCGGCCAGTTCGAGCACCTTCGCCGCCGCCCTCTGACCCGGGTTTTTCTCGCTGGCGATCTTCTCGCGCAACAGGCGAAAGCCCTCGATCTGTGCTTGGCGGGCCGGGCCTTCGCGCATCAGCACCTCCAGATTGCGGGCGAGATATCGCGGGTTGGCGAACTCGTTGAAGCGTTCGGGAATGATCACTGAATCGGTGATCAGATTGACCAGGTTGGCGGTCCAGCCGCTGATCAGAAAGCGCAGCGGCATGGCCAGCGGATCGAGCTTGTAGATCGAAACCGTCGGAATCGAATGCAGCCCCAGCTCCAGCATCACCGTGCCCGAGCAGGCAAGCGCGACATCGGCGCCGGCGAACGCGCGGGCTTTCGCCGCTTTTGAGGTGACGACCGTCGCGCGCACGGGCCAATCCGCAACTTGGTCGCTGATCTTTTCCGCCAAGTGATCGACCGCCGGCAGCACGGCCTTGAATTTCCGGCCGCGCCCGCGCATCGCCGACAGCGTATCGCGCATGATCGGCATCAGCCGCTTGACCTCGCTCATGCGCGATCCCGGCAGCAGCAGGACCGTGGGCACGGCGGCAGGACGGCTGCGATCGATGGGCGGGAACTCGTCTAGCCGTGCGGACAGCGGATGGCCGACGAACGTGCCCGGTGGCCCGTCCAGTTCGGCCAGAACGTTCGGCTCGAACGGCAGGATGGTCAGCACGTGGTCGATATAGGCCTTCATCCCGGCCGCCCGGCCCGGACGCCAGGCCCATACGCTGGGGCACACATATTTGACGATCGGCACGCCGGGCAGGCGCGGCCGGATGCGCTTGGCTACGGCGCGGCTGAACTCAGGACTGTCGATGAGCACCACGATGTCGGGCCTGAAGCGCACGGCCTCGCGGGCCGTCTGCCGCACCCGCGCCATCAGTTTCGGCAACCTGGCGACGATCGCGCTCACACCCATGATCGACAGCTGCGAGATGTCGAACAGTGACTGCACGCCCAGCGCCGTCATCCTCTCGCCGGCGAGCCCCGCCGCCTGCACAGGCGCGCCGCCCGACTGCAGCGCACGCAGAAGATCGGCGCCGAGCAGATCACCGGAGGCCTCGCCGACCACAAAGAAGATCTTCAGTGGTTCCCGCTCGCTCATGAGCCGGCAGCCGGATCGCCCGCGGGCGAGGAATTGCGGTAGCCGTAGATGTAGATGCCGCGCCGGCGGGCATGGGCAAGAGTATCGCCGCGCTCCAGGATCAGCGACCGGCCCGCGTCGAGCGCGATGCCGTGGAGACCGGCTTCCGCAACCCCGGCAATCGTCTGTGGACCGATGGCCGGCAGATCCGCCCGCATGTCCTGACCGGGCTTGGCAAGCTTGACCAGCACTCCGTTTTTGCCGGTGGTCGGCATGCGCCCGGCCAGCCGCAGCGCCGCGATGCGTTGGACCAGCCCGTCGGTGCCCTCCACGCCTTCGACTGCAACCACCCGGCTGGCCTCCGCGACCGCGGCCTGGCCGATGTCAAGCGCGCCCAGCGCCCGACAGGCCTTGGCCGCCAGCTCGATGTTGGCGCGATCGGCCTTCGATGGGGTCTTGCCGACGATGCGGCCGTCGCCCGCGAGCAGCTGCGGCGCCACCTCGTGTGCGCCTACCACCTCGATGCCCTCGGCTTCAAATATGGCGATCATCCCCGACAGGAGCGTGTTGTCTCCGCCCAGCATGGCCGCAAGCACCCTGGGTAGCGATTTGACGCCCCCCCAGTCCAGCTTCAGCTTGAGTGGGTCGGGCCGCGCCTTGACGCCACCGGCGAACACCACCCGCTCGATACCCCGACCCTTGAGCAGGCGGAACAGCGTGCCGATCTGCCCCCAGGCCAGATAGGCGTGATCATAGGCCTCGACGGCCGGCTCGGCTTCCCCCTCGATGCCCACCAGGAACGGGCTGGCGCCCGCCTCGATCGCGCCGTTGGCCAGTTCGATGGGCAGACTGCCGTAGCCGGCGATGATGGCGATTGGCGCGGTGCGCGCATCTGTGGAAGAAGCGGGTGGGGATTTGTCGGGATTACCGGCCACGGTCTCGACCTATCGTCACGCGCGCGGCGTGCACAGCGCCCGATCTCCACTATCGCGAATGAAATCGATGATCGACCGGCACACCGGGTCGGCGGCGATCTCGCCGTTGATCTGGTCGATCGCCTCGACCACAGTGGTGTCGGACGAGAACAGCTGCTTGTAGAGCCGACGGGCGTGATGAATGCTCTCGCGCGCGATCCCAGCCCGTTTCATCCCGATCACATTGAGCCCGCCCAGACCGGCCCGGTTGCCCAGCGCGATACCGAACGGGATCACATCGTTTTCCACGCCGGCCAGGCCGCCGATGAAGGCGTTGCGGCCGATGCGGCAAAACTGGTGAATGCCGGCACCGCCGCCGATGATGACATCGTCGTCGACCTGGCAGTGGCCCGCCAACATCACATTGTTGGAGAAGATCACCCGATCGCCAATCAGGCAGTCATGCGCCACATGGGCGTTGGCGAGAAAGACGCATCCATCGCCGATAACCGTGCGGCCCTTGTCGCCGGCAGTGCCGGGGTTCATCGTCACCCCTTCCCGGATGACGCAGTTGCGGCCGATGACCAGTTCGGTCTCCTCGCCCGCATATTTCAAGTCCTGGGGCTCGTGGCCGATCGACGCAAACGGGAATATGCGCGAGCCCTCGCCGACGGTGGTCTTGCCGTACACCACCGCGTGCGAGTGCAGGCGCACGCCCGATCCGAGCCGCACCCCCGAACCCACATGACAGAACGGGCCGATGACGACGTCGTCACCGAGTTCGGCACCATCCTCGATCACCGAGGAGGCGTGGATACGGGCGGCCATCATGCTTCGTCCGGATCGACCATCATCGCGCCGATCGCTGCCTCTGCGACTTTGTCGTCACCGACCAGCGCCACACCGTCGAACTTGAAGATGTTGCCGCGCTGGCGGGTTTTGGTCACATGCAGTTCCAGAACGTCGCCCGGCAGCACGGGCCGGCGGAACTTCGCCGAATCGATGGTCATGAAATAGACCAGATTGGGCCTGCCGCTGGAGTGGGTGCGCGAACAGATGGCGCCGGCGGTCTGGGCCATCGCCTCGATGATCAGCACGCCGGGCATAATCGGATTGCCGGGGAAGTGGCCGTTGAAATACGGCTCGTTCAGGGTCACGTTCTTGATCCCGGTCGCTCGTCTGTCGGCGTCAATGTCGATAATGCGGTCCACCAGCAGAAACGGATAGCGGTGGGGCAGTAAGGCGAGGAGTTCGTCGATCTCCACCCGTTCAAGTTGTACTTCACCCATGGCCTTGTCTGCCCTCAAACCTCGTCCCGTGCCGCCCGCTTCGCGTTCATTCGTCCTTGCCCTTGCGGGCATCGCGCATCCGCCGCGCGGCGGCGCGCATCCACTGGCTCGCCGGGATCGCCGGATAGCCCATCACCCTCTCGCCCGCCGCCACGGTGTTGTGGACACCCGACCCGCCACCGACCTGGGCGCCGTCACCGATGGTGATATGGCCGACAATGCCGGCCTGTCCGCCGACAATGACATAATCGCCCAGGGTGGCGCTGCCCGAAATGCCGACCAGGCCCACGATGATGCAGTGGCGGCCGATCACCACGTTGTGTCCGATCTGCACCAGATTATCAATCTTGGTGCCCTCGCCGATCACCGTATCCCGGTTGGCGCCCCGGTCAATCGTCGAATTGGCGCCGATTTCCACATCGTCCTGGATAACGACCCGCCCGATCTGGGGGATCTTGCGGTGTTTGCGCTCGGCGGTGGCATAGCCGAAGCCGTCCTGGCCGACGCTGGCGCCGGCATGAACGATCACCCGGTCCCCCATCAGCGTATTGGTTACGGTGGCCCGGGGACCGATGGCGCAGTTGCGGCCGATCTGCACACCTGCGCCAACCACCGAGCCCGCGAGTATATGGCTGCCGGCGCCGATGGCGGCTTGCTTGCCGATCACGGCGCCCGCCTCGACCACCACATCGTGTTCCAGCGACGCGCCCTCGCTGACGTGAGCGTTTGGCGAAACGCCCGTCTCGCCGGTCACCGGCTGCGGCCGCAGCGCGGTCGGAAACAACAGGCTGAGGGCCGCGGCATAGCCCTGTGACGGCTTGTCGTGCACCAACAGGGTAAGGCCGGCGGGCGCACGGTCGATGAACCTCTCGGCGCAATAGACGGCGCTCGCCTTGGTGGTGGCCAGATGGTCAAGATATTTCGCGTTGTCCAGAAAGGTGACGCAGCCGGGTCCTGCGGCCTCGATCGGGCCGGCCGAGGTGATCTGCAGTTCGTCGTTGCCCGCTCCGCCTACGCTTGCGCCGGTTCGCTCGGCCAAGGCCGCCAGCGACCATGGGCCGGTCGGGACAAAGAAACTGTGGGTGTTCATGAACGCTGCACCATGGGCGCTCGTGCGCGCCTCAAGACAATCGATCAAAAATTGGTGTTGGCGCCGAAGGAGAAACGCCGGGTCCGGTCCCATGGCTGGCGTGAGAACGGTTCGGCGAAGTCGAAGCGCAGGGTGCCGAAGGGCGAATCCCACAGGATGCTGATGCCGGCGGACGCGCGCAGCGACTCGTCGTTGACCTGGGCCATGCTGACGCCCGGATTGGCGGCAGCAATCAGGCCTCTGCTTGTGGTGTCGATGCCGAACAGGGTGCCCGCATCGGCAAAGACCGCACCGCGGATACCCGCCGATTCGGGCATGAACGGTATCGGAAACTGAATTTCGGCGGTGGCGTTGAAGTAGGTCATGCCGCCCAGCGCGTCGCCGGTGACCGGATCGCGCGGGCCGAAGCCGTAGGAGTCAAAGCCGCGGATCGCCCTGCCGCCCTGGAAGAAATTGTCCAACGGACGGTAACGGCCGCCCAGGCTGAAGATGTTGCCGCCGCGAAGCCGTCCCATGGCGACGAGATCGGCGTCCTGGGACAACGGCATATAGCCGGTCAGAGTGGCGTCGGTTCGCACATAGTTCGCATCGCCGCCGACACCGGAGATGTTCTGACCCATAGCAAAACGCCACCCCTCGCGCGGCACCCGTGGGTCATCGTAATTGGAGTAGGAAAGCGTGTATCCGACGGACGAGGCGACCCAGGTGCCCTGCCACGGCGCCAGCGCGGCCGACAATTCGCCGCCGGTGTTGCCCTGAATGGCATCCGCATCGAAGGTGCTGGCCGGTTCGATCCGCGTGCCGTCCACCCTCAGGTCCGAAGACAGATATCGGTAGTAGAAGGACGTGGTGAAATTGTCCGTGACGGGAACGCCGAACTCAAGCGAGACGCTGGTGGCGTCGGAGGCGTAGTTTCGGCTGCTGGTCGCCTCGGAGAACGACTGTGAAAGATCGATCCCGGCGGAGATGCGCTGGCCGAGGAAGAAAGGTTCGGTAAACGCGACGCGGTATTCCTGGTCGTTGGCCCCGATGCCACCGGTAATGGCGAAGAACTGGCCGCGACCAAGGAAGTTCCTCTCGGAGAAGCTGACTGTGGCGATGGCGCCGTCGGAGGACGAATAGCCGCCGCCAATGGAGAATTCGCCCGTCGGCTTGTCCTGGACGCGCACGATCACCACCACACGGTCCGGCGAAGAGCCCGGCCGGGTGTTGATCTCTACCCGCTCGAAGAAGCCCAGCGCATCCAGCCGCCGCCGCGTCGACTGCACGTTGATCTGGTTGAAGGCATCGCCTTCGGACAGATCGAACTCGCGCCGGATGACGTGATCGCGGGTGCGCGAATTGCCGAATATCTCGATGCGCTCGATATAGACCCGCGGTCCTTCGTCGACCAGATAGACGACGTCGATCGTTCCGGTGTCGAAATTGCGATCGCCGCGCGGAACCACCTCAACAAAGGCGAAACCGGTCGCCGAGACGGCCTGGGTCAGCTGCTCGATCGATTGCTCGATGGCGCGCGCGCTATAGGTATCCCCCGGCCGTGTCTTCAACTCGCCATAGAGGCTCTCCGAATCGATGCCCGGAATGGTGCTGTCGATGGAGATGTCGCCGAACTCGTAACGGCCGCCCTCTTCCACCGTGATCGTGATGTTGTACTGGTTCTTGACCGAATCCAGATCGGCGATGGTGGAGATAATCTGGAAGTCCGCATAGCCATGGTTGAAGTAGTACTGCCGCAGCAGTTCCTCGTCGGCTTGAATGCGGGCCGGGTCGTAGATGTCATCGCTGGCCAGCGGGCTGAAGAAATGGGTCTCCTTGGTGCGCATGATGTCGCGCAGCCGCATGTCGGAGAAGGCGTGGTTGCCGATGAACTGGATCGAGGAGATCTTCGTCTTGTCGCCCTCGTTGATGCGGAAGACGACGTTCACCCGGTTGTTGGCCAGGTCGACAATTTCATAGCTGATATCGGCGTCGGAGCGGCCCACCCGCGCATAGGCGTTGGAGATGGTCTCCAGATCGGCGATGACGGTTTCTTCGTTGAAGATGGAACGCGAAGCGGTCTGGACCTCCGCCTTCAGCGCAGGATCCTTCAACCGCTTGTTGCCCTCGAAGAACACCTCGTTGACGGTCGCGTTCTCGTCAACCTCGACCACCAGCACCGAGCCGCGGCGATAGATGGAGACGTCGCGAAACAGCCCGGTCGCGAACAGCTGCTTGAGAGATTCGTCGATATCGGAGTTGTCGAAAGACTTTCCGGGCTCGATCGTCAGATAGGAGGCGACGGTGTCGGCATCCATGCGGGCATTGCCGACCACCTCGACGCGATTGACCACCGCTGCATGAACCTGGCCCGCGCTAGCCAGCAAGAGCGGCACGGAGACCAGAACCGGGCAGCAGGCCAGCGCCAATGCGAGAACCGCGGCCCTTATTCTATTGTTTTTCGCAGCCATTCCTGAACCCGCCTCGAGGACACCTTTGAGCGAACATCTGCGAGGCGCCCTACGCAACGCAACAAGTCCCCCGACTAGCGGAGATTCCCCTATCTTCACCAAACCTTTTACAGGGTTTTCCAACCCGCGCAACCGTGTCTGGACAAACAATTTTATCATTATGTCAACGTGTTGCCGAACAGCCATTTTATCATTTGTTATGGTTAATAGCGCGCTGATTCTGCGAGGCCTCAATGCGTCAATTCACAGAAAACGGCTGAGGAAATTGAGGTCGTTGAAGGTTGTGAACACAACCAGGCACAGAATCACCAGCATACCGACCCGGAAACCGACCTCCTGCGCTCCCGCCGAAAGCGGGCGTCCGCGCAGCGCTTCGATGGCGTAGAAGACCAAATGCCCGCCGTCCAACAGGGGAATCGGAAACAGGTTGATAAGCCCGATACTGACGGAAAGAATGGCGGCCAGATTAAGCAGTGCCGAGGCCCCTAGCGTCGCCACATCGCCGGAGATTTTGGCGATTCGGATGGGGCCGCCCAGCTGTTCGGCCGACTGCCGGCCGACAATGATATCCTTGAGATAGACCACCGTTCGCTCGATGATGAACCAGGTCTCGTAGGTCCCCGCCGCCAGCGCATCGACGAATCCGTACTTCACCACGCGAAAATTGCCGACCGCGTCGGTGTTCGTCACTCCCATGATGCCGACGGTCTGCGGGTTGCCGAACCGATCGGTAATGGTCTGCTCGCGCGGCGTGACGTTGAGCTCCAGCATACGCCCGTCGCGCTCGACTTCGACCACCAGCTCGTTGCCGGCGTTGGGCGCCACAATGCGCGGCACATCGGAAAAGACGGCGATCTGACGGCCGTTTATGGTGCGAATGATATCGCCCGCGAGGAACCCGGCTTCCTCCGCCGCACTTTCAGCGCGCACCTCGGCAATCACCGGGTCGGAAACGTGCCGGCCAATGAACATGAAACTGGCGGTGAAGATGACGATCGCCAGCAGGAAGTTGGCGAGCGGGCCGGCGGCCACTACCGCCGCGCGCCTGCCCACGGGCTGATGTTCGAAGCTGATGGCGCGCTGCGCCGCATCCATCCGCTCCAATCTGTCGAAATCGGGCGCCGAGGCCGCGTTGGCGTCCCCGATGAACTTGACGTAGCCGCCCAGCGGGATGGCGCAGAATTTCCATCTGGTGCCGCGCGAGTCGGTGAACCCCAGCAGTTCGGGGCCGAAGCCGACGGAAAACGCCTCCACGCCGACACCGTTCCATCGGGCGACCAGAAAGTGGCCGAGTTCGTGGAAGAACACGACGATCGTCAACACGATCAGGAACGGCACCAGATAGCCGGTCAGCCAACCACCGGCAGAGAATAACTGAGCGATAACTTCCATTACCAACCCTTACCAGGTTCGCTCTTGAGCCGGTTCGATGAAACCGAGTCGGCCCAGATTTGCGCGAATCCAGCTCAATTGAAAGGCCCATGCGGCATAAGCATGACCACGACGATCACATAAGGTTACATTTGTGCGCAACCGGCCGCAGACCATGCCTCGCCTAGCGCTTTATCGCGGCGCCATGATGGCGCCGGCCAGCGTTTCCGCCATACCGCCGGCCCGCGATCCGCCGCTCACATCCGCCGCCACCCACAAGGCGATGATCCAGGCGACGACCGCGGCCAAGATCAGCCCGTCCAGGCGGTCCAGCACTCCGCCGTGGCCGGGAATGAGGTTGCCCGAATCCTTGGCTCCGAACCGGCGCTTGAGTGCCGATTCAAGCAGATCGCCCACCTGCGAGGACAGCGCCAGCACCAGCGCGAGCGCAAAGAAGGCCCCGTTGGCGCGATAGCCCGCCAGCCACGCGACGAGCCCGGCAATCGCCACCGCGCCCGCCAACCCGCCCACGAAACCGGACCAGGTCTTCGCCGGCGACAGTTTCGGCGCCAGCTTCGGCCCGCCCAGCGTCCTGCCGGTCGCGTAGGCCACGGTGTCGGCGCCCCACACACAGGCGAACAGGACGAGAAGGACAAGGAATCCGGCCGCGGAGTCGCCGCGCAAAGTGTTGAGCGCGACGAACGGGGCCACCGTGTAGACCACACCCAACGCGATCCACGATGAGCGGCCCAACAACCATTCCCAGATGCCGACCACGGCCACCGCCAGTCCGCCGATCACGATCGTCCATGTCGGCGCGACGAACCAGGCCGCCAAGGAAACCAGCACCGCAGAACCGGCCAGCAGCCTGACGCTGGCCAGCACTTGATGCGCACACAGCCGCTGGAACTCGAAGAAGACCAGCGCCGCCAGAATTGCGGTGAAGCCGGCGAACACCTGGCCGCCGATCCACGCGGCCGCAAACGCCATGCCGGCCAACAGCACACCGAAGACGATCCGCAGGCTTAGCTCGCTCGGCTGCTTGCCACCGCTCGCGCCAATCGCACCGGTCAAGAAGCAGCGCCCTGAACCAAACCGCCAAACCGCCGGTTGCGCCGATGGAACTCGTCAAGCGCGCGATCGAACTCCGCCTCATCGAAGTCCGGCCACAGGCAATCCACGAACACCAGTTCGGAATAGGCTGCCTGCCACAACAGGAAGTTGGAGAGCCGGATCTCGCCGCTGGTTCGGATCACCAGGTCAGGGTCCGGTATGCCGGCGGTGTCGAGATGCCCGCCGATCATGTCGGCCTCGATGTCCTCGGCTGACAACTCGCCAGTCTCAACGCGCCGGGCAAGCCGTCGCATGGCGCCGGCAATCTCGTCGCGCGCGCCGTAGTTGAACGCGATCACCAGGGTCTGACCGCTATTGTGCCGGGTGAGGTTCTCAGCTTCGGTCAGCAGCGCCAGGATGTCACCCGGCAGACCGCCGCGCGCGCCGATCACCCGAACCCGCACATTGTTCTGGTGCAGTTCGGCCAGATCGCGACGGATAAACAATTTCATCAACGAAAACAGTTCGCTGATCTCGGACTTGGGTCGCGCCCAGTTTTCCGACGAGAACGAGTAAAGCGTGAGATATTCCACGCCGCGGTCGGCGGCGGCCCGGACCACCCGCTTAGCCGCGTCGACGCCGGCGCGGTGGCCTTGGGTTCGCAGCATTCCGCGCTTGGTCGCCCAACGTCCGTTGCCATCCATGATGATGGCGACATGGCGCGGCGGCTTGGCGTCCAGGTTCGGAACGACCTGCGATAGAGTTGGCGCGTTGTCGGGCATCGATATCCAGGCGAGAATTCGCCCGCCTCATTTTTCTTCGGCCACCGCGGCTGCCCAGACGGTTGCGGTCGACGCGGCCGTCACACCTGCATTATTTCGGCCTCTTTGTGAGCCAGCGTCTCGTCCACGGACGTGATCATCTCGTCGGTCAGCTTCTGCACTTGATCGGAAAGGTTGCGCGCATCGTCCTGGCCGATCTCCCCGTCCTTCTCCGATTTCTTGATCGTGTCCATGCCGTCGCGGCGCACGTTGCGGATGGCAACCCGCGACGCCTCGGCATACTGATGGGCGACACGAACCAGCTCCTTGCGCCGCTCCTCGGTCAGTTCCGGCAACGGTATGCGCAACGTGGTGCCGTCGACTACCGGATTAAGACCCAGATCGGAATCGCGGATCGCTTTTTCCGCAGCGGCGACCATGGACTTGTCCCATATCTGCACCGAGACCATGCGCGCCTCCGGGACTGTTATCGTTCCGACCTGGTTGATCGGCATCGACTGGCCGTAGGCCTCCACCACAATCGGATCGAGCAAACCGGCGGAAGCACGTCCGGTGCGCAGCCCGGCCAGATCGCCCTTCAGCGACGAGATCGCGCCTTCCATGCGGCGCTTGAGATCGTTGATGTCAACCATAGGCGAGGTCCATTGCGATTAGTCGCGCACCGTAGTGCAGCGCCCGCGCCCTTGCAATATCTCCACCAGCCCTCCCGGCTCGTGGATCGAGAAGACCACAACCGGCATGGCATTATCGCGGGCGAGCGCGATCGCGGCGGCGTCCATCACCTTAAGGCCGCGCTCGAGCACTTCATCGTAGGTGATCTGGTCAAACCGTTCGGCGTCGGGCTCGGTTTTCGGATCGGCGGAATAGATGCCGTCGACCTGGGTGGCCTTGAACAGCGCTTCGGCGCCGAACTCGGCCGCGCGCAGCGCGGCTGCGGTATCGGTGGTGAAAAACGGATTGCCGGTGCCCCCGGCGAAGATGACGATCCGATCCGCGCGCGAATGCGCTTCCAGCGCGCGCTGGGAAAACGGCTCGCAAATCTGCGGCAGCTGGATCGCACTCAACACCACCGCATCGAGGCCCAGTTCCGCCAGCGCCATGCGCAACGCCAGCGCGTTCAACACCGTGGCCAGCATGCCCATCTGGTCGCCGGTCACCCGGTCGGCGCCCTCGCCGGCCAGCGCCAGCCCGCGAAAAATGTTGCCTCCGCCGACGACGATCGCGACGCGCACGCCCAGATCGGAGGCGGCGCGAATCTCGCCGGCGATGTTCTCGATGACCTGCCGGTCGATACCAAAAGCGCCCTCGCCCATCAGGGCTTCGCCGGACACCTTCAGCAGGATGCGCGAGTAGAGCGGTTTGGCGGGCATTGTCGGCCTATTGCGGAATCACGGCCTCGTGGATACACGACGCGCCCGCGCGTGTCACCGGATCGCGCCGCGTGTGGAAAACTGGTTCCCGGCCGCCGTTATGAACCCGCCAGTGCGGCGACCTCGGCGGCGAAATCGCCGCCGTCGTCCTTATCGACGCCCTCGCCCAGCGCCAAACGCACGAAGCCCTTGAGCACGATCGGCGCGCCGACGTCCTTCTCCGCGTTCTTGAGCGCCTGCTCGACGGTGTTCTCGCCGTCGATGACGAAGGTCTGCGACATCAGCACGCTTTCCTCGTAGAACTTGCGCATGCGGCCTTCGACCATCTTCTCGATGATGTTGTCGGGCTTGCCGGACTGGCGCGCCTGCTCGGCGAAGACCGCGCGTTCGCGTGCCGCCACGTCCGTGGGAATGTCCTCCTTGGTGGCGGCGAGCGGGTTGGTGGCCGCCACGTGCATCGCCACCTGCTTGCCGATCGCGGCAAGCGCGGCGCCGTCGCCACCCGATTCCAACGCCACCAGGACGCCGATCTTGCCGAGGCCCGGCCCGACGGAATTGTGCATGTAGGTGGCCACGGCCCCCTCGCCCACTTCCAGCATGGCGGCCCGGCGCACGGTCATGTTCTCGCCGATCGTGCCGATAGCATCGGTAATCGTTTCGGCCACCGACTTGCTGCCGCCATCGATCGCGGCGCCGGCAACCGCATCCACCGATCCGTCGGTGGAAAGCGCGGTGGCCGCTACGCGGCGCACCAGGTCCTGGAACTGCTCGTTGCGCGCGACGAAATCGGTTTCCGAATTGACTTCGACCACGGCCGCGCGTGCCTGCTCGCCGGCAATGCCGATCAGGCCCTCGGCGGCGACCCGGCCGGATTTCTTTTCCGCCTTGGCGATTCCCTTAGCGCGCAGCCAGTCGACCGCCGCCTCCATGTCGCCGCCGGTCTCTCCCAGCGCCGTCTTGCAGTCCATCATGCCGGCGCCGGTCTTGTCGCGCAGTTCCTTGACCATCGCTGCGGTGATCGTCATGTCGATTTCCTTGTGATCATCAGTCGGTCTTGCTGACCCGATCGTTTCGTTCTCAAGATCGCCCCAACAGGCTACGATCCCTTCATCAGTTTCTTGGCCTGGGCGATCCAGTCGTCGCGCTCGATACGCCCCTTGAAGTTCAAGCGTTCATCAATCATTTCAATGTCTTTCTTCTTGAACTTCGCAATCTGCGCGAACTGAGTTATGCCCAGTTCGTGGAGTTTGCCCTCAAGCACCGGGCCGACGCCGCTGATCTGCTTGAGATCGTCCGGATCGCCGTCCGGCGCGGTGAACAGTGGGCCGCCCTCGTCAGCGGGCGCGGTATCGCCGGCCGCTTCGGCCGGTTTGTCCTTCACCTCTTCGGCTGCCGGTTTGTCCTCGGCAGGTTTCTCATCAGCCTTGTCGGCGGCCGCTTCCGCCTCGCCATCACCAGCCTCTTTCGGCTTAGCGTCACCAGCCTCTTCCGGCTTGGCTTCGGCAGCTTCGCCAGCCGGTTCGGCGGGTTTCTCAGCGGCAGGCGCCTCCTGAGCGGGTTCGGCGGGTTCGGCCGCGGTCTCGCCGGCCGGGGCCGCGGTTTCACCAGCCGCGGCCGCCGCTTCGTCAAGCGCGGTCTCGACGGGCAGCTCGCTCTCGCCCACATCGACGCCCATCTTGCCCTGCTGGCGCTCGATGCCGTCGATCGCCGCTTTGGCTATGAGTTCGCAATACAGGTTGATGGCGCGCGCCGCGTCGTCGTTGCCGGGGATCGGATAGGTGACCGGGGCCGGATCGCAGTTGGAATCGAGCACCGCCACCACCGGGATGCCCAGTTTGGTGGCCTCCTGGACCGCGATCGCTTCCTTATTGGTGTCGATCACGAACAGCAGGTCGGGCGTGCCGCCCATGTCCTTGATGCCGCCCAGGGCGCGCACCAGCTTGTTGCTTTCGCGCGTGAGCGTCAGCCGTTCCTTCTTGGTCAGATGCTGGGCCTCGTCGCCGGACAGGATTTCGTCGACCTGGCGCAGCCGCTTGATCGAGTTGGAGATCGTGTTCCAGTTCGTCAGCATGCCGCCCAGCCAGCGCGCGTTGACATAGTACTGGGCGGACCGGGTGGCCGACTCGGCGATGATCTGCGAAGCCTGCCGCTTGGTGCCGACGAACAGCACGCGGCCCCCTTCGGCCACCGTGTCGGAGACCACCTGCAACGCCTGCTGCAGCATCGGCACCGTCTGGGCCAGATCCATGATGTGGATGTTGTTGCGCGAGCCGAAGATGTAGGGCGCCATCTTCGGATTCCAGCGGTGGGTCTGGTGGCCGAAGTGGCAGCCAGCTTCAAGCAGCTGGCGCATGGAAAACTCTGGCAGAGCCATGGGCGAAATCCTTTACCGGTTGAGCCTGGCGCAGGCGAACAACGAACTTGCGTTCGTCACCGGAGCGTGGGTCCAATCGTTGCCGGTTCTGAGGCTGAGCGGAACGAATTCCGATGATTGGACACGCGAGCCTGCGTGTGGAATGGCGCGCATATAGTGGATTTTGCCGCGCCGCACAAGGGTCGGCCGGCTGGTGCGCGGGCGGCCGCATCGGTTAACCTGCGCATTATCGTGAAAACGCACCCTCGGGAAGCAAACCATGGCCGTTCGCGCCACACGCCTGGGCCGCGGGCCCATCATCCGCCCGCACATGGACGCGCGCATGGGCGCCAACATCAACGGGCCGGCGATCGTCGCCACGCCCGACTGGGCGCACGAACGGCTGGGCCGTTACCATCTGTATTTTTCCGCCCACAAGGGCACCTATATCCGCCTGGCCTATGCCGACGCGATAGGCGGCCCCTGGACGATCCACACACCCGGCGTCCTCGACGTTCGCCAGTCCTTGTTCGAGGCCGTCGATCCGCCCGAGCCGCCGCCAGGCGAACGGCCGGCATGGGCAGCGAAGATGAAGGGCGGCTATCTTTACGCCCACATTGCCTCGCCCGATGTTCACCTGGACCACGCCAACCGCCGGATCCTGATGTATTATCACGGCCTGCTCGCCAACGGAGACCAGCAGACACGGCTGGCGGTGTCCGATGACGGACTGCACTTCCGCCCGCTCGAGCCGCTGCTGGGGCCGCCCTACTTCCGCGCCTTCCACTACGAAGATCATGTCTACACCATCACCTGGGGCGGCCAGATTTGGCGTGCACCGAACTGGGAGGGACCGTTCGAGCCCGGCCCGAAGCTTGTCTCCTACGCAGCGAAAGACGGTATCGGTGAAGGCTTCCGCCATGGAGAGGTTCATCGCAGCGGCGATACGCTGCATCTGTTCTACACCCGCATGGGCGACCGGCCCGAGCGCATCCTCCATACACGGCTGGAGCTCGCGGGCGACTGGTTGAGTTGGCGCGGCGGCAATGCGACGACCGTTCTGGAGCCTGAACTGGATTGGGAGGGTGCCGACCTGCCGCTTTCGACATCGGTGATGGGTGGCGTCGAGGAGCGGGTGCGCGAACTGCGCGACCCCTGTGTCTTCGTCGACGCCGACGGGAGCGCTTATCTTCTGTATTGCGGCGCCGGCGAGAGCGGCATCGGCATCGCCACCCTAAACGGCATATAGGGTATAGGCGGACTAGCGGCCGTCAGACCGTTTCGACCTGCACCACCCCGGGCACCGACTTGATGGCGCTGGCGATCTGCGGCGAGACCGCATAGCGCTCCTTCAGTTCCAACTCGACTTCGCGCGCGCCGTCGCCCTGAACGAGAACGAGACTTACCCGCCCCTTGCCACGCCCGCCCAGCATTTTGGCGACCGGTTCAAGCGGGCTCTCATCGCGCATGAAGATGCGCAGGTTCTGGCTCGCCTGCTTTGCCTGCTCCTCCAGCGACTCCACATGGTTGACGCGCACCGAAACCCCTTCCGGGCGCAGATCGGCATTCGCCTGCAACACCACCGACTGGCCGGGCTCCAGCAGTTCGCGGAACTGTGCCAGCGTCTCCTCGAACACCACCGCCTCATATTGGCCGGAAGGGTCGGACACCAGCACCACGCCCATGCGCTTGCCGGTGCGCGTGCGCCGCTCGCTCTTCGAGGTGATGGTGCCGGCGAGCCTGCCGGCGGTCGCGCCCGCGC
Organism: Rhizobiaceae bacterium; assembly: GCA_028281105.1. Taxonomy (GTDB): domain Bacteria; phylum Pseudomonadota; class Alphaproteobacteria; order Rhizobiales; family Rhizobiaceae; genus JANQKQ01. The sequence continues at coordinate 31,004 of JANQKQ010000051.1, forward strand.
GCACCGATTTTTCGAACTCGGCGAACGAGCGCACGCGCATGCGCTCCAGCACCGCGCGATACTCATCGAGCGGATGCGCGCTCAGATAGAACCCGGCCGCCTGGTGCTCGCGGAAAAGCCGCTCGGAAGGCATCCACGGCTTGGCCGCCGGCAGCGCGATCTCCTGATGTTGGCCGCCATTGGTGAACATGTCGGACTGGCCGCGCGCTCGGTCCTCGGCGGTTCGCGAGGCGTGGCCTAAAAGCCGGTCGACGCCGGCCAGCATCGCTTCGCGCGGCTGACCGAAACAATCGAGCGCGCCGGCGCAGATCAGGCTTTCCAGCGTGCGCCGGTTCATCTGCCTGGCGTCGATGCGGGTGAACAGGTCGGTCAGCCCCGTGAAAGGGCCGTTGGCCAACCGCTCCGCAACCACCTGGTCGATCGCGCCCTCGCCTACCCCTTTGATCGCCGCCAGCCCGTAGAGAATCTTGTTGTCATGCACCGAGAATCCGGCCTCGCAGCTGGCCACCGAAGGCGCGACCACTTCGATGTCCATCGTGGCGGCCTCCTGGTAGAACACCGCGAGCTTGTCGGTATTGCCGATATCGAGCTGCATGGAGGCGGCCATGAACTCGACCGGGTGGTGGCACTTCATCCAGGCGGTCTGGTAGGAGATCAGCGCATAGGCGGTCGCGTGCGCCTTATTGAAGCCGTAGCCGGCGAACTTCGCCAGCACATCGAAGATCATGTTGGCCTGGGCCTGCTCCAGGCCGCGCTCGACCGCGCCGTCGACGAAGCGCGAGCGCTGCGCGTCCATCTCTGACTTGATCTTCTTGCCCATCGCCTTGCGCAGGAAATCCGCCTCGCCGAGCGAGTAACCGGACAGGATGCGCGCGATTTCCAGCACCTGCTCCTGATAGATGATCACGCCATAGGTCTCTTCCAACACGCCGCGGATCTTGTCGTGATAGAAGTCCGGTTGCTCCTCGCCGTTCTTGCGCGCGTTATAGACCGGGATGTTGTCCATCGGGCCGGGCCGGTACAGCGCCACCAGCGCGATGATGTCCTCGAACCGGTCGGGCCGCATGCCGATCAAAGCTTTGCGCATGCCCGCGCTTTCCAATTGGAACACGCCGACCGTTTCCCCGCGCGACAGCATCTCGAAGGTGGCCTTGTCGTCGAGCGCGATGGCGTCGAGGTCGATCTCCTTGCCGTGGGCGGCGGCGAAATCCACCGCGCGCTTCAGCACGGTGAGCGTCTTGAGGCCTAAGAAGTCGAACTTGACCAGGCCGGCGGGCTCCACCCACTTCATGTTGTATTGGGTGACCGGCATGTCGGAGCGCGGGTCGCGGTATAGCGGGATCAACTCATCAAGCGGCCTGTCGCCGATGACGATGCCGGCGGCGTGCGTGGAGGCGTGGCGGTAGAGGCCCTCCAGCCGCATCGCGATGTCGAACAGCCGGCCCACCAGCGGGTCTTCGGTCTTGGCCTCGGCCAGCCGCGGTTCGTCCTCGATGGCGCGGCCAAGCGAGATCGGGTTGGCGGGATTGAACGGGACCAGCTTGGCGATTCGGTCCACCTGGCCGTAGGGCATCTGCAGCACCCGGCCGACGTCGCGCAGCACCGCGCGCGCCTGCAGCGTACCGAACGTGATGATCTGCGCCACCTGGTCGTGGCCGTATTTCTCCTGCACGTAGCGGATCACTTCCTCGCGCCGGTCCTGGCAGAAGTCGATGTCGAAGTCCGGCATCGAAAGCCGCTCGGGATTGAGGAAACGCTCGAACAGCAGGGAAAACCGCATCGGGTCGGGGTCCGTGATCTTGAGCGCCCAGGCAACCAGCGAGCCTGCACCCGACCCACGGCCGGGACCGACCGGAATATCGCGCGCCTTGGCCCAGCCGATGAAGTCGGCGACGATCAGGAAATAGCCGGGAAAGCCCATCTGCTCGATGACGCCCAGTTCGTATTCCAGCCGGTCGCGATACTCGGTCTCGCTGCGCCCGGGCGCCACGCCGAACGCACCCAGCCGGTCGTCCAGACCGCCGCGGGCCAGCCGGGCCAGTTCCTCGCTTTCGCGCTGGCCGGCCGCCGCATCGTCCCCGATTTCGGATTCGGCGAAGAAACGCGGCAAAATGGGCTCACGGGTGTTAGCGCGCCATGTGCAGCGCCGGGCGATCTCCACCGTATTGGCCAGCGCCTCGGGCAGGTCGGCGAACAGTACGGCCATTTCGGCGGCGCTTTTGAAGTAGTGGTCGGCCGACAGGCGGCGGCGGTCATCGGCGCTGATCACCGTGCCCTGGGCGATACAGATCAGCGCGTCATGGGCCTCGTGATCTTCGCGGGCGGCGAAATAGGGCTGATTGGTCGCCACCAGCGGCAGATCGAGATCGTAGGCGAGCGCGATGAGGCCGCCCTCGATCGGCGAGCGCTCCGGCCCATGGCGCTGCAACTCCACGTAAAGCCGGTCGCCGAAGGCGGCGCCAAGCTGTTCAAGCACCGCGCGCGCGTGAGCGGTGCGACCTTCGCTCACAAGTGCATCGAGCGGCCCGTCGGGGCCGCCGGTCAGTACGATCAGGCCGTCGGAATGTTCGATCAGGGCTTGGGCGGTGATGTAGACGCCGGAGCGAACGGTCGCATCGCCATCTGCGCCGTTTGCACCGCCGTTGCCGTCGCCCGTAGAGGCATCGCTCGGCGGTTCGGACGCATGCGGTTCGGGATCAGTCGCCGAATCCACGCTCGCGCCCAGATGGGCCTGCGAAACCAGCCGGCAGAGGTTGGAGAACCCGGCCTCGTTCATCGCCAGCAGGACGAGCTGTGGAACGTCGGCGACCGAATGACGGCCGTGCACCGGTCCGCCGCCGTGATCGAGCGCGGGGAAAGCCACCGATAACTTGCAGCCCATGATCGGCTGCAGCCCTTTGGCGGCGGCCTTCTGCGAAAACTCCAGCGCGCCGAACAGATTGTTGCGGTCGGTCACCGCCAGCGCGGGCTGCCCATCGCCAACCGCCAGCTCGACAACGCGATCGAGCGGCATCGCTCCTTCCAGCAGCGAATAGGCCGAGTGAACGTGCAGGTGGACAAAACCGGCGCGCTCGCCGGCGGCCGGCTGCGGGCCGGTGGATTGGGCCGGGATGTCGGTCTCGTCCATCTAAGATGCACCGGAAGCGGTTGCGCGGTCTGCAGCGCGTCGCCGACCGGCGGCCGACGATTCTGCCTGCACCGACCTTCGCCCGACCAGCCGGCCGGGACAAGGCCTAACGCGCCCTGGACCCGCCGGCGAAGCGCTTCAGTGCCGGGAAATTGTGGACGAAGTTGCGGCCGACTACCGCCGCCGCCCGATCACACCAGAATGCCGGTTCCGCCAATGATCCCCACCCAGGTACCGAGCGTGGTCAAAAACAATCCGATCGCCACCAGCGAAAGCAGATCCAGGACCAGATCGCGGATCGCTAACTCCAACCTGCCGTCCATCGAATGCCCTCCTCCGTATCATTCCAAGACCGGCCCACGAGACGCCGCGCAACCGATATTCGCTTAATAACCCTCTTATGTTCCTATTTTGTTCTATAAATCTTACAATGTCAACCGCAATTTGGCCGACCGCTACAACCGGCCGATCACCAAACGAGGCCATGGCACAAACACGATCTGCAGCAAGAAGTCGGGTGATTTGCGCAAACGGGGCGGCCCGGACCGCCTGCCTGCTACGGCTTGAGGTCGGCGATCACACCCGCCTCGATGGTGACGCAACGATCCATGCGCGCGGCCAGATCGTGGTTGTGGGTGGCGATCAGCGCCGCCAGGCCGGATTGGCGCACCAGGTTCTCCAGCATTGAGAAAACCATGTCCGAAGTCTTGGGATCGAGGTTGCCGGTCGGCTCGTCGGCCAGCAGCAGGCCGGGCCGGTTGGCGACCGCGCGTGCGATCGCGACGCGCTGCTGTTCGCCGCCGGAAAGCTCCGCCGGCCGATGATCGGCGCGATCGCCCAGCGCCACGAAATCCAGCAACTCCGCCGCCCGCCGGCGCGACATCTCCCGCGACAGCCCGCGGATCATCTGCGGGATCATCAGATTTTCCACCGCCGAGAACTCGCCCAACAGGTGATGATATTGGTAGACGAAACCGATGCGCAGGCGGCGCAGGCGCGTGCGGGTGGCGTCATCGAGCCGGTTCGCCGGCTGCCCGTCCACATGCACCTCGCCTCCGTCCGGCCGCTCGAGCAGGCCGGCCAGATGCAACAGCGTCGACTTGCCCGCGCCCGAAGGCGCGACCAGCGCCACCATCTCGCCGGAATGCACGGTGAGGTCCGCATCGCGCAGGATCGACAGCACGGTCCCGCCGGCGCCGTAGGTGCGCGCGACGCCATCAAGCCGCAGGACGGTCTTGGCCGCGCTCATTCGTATCTCAGCGCTTCCACCGGATCGAGCGCGGCCGCGCGCCATGCGGGCAAAAGCGTGGCGAAGAACGACAGCGTCAACGCCATCACCACCACGCCGATGGTCTCGCCCATGTCCAGATCGGCCGGCAGCTGGCTCAAGAAATACAGTTCCGGATTGAAAAGGGTCGTGCCCGACATCCATGAAAAGAACTGGCGCAGCTTCTCCACATTCAGGCACACGACGATGCCCAGCGCCACTCCGGCGGCGGTGCCGAACACGCCGATCGCCGCGCCGGTCATGAAAAACACGCGCAGGATCGCGCCGCGCGTCGCTCCCATGGTGCGCAGGATCGCGATGTCGCGGCCCTTGTCCTTGACCAGCATGGTGAGCCCGGAAATGATGTTGAGCGCGGCGACCAGTACGATCATGGTCAGGATCAGGAACATCACGTTGCGCTCGACCTGCAGCGCCTGGAAGAACACCCGGTTGCGGTCCTGCCAGTCGATCAGGAACATTTGGCGCTCGGCCGCCTGCTCGACCGGCGCCCGTAGCACGCCGACTTGGTCAGGATCGTCCACATAGATCTCGATCGCCGTCGCCCTTCCTTCGGAGTTGAAATAGAGTTGGGCTTCCGCGAACGGCATGAAGATAATCGAGGCGTCGTATTCCGACATGCCGATCTCGAAGACGGCGTTCACCGGGTACGCCTTGACCCGCGGCGTGGTGCCGAACGGGGTGATATCGCCGTCCGGCGAGATCAGCGTAATGTCATCGCCGACGGCGAGCCCCAGATTGCGCGCCATGCGCACGCCAATAGCCACCCCGTCGCCGTCATCGAATCCTTCCAGCGAGCCGCTGGTGATTTTCGCCGACACCGCATCGATGCGCGCCAGGTCGTCACCCGAGATACCGCGCACATGGGCACCCGATCCGCCGCCACGGCCCGACACGAGGGCCTGGCCCTCGATGAGCGGCACCGCGAAGCGCACCCCGTCGACGCTGGCGATCCGCCGGGAGACTTCATCATAATCGGTCAGTTCGCTGCCAATGGGCTGCACCACCAGATGGCCGTTGATGCCGAGGATGCGCTCCAGCAGCTCGCCGCGAAAGCCGTTCATCACCGCCATCACGATGATGAGCGTTGCGACCCCGAGAGTGATGCCTAAGAACGAGAAGCCGGCGATGATCGAGATGAAGGTTTCCTTGCGCCGCGCGCGCAGATAGCGGCCGGCCAGCATCCATTCGAACGCGGAAAACGCGCGCGCGCCTGAAGCAGGCGATGCGGCCGCCTGCTCAGCGGACAATTCGATTGCTTGTGCTGGCATATGCTTCGTCAAGGTCGTGGTTCCAAGGCTCGCCTACCCGGTGACAAACCGATTGATGACCGCGTCCGGCAGCATCGTCTCGCGCGAACCGTCACGCCGGCATTTGATTTCCACCTCGCCCGAGGCGATACCACGCGGGCCGACGATGACCTGCCAGGGAATGCCGGTCAGGTCCATGGTGGCGAACTTGGCGCCGGCGCGCTGGTCGGTATCGTCATACAGCACGTCCATGCCGCCCGCGGACAGGCCGTGATAGATGTGCTCGCAGGCGGTGTCGCACGCGCCGTCTCCCGGTTTCATATTGACGATGACGACATCGAACGGCGCCACCTGCTCGGGCCAAACGATGCCGTCTTCGTCATGACACGCCTCGATGATGGCGGCAGCAAGGCGGGTCGGTCCGATGCCATAGGAGCCCATGTGCACCGCCGCCTCTTTGCCATCGGGACCGGTGACGGTCGCTCCCAGAGGTTCGGAATATTTGGTGCCGAAATAGAAGATGTGGCCAACCTCAATGCCGCGCGCGGAAACCTGGTCTTCGGGCCTGAGCTTGCTCCACTGAGCCTCGTCGTGCATTTCCGACTCCGCCGCATAGTGCGTGGTCCAGTCGGTTACGATCCGCGCCAGCGCTGCATCGTCGGTGAAATCCGTGTCCTCACCGGGCACGACCATGCTCAGATAGTCGCGGTGGCAGTACACCTCGCTCTCGCCGGTGTCGGCCAAGATGATGAACTCGTGGCTCATATCGCCGCCGATCGGCCCAGTCTCCGCGCGCATCGGTATCGCCTTCAGCCCAAGGCGGTCGAACGTGCGCAGATAGGCAACGAACATACGGTTGTACGCCGCGCGAGCGCCTTCCTCGTCCAGATCGAACGAATAGGCGTCTTTCATCAGAAATTCGCGCGAACGCATCACGCCGAAGCGAGGCCGCACCTCGTCGCGGAACTTCCATTGAATGTGATACAGGTTGAGCGGCAGGTCGCGATACGACTTGACGTAGGCGCGGAAGATCTCGGTGATCATCTCCTCGTTGGTCGGGCCGTACAGCATGGCGCGATCGTGACGATCGCTAATGCGCAGCATCTCGCGCCCATAATCGTTGTAGCGCCCGCTCTCGATCCACAAATCGGCCGGCTGGATCGTGGGCATCAGCACCTCGATCGCGCCGGCGCGGTTCTGCTCCTCGCGCACGAACCGCTCTATTTTGCGCAGCACCTTCAGCCCCAGCGGCAGCCAGGAATAGATGCCGGCCGATTGCTGGCGGATCATGCCCGCGCGCAGCATCAGCCGATGCGAGACGATCTCGGCTTCTTTGGGAGTTTCCTTGAGGATCGGCAGGAAGTACCGGGACAGGCGCACGACAGGAACTCCGAAAAAACACTTTGCTTCGCCGCCGGTGAATCGCCGACGCCGGTTGAAACACCCTTAAATGCCAATTGCGACGGCGAAACAAGCCCGTTAACCGTGGCGAGTTTCACCAGCCTGCCGGCGTTCACTTTTTAAGATTTGACATGACAATCGGACACCTTTGTGCTTAGTGTTTCGGTCACATAACAGTGCCGGGATAACCGGACGTTACGCGGTCTTAAGTCTTGGGAGGATGTGATCCGGGCGCGAATTTAGCGCAGCCGACGGATGACAGAAAATTTCCGTCATCCGTACAGGGTCAGGACACGCAAACTGTGTTCATGCAAGGCGCAAGCCTTGCTTTTTTTTGTTGCGGAATCGGACGGATGTGACGCGCGCGCTCGTTACCTGGCAGATCCGTCGTTTCATCAAGCTTCGTCAGATAAACCGATAGCGGGTCGCGCTCGTTGCTTCAGGGTGCCCACAACGCTTGTTGGCGCCATGGTTTCGGAACGGAGAGTTTTCCTGAAACGGGAGACTTTTCACCACCCACATCGAGCGACTGCCACGCGCCGCGCCATTCCTCCGGCAGGGGATACGGCGGAGCTACATCAAACTCGGGTTCGAAACCGAAACGCCGATAATAGGCGGGATCACCGAGCACATAAACCCGGCTCATGCCGGCGGCTTCCACATATCCCATCCCCGCGCGGACGATCGTGTCGCCGATACCCTGTCGTTGCCAGGCAGGGGAGACGGCGAGCGGGGCCAGGAGCGCAACCTTGTCATCCGTTTCGGCGATACAGCACGTGGTGAACATCACATGTGCCACCACGGCGCCATCGATCAGCCCGACAAGCGAGATGACACCCGACGCCTCCCCTTGCAGTTCCCTGACGACGGGCAGCAGATCCTCATCCGGAAACGCCTGGGGGTATAGTTCCTCAATAGAACCGGTATCCGTCGCCAAGGCTTCGCGTATTTCGAGTTTGTCGACCATATCCTCGCCAATCTAGCGGATTGCTGCAGTGCCGCCTTCTGATCGCAGCTCCAAATCGCGGCCGAATGCCGGACTGCCTACCCCTGCTCGAACGGGCTGGGCAGGCTGTCGAGGCCGATGCCGAACAGCTCGCCCGCCAGCCAGATGAGCGCAAAGACGGCCGCCGAAACCACCGTGTTGATGGCCAGCTTCAAGCCGATCCGCGATTGCCTGGGTGCCCCGGGATCGGTGCCTGGCTCCACCTCGCCCTCCTCGACCTGCGAGCGCACGCCAAACGGCAGCACGGCGAACAAGGTGAGCCACCAGATCAGGAAATAGACCGCAAAACCGGTGAAGAAGGTCATGACGCTCCCGGCCCGTTCACGCCTGTTCCAGTTCGATTAAGGTGCCGGCAAAGTCTTTGGGATGTAAAAACAGCACCGGCTTGCCGTGCGCGCCGATCTTCGGCTCGCCATCTCCGAGCACCCGTGCGCCAGCCTGCGTGAGTCGATCGCGCGCGGCTGTGATGTCGTCGACCTCGTAGCACAGATGATGGATGCCGCCGGCCGGATTTTTCAGCAGAAATGCGGCGATGGGCGAATCTTCTCCCAACGGTTCGAGCAACTCGATCTTGGTGTTCGGCAGTTCGACGAACACCACGCTCACCCCGTGCTCCGGCAACGCCATCGGCTCGGAAACCTTAGCGCCCAACGTGCCGGCATACATTGCCGTCCCGGCCGCCAAGTCCGGCACCGCGATCGCCACATGATTGAGCCGCCCGATCATTACACCTTCGCCACGAACACGACGGTCACCGGCTTCTTGCCCCAGTGGTCACGGGCGGCGGCGCGAACCGCGCGGCGGACGGCGCTCTCCACCGTCGTCTCGTCCTTGCGCCGGGCCGGCGGTATGGAGCCAACCGCACTCATCGCCGCCTCGTAGAGCACATCGTCGAAAGATTCGTCCACGCCGACATTCTGCGGCATGCCCATCAGCTCGATGTCGATATCGTCAGCCAGCCGGCCGCGCTTGTCGAGAACGACGGAAACCGCCACCGCGCCCACATAGGAAAGTTTGCGTCGCGCCACGACGCCGAGTTCGGTCGGGTTGCCGAGAATCTTGCCGTCCAGGCAAATCCTGCCCGAGGGCACCTGATCGATCACTTCCGCCTCTCCCGGCGCCAAGCGCAGCAGGTCGCCGTTGCGTACCCGTGTCACCTGCGGCACACCGGCTTCACGCGCGAGTTCCGCATGCGCGGTCAGATGCGCCGCCTCTCCGTGCACGGGAACGCAGATTTGCGGTTTGGTCCAGTCCAGCATGGCCCTCAACTCGTTGCGGCGCGGATGTCCCGAGACATGCACCAGCGCGTCGTCGTCATCGATGATCTCCACGCCCTGGTCGATCAGCAGGTTCTTGGTCTCGATGATCGGCTTTTCGTTGCCGGGAATCGTGCGCGACGAATAGATCACGATGTCTCCGGGCGCCAGCGAGACCGTGCGATGTTCCTGGCGGGCGATCTTGGCGAGCGCAGCGCGCGCCTCTCCCTGGCTGCCGGTCAACACGATCACCAGTTCACGCCGGTCGATCGACGGAAATTCATCCTCATCGGCGAATTCGGCGATACCGTCGAGATAGCCGTGATCGGAGGCCACGTCGATCACGCGGCGGATCGAGCTGCCCAGAAGCATGACCCGACGCCCGGCCGCGGTGGCCGCCTGCGCGATCGAACGAATACGGCCCACATTGGACGAGAACGTGGTGACCGCGACGCGACCCGGCGCTTCGGTGATGATCTTGGCCAGACTGTCGGAGACTTCCACTTCGGAAGGTGAAACGCCCTCGCGCATGGCGTTGGTGGAATCGCTGATCAGCGCCAGCACACCGGCCTTTCCCAGCCGCTTGAAGGCGTCTGCGTCGGTCGGCCTGCCCAGACTCGGATCGTCGTCCAGCTTCCAGTCTCCGGTATGGATCGCGGTGCCGGCCGGCGTGGTGATCGCCAGCGACATCGGCTCGGGGATCGAGTGGGTCACGTAAATCGCCTCGATCGAGAACGGGCCGATCTCAAACGTCTGGCCGGCGTTGTAGTGGATCGGCCTTATCTCCGGCGCATCGTGCTCCCAGGCCGCCTTCGCCTCCAGCATGCCGGCGCAGAACGGCGTGCAATAGACCGGCTTTTCGAACATCGGCCAAAGCGACAACAGCGCGCCGTAATGGTCTTCGTGTGCGTGGGTGATCACGATCGCCTTGAGATCATCGCCCAGGCCGATCGCATAGCGCACGTCCGGCAGTTCCAGATCCACACCGGGCAGGTTCGGCCCGGCGAAGGTCACGCCGCAGTCGACCATGATCCACTCGCGCTTACGCGGCGGACCATAACCGTACAGCGCCAGGTTCATGCCGATCTCACCGACACCACCCAACGGCACGAATACGAATTCAGCTTCAGCCACCGTCAGTAACCACCATCTCGGGCTGCATATGCGCGGCAAAGAAAATGTCGGCCGTGGAGATTGTCCGCAGCCAGCCATCGCGCTCGCGCAGCAACAGGCGCCCGGCCTCGTCTATGTTCTCGAACGTGCCGCGAAACTCGCCGTCGGGCAAGCGCGCCACCACCGGACCGCCCACTCCCACAGCATGGGCCAGCCATTGCTCTCGCAGACTGGCGAAACCGTTTCCCCGGTCCCATAGCTCAAGCACGGTCGCCATCTCGCCGGCCAGTCCTTCGAACAGCCGTGCCGGGTCTGCGGTTATGCCCTCGGCGGCCAAGCTGGTCGCAGGAAAATCGGTGCCTGGTGGGAACGATGCGCAGTTGACGCCAATGCCGATGATCACCGCCTGACCGCCCTGGTCCAACCGATGGCTCTCCAGCAGCACGCCGCTCACCTTGCGGCCTTCCAGCAACACGTCGTTGGGCCATTTCAGCGCAACGCTGCGTTCGCCGGCGACCGTGCCTATAGCCTCGCGCAGCGCTACCGAAGCGGCAAAGGTCAGGGTCGTGACCTGTTGCGCCGAACCCAGATCGCGCAGCAAAAGGGATGAGTACAGATTGCCCGGCTCGGACACCCAACCCCTGCCCCGGCTGCCGCGACCCTGGGTTTGAGCGCGTGCGGTGATCCACAGCCGGCCGGGATCGCCGGCTTGCGCGCGTTTCAGACACTCCGCGTTGGTGGATGGGGTCTCGTCCAGGGCGAGATGGCGAAATCCGTACTGAAGCGTTTTCTCGCTCACGTCACAGCAGCGACTTGGCCGCGGTCGAGGTGATCTCGAAAACCGGGCCGGCTACCACGAAGTAGAACAGCACGAACAGGCCGGAGAGCCCGAGCACGATGCGCAGCTCGCCGGCCATCGGCACGAACTCGTTGTCGGCTTCGTCGAACCACATGATCTTGATGATGCGCAGATAATAGAACGCGCCGACCACGCTTGCCAGTACGCCAATAATCGCCAGCGCGTAAAGCTCGGCCTCGATGGCGGCGATGAACACGAAATATTTCGCGAAGAAGCCGGCCAGCGGTGGAATCCCTGCCAATGAAAACAACAAGATCGTCAGGAAAAGCGCAATGACGGGATGGCGGGAATTCAAGCCGGCCAGATCGGAAATCTCCTCCACCATGCCGTCGGGCTGGCGCATGGCGAGAATACAGGCGAATGCGCCTAAGTTCATCACCATGTAGATCAACATGTACAGCACGACGCCGGTGACACCGGCCTCCGTGCCGGCGGCAAGCCCCACCAGGGCATAACCCATGTGGCCGATCGACGAATAGGCCATCAGCCGCTTGATGTTCCGCTGGCCGATCGCGGCAAACGCGCCAAGCGCCATCGACGCGATCGAGATGAACACGATGATCTGCTGCCAGTCGACGGTAACCGGCGCCAGCGCATCCATCACCACGCGCACCAGCAGCGCCATGGCCGCGACCTTGGGCGCGGCGGCGAAGAACGCGGTCACCGGCGTCGGCGCGCCCTCGTAAACATCGGGCGTCCACATGTGGAACGGCACGGCGGAAATCTTGAACGCCAAGCCGGCCATCAGGAAGACGATGCCGAAGATGACGCCGATCGAGCGATCCGGCCCCAGCGCGGTGGCAATGCCTTCGAAGCCGGTGTGGCCGGTAAACCCGTAGATGAGCGATGCACCGTACAGCAGCATGCCCGACGACAGGGCGCCGAGGACGAAATATTTCAGTCCCGCCTCGGTCGAGCGCACCGAGTCGCGGTTGATCGCAGCGAGCACATAAAGCGACAGCGACTGGAGTTCCAGGCCCAGATACAGCGCGATCAGATCGTTCGCGGAGATCATCAGCATCATGCCCAGCGTGGCGAGGACGACGAGGATCGGATATTCGAACCGGTCGAACTGCTCGCGCCGTGTGAAGCCCACCGACATGGCGATCACCGCGATCGAGCCGATAAGCACCAACAGCTTCATCAGCCGCGCAAACGAATCGAGCACGAAAGCGCCGTGCATCGTGGTCTGCGGCTCGCTGGCATAGTCGCCGGTAAGCCACATCAGCGTCACGGTGGCGATGATCAAAAGCGCGATCGACAGCCCGGTTACCCATTGGCTGGCCCTCTCGCCCGCAAACGAACCGACCATCAACAGCACCATGGCGCCGCCGGCCAGCCACAGCTCCGGCAAAGCCAGGGTCAGGTTGGGGATCGCGATCATCAGTTCTTCGGTCATCGTGGGTGCGCCTACCGGTTGGCCGCCTGGTCGAACGGCGCGGCCGCTTCGATCGCCGCATTGTAATTTTCGATGAGCAGTGTGACCGAGGCTTCGGTCACATCGAATACCGGCGCCGGATAGACGCCGAAAAAGATCACCAGTACCACCAGCGGATACAGGATCATCTTTTCACGCCTGGACAGATCCAGCAGCGACTTCAGCGCCTCCTTCTCCAGCGCACCGAAGATCACACGGCGGTACAGCCACAGCGCGTAGCCGGCCGACAGGATGACGCCCGTGGCGGCGAAGAACGCCACCCAGGTGTTGACCTGGAAGACGCCCAGCAGCGTCAGAAACTCGCCGACGAAGCCCGAGGTGCCCGGCAGGCCCACATTGGCAAGCGTGAACACCATGAACACCGCGGCATAGGCCGGCATGCGGTTGACCAGCCCGCCATAGGCGGCGATCTCGCGTGTGTGCATGCGGTCGTAGACCACGCCGACGCACAGGAACAACGCGCCCGAAACCAGCCCGTGCGACAGCATTTGATAAATGCCGCCCTGGATTCCGTGCATGTTGAAGGCGAAGATGCCCATGGTCACGAAGCCCATATGGGCGACCGACGAATAGGCGATCAGCTTCTTCATGTCCTCCTGCATCAACGCCACCAGCGACGTGTAGACGATGGCGACGACCGACAGGGCGAAGATCAGCGGCGCAAGGTCGGCCGACGCCAACGGGAACATCGGCAGCGAGAAGCGCAGGAAGCCATAACCGCCCATCTTCAGCAGGATCGCCGCCAGCACCACCGAGCCCGCCGTGGGCGCCTCCACATGGGCGTCGGGCAGCCAGGTGTGCACCGGCCACATCGGCATCTTGACCGCGAAGGATGCAAAAAAAGCAAGCCAAAGCCAGGTCTGCAGGGTCTGCGAGAAGAACAGCGGATCGTCGGCCACCGCCGCTATGAGATCAGGGATCGACGAGGGGTTCTCCAGACCCGCAGTGTCGGCCTGCCAGTAGATCGCCATGATGGCGAGCAGCATCAGCACCGAGCCGGCCAGCGTGTACAGGAAGAACTTGAAGCTGGCGTAGACCCGCCGTGCGCCGCCCCACACGCCGATGATGATGAACATCGGGATCAGCCCGGCCTCGAACACGATGTAGAACAGCATCAGATCGAGCGCGCAGAACACCGCGATCATGAAGGTCTCCAGAACCAGGAACGCGATCATGTATTCCTTGAGGTTCTTTTGAACGTTCTCCCAGCTCGCCAGGATGCAGAACGGCATCAGGAACGTGGTGAGAATGACGAACAGCATCGATATGCCGTCGACGCCGAGCCGATAGCTCATGAACGGGCCGATCGACAGCCACTCGACCTCCTCGACCATCTGGAAGCCGGATTTCGAGTTGTCGAAGTTGATCCAGACGAACAGCGACAGGACGAAGGTGAAGACGGTCGTGAACAGTGCAACGTTGCGGATATTGCGGCGCGCGATGTCGGAATCGGCGGTAATCAGCGCGATCATCAGCGCGCCTACCAGCGGTATCGCCATCACCGCGGAAAGGATCGGCCAGTCGCCCATCTAACGCCCTCCCACGACCATGGTCCAGGTGATGAAGGCCGCGACCCCGATCAGCATGGCAAACGCATAATGATAGACATAGCCCGACTGCAGCCGCACGACGCGAGCGGTCAGGTCAAGCACCCGCGCCGACACACCGTCGGGACCGAATCCATCGATCAGCCAGCCATCGCCGCGCTTCCACAGAAAATGGCCCAACCGCTTGGCCGGCCGCACGAACAGGAAGTCGTAGACCTCGTCAAAATACCACTTGTTGAGCAGGAAAGCGTACAAGCCGGCCTGCTGGCGGGCGAGCGTTTTGGGCAGATCCGGCGAGCGGATGTAGAACCACAGGGCAACGAAGAAGCCGAGCGCCATCATCGCGAACGGCGCGGATTTCACCGCGAACGGCACGTGGTGAAACTCTTCCAGGATGTGATTATCCGGACCGGCGAACAGCGCCTCGCGCCAGAAGTCGTTGTACCAGCCTTCGTGATGGGCGCCGTGGCCGGTGAACGAGTTGATGAACACCACGCCCGCCAAAACCGAACCCACCGCCAGGATGTAGAGCGGCACCAGCATCACGTTGGGCGATTCATGGACGTGGTTCATAACGTCCGCCGACGCGCGCGGACGACCGTGAAAGGTCATGAAGATCAGCCGCCAGGAATAGAAGCTGGTGAACAGCGCAGCGACCACCAGCATCGCGAACGCATAGCTCTCCACCCCGTTGTGGCCCACATAGACGCTCTCGATGATCGCATCCTTGGAGAAAAAACCGGCGGTGCCGATCACCGTGCCGGGAATGCCCAGGCCGGTCAGCGCCAGCGTGCCGATCACCATCATCCAATAGGTCTTGGGAATGTGCCCGCGCAGCCCGCCCATGCGCCGCATGTCTTGTTCATCCGATACCGCGTGGATCACCGAGCCGGCGCCTAGGAACAACAGCGCCTTGAAGAAAGCGTGGGTGAACAGATGGAAGATCGCCGCGCCATAGGCTCCGACGCCGAGCGCGGCGAACATGTAGCCCAGTTGCGAGCAGGTGGAATAGGCGATCACCCGCTTGATGTCGTTTTGCACCAGCCCGTCGGTGGCGGCGAAGAACGCCGTCGTCGCGCCGAAGAAGGTGACCACCGCCAGCGCGGTCGTGGAATATTCAAACAGCGGCGACAACCGGGCGACGAGGAACACGCCCGCGGTCACCATGGTGGCGGCGTGGATGAGCGCGGAGACCGGCGTGGGGCCTTCCATCGCATCGGGCAGCCAGGTGTGCAGCAGGAACTGGGCGGACTTGCCCATCGCGCCCATGAACAGCAGCAGACAGACGATGGTGAGCGCATCCGCCTTGCCAAGCTCGTAGCCCAGGAAGGTCATCGCCACTTCCTCGCCCCCGGCGCCGGCGGCGAAATCGGGCACGTTGGCAAAGATGGTGGAAAACTCGATGGAGCCGAACAGCACGAACAGGCCGAAGATGCCGAGCGCGAAGCCGAAATCCCCTACCCGGTTGACGATAAATGCTTTGATCGCGGCGGCGTTGGCGGCCGGTCGCTTGTACCAGAAGCCGATCAGCAGATAGGAAGCGAGCCCCACACCTTCCCAGCCGAAGAACATCTGCAGCAGATTGTCCGACGTCACCAGCATCAGCATGGCGAAGGTGAACAGCGACAGATAGGCGAAGAAGCGTGGCCGGTGCGGGTCGTGGTGCATGTAGCCGATGGAGTACATGTGCACCAGCGCCGAGACGGTGTTGACCACCACCAGCATCACCACGGTGAGCGTGTCGATGCGGAAGGCCCAGTTGACGTTCAGATTGCCGGAATTGATCCAGCGTAGAACATCGACGTTCTGCGGCCCGGAATCCCCGTAGGCGAAGGTCAGAAAAGCGATCCACGACAGCACGGCCGAGATCATCAGCAGCCCGGTGGTCACATATTCCGAGCCCTTGGCGCCCAGCGAACGGCCGAACAGGCCGGCCAGCAGGAAGCCGATTAGCGGCAGGAAGACGATGGCGTGATACATGCGCTACAGCCCCGCTAGCCCTTCATCATGTTGACGTCTTCGACCGCGATCGTGCCGCGATTGCGGAAGAACACGACGAGGATGGCAAGCCCGATGGCCGCCTCGGCGGCAGCCACCGTGAGCACCAGCATGGCGAACACCTGGCCCATCAGGTCGCCCAGATGCTGGGAGAAGGCGACGAAGTTGATGTTGACGGCCAACAAGATGAGCTCGATCGACATCAGGATGACGATGACGTTCTTCCGGTTGAGGAAGATGCCCACCATGCCGATGCTGAACAGGATCGCGCCGACGGTGAGGAAGTGGGAAATGCCGATCTGCATCGCTGTTCAGATCCCCTTACCCGATTCAACCTTGCGCACCTCGATCGCGGTCTCGCGCGAGCGAGCGATCTGCGACGAGATATCCTGACGGCGCACGTTCTCCTTGTGGCGCAGGGTAAGCACGATGGCGCCGATCATCGCCACCAGCAGGATCATGCCCGCCACCTGGAAGAAGAAGATGTAGCGGGTGTAGAGCACGTTGCCGATCGCTTCGATATTCGAGGTCTCGCTCAAGTCCGGGATCGGCTCGACCGCGGCGCCGACCGCGCCGGGAGCGGCGATCCAACTGCCCAGCACCAGCAGCAGTTCGACCAGCACGATGAGCCCGATCACGCCGCCGATCGGCGCATATTGCTGAAAGCCCTGGCGCAGTTCGGCGAAGTTGATGTCCAACATCATGACCACAAACAGAAACAACACCGCTACTGCGCCCACATAGACGACGATCAGGATGAGGGCGAGAAACTCAGCACCAGCCAGCATGAACAGGCCGGCCGCATTTATGAAAGCCAGGACTAGAAACAGCACCGCGTGAACCGGATTGCGCACGGCGATCACCATGAACGCGGAGAAAATCGTTACCGTCGCAAACAGGTAGAAGAAAAGGCTCGCCAATATCATCGTGCTATCAATCCCGCTCCGCCATCATCACCGATACGGTGCGTCCATGCGCAGGTTCTCGGCGATCTCGCGCTCCCAGCGGTCGCCGTTGGCCAGCAGCTTGTCTTTGTCGAAATACAGTTCCTCGCGCGTTTCGGTGGCGAACTCGAAGTTCGGCCCCTCGACGATCGCATCGACCGGGCACGCCTCCTGGCAGAAGCCGCAATAGATGCATTTGACCATGTCGATGTCGTAGCGGATGGTGCGCCGCGTGCCGTCGTTGCGCCGCGGGCCGGCTTCGATGGTGATCGCCTGGGCCGGGCAGATCGCCTCGCACAGCTTGCACGCGATGCAGCGCTCCTCGCCGTTGGGATAGCGGCGTAGCGCGTGCTCGCCGCGAAAGCGCGGGCTGACCGGCCCTTTCTCGAACGGGTAATTGATCGTCGACTTGGGCGCGAAGAAATAGCGCAAAGCCAGGAAGAATGCCGAGAAGAACTCCCACAAAAGGAGCGCCTTGGCAGCTTGAGCTAACGCCATCTTTGCCTCCTTGCATTGCTCATGGCGCCCACCCCATCAACTGCAGCACGAGCGCGGTCAGGAACACGCCGGCCAGCGACAGAGGCAGGAACACCTTCCAGCCCAGCCGCATCAACTGGTCGTAGCGATAGCGCGGCACGAAGGTGCGCACCATGGCCATGCAGAAAAAGACGAAGAGCATCTTCAGCACGAACCAGAAGACGCCGGGCAGCCAATTGAACGGCGCGATGTCCACCGGCGGCAGCCAGCCGCCCAGGAACAGCACGGTGGTCAGCCCGCACATCAGGATGATGGCTACGAACTCGCCGAGGAAGAACAGCAGGAACAGGGTGGACGAGTATTCGACCATGTGGCCGGCGACCAGTTCGGACTCCGCCTCCGGCAGATCGAACGGCGGGCGATTCGTCTCCGCGATGGCGGAGATGAAAAAGATGATGAAGATCGGGAACAGCGGCAGCCAGTACCAGTCCAGCGCCGAACTGGGGGCTCCCATCATGGTGCCGAGCCCGGTGGCCTGGGACATCACGATCTCGCTGAGATTGAGCGAGCCCACGCACAGCAGCACGCAAATGATGACGAAGCCGATGGAGACTTCATATGAGACCATCTGCGCCGCCGAACGCAGCGCCGCCAGGAACGGATATTTCGAGTTCGACGCCCAGCCGCCCATGATCACGCCGTAGACTTCCAACGAAGTCACCGCGAAGATGAACAGGATACCGAGATTGATGTCGGCGACGGCCCAGTTCGGCGCGACCGGGATCACCGCCCAGGCCGACATGGCCAGCACGGCCGAAATCAGCGGCGCCAGCAAGAACACCACCTTGGAAGAGCCGGCCGGGATTATCGGCTCCTTGAAGAAGAATTTCAGCAGATCGGCGAACGACTGCAGCAGGCCCCAGGGCCCGACCACATTGGGGCCGCGACGAAGCTGGACGGCGGCGAATATCTTACGGTCGGCGTACAGGATGTAGGCGGTGAACAACAACAGCGCGACGAGCACGGCAACGCTGTGCGCGACGATGATCGCGCCCGGGATCACGTAGGTGTCGATGAAGGCCGCCATCGCCCGCCGCTCCTATTCCGCCGCCTGGGCCAGCGCACCGCTGGCCAGCGCCGAGCATTCGCCCATCACCTTCGATGCACGCGCGATCGGGTTGGTCAGATAATAATCCGCGATCGGGCTCTTGAACGATGCGGCGAGGGTTTTGCCGGACTTGCTGGCCATAGCCTTTACATCAGCCGCGTCGCCGGCCGCAACCTCGTCGAGTCCGCCCAGGTGCGGATATTCGCCAATCAGCTGCCGGCGAAGCTGGCCGAGATTGTCGAACGGCAACGGCTGGCCCAACACGGCGGAAAGCGCGCGGAAGATCGCCCATTCCTCCCTGGCCTCCCCGGGCGCGAACGCCGCCCGGCTGCCCATTTGCACCCGGCCTTCGGTGTTGACGTAGATTGCGGACTTCTCGGTATAGGCGGCGGCCGGCAGGATGACGTCGGCACGATGCGCGCCAGCATCGCCGTGCGACCCGACATAGACCACGAAGCCCTTGAGCTTGCCCATGTCGATTTCATCGGCGCCCAACAGGAAAGTGACATCCATGGAGCCAAGCACGTCGGCCGTCGCCTTGCCGCCCTTGCCCGGCACGAAGCCGATGTCGAGCCCGCCGACGCGCGACGCCGCTGTGTGCAGGACGCAGTAGCCGTTCCAGTCGTCGCGCACCGCGCCGACCGAGACCGCAAGATG
Organism: Rhizobiaceae bacterium; assembly: GCA_028281105.1. Lineage (GTDB taxonomy): Bacteria > Pseudomonadota > Alphaproteobacteria > Rhizobiales > Rhizobiaceae > JANQKQ01. The sequence goes on from JANQKQ010000051.1 coordinate 50,470, forward strand.
AGCGGCAAGCGCGGCGATCTGTGGCCCGTCGGGTCGCGCCAGCGCGCCCTGCCCGATCACGATCAGCGGATTCTTGGCCTTGTTCAGTTTGGCGACGAACTTGTCTTTGCCGCCGATGAGCGCCTTCAAGGCGCTCGCACCGGCGCCCAGATGGGTCGTCGGGTAGCGCAGGTCCGCATCCTCGCCGATGATGCCGACCGGATAGGCGCCGGCCCGACCGCGCTGGCCCAGGCGCGCGTTGACAAGTGACGCTTCGACGCGCGGATTGCAGCCGATGAGAAGCGCCGCATCGGAGGCCGCAATGCCCTCCAGCGTCGCATTGAACAGGTAGCTGGCCCGCCCCTGCGCCGGGTCCAGCGCGCTGTTCGCCTCTCGACAGTCGATGTTCTTCGAACCCAATGCCGCCATCAGCTGCTTGAGCGCATACATGTCCTCGACCGCTGCCAGATCGCCGGCGATCGCGCCGATCTTGGCCGGCTTCGTCTTGTCGAGCTTCGCCTTGATCGCGGCGAACGCCTCATTCCAGGAGGCCGCGATCAGCTTGCCGCCCTTGCGCACAAACGGCCGGTCGAGGCGCTGGGTGCGCAGGCCGTCCCAGATGAAGCGGGTCTTGTCGGAAATCCACTCCTCGTTCACCGCTTCGTTGAGACGCGGCAGGATGCGCATGACCTCGCGCCCGCGCGCGTCCACGCGGATGTTGGATCCGACCGCGTCCATCACGTCGATGGTCTCGGTCTTGGTCAGTTCCCACGGACGAGCGGTGTCCTGATAAGGCCGCGAGGTGAGCGCGCCCACGGGACACAGATCGATCACGTTGCCCTGCAACTCCGACGTCATCGCCCGTTCCAGATAGGTGGTGATCTCCGCGTCCTCGCCGCGGCCGATCAGGCCCAGTTCTGAGATGCCGGCCACTTCCGTGGTGAAGCGCACGCAGCGGGTGCAGTGGATGCACCGGGTCATCTTGGTGCGCACCAGCGGGCCGATATATTTGTCCTCGACGGCGCGCTTGTTCTCGGCGAAGCGGTTCTTGTCGATGCCATAGGCCATCGCCTGGTCCTGCAGATCGCACTCGCCACCCTGGTCGCAGATCGGGCAGTCGAGCGGATGGTTGATCAGCAGGAATTCCATCACCCCTTCGCGCGCCTTCTTGACCATCGGCGACTTGGTCATGACCTCAGGCGGCTCGCCATTCGGTCCGGGTCGCAGATCGCGCACGCCCATGGCGCATGAGGCGGCCGGCTTGGGTGGCCCGCCCTTCACTTCCACCAAGCACATGCGGCAGTTGCCGGCGATCGACAGGCGCTCATGGAAGCAGAAGCGCGGAATCTCCGCACCCGCCTCCTCGCACGCTTGAAGAAGCGTGTAGTGGTCGGGAACCTCGACCTCGTTGCCGTCGACGATCAGTTTGGCCATCGATCTATCTTTCTATCCGCAGCGCTGGCTCTGCCACAGTTTCACATGCGGCAGATGCGCCCAGTCGAAGGCGTGGTCGGTGTTGCCGTGGGCGTCGAGATGGTCCAGCCGCTCCTTGGCCTCTTGCAGGCTCGGTTGATGGCCCTCCTCGACCCACCACATGACGAAGTGATGCGATTTCATCGCCGAGAACCACTCGTGCTTGCGGTTGTAGAAGCGCTTGTGGACCGTGTTCCAGACGAAATGTTCCAGATGCTCCGGCGTCTCCCACACGCTCATGTTGGCCACGGTGTCCGGCCAGGGTGTGGGTATATTCATCGCGTGACCGCTGTCGTCCTTATGCATCCACACATAGCCGGGCATGGTGCGCGCCAGCGCGTTGACGCGGCCCAGATTGTTCATGAAGTCCGCGATGCGCGGATCGTCGAGCGGGTATTTGGCGACCGCGATGTTGAGTTGGGCAAGGTGCATCGTCCTACTCCGCCGCTTCCAGCACTTTGTCGCTCACCACGCCGTCGGCGTCGGAGCGATAGGTATAGGCGTCGATGCGGCGCTCGATCTCGCCGCGGAAATGGGTGATCAGCCCCTGGACCGGCCAGGCGGCCGCATCGCCCAGCGCGCAGATGGTGTGGCCCTCCACCTGGGTGGTCACCTCCAGCAGCATGTCGATCTCGCGGTGCTGGGCGCGCCCGTCGGCCATGCGCTCGAGCACCCGCCACATCCAGCCGGTTCCCTCCCGGCACGGCGTGCACTGGCCGCAGCTTTCGTGCTTGTAGAAATAGGCGAGCCGGGCGATGGCGCGGATGATGTCGGTGGACTTGTCCATGACGATGACGGCCGCCGTGCCCAGGCCCGATTTCAACGCCATCAGGCTGTCGAAATCCATGCAGCAGTCGATGATCTGCACGCCGGGCACGCAGCGCACCGACGAGCCGCCCGGGATCACCGCCAGCAGGTTGTCCCAGCCGCCGGTCACCCCACCGCAATGGCGCTCGATCAACTCGCGGAAGGTGATCGACATCTCCTCTTCCACCGTGCACGGGCGCTCCACGTGGCCGGATATGCAAAACAGCTTGGTGCCTGAATTGCGCTCGGCCCCGAAGGAAGCGAACCAGTCGGCGCCGCGGCGCAGGATGGTCGGCACCACGGCGACTGATTCCACATTGTTGACCGTGGTCGGGCAGCCATACAGGCCCACATTGGCTGGGAACGGCGGCTTCAGTCGCGGCTGACCCTTCTTGCCCTCCAGGCTTTCCAGCAGCGCGGTTTCCTCGCCGCAGATATAGGCGCCGGCGCCGTGGTGCAGGACGATGTCATAGTCCCAGCCGTGCTTATTGTTCTTGCCGATCAGATTGGCGTCGTAGCACTCGTCGATGGCGCGCTGCAGCGCCTCGCGCTCGCGGATATACTCGCCGCGAATATAGATGTAGCAGGTATGCGCTCCCATCGCACGGCCGGCGATCAGACACCCTTCCAGCAGGGTGTGCGGATCATGGCGCATGATGTCGCGGTCCTTGCAGGTGCCCGGTTCGGACTCATCGGCGTTGATCACCAGATAGGCCGGGCGGCCGTCCCTTTCCAACACCTCGTCCTTGGGCATGAACGACCATTTCAAGCCCGTAGGAAAGCCGGCGCCGCCGCGCCCGCGCAGACCCGAGGCCTTTACCTGATCGATGATCCAGTCGCGGCCCTTGTCGATGAACCCTTTGGTTCCGTCCCAATGACCACGCGCCATCGCGCCTTTTAAAGAACGGTCGTGAATGCCGTAGATGTTGGTGAAGATGCGGTCTTTGTCCTGCAGCATGATGCGCTCCGCCACCTATCTCGGCTTCTTGCCGAAGACGCGAACATATTCGGCCTCGCCGCCCTTGGCCAACGCCTTGGCCTGCCTGACCCAGTCGTCGCGCTCGATGCGGCCCTTGAACTTCAGATAGCCGTCGACCCACTCGCGTTCGGCCTTCTTCCATTTGGCGACCTGGCCAAAGGTGTAGATGCCCAGACCGTGCAGCACTTTCTCAAGCTTCGGTCCAACACCGGAAATCAATTTCAAATCATCGGCTTGCGCGGGTTTCTTGATTCCCTTTGGCCGGTTCTTATCGTCCAGAGACGGCGCTGGCGCCGACTTGGCTTTGGCGGCACCGGCCGCTCCATTGGCGCGCCGCTTGGTCTTCTTGACCGCCGGATCCTCGGTCAGGCAGGTCAGCCCGCCTACCGGAGCGGAAGTAATTCTATCAATCTGGGGGCCCGGCGTGATCGTATCGCCCTTGCCGACGGCGAACGCCTCCATGATCTCATCCAGCCGCTCGGGCGTCAGATCCTCGTAGGTATCGCGCCCGATCATCACCATCGGCGCGTTTACGCAAGCGCCCTGGCACTCGACCTCCTCCCACGACAGGGTGCCGTCCTCGTTCGTCTGGAACTGCTGCTCGCCGATCCTGGACTTGCAGACCTTGATGAGATCGCGCGCGCCGCGCAGCATGCATGGTGTCGTGCCGCAGACCTGGACATGCGCCTTTGTGCCCACCGGCGCCAACTGGAACTGGGTGTAGAACGTCGCGACTTCCAGTACGCGGATGAACGGCATATCCAGCATCTCGGCGACCCGCTCGATCGCGGCCTTGGTCACCCAGCCGTCCTGGTCCTGGGCGCGCATCAGCAGCGGAATGACGGCGGAAGCCTGGCGGCCCTTGGGATATTTGCCGATCGTCTGCTTGGCCCAGCGCGCATTGTCGCGCGTGAACTTGAACTGAGCAGGCTGCAGCTCATCTTCGGCTAAACGACGAACGGACATCGGCTAAAACGGCTCCTACTCAGGCGGCTTCGGCGTGCCGGTTGAACTGCTCGATCCGGTCGATCCAGGATTCGCTGACCGTGGCGAACAGGTCATAGCCCAGCCGTGGATTGACTTTGAGCTTATCAAGCTGCGTCCAGGAAGTCAGTTCGCTCAATCTCGGCCGGTCGTCAAAAAACAGCCGATACCCCATCTGCTCTTTCAGGTAGCGCGAGACCTCGTGGGTTTTGTCGCTCCCATGCTCCTCGTAGATAATGAGGCAATCGCGGTCAAGCATGCGCTTGGCCCCTTTCAACGCCTCTATTTCTACACCTTCAATGTCCAGTTTTAGGACCACCGGCAGGTCTTTGCCGTTGGCGTCCACCCAGTCGAGCAAATCGTCCAGCGCCAGCGTCACCACTTCGGCGAAAGGACGGGCGTTTTCGTCTTTGACGATCGAGCGCGCTTCGTGCTTGGCGCCGTAAAGCCCCACGCGATCGCCGCTTCTGGAGTACACCGCGTTGTGGCGATGGTCGTAGCGGTCGGCGTTGATGCGCGCGTTGTGCACCGTCAGGTCGTAATTGTCCGGATCGGCTTCGATGGCGATCGTGGGCTGGGAACCGAAAGACGCGCAGCTTGTCAGAACCGACATGTAGCCGAAGTTCGAGCCGCAATCGACGAAAGCGTAGCGTGTGTCGCGCACGAAGCGCAGAAACGGCTCCACTTCCGGCCCGTAGGTCTCTCGGTTGTACAAAAGACGGCCCCAATAGGCGTCGCCATAGGGATACTCGAACACGCAGTCGTCGGCGAAGCGCACGCGGACGGGGCGGCGACTGGGAAAGATGGCTCGCACCAGCCGGGCGGCATAGGAAAATCCCAGAAAGTCCCAACGCGCCAGGATGAACGCGGCGATGCGCATCAGTTCCAGGCCGATGCGCTCGACCACGGTCGCCCCGGCGAACCGCCCGGTGTAGAAGTCATAAGATATGGTGCCGTTCGCGGTCACCGCGACCTACCTTGCGGCCCAGGCGAGGCCGCACAAGATCACCCCGACGGTTGAGAAAGCCGCCGCCCGCCAATGTGCTGCGGTCTGCCGGCCCGCGGCGCGATAGATGTGGACATCGATCATGCTGATCACCAAAAACGATCCGAAGACCACCGCAAGCGCCGCCCAGTCGCGCATCACCGCGAACGCGGCGACCAGCAGCGCCATCATCGCATAACGCCCGCACATCACCCGTGACAGCTGTTCGCCATGGTGACCGGATCCGGCCGGCACAGTGTCGGTCCACCAGCTATGGGCGAGCCTGGCAATCGTAAGTGCCGACAGGCCGGCATACGCCAACGCCGCCCAGGCAATCGCCGAGTGCGGCCAGCTTCCGGTCATTACCGGTCGACCTCGCCGAACACGATATCCATCGAGCCCAGGATCGCCGACACATCGGCCAGCAGATGACCGCGGCTTACGAAGTCCATAGCCTGGAGATGGGCGTAGCCGGGCGCGCGCAGCTTGCAGCGATACGGCCGGTTGGAACCATCGGAGACCAGGTAGACACCGAACTCGCCCTTGGGCGCCTCGACCGCCGCATACACTTCGCCGGCCGGCACGTGATAGCCCTCGGTATAGAGCTTGAAGTGATGGATCAGCGCCTCCATTGAGCGCTTCATCTCGCCGCGCGTGGGCGGCACGACTTTGCCGTCGACCGAGCTGACCGGGCCGCGGCCGGCCGCCTCATTGAGCTTGGCAAGCGCCTGTTTCATGATCGCAACCGACTGGCGCATCTCCTCCATGCGGATGTGGTAGCGGTCGTAGCAGTCGCCGTTCTTGCCGACGGGAATGTCGAAGTCGAACTCCTCGTAGCACTCGTATGGCTGGCTCTTGCGCAGGTCCCAGGCCGCGCCCGAACCGCGCACCATGACCCCGGAGAACCCCCACGCCCACGCGTCTTCCAGCGCGACAACGCCGATATCAACATTGCGCTGCTTGAAGATGCGGTTATCCGACAGCAGCCCCTCGATGTCGTCGCAGACTTTCAGGAACGGATCGCACCAGGCCTCGATGTCGTCGATCAGCGCCTGCGGCAAATCCTGATGGACGCCGCCGGGCCGGAAATAGGCCGCGTGCATGCGCGCGCCACAGGCTCGCTCGTAGAACACCATCAGCTTCTCGCGCTCCTCGAACCCCCAAAGCGGCGGGGTGAGCGCGCCCACGTCCATCGCCTGGGTGGTGACGTTGAGCGCGTGCGACAGGATGCGGCCGATCTCCGAAAACAGCACCCGGATCAACTGGCCGCGCCGGGGCACTTCCAGCCCCAGCAGCTTTTCCACCGCCAGCGCGAACGCGTGCTCCTGGTTCATCGGCGCCACATAGTCGAGCCGGTCGAAATACGGAACCGCCTGCAGATAGGTCTTGGTCTCGATCAACTTCTCGGTGCCGCGATGCAGCAGGCCGATATGCGGGTCGACGCGCTCCACCACCTCGCCGTCCAGCTCAAGCACCAGGCGCAGCACGCCGTGGGCCGCCGGATGCTGCGGGCCGAAGTTGATGTTGAAGTTGCGTACGGAGTGTTCGGTCATATCAATCCTCGGACGGCGCAAACATCGCGACCACCTCCGCCTCCGTCATGTTCTTGGTTTCGTTGACGAATTCGTAGCTGTCGGGCTTGCGGTCGATGAATATCTGGGACTCGAACCGAAACTTCTCCGGCACATCAAAAGCGTGCACCGACACGTGCTGGTTGGCGCCGTCCTGGGTCTGCCACAACAAGGTGGAGCCACATGCAGTGCAGAACAATCGCTCGCCCCAGGACGAACCGCGATAGCGCCCCAGCTTGGCCTCGTCATTGAATACGACAGAGTTTCCGCAATCGGTCGCCATAAACGTGCCGCCGGTCCAACGCCGGCACATGCCGCAATGGCATATGCCCATCGTGTCGCCGACGGGCGTGGCGGTGAACTTCACCGCGCCGCACAGGCATTGGCCGTTCAAGGCTTCACTCATGTGCCCACCAAGATCGCATGAAGACTAGCGGTCACTTCTGGTCCTTTGCTCCCTCGGGTAAGCCATATTCCACCCCTTCCCAGGGGCTGAGGAAATCGAAGTCGCGATATTCCTGGCGCAGGTTCACCGGCTCGTAGACCACCCGCTTGGCCTCGTCGTCGTAACGCACCTCCACATAGCCGGTGACCGGAAAGTCTTTGCGCAGGGGGTGTCCGTCGAAACCGTAGTCCGTGAGCAGACGGCGCAGGTCCGGATGGCCGGTGAACAGCACGCCGTACATGTCGTAGGCCTCGCGCTCGAACCAGTCGGCGCCGGGATAGATGGCGGTGACGGACGGCACCGGCGTCTCCGCGTCCGTCGAGACCTTGATGCGGACCCGCAGATTCTGCTTCGGGCTGAGCAGGTGGTAGACCAGTTCGAAGCGTTCGGCGCGCTCGGGATAATCGACCCCGCAGATGTCGATGATGCAGACGAACTGCGTCTGCCCGTCGTCGCGCAGGAACCGCAGCACTTCGATCAGTTCATCGCGCCCGACAGTGATGGTCAGCTCGCCCTTGGCAATTTGCGCGTGCGCAATTTGACCGCCTATCTCGTCGCCCAGATAGGAACTCAGTTCTGCGAGCGGCTCGTCGATGCCGTTGTCCATGCATTCGCCCTCGTCAAACCGCGCAGCCTGCGGCAGCGTCTGCTCAGCGCTCGATCGTGCCGGTGCGCCTGATCTTACGCTGCAACAGCATGATGCCGTATAGCAGCGCCTCCGCCGTCGGCGGGCATCCGGGCACGTAGATGTCGACCGGGACCACCCGGTCACAGCCGCGCACGACCGAATAGGAATAGTGATAGTAGCCGCCGCCATTGGCGCACGAGCCCATGGATATGACGTAACGCGGCTCGGGCATCTGGTCATAGACCTTGCGCAGCGCCGGCGCCATCTTGTTGGTGAGCGTGCCCGCGACGATCATCACATCGGACTGGCGCGGCGAGGCGCGCGGGGCGAAGCCGAAGCGCTCGGCGTCGTAGCGCGGCATTGATGTGTGCATCATCTCGACCGCACAGCAGGCCAGCCCGAACGTCATCCACATCAGCGAGCCGGTGCGCGCCCAGTTGATCAACTCGTCGGTGGAGGTGACCAAAAAGCCCTTATCGGCCAACTCGTTGCTGACTTCGCCGAAGAAGCCCGAATCCGGCTCGCGGCCGGCGCGCGGAGTAAGCAGCGTGGCGGTCGCTTCGGCCATCAGCGCACTCCCGTCCCTTGGGCGGCGCTCAATCCCATTCCAGCGCCCCCTTCTTCCACTCATATATAAATCCGACCGTCAAAATGAACAGGAACACGCTCATCGACCAGAAGCCGAACCAACCCAACGAGCCGAAGCTCACCGCCCATGGAAACAGGAAAGCGACCTCCAGATCGAAAATGATGAACAGGATGGCGACCAGGTAGAACCGCACATCGAACTTCATGCGCGCATCGTCGAAGGCGTTGAAACCGCATTCGTAGGCCGACAGTTTCTCCGGATCCGGCGCCTTGAACGCCACCACGAACGGCGCGACCATCAACACCAAGCCGATCGCCAGGGAAATAGCGATGAAAATAACGACCGGAAGATATGAGGTCAGCAGTGCTTCCATCGGTCCTTGTCAGGCGCTCCGGTTCAAGCATTCGACTGCGCTGCGAAGCGCCTTTTCGGCAGCGCACACAGCATGCCTCGTGGGTAGCTTACGCCCGCCCGCTTGGCAAGCCTGAGCCGGTCACAATTCGGGGTTGGCAGGCGGCCGCCCACCATCGGGCGAACGGCAGCCGCGAGCCGCGCGATCTCGCTTGACTTGCGCGAAGGAAGCGGGCTATCCATCGCCACCTCGTGCGGCGTGTGCCGTGCGGGTCATGCGGGTGTAGCTCAGTTGGTTAGAGTGCCGGCCTGTCACGCCGGAGGTCGCGGGTTCGAGTCCCGTCACTCGCGCCACTTTCGCGCCGTCGGACGGCGAAGGTGGCCCGGCCCGTGCGAAGGGCTGCACAATCCGGGCGGTTAGCTCAGCTGGGAGAGCAACTGGTTTACACCCAGTAGGTCACAGGTTCGATCCCTGTACCGCCCACCAGAGGCTTTTTTGCGAAGCAAAACGCCTTCTGAATCCGCCAAGCAAACAAGCCTATCAGCGACAGGCGTTTCGAAGAAACACCGAGAGCCTGACGGTATTGACCGACGCCCCAATCCGACTGCAATCTCCACCGCCTCCGACAAACCACAGGACATGGGGATGAACGACTACACGCAATTCGGCAATGCGGAGCTCGAGGGCTGGTCCGAGCCGGCGACTGCACAAGCCTACGCCGATGGCTTTGCCGCCGCTGCCCAGCAATGCACCGCGCAGATCGTCCGGGCCGCCAAAATCGGCGAGAGATCGAAAGCGCTCGACGTGTGCTGCGGGCAAGGCATCGTCGCGGCAGGCCTCGCCGCCGCCGGTTCGACGGTCACCGGGCTCGACTTCTCACCCGCCATGCTGGAGATCGCTCGCGAGCGCGTTGGCGGCGTGGAGTTCATCGAGGGCGATGCGACCCAGTTGCCGTTCGAAGATGGTTGCTTCGACGCGGTGACTATGGGGTTCGGCATCCTGCACATTCCCGACAGCGAGGCCGCGATAAGAGAAGCGCACCGAGTGCTCAAACCAGGCGGCCGGTTCGTCTATTCGGTATGGCACTCACCGGACAAGTCGATGGCGTTTCGCACTGTCTTCGGCGCGATCGAAAAATTCGGCGACCCGCAGGTCTCGCTGCCGCCAGGCCCGCCCCTGCACGCCTACGCGGATCCGGACTTTGCGTTCCCCATATTGGAGGCAGCGGGATTCTCGAACCCGAAATTGGAAACGGCCGACAGCTATTGGCGCATCACCGACCCCGGCCAACCCTACGACTTCTTCATTGAAGGCACCGTGCGCGGCGCCTTGCTGCTGCGCGCGCAGCCGGCAGAAAACGCCGCCGCGATCCGGGCCGCGGTCGTGGAAGAGGTGAAGCGCGAACTGGGCGCGCAGGGACCGTGGGAGGTCCCGATTCCGGCGGCCGTCGTTTCGGCGCAGGCGGGCGGCTTTTGACCCGCGCAATGAAGCTCTTATGCGCGCCTCTCCCTGACCATCTTCGTGAGCGCTTCATCAATTCGCGATTGCCAGCCGGCGCCCTCGGACTTGAAATGTTCAACCACTTCCGCACTCAGGCGAATTGAGACCGGCACTTTCTTGGGAGCCTTCTGCGGACCGCGCGTTTTGGGAAAAGCCCGCAATACGGCGCGCGGAAGCTGTGCAGCCGGCTTGGCTCTGGCAAAATCGGCCTCGGTCCATTCAGGGTTTTGCGGGTCACGATCTTGGGACATAGCGGTCAAACTCCTTCTTGTGCGCCCGGCGCAGGCTGATGACGCGGACACGCTCGCCGCGCAATGTGAAGATCAGCGCATGATAGGCGCCGTCCAGCAGGCCCCACGCGCGAAACCTTGTCTCGCCGTAGTTGCCTCGGCTGTCCTCGACGAAATGCAGAATCTCAAAGTCAACGGCCCTGGACAGAGATATCCCATGCTTGGCAATATTGAACTTGTCCTTCGCGCGGTCGAACTCGATATCCACAGATTGTATATACAATTAATTGATGAGCGCTTCAAGCCGTTGCGGCTGGGTCGGCAGGATAAGAGGTGAAGGTCGCCAAGCTGCAATCAGTCCTCGTCCAAGTGCATGTCCCAGCGGCATGCGCACCAGTCAGCGTCGCACCAGGCAAGGGGCAGAGGCGGAAGCGGCTCGTTGATTGGAATGATTGTACCGGCCAGCATCGGGGCGGCGTCAGGGCGAATATAGCCCAGAGCATCGATTGCCTCGCGCACGATCCCGTCGATCTCGACCTGCACCGTGCCCATATCGACGGCGGGCAAACCGACCTCCCGTTGCGATCCATCAACTTAGGGTCAATCCTCGAATCGCTTGGAAACCAAAGTCAGGCCTGGTTTGTAAACCGTCATCCCAAGCTCGCTGCCCACTCGACGAAATGATCCGCCGCGCTCTCCCACTGCTTCGACAGCATCAGATCGTGCGGCGCGTTTTCGATCAGATGGCAGATTGCGCCATAGCGCGCGGCGGTCGCCACCTGGGAATCCGATGAAAACAACGTGTCGAGCTGGCCGCCCACCACCAGGACCGGAATGTTCCTGGTGGGTTTCGCCGGCAGATCGAAAACCAGCATGTCCAGAAACCCCCAATAGGATTCATCGATCAGCCTGGCGTGGAAGTCAGCAATGGCCTTCGCGTCCGCGTCGGAATCGAGGAACATATGCTTGGCAGCGGCCGGCCTGGCCACCAGCGGATATAGCGTCCAAAACAGATTTGCCTTGGCGAAATCGATCGGCCGGGTCACAGCGATCTTCGCCGTCGTCTTGATCACGCCGTAATAGGGCACCGTGGCGAGCAGGCCCGCTCCGGCGATCTCCACCGGCCGGTGCATCAGGTGCTGGCAGATGTAGCCGCCCATCGAATGACCAATGACAACGGGCGGACGATCAAAAGTCTCGACCACCGACGCCACGTCGTCCACATAGTCGGCGATGCGGTTCCAGCGCATGGCCTTGACCGTCTCGCTCTCACCATGCCCGCGCAGATCGATGGCGTGGACCTCGAACCCGGCCTCGGCGAACCGATCAAGGAAGTTACCTTCCCAGCACCAGGCCCCATGCCAGGCGCCGTGTACCAGCAGCACCGGTGGTCTCCCCGACTTGCCGCCCTTGGGCTTTTTGTGGATCACGTTGAGGTGGTGGGTCGGCATCATCCGATGGTAGCCGAGATGCCGACAGTTGCAACGGCACGCTGGAGTCGTGCGCTATTCGCCCCTACCCCTATACCTATTCGTAATCGGATAGCGCCGGTCGCGGCCGAAGTTCTTTTCCGTCAGCTTGACGCCCGGCGCGGCCTGGCGGCGTTTGTATTCGGCGATGTAGAGCAGGTGCTCGATGCGCTCCACCGTCTCGCGATCGTGGCCGGCGGCGACGATGTCGTCGACCGAGCGTTCGCGTTCGACCAGGCTTTCGAGGATGTCGTCGAGCACCTCGTATGGGGGCAGACTGTCTGAGTCCCTCTGGTCCGGGCGCAGTTCGGCGGAGGGCGCCTTGTCGATGATGTTGGCCGGGATCACCTCGCCGGCCGGCCCCCGGCAGTCGGGCGGCACGTTTTCATTGCGCCAGCGGGCCAGGCGGTAGACCTGGGTCTTGTAGAGATCCTTGATCGGGTTGTAGCCGCCGTTCATGTCGCCATAAAGGGTGGCGTAGCCCACCGACATTTCCGACTTGTTGCCGGTGGTCACCACCATCGAGCCGAACTTGTTGGAGATCGCCATCAGGATGGTGCCGCGCGCGCGCGATTGCAGGTTTTCTTCGGTGATGCCGGAATTGGTGCCCCTGAACAATTCGCCCAGAGCATCGGTGAACCCGTCCACCGGCTGCTCGATCGGCACGGTCTGATAGGTGACGCCAAGCGCTTTTGCGCAGGCTGCCGCGTCATCGAGGCTTTCGTCGGACGTATAGTGAAACGGCATCATCACACAGCGCACCCGCTCCTCGCCCAGCGCGTCAACAGCGATGGCGGCGCAGATCGCTGAATCGATCCCGCCGGACAGGCCGAGCACCACGTTGGCGAAGCCGTTCTTGTCCACATAGTCGCGCAAGCCCATGACACACGCGCGCCAGTCCGCCTCGTCGGTGTCGGGCAGCGCCGCCTTGACCCCCTCATCGCAGGTCCAGCCATCGTCCCCGCGTCGCCAGGTCGTCACGGTGACGGCCTCCTCGAACTGGTTCATCTGCGCCGCAAGACGGTGATCGGCGTTGATGACGAAAGAACCGCCATCGAACACCAGCTCGTCCTGGCCGCCCAGCTGGTTGGCGTAGAGCATCGGCAGGCCCGACTCGATGACCTGGCGGATCACGATCTGGTAACGCACATCCATCTTCTCGCGGCGATAGGGCGAGCCGTTGGGCACCAGCAGCAGTTCTGCGCCGCTTTCGGCCAGCGTCTCACACACGCCCAGATCGCCCCAGATGTCCTCGCAGATCGGCAGGCCCAGGCGCACGCCGCGAAAGTTCACCGGCCCCGGCATCGGACCGACCTCGAACACCCGCTTCTCGTCGAACACGCCGTAATTGGGCAGGTCCACCTTGCGGCGCCAGGTGGCGATTTCACCGCCGTCGAGCACCGCAAAGCCATTGTAGAGTTTGCCGTCCTCGCGTATCGGCGAACCGATCAGGACCCCCGGCCCGCCATCTTTCGTATCGCCCGCCAAGTCCGCCACCGCCGCCACGCAGGCCTCAACGAAGGCCGGCTTGAGCACCAGGTCCTCGGGCGGGTAGCCGGCGATGAACAGTTCGGTGAAGATCACCAGGTCGGCCTTGGCCCGGGCAGCCTGCGCCCTCGCTTCGCGCGCCAGCGCCAGATTGCCGGCAATGTCGCCGACGGTCGGGTTGAGCTGCGCAACAGCGATTCTCAGAATATCGGGTGCGTTAGCCATGAGCGCGGTCTTATGGATAAGCGGGCGTGCCCGCAAGCCTCACCTCATGTGGGAATTCGGGCCAACGCGCGCCAGTCGTTCACAACTTGTAGCGACACTCGGCCAGGGTCGTCTTGTTGAGCTCACCGATGAAGGCGGCTTGGGCGGAAGAGAGTTTCGGAATCAGCTTGCAACGCGGCGTCATCACGCATGCGCCGCCGTCGGCGCGGAAACATTCCACCAACGCTTGCCCGGTCTCCAGCTTCTCCACGACTTCCCCCAGGCGAATGTCTTTCGCCGGGCGCGCCAACCGGAAGCCGCCCTGCGCGCCGCGCTTGGTGGTGACGAAGCCATGCAGGGCCAGTTGGCGCACCACCTTGATCAGGTGCTCGCGCGAGATATTGAGGCCGCGGGAAATCTCCTCGGTGTTGAACAGGCGCTCTTCGTCGCCCGCCAGGCACATCAGCGCACGCAAGCCGAAATCGGTAAACGCGGTCAGCTTCATAAAGCCTCCAAAATTTCGGGGAAACTTCGAATAGGTATTGCGAATACCTAATTGGTGTTCTAATATGAGTATCGCAAATACCACTTTAGAGGCGGGATGTGAAGATGGACCCCGGCCTCAACCGTCGTCCGGTGTCCCGCCCTCGTGTTCGAATGGAAAGGAAACGGCCATGAACGCGAAGCAACACAGCGATCAGGTGACGCTCAATCGGCGCAATCTTCTCAAGACCACGGCCTTCGGATCGGCTGCGATCGCCGGCGGCGCTCTTGCCGGCTCGGCCGGGGCGATGCCGCGTGCGCCCAAAGTCAAGCCGGTCCGACCGCGCGCCATGCCGGTGGCGGAGACGGCCCAGACGACGGAAGGCGGCACAGTCGATTTGTCCCACCTGCCCCGCGTCAAGCAGGAGCTGGTGGCGCCGCCGTTCGCGCCGGTCCATGAGCAGGTCGCAAGCGGCGGGCCGAAGATCGTCGAGGTCCGCATGGAGACCGAAGAGAAGCTGATGACGGTGGATGAAGACACCGAGGCCGAGGTCTGGGCCTTGACCTACAACGGCTCGGTTCCCGGCCCGCTCATCATCGTGCACCAGGACGACTATGTTGAGGTGACGCTGACCAATCCCAAGTCGAGCCAGATGGAGCACAACATCGACTTCCATGCTTCGACCGGCGCGTTGGGCGGCGGTGCGATTTCCCACGTCCTGCCGGGCGAGGAAGTGGTGTTCCGCTGGAAGGCGACCAAGCCGGGCGTGTTCGTCTATCACTGCGCGCCGGGCGGCGAGATGATCCCCTACCATGTCTGCCACGGCATGAACGGAGCGATCATGGTGCTGCCGCGCGACGGGCTCAAGGACGCGGCGGGCAATCCGCTGCGGTACGATGAAATCGCCTATATCGGCGAGCAGGACTACTACCTGCCCCGGGACGAGGACGGCGAGTTCATCAAGTATGAGACCGCCGGCGAGGATTATTCCGACTCGCTCGACGCCATGCGGACCCTGGTGCCGACGCACTCAGTGTTCAACGGCGCGGTCGGCGCGCTGACCGGCGAGAACGCGCTTAAGTCGGAAGTCGGCAAGACGGTGCTGATGATCCACGCCCAGGCCAACCGGGACACCAGGCCTCACCTGATCGGCGGCCATGCCGACTATATCTGGGAGGGCGGTTCGTTCTCGGATGCCCCGCAGACCGGCTTCGAGACCTGGCTCATTCGCGGCGGTTCGGCGGGCGCGGCGCTCTACACCTTCCTCCAGCCCGGCGTCTACGCCTACGTCAACCACAACCTAATCGAGGCGGTGCTGCTGGGAGCGACGGCCCACTTCGTCGTCGACGGCGAGTGGAACGACGATCTGATGGCGCAGTTGGTCAAACCGAGGGAAATGAGCAACTGACCGAGTGTAGAATGACATGAGATGTCATGCGCACAATCGTTGAAAAAATCATCGGGGCCGGCAGGCCGGCCCCGGTTCTCCTCTTCCTGGCCGCCGCCCTATTCGCGGCAGCCACGGCGGGCTGGTCGGCGGTGTGGTGGTTCACCGACCGGCCGGCGTCGCCGACGATGGTTTCGATCAAGCTGGACAGCGGCGTGGTTGTTCGCGTCGCCCGGTTCGAGGTATCGGTAGCCGACTGGAACCGCTGCCACACGGACGGCGCATGCACGCTGCGGCTCAAAAGCAAGGGACGCACAGCCGACGAGCGCACCCCCGCCGTGGGGCTCAACTGGTTCGACGTCGGCGAATACCTGGTCTGGATCGCCGAGCGCACCGATCAGGCGTTCCGCCTTCCCAATGTGGAGGAGTGGCAGGCGATCGCCCGCGAGGTGCTGCCCGAGCCTGCGCCGCCGCGGTTCACCGACCCAAGGCTTTCCTGGGCGTCCGCCTACGCAATCGACCGGCCGGTGAGCCGGCGGCTACGTGAAAGCGGCTCGTTCAGCACGACCACCACAGGCATCGCCGATCTCGACGGCAATGTGTGGGAGTGGACCGGCGAATGCTATGGCGGCGAGGCGGGCAACGCCGGTGCGGGAAAATGCCCCGCATACTGGGTCGCCGGCGAGCACATGGCGGTGATCCCGGTATTCACCCGCGACCCCGCCCGCGGCGGCTGCGCGGTCGGCGTACCGCCGGCCCACCTGGGCTTGCGGCTGGTAGCCGACATCCCTGCCGGTTGAAGCTCTTGATTTTTCAAGCGATTTTCCCTGAACGGCCCGTTCAGCTTCGGTTCAGCCCGATTTCGCCATATTGGCACGCAACAACCAAGACCAACCAAACAGGACGCGTAGCCATGAAACATCTTTCCAAAACCAAACCGGTCGCCCTGACCTTGGCAGCGGCAATCGCGATGAGTGCGGCCCTGCCGACCACCAGGGCCCACGCCGGCAACGGCGGCGAGCTTATCGCAGCCGGCCTGCTCGGCCTCGCGGTCGGCGCGATCATCACCGATATGTCGAACTACCGCCAGGCGCGCGCCAACGTCTACCACAGCGCACCCTACGGCTTTGCGCCGCCCACCCCGGTCGGCCCGCAATATGGTGTCGTCTCCTATCCCGAACCGGTAACCGCCGCTCCCCTGCACACACCTCGCCACCACCGCGGCAACCCGCACGTCATCACTTACGAAGAAGCCATGGTCGGCCCGCCGGAACCGTGGAGCCAGGGCTGGTATCACTACTGCCAGGCGACGTTCCGCACCTTCGACCCTGCTTCAGGCACCTATATGGGCTACGACGGCCGCCGCCACTTCTGCGTAGCGAAGTAGCGTCACCCGCCCGTTCGAACAGGTCACGCGTTCAGCCCCGCGCCAACCCGGCGCGGGGTTTTTCATTTGTACTGAGTTAGATGCTGTCGGCGCCGAACCGGCCTGACGTTCAATCGCCGGGGAACGGCTGAATGGCATCCGCCCCGCTGCCCTGATTCAACAGGGTGCGATGATAGCAAAGCGGGCAATCGGCATCATCGGTGCCGGCGGGCGGACTGACCGGCCCGTAAATCTGGCGGTTGGTGCCGGTAATGATGAAGTCGATGCCCGGATCGACATCTTGGGCGGTGGCGTCCTGATGATTGGCGGCATACGCCGCTCCGCCGACAAGGCTGGTTGCGGCGAGCAGGAATGCGATTGCCAAAGTTACGATGTTACGGCTCATGATCTGCGCTCTGGCTGAATTGAGATAGATTGCGGGCAATACCCGCGCCCCTGCGCATTCACACTACGCCGTCATGGTTAGGTTTTGGTAAACAACCGAAGGGGTAAGACTATTCGTCTTCGATGGCGGTCAACTCATCGACCGAGACGTTCTTGTCGGTCACTTTGGCGACCGACATGATATAGTCGACCACCTTGTCCTCATACAACGGCGCACGCAGACCCGCCACCGCGTCGGGATGGTTCTGGAAGTGCTCAATCACCTGCTGTTCGCGGCCGGGATACTGACGCACATGGTCCTGGATCGCCCGCTGCAGCTCTTCTTCGGTGATCTGCACATTCTGCGACTCGCCGACTGAACCCAGCACCAGGCCGAGGCGTACCCGGCGCTCCGCCAGCTTGCGATACTCCTCGCGCGCGTCCTCCTCGGTGGTGTCTTCGTCAGCGAAGCTGGTGCCGGCATGCTCCATCTCGTGGGTCAGCTGGTGCCAGATGTTGTCGAATTCCTGCTCGACCATCTTTTGCGGCATGTCCATTTTGGTCTGTTCGTCGAGCTGATCGAGAATCTGCCGTTTGACCTTGGCGCGGGTGTAGGTGCCCCGCTGGCTTTCCATCTGCATGCGCACCACCTCGCGCAGTCGGTCGGCGCTCTCCAGGCCCAACTGCTTGGCGAGTTCGTCGTCGAGGGTCAGTTCGCCGGGCTTCTCGACCTGCTTGACCACCACGTCGAACTCGGCGTCCTTACCGGCCAGGTGCGCGGCCGTGTAGTCGGCCGGGAAGGTCACCTTCAGCGTGAACTCGTCACCGGCTTTCTTGCCGGTCAGCTGCTCCTCGAAGCCGGGAATGAACGTGCCCGAGCCCAGCACCAGCTTGGCGTCCGTGTCGGCACCGCCGTCGAATGCCTCGCCGTCGATCTTGCCCACGTAATCGATGGTAATGCGGTCTTTTGCCGCTGCCTTGCCCGACTTTTCCGAATACGGACGCGCTGTCTCGGCAATCGCGAGCGCCTGTTCGTCTACTTCATCATCGCTCACTTCCGCGATCGGCCGTTCGACCTCCAGCTTGTCCAGCGCGGGAACCTCGAACTCGGGCAGCACCTCGTAGGATACTTTGAATTCGAAGTCGCGCTTGCCCGCCAGAATCTGCTCGGCCTCGCCCTCGTCCTCGGTCATGGTGACCGACGGCTGCTGCGCTGCCTTTTCGCCGCGCTCCACCAGCACCTCGCCGGTGCGTTTGTTGATGATTTCATTGACGATTTCCGCCATTGCCTGCTTGCCGTAGATCTTACGCAAGTGGCTGACGGGCACTTTGCCCTGGCGGAATCCGTTCAGTCGGACCTGGCCTTTCAAGTCCTCCAGCCGCCCAACAAGCTGGGACTCCATGTCTTGCTGCGGAATGGTAATCGTCAATTCCCGCAACAGTCCGTCATTGACGGTTTCGGTAACCTGCATCTGTAGATCCTGCTTTCGATCCGGCCCCGACGGCGGGCCAAAATCCGGCGTCCCAATCGGACGGCGGGCCATAGCATGGCGATGGTTCGCCGACAAGGCAATCACGCGGTTTCATCGCGTTCCACGGCGCGGCGGGCAAGGCGCGCTCAAACCGATGCACCTCGACGTATGAAGCTCGAACCCAAAGGGTTCGCAAGCGCGACCGCGCGCCGGCTGGTCAGGCCGCGTCATCGCAGGCCCGCGCGAAGCGAGGAAGTACCGTGAGATACATAAACTAGGAACCCGTCAGGCTCTCGGCGTTTCTGCGAAACGCCTGCCGGCGATGCGCCTCGGGTCTTGGCAAACTCGGAAGGCATTTTGCGAAGCAAAATGCCTGTTGGTGCGGGTAGAGAGATTTGAACTCCCACGCCTTGCGGCACCAGATCCTAAATCTGGCGTGTCTACCAGTTTCACCATACCCGCATTGCGCGCGGGCGCCCGGTTATCGCCTTTCGGCCGCCGGCATCGCCGCTTGCACGCGCCTCTATAGCATCGGCAAATTCGGCGACAAAGGGAAATCACCTCGCGGCTCAGGCCGTGTCGGCATGTGTCGCCCGGCGGCGATCCTATGCCTTGGCGAGCACGAACAGCATTGAGAAGATCACCGCCGCAAAACCGACCAGCGGCAGCGGCAGTTGCAGAGTTTCGGGAATCTGATCCAGATAGGCAAGAATGCTGACCGACACCGCCAGTATCGCGATCAACTGCATGGGGTGGACCTCCTTCTTTAAAGGTGTCCCTACCCTTTTTCCGCCCTCCGTCCGATCACAACCTAAACCGAAACGAGGCGATTTGCATCAAAAGCCATCGGTTAACGTTTCGGGTTAAGGTAAACCGGTTGTGCGCCCGCACCGATCGTCAAATCGGAGAAATTCGGGCCGGACAAGCCGACGTGAACATGGCGAGCATCAATGAACATTACCCAAGCAATTCAGGCCCGCACATCGACGCGGGCCTTCACCGATGAGCCGGTTGACCCGCAAGCCATCGTGCGCGCGCTGCAGGTTGCCGCACGCGCGCCGTCGGGCGGCAATCTGCAGCCGTGGCGAATCTGTCTGCTGACCGGCGAGCGCCTGGCCGAATTCCGAGCGCTGATGGAGACGAGACTGGCGGGCACGCCACACCCCGACGGCGACGCGGCGGAATACCGGGTATATCCACCCGGCTTGAAGGAGCCCTACCGCACCAGCCGGTTCCGCGTGGGCGAACAGATGTACGCCCTTCTGGGCATCGAACGCGAGGACAAGGCGAAGCGGCTGGAGTGGTTTGCCAACAATTATCGGTTCTTCGGTGCGCCGGCGGCGATCTTTTGCTTCGTCGACCGCGTGATGGGTCCGCCACAATGGTCGGATCTGGGCATGTTTCTGCAGACCTTCATGCTGTTGATGGTTGAGCAGGGTCTCGCTACCTGTGCCCAGGAGGCATGGGCCGCCTACCCGCGCACCGTGGGCGAGTTCTGCAAGGTGCCGGACGAATGGATGCTGTTCTGCGGCATGGCCATCGGCCACGCCGACCCGGAACACCCGGTCAATCGACTGCTCACAGAGCGCGAGCCGCCCGAAGTCTGGCTGAATGTGCTGTAAGTGGCCGTTCGCGACCGCCGGCAAACCAGGCCGGCGCCTGGATTAGCGGCAAAAGCTCCGCCGAGACTCCGGGAAGCTCAATCTCCAGGGCAGCCGCGATCGAGCCCGAGAAGCATCTGTTCGAGAAATCCGACCATGTTTTTCGAACTGGCGATCGAACGCTCCAGCTCGGCAATCTTGTCCTGAACAATCGCCCGGGCCGCTTCGGTGCCGCAGGCGCCGTCAAGCGCAGAATACAACTGCTTCAGATCGCTGATCGACAGGCCGGCCTCGCGTGCCTCGACAATGAACCGCAGCCGTTCGAGCGACTCCGGCGAATATTCCCGGTAGTTGTTCGTCTGACTGTCGCCGGCACACGAGGCGATTAGCCCCTCCCGCTCGTAGAAGCGGATGGTGTCGCGGCTCAATCCGGCCTGTTTCGCCAACTCGCCAATTCTCATTGGTCGCGCAGTTCATTGAAGTGTTGACTATGGTCCATTGTTCTAATATTTTCCGACCGCTTAATCAATCGCTGACGGGATAGACGATCATGGACAGTATCAAACGTTATGGAATCTGGGTTGCAATAGCAATTTGCGTGGTCGCCTTTGCCGGAGCCGGCGGCGCAAAGCTGGCCGGCGTGCCGATGGTGCATGAAGCGTTTGCCAAGATGGGCCTGCCCGGCTGGTTTGGATATTTCATCGGCGCCTGTGAGCTGGCCGGCGCCATCGGCCTGCTGATCCGCCCGCTGAGCGCCTGGGCGGCCGGTGGTCTTGCGATCATCATGGTCGGCGCAACCTACTTCCACATCACGAACCCACCGCTGTCCGAGGGCGTGCCGGCGATCGTGCTGCTGCTGCTTTCGATATTCATCTTCACCCGCAGACGCGAATCCATGCTCGCGCTCAGGTGAGCGAATCATCACACGGCCAACGAAGGCTCCAAGCCGAAAGCAAGATGCGTGAAGCCGGCCGGTCCCGGCCCTCAACGGCCTGATCGTCGAAGCCAGCTTCGCCCAGCGCCAACTAGCCGAACGTCGCGCCCGTCTGGCGCGGCGACAGGCGGATCAACCGCGACGTCCTGACCGCCGCCGTTCGGTGGCGCACCGCTTTCTGGTAGTCGGGGTTGCGGATCATGCCGATGAACGCCTCCGCGGACGGGTATTCGGCGATGAAGCACAGGTCCCACGCCTCGTCGGCCGGGCCGGTCAGGGTCAGTTGGAAGTCCCCTGACCAGACGATCTTGCCGCCCAGCGCCTGGAAGATCGGCCCACTCTCACGCGCGTATGCGGCATAGGCCTCCTGGCCGGTGATCATCACGCCGTCATCATAGACCGCCGTATCTTTCAGGCGGACCAGGTTCAGCATGTGAATCTTGCCCTCGCGCGGCAGATCCTTGAACAAGCGAAACCGCTCTCGGTCCGGGTCAACGTAAGTTTCCATAGTCCCCCCTGTCCGCAGGGCCGTCTGCCTACCTACGGTCTGCGCACGAAGTCCACTGCCCCGGCCGGCACATAGTCCTTGGCTTGATCGTCGTAGGTGAAAAAGTCGGAGCGAAATCCGCCCGAGGTCATGCGCACCACCTGGCGAACCCGGATGAGCTTGTTGGAATTGTTCTCCACGAACGTCGAATCGAGCAGGATCGCCTCCCCCTGGGTCCGGCCCGAGGATTTGGTCATCTGCGCATTGGCGGTCGGCGCCAGGAATGCACCGCTCAGCCGGTTGCCGGCGTGGCTGATCTCACCGGAGACGCGGCGCGCGCCCTGGGAGGTGGCGCACCTGCCGCTCACTTTCAGCTTCGCGGTGCCGTCATATTGGTTGCGCAACTGGCAGGTGACGCGCTGGCGCTCCTCGCCCGACGTGATGATCGCTATCCCGCGGCCGCGGAAGCTGCCATCCATGCGTTCGAACAGCGAGGCCGCGTCGGCCCATGCGCCGCTGGGCGCCATCCCCGCGGCCAGGACACCGACGATGGTGAGCGTGCGGATCATTGTTGTCATGCGGAGGTCGCCTTCTGCGTCTTCCGGCCAAACGAGCCGGGTATCCACTCCCTCAAAGCCAATACATTGGACGGAAGTATGGCCAGGTTGGAAATGAGCGCGATGACCAGGGTCGCGATCATCAGCCGGCCGAGGATGGGTACCATCGGCAGGGAGCTGATCTGCGTGACCAGGGTGGCGACGCACAAGATCATGGTCGATGCGCCCAGCGCGGGCCCGACTTCGCGCATCGCCTCGCGCACGCCATCGCGCACGCCCATACCGGCGCGGCGCGCCTGCTCGAACATGTTGATGACGTGCACCGCATTGTCGACGGCGATGCCGAAAGCCACCGTAAGCGAGATCACCTCCGACATGTTGACGCTGCCACCACGCATATACAGGAAAAGCTCGATCGTCAGGATCGGCAGCAGGTTGGGGGTCGCCGCCGCCAGCGCCATGATGGGCGAGCGGGTGGCAACCCCGATGATGGTGATGCCGAGGAAGATGGCGATCAGCAGGCTTGTGCGTAACTGGTTGATTAGTCTGGTGAATTCCTCGGCCATAAGCACGGGCAGGCCGGAGATCAGCAAATTGTCGAATCCGGCCTCGGCCAGGTTGGCCCGCATGCGCGCGACCTGATCGCCGGTGGTATTGATCGACTGGCCGGATGAGATCCGCACCGAAATCTGCATCGAGCGTGAATCGTTGGAGATGTAGTTGGAGCGCACCGCCGGCGCCGCGTCCTGTAGATCGCGCGCGATGCGCTCGATCGCCGCCTCGCTGTCGAGAGACTGCCAGACGGCGTTGAGCGAGGCGATCTGCGACGGCGCGAACTGACGTCCCAGAACGGCCTCGACCTCGCTCAGCAGTTCCCGGTTTTCGCGCGCGCCGAGATCGTCGGGCTGCGCCATCGGCACCGAGATGTAGACCAGGGAGGCGCCGCCAAGCGCATCGTTGTACAGCCGCTCGGCCGTTCTGGTATCCGACTTGAACGGCAGGTAGTCGGTGATTCGGTACTCGGCGCGAATCGCGTTGTGCACGAAACCCAACGCCACCACCGCCGCAATCGCACCCAGACATAGGACAACCGGGCGCGGCGCGACGAAATTGTGAAACCGTTCACCCAGCCGGGTGAAGGCCGGCGTGCGGACCTTGCCCGGCCGTATCAGGCCCGCCCGGATCGCCCAATAGGCGGCGAGCGGCATGCCGATGATGACCGCCAGGAAAGCCCCGGCAACCGCGCCGGCGCCCAGATAGGCGAACGTCTTGAGCGCGGAACTGGACGCGAACGAAAACGAATAGAACGCCAGCGCGGTTGTGATCGAGGTCAGGGAGGACGCCGGCCCGACGCGCACGATCGCCTGGCGCAGATTGTCCTCCAGCCGGCCGCCTTCCACGTTGGATTTCTGCCAGCGGAAATACAGCACGATGCCGTCGGCGAACGCCAGGATCAGCGCGAGCGTTGGCAAAACCGTGGTCAGATAGTTGAGCGGCGTGTCGGTGGCCGAAAACAGGGCCAACACCCAAAGCGCGGTGAGCGCCGGCGGGATCGCGCAGATGAGCGCGCTCCACAGGCTGCCGAACACGTACAGGCCGATGCCGGTGCCCAGCAGCAGGCCGATCACGGTGAGTTTGAGCTGGTCGCTGACCAGCGCCTCGACGATGGTCAACCCTAACGGCGTCATTCCGGTGAACAGGATTTCGAAGTCCGCCGGCGCCAACGCGCGCGCTTCGGCCCGCACGTTGGCGTAGCGTGCGTAGGAGACGCTGTCGGCGGTCCGGCCGGTTCCCTCCGGCTGTTCCAGCGTGATCTGTATGACCGCCGCGTTGTGCTCGGGTGAAATCAGTGCGTTCGCCTGCGGGCGCTCGACCAGCAGATCGGCGACCAGCTCGCTCGCCGTCTTGTCATCATCAAGGAACTCGGGGAAGAACGTCTGCAGGTCGCCGGTCTGCGGATCGAGGCGGGGCAACGAGAACAGCGAGGTCGCGCTGGCAACGCCCTCGGTCACCGACAGATCGAGCTGCAGGGTGCGCAGGTCCTCCAGCCCCTCCGCGCTCATCAGCCGGTCGGAGCGGATGATCAGCGCCACGTCACGGCCGGAGTCACGATATTGGTCCCTGCGGCTGAAAAACTCACGGAAGGCCTTGGTATCCTCCGCAAGCACCGCGGTAACATTGCCGTCGAACCGAACCGAAGGAATCGACCACGCAGCAGCAGCCGACACCGCGACGACAAGCAGTGTGAACAGGATCGGGAACCGCAGGGCGGCCAGCCCGATCTTCTCCAGTCCGAAACCCAAACTCCACATGTTTTGAGCGCTACTTCCGCAAATCGTCAAAAAATCGGCGCTGGGCCCAGACAGGCCCTACGCCGTTTTTCTCCATACCAGCCGCACACGCGCGCGACCACCACACCGGCATGCTGAACACAGGATTGTGCAGCGCGCGACCGCGGGTGCGATCTTGAACGACTTTCGCCGCCGGCCTATCTTCGCTGCAAGACCCGTGCCAACATGGCACGCTACGATGATCGTTCTGGGAACCGGCCATGAATGCTGAAGCCTTCGACAAACGCGAAGTCGCGGTCACCGATGCGGCGTTCGCTCGGGTGGCAAAGGTGCTGGCCGGCGAGGCCGACGCCAAGGCATTGCGCATCTCGGTGGAAGGCGGCGGCTGCTCCGGTTTCTCGTACAAGTTTGAGCTGGTCGACGGGCCGGGCGACGACGACACGGTGATCGAACGCGACGGCGCGGTGATCGTGATCGATTCCATCTCGAAGATGTATATGGGCGGATCGGTCGTCGACTTTGTCGACAACCTGATGGGCCAGAGCTTCCAGATCAACAACCCCAACGCGGTCGCCAGCTGCGGCTGCGGCACCAGCTTCTCGATCTAGCGCCCAATTCTCCTTCGCCGGCCCTCCTCCCGCCTAGTCGGCGGCGCCCTTTCGTTGTGAATGCGATTCCAAGCCGATGCTTGTCGCCCGATTTGGGACAGGCAGTGAAGTTCATGCCGGCTTGTGCCCTCTCAACCCGCGCTGCGCTGCCGCCAGCTAGGCTGTGGAAAACTGCCCGATCTTCGGTCGCCCGTCGCCCGCTCTGGTTGCCGGATTCGGCGAGGACAATCGGGGCTCGCAACATCATCGGCAAATCGGCGAACGCCACAGGTGCGCGCCCCGACATCGAAGCGACCGATTTTCGGCAGAAAAACCAACCCTCTACAAAAAAATAAGGCCCGGCTTTCGCCGGGCCTTGCTGACGTCGCATGAATTCCGCCCCAGCGACGCTCAGTCCAGTTCTTCTGGAATAACCAGATTGAGGATGATAGCAATAGCCGCGGCCGGCAACAAGCCGGACGTCAACAGGATTTTTCCTGTATCGCCCATATGTTGCAGTGCGTCAGGAACGAGCTGCAGACCCAGGCCGACCGACAGCGACACGGCGAAAATCACCATATTGCGGCGATTCCATTTCACGTCCGACAGCATGTTGATGCCGGCGGAAGCAACCATGCCGAACATGACGATGACGCCGCCGCCAAGCACCTCGATCGGAATGGTCGAGATGATCGCTCCCACCTTCGGGATCAGACCGCACAGGATGAGGAAGATCGCACCGATGGTCACCACATGGCGGCTCATCACGCCGGTCATCGAGATCAGGCCGACATTCTGGCTGAATGAGGTGTTCGGCAGGCTGCCGAAGATACCGGCGATGGCCGTACCCAGGCCGTCCGCATAGGTGGCGCCCGCAATCTCGCGGTCGGTAGCCTCGCGTCCCGCGCCACCCTTGGTGATGCCGGACGTATCGCCAACCGTCTCGATCGCCGAGATGAAGGCCATGAAGCACATGCCGATGATGATGGTCCAGTTGAGCTCGAAACCCCACTTGAACGGGACCGGCACGTTGAACCAGCCGGCGTTGCCCACATTGCCGAAGCTGACCATGCCCATCGCCCAGGCAACGATATAGCCGACGATCAGTCCCAGCAGCACGGCGGCAACCGACCAGAAGCCCTTGGTATAGAACTTGATGGCGAGGGTGACGATGACCACCACCAGCGCCACGAACCAGTTCTGCAGGCTGCCGAACTCCGGAGTACCCTGGGCCGGCACGCCACCGGCGGCGTATTGAATGCCCACCCGGATGAGCGCCAGGCCGATCATCAAAACGATGAGCCCTGTCACCAACGGGGGCAGCGCGAAACGAATCCGCCCAATGAAGAAGCCGAGGCAGAAGTGAAAGACACCACCCACGACCACACCGGTCATCAGGCCGGCCATACCGGCGATCCCCGCGCCCGCAACCGCCGGGATCATCACCGGCAGATAGGCAAAGGAAGTGCCCTGGACCACCGGCAGGCGCGCGCCTACCGGCCCCATGCCGACGGTTTGGATCAACGTGGCAATCCCGGCGAACAGGATCGCCATCTGGATCATGTAGATCAGATTGGGAAAGTCCGGTGAATTCGAGCCGAAGCCGAAGCCGGCAGCCCCGGCAACGATGATGGCCGGCGTGACGTTCGAGATAAACATGGCCAGCACATGCTGGATGCCGAGTGGCACAGCCTGGGCCATCGGCGGTGTATAGTCGGGATCCCTCAACTGCTCGAGCGTGCCGAGCGCCGCGTTGTCCGCCATTTTTCCCTCCATGAGAAGTTGTTCCGAGAAGGGGCGCGGACGCCAAACAAGTCCCCCAAGTCCGGCTCGCCCCTTACAAACCGTCGGAGTTTAGTCGGATTTCAGCACGGATAAAACCGATTTCCATGTCTATGCACGAATATCGCAAAGACACGAAAATGGCGCTTTTTGCCGCCGCGAAGCGTGATTTGCCGGCATATTGCGCTTATTGTGGCCCAAATCGAGGAGCCCGGCCCAATGAAAATCGCCACATGGAACATCAACGGCATCAAGGCGCGCCACGACAATGTGGTCGATTGGCTCAAACAAGCCGAGCCCGACATCGCATGCCTGCAGGAGATCAAATCGGTCGACGAGGCGTTCCCGGGAGCGGAGTTCGAAGCCCTTGGCTACAACGTCGCCACTCATGGCCAGAAGGGATTCAACGGCGTCGCGATCCTCTCAAAACTGCCGTTCGACGAGGTCAATCGTGGTCTTCCCACTGGCGAGGGTGAAGAGCCGGACGAGCAGGCCCGCTTCATCGAAGGTGTGTTCAGCGTGAACAATCGGGCTCTGCGGGTGGTCTCGCTGTACCTGCCCAACGGCAACCCGGTGGATTCGGACAAGTTCCCCTATAAGCTGGCCTGGATGGCGCGGCTGGAGGCATGGACCCGTCAGCGGTTGGAGCTAGAGGAGGCGCTGGTGCTCGCCGGCGACTATAACGTCATCCCGATGCCCGAAGACTGCCACGACCCGAAGGCCTGGGAAGGCGATGCGCTCTACCGCGCCGAAAGCCGCACCGCGTTCCGCCGGCTGGCCAATCTGGGGCTGACCGAGGCCGTCCGATCGGTTAATTCCGCTCACGGCCTGTATACCTTCTGGGATTTCCAGGGCGGCGCGTGGCAGAAGAACCACGGCATCCGCATCGATCATCTGCTGCTGTCGCCGGAGGCGGCCAACCTTTTGGGCGGCGCAGGCATCGACAAGCACACCCGCGAGTGGGAGCGCCCATCCGATCACGTCCCGGTATGGGTCGATCTGGCTGCGTGAGGCCACGCAACAAAGGTGGCAGACGCAATTTGATCACACTGGTGTGACTTGTTTTGCGCATCGATGCCGCGCTATCTGTGCGTGTGATCATCCTCCCCTTGTGAAGGCTCGGTCATGATCCGTTCCACCCTTCTCGTCCTCACCTTCGTCGCCGCGATGGCTGCCTCGGCAATCGCCGGCGCACCACGCCAGATCACCTGGGACAGTCTGGTGCCGCCCGCTCCGCCGTTGGAAAATCCCTTCGACGAGCTGACCGGCGAGCAGCGCTACGACATGGCGATTTTGATGTATCTGCGCGATCTGCAGGACGCCGCCCCGGCTTCCGCCGCCCAGCAGGTGGGCGAGATTCGCGAGCTCGCCAGCAAGCTGAGTTCCGAGGGCGTCGAGGTGGAGAACCTGCTCAAGCGCCAGTTCGCGTTCGAAGAGGAGATCATGCGGCGCGGCGAGTTGTTCGTGGACGAGTTGCAGGGCAAAACCGTGCGCCTTGCCGGCTACGCCCTGCCGCTGGAATACTCCGACATCGGGGTGACCGAGTTCCTGCTGGTGCCCTACATAGGCGCGTGCATCCATGTGCCGCCGCCGCCAGCCAACCAGATCGTGTTCGTTCGCCTGAACCAGACGTTCGGCGCCGAAGACCTCTACACACCGGTCTGGGTTACCGGCCGCATAAACGTTGAACGGCAGGAAATGGACCTGTCGCTGGTCGACGGCGAAGCGGGCGTCGCGGTCGGCTACACGCTGGATGACGTGCGGGTCGAACTTTACTACGAATAAATTCTCTCGCTGCAGCCGGCCGCCATGGCCGTGCCACAATCAACTTGAAAGTCGCCGTTGATGCGGGTCCGTGCCGACCCGCGATTATCTTCTTCAGCAGCCGGTTTTGGGAGACAGTCACATGAGCCGCAAATTCGCACATCATCTTAATGGCGCGACGTCACTGGTGGCCGCCACCTTAATACTGGCAGCCACTTCAACGGCCGGCGCAGAAGGTCAACTGGACGCACATGTGCACGGGGTTGGCCAACTCAACGTTGCGGTCGAAGGAAATGAGGTGGAGATCGAATTGATCTCGCCCGGCGCGGATATCGTCGGCTTCGAGCATGAGCCGACCTCCGACGCCGACAAGATGGCGGTGAGCACTGCGGTCGAGACGCTGGAGAATGGTGGCAATTTGTTCACATTCCCTGCCGGGGCAGCCTGCGAGCTGGAGGAAGCGGAAGTTGCGTCCGCACAGCTCATCGGCGAGGAGGACGATCACGCCAGCCACGCCCACGAAGCGCATGACGATCACGCCGATGAACACGATCATGGGCACGACGATCACGATGACCACGCCGATGAAGGCGGACACGCGGAATTCCACGCCCACTATCACTTCCACTGCGACAATCC
This sequence comes from Rhizobiaceae bacterium, assembly GCA_028281105.1. Lineage (GTDB taxonomy): Bacteria > Pseudomonadota > Alphaproteobacteria > Rhizobiales > Rhizobiaceae > JANQKQ01. Next base: position 79,888 of record JANQKQ010000051.1, read on the forward strand.
GGACGCGCTTACTCACGTGGACGTCAATCTGTTCGAGCATTTCGAGCGCGCGGGCGAACTTGAGGTTCAGGCTTTGACGCCGAACGGCCAGCAGGCGGCCGAGTTGACACCGGGTGCAGCCCGCCTGGAGTTCTAGCCCGTCGTCGGCGTCCCAAGAAGCGGTCGTCCATTGATGATCGAACTTTCGGATCTTCTTTTCCGCTGGCGAGCGGACGATCCACCGATCCTCGATATCGCCGGACTGGGTGTGGAACAGGGCGAGCGCCTGTTCGTCAAGGGCCCGAGCGGCAGCGGCAAGACGACCCTGCTCAATCTGCTTGGCGGCGTGGTGACGCCGCAACGCGGTTCGGTCTCGCTTCTGGATACCGAGATGTCGACCATGAGCGGCGCGCGGCGCGATGCCTTTCGCGCCGATCATGTCGGCTTCATTTTCCAGATGTTCAATCTGGTGCCGTACCTGAACCTCGTCGACAATGTCGCCCTGCCCTGCCGGTTCTCAACCGTGCGCCGCGAGCGAGCCATCGAGCGGTCCGGCTCGGTCGAGGACGAAGCGATACGCCTGATGAGGCAGATGACGCTCGATATCGCAGCGCTCGGCGGCCGTGCGGTCGCGCAGCTTTCCATGGGTCAGCAGCAGCGCGCCGCGGCCGCGCGATCGCTGATCGGCGCGCCGGAACTCATCATCGCCGACGAGCCCACCTCTTCGCTGGATGCGGAAAGCCGTGGCGCCTTTCTCGATCTGTTGTTTGCGGAAGTTGCCGCCGCCGGCGCAACGCTGGTTTTCGTCAGCCACGACGCCAGCCTTGAAGCTGCGTTCGACCGGGTGGTTGCGCTAAGCGACATCAACCGCGCCGATGCACAGATCGGGGCGGACTGATGGCTATCCTGTCCTTGTCGGCCAAAAGCCTCCTCAACCGGCGAGCGACGGCGGCGCTGACGATTTTCACCATCGCGATCTCGGTCGCCCTGGTGCTCGGCGTGGAGAAGGTACGCACCGAGGCGAAGGCCAGCTTCGCCAACACCATCTCCGGCACCGATTTGATCGTCGGCGCGCGTAGCGGCTCAACCCAGTTGTTGCTCTATTCGGTGTTCCGCATCGGCAACGCCACGAACAACGTCTCGTGGAGAAGCTACCAAAAGATCGCCGACCACCCTGAAGTCGCCTGGACCATCCCCATGTCGCTGGGCGACTCTCACCGCGGGTTCCGGGTGCTCGGCACCACCCAAGCCTACTTCGAGCACTATCGGTTCGGCGGCAAGCGGCAGCTGGCTCTCGAGCAGGGTGAGCGGTTCGATGATTTGTTCGATGCCGTGCTGGGCGCGGATGTCGCGCGCACCTTAGGTTATCAGCTCGACGACCCGATTGTCGTCGCCCACGGCCTGGGCCGCGAAGGGTTCTCGCAGCACGACGACAAGCCGTTCCGCGTTGCCGGCATCCTGGCAAAGACCGGAACGCCGGTCGATCGCACCGTTCATGTGAGTCTCGAGGCCATCGAAGCGATCCACATCGACTGGCGCAGCGGCTCGAAGGTGCCGGGCCTTACCGTAAGCGCCGACGAAGTCCGTGAAATGGAACTGCGCCCCACCCAGATCACAGCATTCCTGGTCGGGCTGAACTCGCGCCTGGGCGCGTTCCGGGTCCAGCGCTTCGTCAACGAATATCGCGGCGAACCGCTACTTGCGATTCTGCCCGGCGTGGCGCTGGCGGAATTGTGGGCGCTGATGGGAACGGCGGAAACCGCGCTGGCGGCCATCTCGATCTGCGTGGTCGCCGCCGGCCTGCTTGGCATGGCGACAATGCTCCTGGCGGGCTTGAGCGAACGACGCCGCGAGATGGCGATCCTGCGCTCGGTCGGCGCGCGCCCGGCGCACGTTGCCGGCATGCTCGTGGCCGAGTCTGTGTTCCTGACGGCGGCCGGAATCGTGGTCGGCGTGATATTGGCTTATGGCGCTCTTCTCATCGCCCAACCCATCGTCGATGCGCGCTTCGGCCTGTTCCTGTCGATCAGCGCACCAAGCAGCCGCGATCTGACGGTGTTGGCGGCAATCCTGGTCGCGGGAGCCATCGCCGGGCTGATCCCGGCGATTCAAGCCTATCGCCGTTCACTGGCGGACGGTCTGGTGGTGCGCAATTAGCGAACGCCCTGCCCTGATTTGACACATTCGCCCGATTCGCGGTTCAATGGCCCTATGCGCAGTTTGTGCCTGCAAGCGGCTTTCATCGCCGCATTGATGGCCCCCACACTGGCTTTCGCCGGGTCGGATTGTACGTGCCGTTACGATGGCGGTGAGATTGCGGAGGGCCAGTTCGCCTGCCTGAAAACGCCGGGCGGGATGGTGATGGCGCGTTGCGAACGGTTTCTCAACAACACCAGTTGGCGGATCACCAACAACCCCTGCCCAACCGCGCATTTAAGCTCGCGCACCGGGCAGATGTGCGCGCGAGGGTCCATGGACCCGCATCGCAGCATGTGCGTGCCCGCCGCGCTCAACGGCTGAGCGGCTTCAAGCCCACTGCAAAGACAAGATCAATTGGCGGAAAGTTGCGCCGCGGCGGCCGCTCGCTGCTCTTCGCTGGCGAGTGCGAAAGCCCCTTCGTGCAGCAACGAGATCCACTCCTGGTCGACCGGCTCGGCCCGATCGCGCGCCTGGCTCATCATCACCAGGCCGCCCACCGGGTCCGCGGAAATATGCTCGCCTTCGAACATCAGATGGCCCAGCAGTGCGATGGCGCCCACATGACCCTTACGGCTGGCCAGCCGCAGCATGCGGGCGGCCAGTCGCGGATCATGCATGCCGCCGGCAGGTTCCAGGCTCATACGCGCGAGCTGGAACTGGGCGTCGGGATTGCGGAACACCATGGCCGCCGTGGTGTACATGATGCGCGCCTGATACCGGTCCGGACGCAGACCGCCCTCGGGAATGCCCAGCCGATAGTAGTCGCCCAGCGCCACCATCGCATCGGCGGCGAACTGGCCGTCCGGCGAGCCGGGACGCACCTGGTCGTAGCGGTCGGCGATGCCCTTGAAGATGTTGAACGCCTGCAGCGGATCGCGCTCGACGCCGTCGCCGGTCTGATACATGCGGCCGAGTTTCCACTGCGCGCCGGGATTGCCCTGGTCCGCCGCGTATTTGAGCACGCTGACCGCTTCGGCTTCCTGGCCTTTCTTACGGGCATCGAAATAGAACTGGAAAACCCGTTTCGAGGACACGTTGCCCTCGAACACCTTCTCGGGATCGAACGCCTGGGCCGGGTGAACCGCAAACAGCGTCAAGACGAGCGCCGCCGGTCCGGCAAGCCGGATCAAACCGCGCGTCACGGTCTTTTCTTCACGCAACTCAGATATCTGCATAACAGACTTTTTCTTCCTTGCCGCCCGGATGGGTGACCGCGCCAAAGCGGGCCGGTCCCACGGTCTGTGCATATTTCCATATGGCGCCGCTGGCATAGTCGGTTTCCCGCGGCTGCCACTTTTCCCTGCGCTTGGCCAGTTCGTCGTCCGACAAGCGCACGTCCAATGTCCCCCCAATGGCGTCGATCTCGATGATATCGCCATCCTGCAACAGGGCGATCGGCCCGCCGACCGCCGCCTCCGGCCCCACATGACCGACGCAGAAACCCCTTGTCGCGCCGGAGAACCGGCCGTCGGTGATCAGTGCGACCTTGTCGCCCATGCCCTGGCCGTACAGCGCAGCCGTGGTGGCCAGCATCTCGCGCATGCCGGGCCCGCCCTTGGGGCCTTCGTAGCGGATCACCAGCACCTCGCCTTCCTTGAAGGTCTTGTTGGTCACCGCCTCGAAACAGGCCTCTTCCGAATCGAAGCAGCGGGCCGGGCCTGAGAATTTAAGGTTGGCCATGCCGGCGATCTTCACGATGGCGCCGTCGGCGGCCAGATTGCCTTTCAGCTCGACGACGCCGCCGGTGGTCGTAATCGGGTTATCGGCTGCCCTGACGACGTCCTGGCCGTCGTTCCAGGCTACTTTCTCCATGTTTTCGGCCAAAGTACGGCCGGTCACCGTCATGCAGTCGCCGTTCAAGTAGCCGTGTTCGAGCAACGTCTTCATCACCAGCGGTATGCCGCCTGCCTCGAACAGGTCCTTGGCCACATATTTGCCGCCGGGCTTGAGATCCGCGATGTACGGGGTCTTGCGGAAGATCTCCGCGACGTCGAACAGGTCGAACTCGATGCCGCATTCGTGTGCGATCGCCGGCAGGTGCAGCGCGGCGTTGGTCGAGCCGCCGGAAGCGGAGACCACTGCGGCGGCGTTCTCCAGCGCGGCGCGCGTGACGATGTCGCGCGGGCGGATGTTGTGGGCGATCAGCTCCATCACCTTCTCGCCGGCGGCGTAGCAGAACCGGTCGCGCACCTCGTAAGGCGCCGGCGCGCCGCAGGAATAAGGCAGCGCCAGCCCGATGGCCTCGGCCACCATCGCCATAGTGTTGGCGGTGAACTGGGCTCCGCACGAGCCGGCGGACGGGCATGCCACCTGCTCGATCTCGGCCAGGTCTTCATCGGATATGGCGCCGACCGAATGCTGGCCGACCGCCTCGAACACGTCTTGGACGGTGATCTGCCGGCCGCGGAAGGTGCCGGGCAGAATCGATCCGCCATAGATGAAGATGGAAGGCACGTTGAGTCGGACCATGGACATCATCATGCCCGGCAGCGACTTGTCGCAACCGGCTAGCCCGACGATGGCGTCGTAGCAATGACCGCGCATGGTCAGTTCCACCGAGTCCGCGATCACGTCGCGCGAGACCAGCGAAGCCTTCATGCCCTGGTGGCCCATGGCGATGCCGTCGGTGACGGTGATGGTGCAGAACTCGCGCGGCGTGCCGTTGGCGGCGGCAACGCCCTTCTTGACCACCTGGGCCTGGCGCATCAGCGCAATGTTGCACGGCGCGGCCTCGTTCCAGCAACTGGCGACACCGACCAGAGGCTGGTTGATCTCCTCAGACGAAAGGCCCATCGCATAAAGATAAGAGCGGTGCGGCGCACGCGCCGGGCCGACGGTGGTGTACCGGCTCGGCAGCTTGGCCTTGTCGAAGGTCTTGGCGTCCATGCGGGAGTTCTCTTGCCTCGATTTACACGGCGGTTACACAATCGCGGCATGCCCTGCCAGATCGCGCAATTTTGGTGAGCGTCGTTTATGGCTGAAAAACGGCATTTGGGCCGGCGGCGACCATATCGACCGACTCCGCGCACGGCTGTTGCAAATCTGCCACTTTCATGGACAATCGCCGCTTAACGGGAACGGCTCAATTCGAGGCATTCGCATGGCGAAGAAAGGCTACCTGGACGAGGCTTACGAGGTTCGTTCGGCGGAGGAAACCCGGCAGATGTACGACCGGTGGGCGGATGTCTACGACCAGGAATTGAGCGGAAAGGACTATGCACAACCCGTCAGGTGCGCACGTGCACTTAAAGCAGCCCTGGCCGACAGCGAAGCGCTCATCCTCGACGCCGGGTGCGGCACCGGCCTGTCGGGCCTGGCGCTCAAGGAGGTGGGCTACGACCGGATCGACGGCTGCGATTTCTCCACCGGCATGCTGGCCAAAGCGGAGAAGATCGGCGTCTACCGCCGTCTTTTCGAAGCCGACCTCAACATGCCGCTGGATATTGCCGACGGTTCATACGACGCGGTCGCCGCAGTCGGCGTGTTCTCGTTTTCCCACGTAACCGCCGACGCCATCGACGAGTTGGCGCGGGTGATGAAGCCAGGCGCGCCACTGGTCATCGGCATCAACAATCACATCTACGAAGAAGGCTCGCTCGCCACCAAAATTGACCAATTGGTCAAGGATGGCGCCATCGAGGAATTCTCCCGCGAGCACGGCGAGCACATTCCCGGCATCGATCTGACCGGCTGGGTGATCGTGGTCACGAAGCGCTAGCCCGCAACGCGCAGGCCGGTGACCGCCGGGTAGGAGCCGCGCAGCGCCCGCCAGTGCGCCACAGCGAACCCGAGCAACGCGAATGCGGTCGCCTGGTGCGCCAGCGCCCAGCCGATCGGCACCTGCCAGATCAGCGTCACCACGCCAAGAACCGCCTGAACGAGCACCAGCGCCAGCAGAACCAGCCCGCGCCGGCGGTGGGTCTCGCCGTTGCTGCGCGAGCGCGACGACACCCAGTTGACCAGCACCAGCAACACAAGACCGTATGCGATCAGCCGATGGACAAATTGCACCGTCTTGGGGTTCTCGAAGAAGTTGCGCCACGCCGGCTCCTGGACGAGCAGGCCGTCGGGCCACAAGGCTCCGTCCATTCGCGGCCACGTATTGAAGGCCAGCCCCGCGTCGAGACCGGCCACCAGGGCGCCGGCGAAGATCTGCAGGCCGGTGACCACGACCATCGTCGGCGCAAGGCCATGGAGAACCCGGTCCGCGCGCTCATCGCTATGGACCGCCAATCCGCGCGCGATCCATAAGGCGTAGGCGAAGATGACCGCGGCCAGCGTCAGGTGCACGGCGAGCCGATATTGGCTCACGTCGACGCGATCGACCAGGCCGGAGCGCACCATCCACCAGCCCACCGCCCCTTGCAGCGCGCCCATCGCCAACAACAGCAGCAGACGCAGCTTCAGCTTCGGCTCAATGCGGCCGGCGACCCAGAACCAGACCAGCGGCACGATGAAAGCAACGCCGATGATGCGGCCGAGCAGCCGGTGCGCCCATTCCCACCAATAGATGAACTGGAACTGCGCCAGGCTCATGCCTTCGTTGACGAGCCGGTACTCGGGTAGCTGCTTATATTTGTCGAACGCAATCTGCCAGTCGGCTTCCGACAGGGGCGGAACGATGCCGATCAGCAGTTCCCACTCGGTGATCGACAGCCCGGAATCGGTAAGCCGCGTGGCACCGCCTACCACGACCATCGCCGCCACCAGCGCGCATATGCCGTATAGCCAGCCGCGCACAAGGGTCCGGTTGCTGCGCTCGCGGTCGATCACTGCCTGTGTCGAATCAAGGGAGATGGTCAAACCGGATAGCTCTGGAAACGTATCGAAACCGGCCCCTGCAATGGCGCAAACCGCCGGTGCTGACAAGGCCGCGCCGGCGCGTGCGTCGAAGCGGCGCGCCGCCATGTCCTTGCGACGGCGGCCTCGCCGATGGCATACAGCCGACCCCTCTTCCCGTTAGGAAAGCCCATGTCGCAGCGCGTGCGAAAACTGTTTGGCTCGATCGCAATTCTTGTGCTGGTCACACTTTACGCCGTCCTGGCGACCACGATCGCCAGCGCGAAGCTGGCCGACGCCGGCGGCTGGATACACCTGGTCTATTTTCTGGTGACCGGCCTGCTTTGGATCGTGCCCGCGATGTTCATCATCAAGTGGATGATGAGGCCGGACAACCCCAGCGGCTAGAGCACATCCAGGATAAGTGGACACCGGTTATCCGCTAAGGATGTGCGCAAGCAAACCTAGGGCCCGGTTTGATTCAATCAAAACCGGGCTCTAGGCGACGTTAAGTTCGGCGCCGCGGTTGACGAGCCGGGTCGGCAGACCGGACAACTGGGTTTTCACATATCGCGTCGCTTGGAAGTTGCCGTTGAGCGAAACCCGCGGCAATGCGTGCAGATGATCCACGTGGGCGGGATAGAGCACGCCATGGCGCGTGGTTGTCGCGCTGTCGAACCCGCATTTGCGCGCCAGCCGGAACTCCCGCTCGCCGGCCGCTTCCGGGCCGCCATAAGGATAGGCGAAGTGACGCGGCCGCTCGCCCAGTTCCGCCTCCAACACGCTGGCGCTTTCGTTCATCTCGAACAGAGCGTCCTTCTGCGACAGGCGGGCCAGCGCATAGTGGTGGATGGTGTGCGCGCCGATGGTGCATAGCGGGTCCTTGGCCAGCTCGGTGATCTCGCGCCAGTTCATGATCGCGGCGCGCCGATGGGCGGCGGTGTCGACCTTGTAGAGCCAGGCCAGCTCGCGAACCTTCTCGCGCTGCTCGACTTCCGGCACCTGCGTGCTGAGATACTCCAGAAGCTCGCCATAGACCGCTTCCTTGCGGGCGTTCGTGCCAAGATCGAAGTCCACCCTGCCCCGCGGCATGGCGAACGAAATATGGTCGCGCGTCGCGATCACGCTCGCCAGGTCTTCCCACCACAGGTCGGCCTGACCGTCGACCAGGCCGGTAGCGACATAGATCGTGAACGGCACCTGATGAGCTTGGAAGATGGGAACGGCGTTTTCCAGATTGTCGCGGTAGCCGTCGTCCAGCGAGACCGACGCGAACCGGCTGTGCGGGTCCATGTCCGCGGCGTTCATCCGGCGCACCAGTTCGTCCATCGAGACGAACTCGACTCCGCGCGCCTTCATCGAACGGATGACCCTGTCGAGGAAAGCCGGCGCCGCGCACAGATGGCTGTTGGGGACGAATCGGCCGGGCGGGCGGTCACAAACGCGGTGCAGCATCAGGATCGAACCGCATCCGCCGGTCCAGAAATCCGCTACGGCCTGGGCACCCGAAAAATACAGGCCGTTCAAGGCCGATTTCAAAAGTAGATCGCGCATGATGCAGTTTCAGTCTTCCCCGCAAGACCGCCGGCCTGCAGCGCTCTATGGTAGTTGCGGTTTATTTAGATTTTGTTGCTAGCAACCAAGGCAGCAGCGGGCAATCTTCAGGGCGGTCGGCAAGAAGGGGCATCGACCTTGGCGGGGAATAACGAGGCATCCGCATGGCAGCGGCAACTCGCGAGCGCTCGTCAAGACGATCGCAGCGGTTCGTCGATCGCGCCGCGCGCGGCGGCAAATCGCACAAGCGCCTCTGCGCTGGTGGCGGAGATCGAACTGACCATCCACGACCGGCTGGACGGCGCGGAGCAGGCTTGGCGCGCGCTGCAGATGCATCGCGGCACCTCGATCTACCAGCGCTACGAGTGGATCAGCGCCTGGGTGAAATCCGTGGGCACGGTGCAGGGAATCCGCCCACTTGTCGTCGTCGGCAAGCATCGTGGTGAACCCGTCGTGGTTCTGCCGTTAGGCGGCCGGGGCGGACCGTTCTCCAAGGTCGGATGGCTGGGCGGTCACCACGTCAACTACACCATGGCGCTGTTCGAGCCGCAGTTTGCGGCCCGCCTGGGCGCTACCGACATCCGCGAATTGATCGAACGGGTGCGCGTCATGCTGCCGGGCAACGGCGTGTGGATGCTGTGTTGCCAGCCGCGTGAATGGGACGGCGTGCCCAACCCGCTGGCGATGATGCCGCATCAGCGGGGGGTCCACAACGCATACATCATGGAGCTCGCCGGCGGGTTCGATCGGCTGCTGGCCGACGGGAATGCCAAGCGCAAGCGCAAGAAGCACCGCTCACAGTTGCGCGCGGTGGCCGGCCTGGGCGGCTACCGGCTGGTGGTCGCCGAGACCAAGCGTGACGTGCTCGACATTCTGGATGCCTTCCACGAACAGAAGCAGCACCGGCTGGCCGATATCGGAGTGCACAACGTATTTGCATCGCCCGGCGCGCGCCAGTTCCTGCGGGAGTTGGCGTTGTCGTCCCTTGGCGAGCGCGAGCCCGCACTGACGCTGTTCGGCCTGGAGATCGGCGGCAGGATCCGAGCCGTCTACGGCGGCGGCATCAAAGACGGCTGCTTCTCGGCATTCTTCAATTCGTTCGCCAACGACGAGCTGGCCCATCTGAGCCCCGGCGAGCTGCTGCTTTATCTGATGGTCGAGCACTTCGCCGATAAGGGTTTCACCGTCATCGACATGGGACCGGGAGACGAGCGCTACAAACGTTCCTGGTGTCAGCGGCAGATCGAACTGTTCGACACGGTGTTGCCGCTTTCCGCACTGGCCTGGCCAACGGCGTGGGCCACGCGTGGCGCCCTGGCGATCATGCGCCATTTGCGTGCCGATCCATTCACCTGGGGCCTGATCCGACGGCTACGCCGAACCAGGGCGGCCCTGCGCCCGGCTGTGCGAAGCCGGCCATAAGCACGGTTCACCGGTTTTTTCGCTGAGTGAGTGTGTCGCGACGCTAGGCCGCCGCCTCCAGCGCCGCGAATTCGCCGTCGCTCGGACAGACCGTTACCGTCTCCGAATAGCCGAGCGCGCGAATTTCGCCCTCAAGCCGTTCACTGGCATCGCGCTGGGTCGCGATCCCGCTGATCAACACGATGGTTTCGTCGTCGGCTATGTGGACGAGACCCGAATGTCCTACCAGGCCGCAGTCGATGATCAGATAATCATAGGTGTCGGCGAGCGCCGTGACGAGTGTGGAAAGCCGCCCGATCGCGGCCGATGGATCGGTAGGTTGGGCCACCCCTACAGCCAGCACATTGACCGACGAAAGCCGGTCTTGATGGACGATGTCACGGATGGAGGCTTCGCCCGCCAGGACATCGCGCACGCCCACGAAGGACGTATCGCCGAGCATGTGGTCGGTGGTAATCCCGCTGCCGGTCATGTCCATGACCGCGACGCTCTTGCCCTGATCGGCGAGTTTGCGCGCAACCAGCCAGGTGGTGATCGAACCGTCGTCGCCGGCCGGCGAGATCACCGCGATGCGCGAAGACCCCATGGACAGGATGCCTTGGACCGCAAGCGAGGTGGAGAACTCGCCGTCCGGCATGTGCCCGCTCGCATCAACCGCCGGCTCTCCTGAAGGCATCTCCCACGTGGTGACCCGTCGTGGCTCATCTGGACTTAATCCCGCCGAAGCGCCGCCTCGACCACGCGCAGCGAGGTCATGCGGCATCGGCTGGCCGGCGCGACCGGCCGGCTGCGCCACACCGGCGCCCAGCATCGCGCCAGCGAGAATGGTGACGACCGCCAGCACCACGGTCACGGCCATCGCCGCAACGGTAAGAGGCACGACCTTGGGAAAGAACGAACTGGTCGGCAGCGTGGCGCGCGAAATAACCCGCGCGTTGACCGGGAGAAACTCGCTACCCTGGCGCCCGGCCGCCTCGCGGTAGCGGGTAAGGTAGGTCTCTAGCAAATTACGCTGGGATTCGGCTTCGCGCTCGAGTGCGCGCAACTCGACTTCCGCCTCGCCCACCCGGCCGGCCTCCGCCTTCAGCCGGTTCAGTTCCTGGACCAGCGAATCCTCCTGGTTCTGCAGCAGCGTCTCATTGTTGACCAGGCTGACCAGGATATCGCGCGCGGAGGCACGAATTTGCGCTTCAAAATCAGCAACTTGCGATTGCAGGGCTTTCAGCCGCGGATGATTTGGCAGCAGCGTGGTGGACAGTTCCGAAATCTGCGCCCTCAGTGCCACCTGGCGTTCGCGCAGGCGCTGGATCAGCGGCGAGGCGACGACCTCCGGTATCACATCGAACGAAGCGCCGCTATCAAGCGCGGCGCGTACCGATTCCACGCTGGCGCGGGCCGATGAACGTGCCGCGCGAATTCGCGAAAGCTCGGTGGAAACTTCGGAAAGCTGCTGGGTGGCCAGCAGGGAGTCGTTGTTGGCGATCAGAATATCGGAGCTGGCGCGAAACTCGGCCACGCGGGCCTCCGCCTGGCGTACTTTTTCGCGCAGGTCGCGGATCTCCGGTTCCAGCCAGGCAGTGGCATCGGCCTCCGAAGCCGAGCGCGTTTCGCGCTGCAAGCGCAGGAATTCGTCGGCAATGCCGTTGGCCACCTGTTGGGAGAGCTGGCGTTCATTTGCCCAGAACGCCACCCGAATGACCCGCGAATCCGTGACCCGACCCACGTCCAGGCGCTTGCGGAAGCCCGCCAGCACCCTCGCCTGCCGCGAGTCGGTGGAAAGCGGCTCCTTCAATCCCAGCAGCACCATCACATCGTCGATCGCCGACCGGCTCTGCAGCTTGCGGAACTCCGGACGACCCGACAGGTTCAGTTCGCCGATCACCGTCTGGGCGATGTCGTCGGACGCGATCACCTCAACCTGACTGCGCACCGCCTGTTCGTCGAACCGGTTGCGGTTGATCTCCGGATCGGCTTCGCGCGTGCGCGTGAACACGGTTTCGCGCTGTTCGATCAGAATCTGGGTGACGGCGCGATAGCGCGGCGAGATGCTGCTGAGCACCGCGAACGCGATGGCGCCGACCACCAGCATCAAGATCACCACGCGCAGTTTGCGCCGCCACACATGGCGAAGGAGACCACCGATGTCGATTTCGACGTCGCGGGTCAGATCATCAGCGCCGGACATACACTCGCACTCCCGATACAGCTTGGATCACCAGATGGATGATTCATGAACAAGCATGGTAACCATGGAGTTAATTTCCCTCACCAAACCCCGTTGCCGCCCGCTTTTTACCGGCCGTTAACCCTAACGGCGCTTTAATGGCGGCCAATTTCGCGCGGCCGCACGGACCGCGCCTGCCGGTTGGAGTGAGTCCATGTTGAGTATCATCGAGAACGGCGTGCCGGCTGCGGTCCGGGCCGTCGCGGCCAGCCTGATCGCTGCGTTGGTGCTGGCCGGGTGCTCCACCTACCGGCCGGTTCACGAGGCCTTCCACGAAGTCCTCAATCATCCCTACACGCTGGATTCCGGCGACCGGCTGCGCATCACCGTGTTCGGCCAGGACGATCTGTCCAACAACTACTCCGTCGACAAAAGCGGCCACCTGGCGTTTCCGTTGATTGGCGCGGTAGTTGCGCGCGGTCAGACGCCCAAGCAGATCGAAGGCGACATCGCGGCCAAACTGCGCAACGGCTTCCTGCGCGAACCCGACGTGTCCGTCGAAGTCGATCGCTATCGACCTTTCTACATCATGGGCGAGGTCGGCACCGGCGGCCAGTATACCTACGTGCCGGGCATGACCGTGCAGAACGCGGTGGCGATCTCCGGGGGCTTCACCGCCCGTGCCGAACAGGCGAGCGCCGACATCACCCGGCAAGTGAACGGCAGCGTGATCACCGGCCGTGTGCCGATCAGCGATCCGATCTTGCCCGGCGACACGATCTACATCCGCGAGCGGTTGTTCTAGGATATGTCCGTCGCGGTCGTCCCCGATGTGCGTGCGAAAACTGATGCGCCGGCGCCGGGCGGCGGACTACGCATCATCCACTGTTTCCGTTCACCGGTAGGCGGCATCTTCCGTCATGTACGCGATCTGATCGAATATCAGCACGCGGCGGGACATGCCGTCGGCATCGTTTGCGACTCGACCACCGGCGGGCGGTTCGAGGAAGACCTGTTCGACCAGATTCGGCCCCAGCTGACACTGGGGCTCACCCGAATTCCCATGCGCCGCGCCGTCGGTCCCGGCGACCTGCTGGCGCTGTGGCGCACCTACCGGCACCTGCGCGCAATGGAACCGCACATTTTGCATGCACACGGCGCCAAGGGCGGCGCCTACGCGCGCATCATCGGCACGGCGATGCGCGCCAGCGGCGCCAACGTCTCGCGTCTGTATTGTCCGCACGGCGGTTCCATCCACTACGACGCGAGCACCCTCGGCGGCCGGGCATATTTTGCGATGGAACGCCTGCTGGGCAAGATGACCGACCGGCTGATTTTCGTCAGCCGCTACGAGCGAGACGGCTACATAGCCAAGGTCGGCCGTCCCGCGAGCCCGGTCAGCGTAGTTCACAACGGCCTGCGCCCCAGCGAGTACAAGCGCGTCGCGCAGCAGAAGAACGCCGCGGATTTCCTTTATGTCGGCATGATGCGCGACCTGAAGGGGCCGGATCTGTTCCTTCGCGCGCTCGCCGCCGTGGAGCAGTCGTCGGGACGGGCACTATCGGCGCACCTGGTTGGCGACGGCCCGGACAAATCCGACTATGTCGCGCTCGCTGAGATGCTTGGTCTGGGCGACCGCGTTCGGTTTCACCCGGCAATGCCGGCGCGCGAGGCTTTCAAGCTGGCGCGCACCCTGGTGGTGCCTTCACGCGCCGAATCGATGCCCTACATCGTGCTGGAGGCCATCGCCGCGCAGATGCCGATTGTCGCCACCCGCGTCGGCGGCATACCGGAGATCTTCGAAAACGAGGTCGACGCCCTAGTCGAAGCCGACGATGTCGGCGCCCTCGCCACCGCCATGGCCGCCGGGCTGGCCAGCAAGAATGCCGCTGCAACCGCGCGCGCGCGCGCCGAACGGTTGAAACGCCGGTTCTCCGTCGAAACCATGTCCAAGGCGATAGATCGAGCCTATCGTGAAACCCTTTAAGCTCTCGTTAGCCCTATTTCCATTCCGCTCGTTTAGGTTGCACGAAACTCACCGCGTTCAAGCCAAATTTACCGAAATGGCTTTAGGTGTGGTCGATGTGGGGCGGGATTAGCAGCAGGACGACACCATGAGCGTCAACGAAATGGATCCCAAGGTGATATTTTCACCCCGTCGGGTGTTGGAAACGGCGCAAGACGGCGCACCGGCGGACGGCGACGGCAATGTAGAAAAGGTAATTGAACTCAACGAACTGGCCCGGCAGGTGGCCGAGCAGTTCGCAGACGATTCGGTTCCACGCTATCTGGTCATCGGCCTGGTCCGCGTTGCCGAGTTCCTGGGCCTGATGGCGGCGGCCCTTGTCATCTACGCCGCCTATGTCTGGCCGGGCCCGATTTCCACCAGCGCCTATATGGGCGCCGCAGCGCTGGGCGCCTTCCTCGCGGTCAGCTTCATCCAGGTGATGGACGGCTACGACATCACCACCATGCGCACGTTCATCGGCCAATGCTCCAAGGCGGTGACCGGCTTCGTGTTCGCTCTGCTGCTGCTGGTGCTGATCGGGTTCCTCGGCAAGGTCACGGATGATTTCTCACGGGTATGGTTCGCCACCTGGTTTGTGGCCGGCATAGGCTATCTGGCGATTTTCCGCGCCGCGCTGACTATCTATGTGCACCGCCTGTCCGCCGACGGGCGGCTGGAGCGGCGCGCGGTGATCGTCGGCGGCGGCGAGCCGGCTGCCGATCTTATCCGCCAGCTGGAGAACCAGCACGCCAACGATATTCGCATCTGCGGCATCTTCGACGACCGTTCCGGCAAGCGATCGCCTCCTGTGGTCGCCGGCTATCCAAAGCTGGGAACGGTGAGCGAGCTTGTCGAATTCACCCGCCGCGCGCGCATCAACATCCTGATCGTCACCCTGCCGCTGTCGGCGGAAAAGCGCGTTCTGCAGCTGTTGAAGAAGCTGTGGGTACTGCCGCTCGACATCCGCCTGTCGGCGCACGCCAACAAGCTGCGCTTCCGGCCGCGTTCATACAGCTACGAGGGATCGGTGCCGTTCCTCGATCTGTTCGACAAGCCGATCGCCGACTGGGACGCGGTCATGAAACGGATATTCGACATCGTGGTCTCGGCGACGGCCATCATCGTGCTTTCCCCGCTGATGCTCGCCACCGCGATCGCCATCCGGCTGGAAAGCAAGGGCCCGGTCATCTTTCGACAGAAGCGCTTCGGCTTCAACAACGAGGTCATTGATGTGCTGAAGTTCCGCTCGATGTATCACGAGCACGCCGATCCCCAGGCGAGGAAGGTCGTTACCCGAAACGACCCGAGGGTGACCCGCGTCGGCCGCTTCATCCGCGCCGCCTCCATCGACGAGTTGCCGCAATTGTTCAATGTTCTGGCCGGCCACCTGTCGCTTGTGGGTCCGCGCCCGCATGCGGTCAACGCCCACACCAGCAACCAGCTATGGGACGAAGTGGTGGAGGGTTACTTCGCCCGCCACAAGGTCAAGCCGGGCGTTACCGGGTGGGCCCAGGTCAACGGCTGGCGCGGCGAGGTCGACAATGAGGACAAAATCCGCCAGCGAGTGAACCACGATCTCTACTACATCGAGAACTGGTCGCTGCTGTTCGACCTCTACATCGTGCTGATCACGCCGTTCAGATTGCTCGACACGGAAAACGCATATTGAGCCTGGCGCCGACAATCACCGTCACCGCGCCGCCGCCGGCATCGAGCGGCGTACCCGCGCGCCGCTTCGCGATCGTGGGCAAGGCGACCCTGGCGGTCGCGGTGTTCCTGGGTGGTTTCGTCTGGTTCGAGCCGGCGCCCTATGAACTGTTCCTGGCCGGTGTTCTGGCCATCTGGTTCCTGCTCGGTCTTCCGCTGCCGCGATCGATCCTGCCGATGGTGATCTTCCTGGTCTTGTTCAACGTCGGCGGAGCGCTGTCGACCTCGCAACTGGCCGACGTCGGTGACGGTCTCCACTATGTTGCGGTCTCGTTCTTCCTGGCGATGACCTCGGTGTTTTTCGCCGCCGCCATCTGCGACGATATGGGCCGGCTGCGCACGATCTTTCGCGCATATACGGCCGCCGCATTGTTCACCGCCTGCCTCGGCATCGCCGGCTATTTCAATGCGATACCGGGCACCGAGATTTTCACACGCTATTCGCGCGCCGCCGGCGGGTTTGAGGATCCCAACGTGTTCGCGCCGTTTCTGGTCGCTCCCCTGCTCTATCTGATCTACGGCGTGTTCAACCGTTCCGCCGTTTTGGCGCCCGCGCGCATTGCTGCGATTGCGATCCTGATGCTGGCCATCCTCCTCGCGTTCTCCCGCGCGGGCTGGGGCCTCGCCGTCGTGGCGGTGGCCATGCAGTGGGTGGTGCTGGTGATCAACGAACGCCGACCCGCCGCCCGGGTCAAATACTTCCTGCTGGCCATGCTCGGCGCCGCGGCGGCGGTTGTGATGATTATCGTGGCTTTGCAGTTCGAGGCGGTCTCATCCTTGTTCAATGAGCGCGCCCAACTCGTCCAGACCTACGACGCAGGCCAATCCGGCCGCTTCGGCCGACATCTGATCGGCCTCGATCTGGCACTCACCCATCCCCTGGGCCTGGGACCGCTGGCCTTTGGCCAGCTTGCCGGGGGCGACACCCACAACAACTGGGTCAAGGCCCTGATGGCCTATGGCTGGCTCGGCTTCGTCGCCTATAACGGCTTGATAATCTGGACGATCGCGGCGGGCTTCAAGCTGCTGTTCGCCGCCCGTCCCTGGCAGCCATATCTACAGATCGCCTATGTGATGTTCATCGGCCACATCATGATCTCGCTGGTGATCGACACCGACCACTGGCGCCATTTCTATCTGATGATCGGCATCATCTGGGGTTGCGTTGCGCTGGAGACGCGCTGGCGCCGGCACGCAGCCCGCTCCGCCCAAGCATTTGGCGGCTGACGCCGCGACGACACATATCGCTGTCGGTTTTGGTGCGGCGTGCTAAAGCTGATGATGGTGGTGCTAACATCACCCCAATTGGCCTCCCTGTGGAAACGAACGTTCGATGGGCGATCTGCTCGAAGGACTGGCGCGCGCGGCTGCGCTGATCGTCTCGCTCGACGGTGAACTTGCCGGCATCGTCGCGCGCTCGCTGCAGGTGACCGTCAGTGCGGTGGCGATCGCCGCGGCAATCGGCGTGCCGCTGGGAGCGCTTCTCGCCATCCGCCGCTTCGCCTTCCGCCGCACCACCATCGCCATATTGAACGCCCTGATGGGCCTGCCGCCGGTGGTCGTCGGCCTCATCGTCTATCTGCTGTTGTCGCGCTCGGGCCCGTTCGGCGTGTTCGGCCTGCTGTTCACGCCAACGGCAATGATCATCGCCCAGGTGATCATCGTGACGCCGATCATCGCCTCTCTCACCCATCAGACAATCCGCGATTTGTGGGTCGACTATCACGATCTGCTGATTTCGCTGGGCGCCAGCAGAACCCAGCGCATCATCACGCTCATCTTCGATGCGCGTCGCGCGCTGCTGACCGCCACGCTCGCCGGCTTCGGCCGGGCCATCGGAGAGGTCGGCGCCATCATGATCGTCGGCGGCAACATCGATCAGGTCACCCGGGTGCTGACCACGGCCATCGCGCTGGAAACCGGCAAGGGTGACTTCGCGCTGGCCCTTGCCCTGGGCTTCGTGCTGATCGCGTTGACCATCGCAATCAACCTGTCGATCCACTTCCTTTCGCGCACCGAGCGCAGCGCACGATGGTGAATTCGATCCTGCCGCTGACCATGCGCGGCGTGTGCGTGCGCAAAGCCGGTCGCGCGATCCTGGGGCCCATCGATCTGGACGTGGGGCCGGGAGCGACCACCGTCGTGATCGGCCCCA
Source organism: Rhizobiaceae bacterium (assembly GCA_028281105.1). Classification (GTDB taxonomy): domain Bacteria; phylum Pseudomonadota; class Alphaproteobacteria; order Rhizobiales; family Rhizobiaceae; genus JANQKQ01. Next base: position 97,855 of record JANQKQ010000051.1, read on the forward strand.
ACGGCGCCGGAAAGACGACCCTGCTGCGCACCATTCACGGTCTGGAGCGCCTTCGCGCCGGCTCGCTTTCATGGGCCGTCGATACGGCGCAGGCACTGCGCCGCCAGTCGATGGTGTTTCAAAAGCCGATCGCGCTGCATCGCCCGGCGCTCGACAACGTCGCCTATCCCATGCGACTGCGCGGCGTCGCCCGCCGGACTGCGAAAGAGCGCGCGCGCGCCATGCTTGCCCGTGTGGGCCTCGACGAACTGGCCTCGCTTGCCGCCCGGTCGCTTTCCGCCGGAGAGATGCAGAAGATGGCCATGGCCCGCGCGCTCATCACCGAACCCGAACTGCTGCTGCTCGATGAACCGACTTCCAATCTGGACGGCAAGTCCACCCGGGAGATCGAGGCCCTGGTGGGCGGCGCCAAAGCCGACGGCGTTACCATCGTGATGGCCACCCACGACCTGGGCCAGATGCGCCGCCTGGCGCAACGGGTATTGTTCGTCCATCAAGGCCGGATTCACGAAGCCGGCGAAGCGGCCGCCTTTATCGCCGGCCCCCGCACGGACGAGGCGAAGCGCTTCATGCAGGGAGAAATCGTATGAGATATTTACGCGCCGTCCTGTTCGCCGCGCTATTGCTCGCGGTCCAAACCGCCGCGGTGGCTGCCAAAGCCGATACCATCCGCATTGCGGTCACCACCTCGTTCGAGAATTCGGGCCTTGCCGATGCGCTGCTGCCGCGCCTGCTCGCCGACACCGGCGTCCAGGTACACCTGTTGGTGGTCGGCACCGGTCAGGCGCTGGCGCTGGCGCGGCGCGGCGATGTGGATGCGGTGCTGGTGCATTCTCGCGAAGCCGAGGAACGGCTGGTGGCCGACGGTTTCGCCACCCATCGCCGGCCAATCATGACCAACGACTTCCTGATTGTCGGCCCTGCCCACGATCCAGCCGGGTTGAAGCGGTCGCCAACTGCGACGCAGGCGCTATCTGCGATCCATGAACAGGCTGTGCCGTTTGTCAGTCGCGGCGACGATTCGGGCACCCATAGACGCGAGCTCAGTCTGTGGCGGACGGCCGGATTGTCGCCCGACGTGTTCGACATCTCTTGGTATCGCGAAGCCGGCAGCGGTATGGGAGCAACCCTGAATATCGCCGCCGCCCTTCAAGCACACACGCTCACCGACCGTGGATCCTGGCTCAATTTCGCCAACAAGCGCGATCTGGCGGTCCTGTTCGAGGGCGGCCCCGCGCTCGTCAACCCTTACGCTTTCCTGCCGGTCAGTTCCGCCCGACACCCACACGTGAAGGCGGCTAACGTCGCGAAAGTGGAGGCGTGGCTCGCCGGCCCGATGGGCCAAAACGCAATCAGCGAATACCGCATCGACGGCGTCGCGCCTTTCGCCCCTGACGGGTCGCCCGCGTCCACCGCAACGGGCGGATAGAACAGCGCTTCATCCAACGCCTGTTCCACCGAGCCGCGGCCTACAGATCCCGCAACCGGGAACGGATATATTTCGACGCCGAGCGGAAATGGCTGGGCCCGGCCGCCTCCGCCCATCGCCCGGTGGTCCAGTTGTTGTTCGCCCCCTTCATCGGACCGCCGTAGAGCTCGTCTTCCGAATGCGCCTCGATGAAATCGGTAAGCCGCCGCCACGCATCCTGCAGCGCGTTACGGGCATCCCGCCAGTTCATGTCGGCCTGGCGAACCCGCAATTCGGCATTGTAACGCTTCAGATCGTTCCACTTGTAGCCTTCGGCGGGAAAGTGAACCGGCCTGCCGGCCTGGCCGTCGGCGTACCAGCCCAGGAACAGATCGATCCAATGGGCGCGATGGCCGATCAGGTCTTTGATGGACGTATCATCGTCATCTTTGACGAGCGCGACCGCTTCATCGACGCCGTCGATGAGCTTGCGCAGCTTGTCGAACTCCTTTCGTGCGACCTCCAACAGTTCAGCTTTGCTCGTCGCAACCATAGGCCATCCACTCCTTCGCCTGCGACGATCCTAAGCCGGTGCGAGGGCATCAAACCTTGATCGTGATCAAATCGCGAAGCGAAAGCCCGGCTTCCGAGCCTTCATGACGAAGTTGAAGGTGAGCAGGAAGGCCCGCAATGCGAGTGGATCGCCGTGCCTTCAGATCCCCAACCGCTCGGCTACCATGGCAGCGATGCCGCGATAGGCTTCGGCATGCGGTCCGTCCGGCTCGCTCGTGACGATCGGGGTGCCGGCGTCGGAATGGGTGCGGATGTCGATGGCCAGCGGCACCGCGCCCAGGAAGGGTACGCCCGATTTGTCCGCCTCTTCCCTCGCCCCGCCATGGCCGAAGATCTCGGTTACCTCGCCGCATTTGGGGCAGGCGAAGGTGCTCATGTTCTCCACGATGCCCAGCAGCGGCACATCCACCTTGGCGAACATCGCCATGCCCTTGCGCGCATCGATCAGCGCCAGGTCCTGCGGCGTGGAGACGATCACCGCACCGGAAAGCGGCACCTGCTGCGCCATCGTCAGCTGCGCATCGCCGGTTCCCGGCGGCATGTCGACCACCAGCACATCGAGCTTGCCCCACGCCACCTCGCGCAGCATCTGGGTGAGCGCGGATATCACCATCGGTCCGCGCCAGACCACCGGCGCTCCTTCATCGACAAGGAAGCCCATGGACATCACCTTCAACCCATGCGCATCGATCGGCGTCATGGTCTTGTCGTCCAGTGCGGTAGGCCGCTCGGCGGTGCCCAGCAGCCGCGGCATCGACGGCCCGTATATATCGGCGTCCAGCACGCCGACATTGAGTCCGCGGGCGGCAAGCGCCAGCGCCAGATTGACCGAGGTGGTCGACTTGCCCACACCGCCCTTGCCCGAGGCGACCGCGATGATGTGATCGATGCCGGGTACGGGAGCTTTCTTCGGCAGCCGTGCCGAGGCTTCGGGTTTGTGACGATGGCCCGGCTTGGCGACGACCGGCGAACCGACCGGCCCGTCGGGTGCGGGCGAGCCGCCGGTCCGCTCCGCGGTTAGCGCGACCATCGCCTTTTCCACCCCGTCTAGCGCCTCGACGGCCTGCTGCGCGGCCGCGCGCAACGGCTCCATCTTCTGGGCGCTGGCCGCCGGTACGGTCAGCGCAAACACCACCTTGCCGCCGTCGATGAACACGTCGGATACCATTCCGCGCGCAACGATATCGCCGCCGCCGACCGGATCGTGAACGCGGCTTAGCGCCGCCAATACTGTATCGCGTGTAATGCTCAAGGGGGTGAGGCCGAATAGAAGATGCGCCCGCCAAGCGTGGGGCCTTGGAGATAGGTTTTCAAGCCCTGACTTGATGCAATTGCGCGGAGAGATGGTCGGAGCGAGAGGATTCGAACCTCCGACCCCCTGCACCCCATGCAGGTGCGCTACCAGGCTGCGCCACGCTCCGGACCGGGACAAACTATAGAGGAATTCGCACCATGGGCAAGCGAGCGCAGGCCGGGCGCCAGCGGTAACCCCGCCCCCCCGTCAAAGGACTAGCGCACCTGATCCAACAGTCGCTTGCATTCGAGAAGTTCGTATAGCGTAGCCTGCAGGCTGCGACGCTCGTCGTCGGAGATCGAAAGTCCGTCGGGCGTCCTTGATCCGGCCTTGTCCTTACCGCGCAGCCGGTCGAGAAGGCCGGGCCCCGCCTCGTCCGCCGCCTCGGCGGTGATCTGGGAGACCGGCACGGCTTGCTTGCCGCCATTATCGGCGCTGGCGGGGGCGGGTCGGGCAACCATGTCGGAGGTATCCTCGCCGCGCCCGGTGGCGATGACGAAACGCACGCCGTGATCCTTGAAAAGGCGCTGCACCCCGCGAATGGTATATCCCTCATCGTACAGCAGGTGGCGAATGCCGCGCAGCAGATCGACGTCGTCGGGACGGTAATAGCGCCGGCCGCCGCCGCGCTTCATCGGCTTTATCTGGCTGAACCGGGATTCCCAGAAGCGCAGCACATGCTGGGGAAGATCGAGATCTTCTGCGACTTCGGAGATGGTGCGGAAGGCATCGGGGCTTTTGGTCACGTGAAGCACCTCACATCGCGCTGTGGCGCGTCCGAACCGCCCTGGCGATTGTCGCCGCTACTCAAGCACAAAGTTGGAGCCCCCGACTCCGCGGGTATCTTAAACCTTTTTTTGGGCGTCTCGACAACCTTCGAGCACCGCCTTTTTCAGGATGTTGGATGGTTTGAATACCATCACCGTGCGCGGCGTTATCGGCACCTCCACGCCGGTCTTGGGATTGCGTCCGATGCGCTCCTTCTTCTCGCGCACCACGAACGACCCGAAAGATGACAGCTTGACCGCTTCCCCGTTGACCACCGTATCGCGTATCGTGTCGAGCACCATCTCGACCAACTCAGCGGACTCCGTACGCGACAGCCCCACCTTCTGGTACACCGCCTCGCACAAATCGACGCGGGTGAGTGTTTTTGCCCCCATCTTTACCAACCGCTTCCGTTCCCAACTGCACTCGTCCCGCCCCTCGTGGGGACCACCGGCATATGCAGGTCGACCCGTTGACCGGTTCTTTGCCAACCCGCAATTGCTGCAACCGCCGATGCGCAACCACGCCGACTAACTATATCGACCGGCACTCAAAAATCAAAAAGAATCTGGATATTAGGTGACGAGGTGGATTTGACGGGCCAACTTGCAACACCTACCAGCGCAGCAGCAGCGATCCCCAGGTGAACCCGCCGCCCATCGCCTCCAGCATCACCAGGTCGCCACGCTTGATCCTGCCGTCACCCACCGCCTCGCAAAGCGCCAGGGGAATCGACGCGGCCGACGTGTTGCCGTGCCGGTCGACGGTGATGATCACCTTGGAAGGATCGATGCCGAGCTTTCGCGCCGAAGCATCGATGATTCGCTTGTTGGCCTGATGCGGCACGAACCAGTCCAAATCGCGCGAGGTCAGCCCGGTCGCCGCATACGCCGCCTCGATCACATCGGCGATCATGGCCACCGCATGACGGAAGACCTCCCGTCCCTCCATGCGCAGATAGCCGACGGTGCCCGTAGACGACGGCCCGCCGTCCACATAAAGCTTGTCCTTGTGTGCGCCATCGGAACGCAAATGCGCGGTAAGAATTCCGCGATCGCCATTGGTGCCGGCCTGTTCGCTCGATTCGACCACCACCGCACCGGCGCCGTCGCCGAACAACACGCAGGTCGAGCGGTCCTCCCAGTCCAGGATGCGCGAAAACGTCTCCGCTCCGATCACCAGCACCCGCTTGGCGAACCCGGTGCGGATGTACTGGTCCGCCGTGGTCAGCGCGAAGATGAAGCCCGTGCACACCGCCTGGCTGTCGAAGGCCGCGCCATGATCCATGCCCAACCGGTGCTGAACCTCGACGGCGGTTGCCGGAAACGTATTGTTCGGGGTCGAGGTGGCCAGGATGATCAGATCAAGGTCGGCGGCGGTTACGCCGGCGTCCGCCATCGCTTCTCGCGCCGCCTTCTCGGCCAGATCGGCGGTGGTCTCTCCTTCTGCCGCGATATGGCGCTGGCGAATGCCGGTGCGCTGCACGATCCACTCGTCGCTGGTTTCGACGATGCCCTCGAAGTCGGTGTTCTTCATCACCCGCTCGGGTGAATACGAGCCGCAACCCGTGATAACCGATCTGATCATGATACTCCGCTTGACCCTTCGGCCGGGGTTGCTTGCGCCTCATCGCCACGGCTGGCGAACACTTTCTGGTCCCTGCCGATCTTGTCGAGGAGCCCGTTCGCCGCCATGTCATGCCCCATTTCAACAGCGGCGGCAAATCCTTCTTCGTCGGTCCCGCCATGGCTCTTGATGACCACCCCGTTGAGCCCGAGCAGGACGGCGCCGTTGGCGTTGCGCGGATCCATCTTTTCGCGAAGAAAATCAAAAGCTTGATAGGCAAACAAATAGCCGATCCGGGCGAGCAGGGTGCGGTTCATCGCGGCGCGCAGATAGGCGGAAATCTGCTTCGCGGTGCCCTCGGCGGTCTTGAGCGCGATGTTGCCGGCAAAGCCCTCGGTCACCACCACATCGACGGTTCCCGCACCCAGATCGTCGCCCTCGACGAAGCCGTGATAATGCATGCGCGGCAGGTCCACCTCGCGCAGGATCCGACCGGCCTCGCGCACGATCTCCTGGCCCTTGATCTCCTCGACACCGATGTTGAGCAGGCCCACCAAAGGCCGGTCGAGATCGAACAGTGCCCGCGCCATCGCGCCGCCCATCAGCGCGAATTCGACCAGCTGGTCCGATCCCGCGCCGACATTCGCACCTACGTCGAGAACGATGCTCTCGCCGCGTAGCGTCGGCCAGATCGCCGCCATCGCCGGACGTTCGATCCCCGGCAGGGTGCGCAGGCAGAATTTCGACATGGCCATCAGCGCGCCGGTGTTGCCGGCCGACACGCACACGCTGGCCTCGTCATGTTTGACCGCCTCCACCGCCCGCCACATCGACGACTTCCAACGCCCGCGGCGCAGGGCCTGGCTCGGCTTGTCGTCCATCGAGATGGACACGTCGCAATGATGAAACTGCGTGACTTCCTTCAGACGCGGATGCTTTTCAAGCACGGGCACGACGCGCTCTTCCTCGCCGAACATGTGGAAGCGCAGATGCGGCTTGCGCTCCAACGCCAGCGCCGAGCCGGGAACCACGATTTCCGGTCCGGAGTCACCGCCCATCGCGTCAATGGATATGGTCAGCGGATTGGCCAAGGCTGCAGTTGTCCCTTCCTCCCTGCCCCGCCTCACCGAGCCGTATCGGCAGTCTTGGGGATCGATCCGCGGCCGGCGTCCGTCCAGCTCGCGCGTTGACTATAGTTCGGATTGGCGACGATTTCGGATAATTTTTGCGGTTTTCACCGATCTAATTCGCGAACCTGCTTGAGTACCGCAAACGGAGATGGATCGGCTTCGGATTGCGCCTCATCGCCGTCATCGCCGGGCAACCGGGCGTCGTCGGCGCGCGCAAACGGATCGATCGCCAGCAGCAAATGTTCCAGTACGATCGCCCAGGCGTCGACGCTGGCGCCGTCAAAAGGTTCGGGCGGATCGTCGGCGTCGAAATCAACCACGATCTCTCCGCCGCCGGCTTCAGGCCGCGCCAGATCCGAATTTTCGGGCACGAACGTCGCCGCGATGTCGATTTCGATGCGTTGCTCCACCGGCTCGAGCGAAACCGGACAGGCGGTAACGATTAGCGCGTCAAGACGACCCGCCACCCGAACCATCGATTTTTTGAAAGCGCGGAAGGTGAGTTCCGCATCGAGATGGCCCAATTCGAGCGCATCGGCATGAGCCGCGATGGCGCGGGCCTCCTCCTCGTTCGCTGAGCAATGCACCGTCCTCCCGCCGCGCGGCAGATTGCGTACATCGATCGGCCGCACCGGCAACGACGGGTTCTGGCCACCCTCGCTCATGCGGCAGCGCTCAACCCGACAATCGGAGCAGGCCAATCCGGTCCGGCGCTCGATATCTGATCGAAGGACTGGTCCCCGAGTTGTCCGGCGGCAATCAGCATATAATCGGCGAGCGCGGCGGCAATCCGCTCGTTGTGTCCGTCGTAGAACCGCATGTCGACGGCGGGCTTCAGGTCCTCTAAGGAATTGGCATCCAGCGGGCCGGCGAAGTCTTCTATCTGACCGTAGAAGCTGTGAACCATTCGTCTCTTGCGCTTGGGAACGCTAGTGTCGCCGACACCCAGTTCGCGCAGCGCGCGATCAATGTCGGCGACCATCAGGTCAAAGACCTCCTGCGAAAGCCCTGCCTCGCGTTTGCCGCCCTCCTTCAGCCGGCGGCACACCAGGAACACATGCAGCGCCAGCAGATCGTATCTGCCCATCACGCTGTCGGGGATCGCCAGCCGGGTGAAGAACCGGCGGTCGCGGGCCTGCGCCACAACCGCGCCATAAATGCGGTGTGGAGTTTCGTCCGCCGGACCGGATCTGAATGGCCACGCAATCATTCGCATCCTGCCGTTCTTCGGTTCACCATGAGATGGAAAACCGGTTTAATCGGGCGTGCGCCGGTGATATATCGACGGGCGAAGTTGGTAAAGTGGTAATGGGCGCTGGCAAATTGAACAATGCGTTGACGGTCGCGAACGGCGATCGCGGGCCGGATCGCCTTCGGGCGGGCCACGCGGTGCGGGGCGCGATGGTGGCGGCCGCTCTCGGCGCCATGCTTGCCGTTTCCGGCTGCAATACCGAACAAGTGCTCATCCACGGCGCGGTGGTGAACCAGGACCAGATCGATCTGGTTCCCGTGGGTTCGAGCCGCGAACAGGTGCTGTTGTCGCTGGGCACGCCGTCGACCACCGGCAGTTTCGGCACCGAGATCTTCTATTACATCTCCCAGCGCAAATCGCGCACGTTCGCCTGGCAGCAGCCCAAGGTGGTCGACCAACGGGTGCTGGCCGTCTATTTCGACGAAGAGCAGCTGGTGAGCCGGGTCGCCGACTACGGTCTGCAGGACGGCAAGGTGTTCGATTTCATCTCACGTACCACCCCGACCGCCGGCCGCGATCTGACCTTCCTGGGCCACATCCTGTTCGGCGGCGCACCACGACCCAATCTGGGCCTGTAAATCAAAGGGCCCGCGTCAGCGGGCCCTTTGTCGGTTCCTTAGTGCGCGAGGAACGCCAATAACAGCAATGCCACGATATTGGTGATCTTGATCATCGGGTTGACCGCCGGTCCGGCCGTATCCTTGTAGGGATCGCCCACCGTATCACCGGTCACCGAAGCCTTGTGCGCTTCGGAGCCCTTTTCGTGCTTGGCGCCATCCTTGTCGACGAATCCGTCCTCGAACGACTTCTTGGCGTTGTCCCACGCTCCGCCGCCCGCCGTCATCGAGACAGCGACGAAGAAGCCCGTGACGATCACACCGAGCAGCATCGCACCCAGCGAGGCGAACGCGTCTGCCTTCGAGCCGGTGATCGCGAAGATCGCGTAGAACACGACGATCGGAGACAGCACCGGCAGCAGCGAGGGCACGATCATCTCGCGGATCGCCGCCTTGGTCAGCATGTCGACGGCGCGGCCATAGTCGGGCTTTTCCTTGCCCTTCATGATGCCCGGCTTTTCCTTGAACTGACGGCGCACCTCTTCGACCACCGCGCCGCCGGCCCTGCCGACCGCGGTCATCGAGATGCCGCCAAACAGGTACGGCAGCAGGCCGCCGAACAGCAGGCCGACCACCACATACGGGTTGGACAGTTCGAAGTTCACCGCCACGCCCTCGAAGAACGAACCGGGCTGCGCGTTGGCCGCGAAGAACTTGATGTCCTCGGTGTAAGCGGCGAACAGCACCAGCGCACCCAGGCCCGCCGAGCCGATGGCGTAGCCTTTGGTAACGGCTTTCGTGGTGTTGCCGACCGCGTCGAGCGCGTCGGTGGTCGAGCGCACCTCAGGAGGCAGTTCGGCCATCTCGGCGATGCCGCCGGCATTGTCGGTGACGGGGCCGAACGCGTCGAGCGCGACGACCACGCCGGCCAGCGCCAGCATGGTGGTGACCGCGATCGCGATGCCGAACAGGCCGGCGATCGAGAACGTCACGATGATGCCGGCGATGATGATGATTGCCGGGATGGCGGTTGCCTCCAGCGAGACGGCCAGGCCCTGGATCACGTTCGTTCCGTGGCCGGTGACCGAGGCCTGGGAGATCGAGCGCACCGGCCGGTAGCCCACGCCGGTGTAGTACTCGGTGATCCAGATGATCAGGCCGGTGACGATGAGGCCCGCGAGCCCGCAGTAGAATAGGCCAGCGCCGGTGAAGCTTTCGCCGCCCGACGTGGTGAACTGCGCGTCCCAGCCCAGCCAGTACCGGACGATGATGAACAGGCCGATCGCCGACAGAACGGCGGTGGCCACGAAGCCCTTATACAGCGCGCCCATGATCGAGTTGTTGGCGCCCAGGCGAACGAAGAACGTGCCGATGATCGAGGTGACCACACAGCTCGCACCGATGAGCAGCGGCAGCAGCATCAGATCGGTGGCTGCGGCTCCGAAGAAGATCGACGCCAGCACCATGGTCGCGACAACGGTCACCGCATAGGTCTCGAACAAATCGGCGGCCATGCCGGCGCAGTCACCGACATTGTCGCCCACATTGTCGGCGATGGTGGCCGGATTGCGCGGATCGTCCTCGGGGATGCCCGCTTCCACCTTGCCCACCAGATCGCCGCCCACGTCGGCGCCCTTGGTGAAGATGCCGCCGCCAAGACGCGCGAAGATCGATATCAGCGACGCGCCGAAGCCGAGCGCGACCAGCGAGTCGATCACGGTGCGGTCGGTATCGGCGAAGCCCATCGGGCCGGTCAGCAGCCAGAAATAGACGGTGACGCCCAGCAGAGCGAGACCCGCGACCAGCAGGCCGGTGATCGCGCCAGACTTGAACGCGATCTCAAGGCCGGCGCCCAGGCTCTGGCTGGCGGCGTGAGCGGTGCGCACGTTGGCGCGAACCGAAACCAGCATTCCGATGAACCCGGCAGCGCCCGACAGCACCGCGCCGACGGCGAAGCCGACGGCCACCAGCCAGCCGAGCGATACCCCGACGATCGCGAACACGACCACGCCGACGATGGCGATCGTCATATATTGCCGCGCCAGATAGGCTTGCGCGCCTTCCTGGATGAAGCCGGCGATTTCCTGCATGCGCTGGTTGCCGGCGTCGGCGCTCATGACGGACATCGATGCCCAGATGCCGTAAACGATCGACAACGCTCCGCAAGCGATGGCGAAATAAAGAGGAGTCATTGGCCCTCGTCCTTTGTCTTATTGTGGTGTTCAAGCCCCGGATATCAGCGGGTGTCGAAAGCCTTCGGCTTTGAGGCTGTGGGGTTAGGTTCAATCCGCGCGCACACTACTTTCCAAATTGCCGAGGTCAAGCGGTGATTGACGCGCCTCCGACAATGTGCCGCAGTGGCCCACGGGCGTCGCAGAGGATTATTCGGCGGGCTGCAAGGTACGCTCACGCCGCGCCAGCCAATAAAGCGCGCCGAGGCAGATCGCCGCAACCGGGAACACGAAGCCGTTGATCGCCCACCACGACTGCTGGACGCCTTCGCCCAGGCCGTTGAGCGCCAGGCCGGACATCAGCGAGGCGAACGCAACTGTGGAAAACAGAATGAAGTCGTTGGCGCCCTGCGCCTTGGCCTTCTCTTGTGGGCGGTAGGTATCGGTGACCATGGCGGTGGCGCCGATGAAGCCGAAGTTCCAGCCCACACCGAGCAGAATGAGCGACAGCCAGAAATGCCACAGCGCGATGCCCAGCATGGCGATGATCGCGCAGGCGACCAGGATGGCAAGGCCGGCGGCCACGATCCGCTCCTTGCCGAACCGGGCGATCAGATGGCCGGTGAAGAAACTCGGACCGAACATCGCCATCACATGCCACTGGATGCCCAGTGTGGAATCCACCTGCGTGTGGCCGCAACCGACCATGGCGAGTGGCGCGGCGGTCATCACGAAGCTCATCAACGCATAGGTGCTGGTGCCGCACAGCACCGCTACAATGAAGCGCGGCTGTGCGATGATCTCGCCCAGCGAGCGGCTCGGCAGGTTCGCGGATGCGGCCTGCGCCGGTGAAGCTCCCGCCGGCCTGAGGAAAACCAGGGCCAGGAAACTCAGTACGAACAGGATCGTGCCCACGTAGAACGCGCCTGCGAACGGCACCGGATCGGTCAGGTTGCGGGTCGCGATGATGATCTGCGGCCCCAGGACCGCCGCCACCAGGCCGCCGGCCATGATCCACGATATGGCCTTCGGCTTGAAGTCGGCGGTGCCCCGGTCGGCGGCCGCGAACCGGTACTGCTGCACGAAACCGCCGGCGAGCCCGTTGATCGCCAGCGCCGCGCAGAACAGCCAGAAGCTGGACCAGACGATCGCGGTGCCGGTTGCCAGCATGCCGACCGCGCCGACCACGTTGCCGATCATGAAGCCGCTGCGCCGGCCTATGACCCGCATGATCGCGTTGGCCACTGCCGTACCGATGGCCACCCCGACGGTGTAGCTGGTCACCGGCGCGGTCGCGAGCGATTTATCGGGACCCAGAAGGTAGGAACCGGCCAGGCCGCCCAGCGCGATGTTCATCGGGATCGCCGCCGCGCTGATCGACTGGCAGAACAGGTAGACGACGAGGTTTCTGCGCGCGACCGCGTTCTCCTCGGCGGGGCTCAATTCGGCCACAGCATTCATGACCCGCTCCCCCCGGGTGCATCGCCCGGCACGCGGCCGTGGGCGATCCGGTCGAGCACGCCGTTGACCATCGCCGCCACGTCGTCATCGAAGAACGCATGGGCCACATCGACATATTCATCGATCACGACCGCATGGGGCACATCCGGCCGCTCGGTCAGTTCAAACGTCGCCGCGCGCAGGATCGCCCGCAGCAGAACCTCGATGCGCGCCAGCGGCCAGTCGGGGGTGAGCGCGCGATTGATCGTTGGATCGAGCGACTTCTGGCGCGCCACCACGCCGGCGACGATGCCGCGAAACCAGCCGGCATCGGCGGCCAGGTACTGCTCGCCATCGACATCGCAGCCCAGGCGCGTGGTTTCGTATTCGGCGAGCACTTCGTCCAGGCCGGCGCCGCTGACTTCCATCTGATACAGCGCCTGGACAGCCGCCAGCCGCGCCGCGCCGCGTTTGTTGGCCGGCCGGACTGCGTCGATCGTCGATGTGGATTGCCCGGACAATTCACGCACCCAGTTTCTTGCGCACCTCGATCATCGCCATCGCCGCTTCAGCCGCGGCCCCGCCCTTGTTCTTGTCGTCGACGGCGGCGCGAGCCCAGGCCTGGTCTCGGTTCTCGACCGTCAATATGCCGTTGCCCAACGCCAGGCATTCTTCCGTGACCATATCCATGATCGCGCGGGCCGATTGTACCGCGACGATATCATAGTGGCTGGTCTCGCCACGGATAACGCAACCCAATATCACGAATCCGTCATAGTCGACGCCGCCCTCTTCGCCCGCGTAAAGCGCCATGGCGAGCGCTGCGGGAATCTCCAGAACTCCCGGCACATCGATATGGTCGATGCGTGCACCGGCTGCCTGCAACACCGCCGTCGCGCCCGCGACCAACTCGTCGGCGATGTCATCGTAGAACCGCGCCGTGATGACGAGGATGGTTGGCGGCTTGGCCATCGGCCGATGCTCCACAGGGATCAGTCGGGGATTCGGCCTCGACAAATCACGCCGTCCACGCCTTGGCAAGCGAATTCACGGTCACCGCGGCGCAGGACAGCTATGCGTCAGCCGGGAACTGAGCGAGCCGCGCCGCGTAGCGCGCCATCTGGTCGACCTCGATGTTGACCCGGTCGCCCGCCTGCCGCTCGCCCCAGGTCGTGACCTTCAAGGTGTGAGCGATCAGCAACACGTCGAAGCGGGAGCCATCGACCCCGTTCACCGTCAACGACACGCCGTCGAGGCAGACCGAGCCCTTCGGCGCGATGAACCGGGCCAGCGGCTCGGGCGCGACAAGGGTGAAACGAACCGCTTCCCCCTCCCGTGACTGATCGATAATCTCGGCGGTTCCGTCCACATGCCCCAGAACCAGATGGCCGCCCAGCTCGTCTCCAAGCTTCAACGATCTTTCGACGTTGCAGCGGGTGCCCTCGCCCCAGCCGCCGAGCGTGGTCAGTTGCAGGGCTTCGTTCCAGGCCTCGACTTCGTACCAGGGATCGCCGGGATCATCCGACTTGGCGACCACGGTCAGGCACGTGCCCGAGTGTGCGATCGAAGCGCCGATGTCGACGTCGGCGACTCCTTTGCCGGTTTCGACGCGCAACCGTCGGCCGTGGTCGAGTTCGCCAACCCGCACGACGGTGCCGATGTCGGTGGTGATGCCGGTGAACATGCCGTCCCTATTCTTCGCCTACCCGCCGAAACAGAAGCGCGCGGTCATCGCCATAGCGCCGCTCGCCGACTTTGACAAACCCGGCCGGCACTTCGTCGGGTTGAACCGGTGATCGCACCAGCCCGCCGGTGTTCCGATCATTCCCGATTGCCCGTGGGCCGACCAACAGCAGTAGATCGTCTGCAAGTCTCTGCTCAAGAAAGCTTCTGGCCACCTCGCGACCGCCTTCAACCATCAGGAGCGAGATTTTCTGTTCGCCCAGAATTCTCAACAACGGCTCCAGCGCCACCCTGCCCGCCTCAACCTCGCACGCGATGATCCCGCAGCCGGCCGCATTGAGCGCCTCGGCCCGCGCGCCGGTCGGCGTTTCGGCGCAGATGAGCGAGGTCGGCGTCGATGAAGCGGTGGCGATCACCTTGGCGTCCACCGGCACCCGGGCGTTCGCGTCGAGCACCAGCCGATGGGGCGAGCGCTCCTCCAGGCCCGGCAACCGGCAGGTCAGGCTCGGATCGTCCTCGATGATCGTTCCGGCGCCGACCAGGATCGCATCGCTGATCGAACGCAGGCGGTGCGTCTGGGCGTTGGCAACGGCTCCGGTGATCGATACTTGGCCGCCACCGCGAACGCCCACAAATCCGTCGGTCGACACCGCCAACTTGACGATGACATACGGCCGCCCGCGCTCCTTCAGCGACAGATAGCCTTCCAGATCGATCGCCGCGGCAGCCTCGCAAATGCGTTCCTGCACCTCGACACCGCCCGCACGCAGCATGGCGTGGCCTTGGCCGCTTACTCTGGCGTCAGGATCGGTCAGCGCGCTCACCACCCGGGCGACTCCCGCGTTGATCAGCGCGCGCGCGCATGGCGGCGTACCGCCGATATGCGCGCACGGCTCCAGGCTGACATAGGCGGTCGCACCCCTCGCTGAAGGACCTGCTTCCTCTAATGCGATCGTCTCGGCATGCGGCCTGCCGCCGATCGCCGTCACTCCGGCTCCGACAATGCGCGCTCCGGCGTCCGACGAAGCGACGATGAGGCAACCGACGCAAGGGTTGGCGCCGGTGCGGCCACGATTGCGGCGCGCCAGCCGAATGGCGGCCATCATGTAACGCCGGTCTTCCTCGCTGCCTGGAACGGATGAGTCCATGATAGAGGTTTGGCAGGTTTTTGGCCGACCCGGAAGCCCACCGCCAACGTCAGCTGGTTGGATCATCCGTCTCATCGCCGGCCAACTCGTCGAGCACGGCTTCGAAGTCCCGCGCCTTGCGGAACTGGCGATAGACCGAGGCGAAGCGGACATAGGCGACCTCGTCGATCGCCTTGAGCCCC
>JANQKQ010000053.1 GCA_028281105.1 Rhizobiaceae bacterium
TCTGCCTGACCCGATCGTCTTCCCAGGAAACCTCGCCGCCGGCCAGGGCCATGTGGAAGTCGAAGCCGTTGGTGCGCATGTTGAGATAGTCGAACCATCGGCCGGCGGTCCACAGGAACTTGGTGCCGATGGTGTAGCACTTGCGGCCGGAATCGATGATCGCCTGGCAGTTGGCCTTGAACTCTTCCCAGTTCGCGGGCTCGTTCAGGCCCAGTTCCGCATAGATGTCTTTGCGGTAATAGACGCCCCACTGATAGTAGGTGTAGGGCACGCCCCACTGTTTGCCGTCGATGGTCATCGCGCCCTTGGTCGAAGCCAGATTGTTGGCGATTTCCGGCTCCTGCCACAGGTCGGAGACGTCCTCGAACAGGCCGGCGTCCACATAGGGCGCCATGCGGTTGGCGGCGTACCAGGTCGCCACATCAGGCGGGTTGGCCGTCAGGAAGTTGCGGATCTGCGTCTTGTATTCCTCGCGGTCGATCACCGTGGTCTCGATGTTGAGGTCGGGGTGCATGGCCTGGAAGTCGCCGATCATCTTCTCCATCGTCGCCCGCGGCGCAGGGTTGGATGTGTCGAGGAAGATCTTGAGATCACCAGTCAGTTCGGCCGAAGCCGGAACGGCGACAAACGCCGAAAGAGCGAGCGCCGCTGCCGACGCCTTTACGATGGAGCGCATGGTTTCCTCCCACTTGGAACGCTTCATGTGTTCCATTATTTGGAACACGGTTTGACTATTTAGAATAATCATATTATGCTGGGCAAAAGTCAAGGCAGCTTCCCGGGAAATCGCCGGCGATGGAACCGCGAGACAATCCGCACCAAGACAATGGGGGACTGGCAGCAGCCCACCATGGCACCGGCACGCTGGGCAAGGCGATGGCCGTTCTCGACATCGTCGCCTCGTCGGCCGAGCCGCCCCGGTTTACCCATATTCTGAGCCGGTCGGGGGAGCCGCGCGGCACGTTGCACCGGCGGCTGTCGCATCTGGTCGAGGAAGGGCTTTTGAACCAGCGCCCCGACCTGTCCTACGAGTTGGGCTACAAGCTGCTGAAGTTCGCCTCGCGCGCGTGGGCCGGCAACGAGTTCCGCAAAATCGCCGAGCCGCATCTTCGCAACCTCCACAAGCAGACCGACGAGACGGTGCATCTAGGGGTGCTGCGCGACAACCAGGTCATCTATCTCGACAAGGTGGAAGGCACCCAGTCCGTGCGCATGTATTCGCAGATCGGCAATGCTTCGCCGGTCTACTGCACCGGCGTGGGCAAGGCGGCGCTTTCGGTGTTGCCGGCGGACGAATTCGACCGGTGCGTCGGCGCCATACAGTTTCACAAATATACGGAAAGCACGCTGCTAGACGTCGAGGCGCTGCGCGTGGAAGTCGGCACGATCCGGCAGACCGGGATCGCCTACGATCTGGAGGAGCACGAGGTGGGCATCCGTTGCGTGGCGGCGCCGATACGCTCGCTCGATTCGGCCTTTTTCGCCGGGGTGTCGGTTACCGGACCCGCTTACAGGGTCAGCTATGACACGCTGGAAAGCTGGGCCGGGCTGGTGCAATCGACCGCCGGCGCCATCATGGAAGATATGCGAACGCGCTTAGGCCCCCGCTCATAGGCCGGGCCGGAACAGGGACATAACTCAAGGGAAGGATTGGGGAAGAGAATGGCTGAGCTCCAGTTGGAGAATGTGAAAAAGTCGTTTGGGCAGGTCGACGTCATCCATGGGGTCGATCTGAACATCAACGACGGGGAATTCGTGGTTTTCGTCGGGCCCTCCGGGTGTGGCAAGTCGACCCTGCTGCGGCTGGTGGCGGGATTGGAGGAAACCAATTCTGGCCTGATCAGCATCGACCGCACCGATGTCACCAACATGGACCCCGCCGACCGCGGCGTCGCCATGGTGTTCCAGTCGTACGCGCTGTATCCGCATATGACGGTCGAGGACAATATGGGCTTCGGCCTGAAGATGACCGGCACGCCGAAGGGGGAGATCGCCAAGCGGGTACACAAGGCTGCCGAAATCCTGCATCTGGAAAACCTGCTCGCGCGCAAGCCCAAGCAGTTGTCAGGCGGTCAGCGCCAGCGAGTGGCCATCGGCCGGGCGATCGTGCGCAACCCCAAGGTATTCCTGTTCGACGAGCCGCTGTCCAATCTTGATGCGGAACTGCGCGTGCAGATGCGCCTGGAGATCGCCAAGCTGCACAAGGAGCTCGACGCCACCATGATCTACGTCACCCACGACCAGGTCGAGGCGATGACACTGGCCGACAAGATCGTGATCCTGCGCGCCGGCAATATCGAGCAGGTGGGCTCGCCGATGCATCTGTACAACGATCCCGACAATGTCTTCGTAGCCGGCTTCATCGGCTCGCCGAAGATGAACTTCCTCGATGCCACGGCTACCGCTTCGAAGGGAAACACGTTGACGGTGACCCTGGACGGCTACGAGAAGGTGAAAATCCCGATGACGATCAAGGGCGACCACCCTAAAGCCGGCAGCCGGCTGAGCGTGGGCGTGCGCCCGGAGCATTTCACCGACAACGGTAAGGTCAAGATCAAGGCCGGCATCGACGTGATCGAGAATCTGGGCGGAACCTCCTACGCCTATACCGACTCGGAGATGGGCAATCCGCTGACCATTGAGCTGGATGGCGGGCACAATGCGCAGGAGGGACAGCTGTTCGAGGTTGGCATCGACCCGAAAAAAGCCTTCCTGTTCCACGCCGAAAGCGAACAACGGGTACGCTGACGCCTGCGGTGCGCTAAACCCCATCCCACCTAAGACATGGGCGGACAGGGGTCGCTCGCACGCATCCCTGCGTGCAGCGGACGCGCCTGCCCGGTCGAACGGATCGCACGGGCATTGCCGTTGGCGTTCGTGTGCTCTTAGTCGGCTGCCGCCTTCAATAAGGACGGTACCGGGATATCTGTTCGGTTTTCACCACTTCGCGCTTTGCTATCCTTTCGTTTTGAGGTTTAATTCGAAAGTCCGGCTCTTCGATTGGCCGACTGCAACACTAATTCCATGCCGACCACGCTCACACCGCGCCAAACCGCCATCCTGACCCAGGCTCAACAAAAGGGCCGGGTGCTGGTCGAGGATTTGTCGAAAGTGTTCGGCACCACGCCGCAGACGATCCGCAAGGATTTGCAGGTGCTTGCCGACGCCCACCAGGTCATGCGGTTTCACGGCGGTGCGTCGCTAATCGCCGGAGTGGAGTATGTCCACTTCGAGGCGCGGCAAGCCATCGCCGCAGCCCAGAAGGAGCGGATCGGCGCTGCGGTCGCCAACCGCATTCCCAACAACGTGGCGCTGATGATCAATGTGGGCACCACGACGGCGGCGGTCGCGCGGGCGTTGCGGCGCCATATAGGACTTAAGATCGTCACTGATAATGTTAATATCGCCAATGAGTTAAGAGCGTCTTCGGGAGTCGAGATCATCGTGCCCGGGGGGGTGGTGCGGCGCTCGGACGGCGCCATTCTGGGCGGCGCGGCGGTAGACTTCATCCGGCAGTTTCGCGCCGATGTGGCCGTGATCGGCGCGTCGGCAATCGCCCGCGACGGGACGCTGCTCGACTTCGATCTGCGCGAGGCCCATGTGGCGCGCGCCATCATCGACAATGCCCGCCATGTCATATTGGCCGCCGACGGCTCCAAGTTCGAGCGGCCCGCACCGGTTCAGATCGGTCATCTGCGCCAGGTCCAGACGTTCGTTACCGACGAGTGCCCGCACGCGGAGATCGTCGAGCTGTGCGATAAACTGGGTGTCGAGCTGGTCGAGGCCGGCTAGCAGCCGGTTGCGGCGGCAGCAAAAAGTGGGCGATCTGACTTGACTTGAGCTTTCGTTTTGTAGAGCATTCGAAAGCATCGATGCGAAAACGCGCTTCGGCAAACCGGAGCCGCACGGGAGAGAGATCATCGATCCGCTGGTTTTCATCCTGCGTCAGCTGATGGCGTTGAACACGGCTGTCATGCGCGTTGGCCGGACCGTGGCCTGGGTCGCGCTGGGGCTTATGGTGTTCGTCATCCTGTTGCAGGTGGTCTTCCGCTACGGCTTCAACAGCGCGCTGGCCTGGCCGGACGAGGCTGCGCGCTTCCTGATGCTGTGGATGACCGGGCTGGTCGCCCCGCTGGCTTTCCGCCACGGCGGTTTCGTCGCCATCGACATGCTGCCGCGCGCGCTGCCGGCCCGGCCGGCGCTGCTGCTCACCCTGATCTTGCTGACCTTGTCGGGCATGGTGCTGGTGGTGGCGATCCAGTTCGGCTGGGGCCACACGTTCGGGTTCGGCGGCAACTTCGATTCCTCGTCGCTGCGCATTCCGCTCGACTGGCTCGGCGGCGAGAGCATCCGGGTCAAACTGCGCTACATGTACGCCTCGCTGCTTGTCGGCATGGTGTTATTGCTGGCGGTCAACGTCGAGTTGATCCTGCGCGCGCTCATCCTCCTGGGACGACCGGACTTCCAGGTGCCCGACGACGGCATCATGGAATCCATGGAAAGGGCGGATTAGATGCTCGTCTGGTTCCTGCCCGTCTTCCTCATCTTCCTGATGGTCGGCCTGCCGGTCTTCTTCGCGCTGCTGGTGTCGCCGGGCATGCTGCTGTTCCTGGCCGGCCAGGAGCGCGACATGGCGCTGCTGTATCGCAACGTCTACAACGGCATGGATTCTTTCCCGCTGATGGCCTTGCCGTTCTTCATGCTGGCGGGCGAGTTGATGAACAAAGGCGGGATCACCATCCGTCTCGTCGAGTTTTCCCAGGCGCTGATGGGCCACCTGCGCGGCGGGCTGGCGCATGTGAACATCCTGTCCTCGATGCTGTTCGCCGGCCTGTCCGGCTCCGCCGTCGCCGATACCTCCGCGCTCGGCTCGACGTTGATCCCGGCGATGGAGAAGAACGGCTATTCGCGCAAGTTCGCCGCCGCGGTCACGGCCGCTTCCTCGGTCATCGGGCCGATCATCCCGCCTTCGGGCATCATGATCATCTACGCCTATGTGATGGGCGAGAGCGTCGCCGCGCTATTCCTTGCCGGCATCGTGCCGGGCGTTCTGGTGGGCGTCGGCCTGATGGTGGTGGTGCGGCTGATCGCCGATCGTCACGATCTGCCCAAGGCCGAGCGCATCGTTCACAGGGACCAGGCGATCACGCCGCTGGAACACTGGGTATCCTTCGTTCTGCTGCGTCTCAACCTGGCCGGCGTGCTGTTCGCCGCATACGCAGGCATAGGGGCGCTGCTGCGCGCATCGGCGGGCGTCGACATTTCGGCGAATGGCTGGCTGCTGTTCCTGGTGTTTTTGCCGATCGCGCATTTCATCCTGATGGGAATGCGCGCGCGCGTTTCCCATGATTTCCGCATCGTCTGCAAGAAAGCGGTGGCTCCGCTGCAGACACCGATCATCATCTTGGGGGGGATCTTGATCGGCGTATTTACGCCAACCGAGGCGTCGGCGGTGGCGGTTGCTTATGCGCTCGTCGTCTCTTTCTTCGTGCTGCGATCGATGAAACTGTCGGATCTGCCGGCGGTGCTGACCAAGTCGGCGCTGGGTTCGGCCACCGTCCTGCTGCTGGTCGGAGCGGCGGTGGCGTTCAAGACGGTCGTCAGCCTGTCGCATGCGCCCGAGCAGCTCGCCGAGTTCATTCTCAGCCTGAGCGAGAATCCGTTGATCCTGCTGTTCCTGATCAACGTGCTGCTGTTCATCGTCGGCATGTTTCTCGACGCAGGTCCGGCGATCATCATCTTGGGTCCCATCCTGGGGCCCGTGTTTACCGATCTGGGCGTTCACCCGGTTCATTTCGCGATCATTATGTCGGTCAATCTGACCGTCGGCCTGGCGACGCCGCCAATGGGATTGGTGTTGTTCGTCGCCTCATCGGTATCTGGCGAGCGGGTGGAGACGATTTCGCGCGCCATTTTGCCGTTTCTTGCTGTCGAAGTGCTGGTGATCTTCCTGATCACCTATTTCCCGGCCGTTTCGATGACCATCCCGCGGCTGACCGGCTTCGTACAGTAGGGAACGGAAATTTTTGACGGAAAGTCCAACAGGAGGAATGGAAATGCTCAAGACAACTGTCAAATCGCTGCTTGTTGCGGCGATGGTAGCGGGCGCGCCGCTCGCGGCCGCGGCCGCGGACTTCACGCTCCGCGCGACCGCGAACTCCAACGAGAACGATGAGGACTATGACGGCCTGGTCGTGTTTGAAAACTATGTGGAGGCCGCGTCCAACGGCGCCATCGACGTCGAACTGTTCATCGGCACGCAACTGTGCTCGAAGGGCGCGGAATGCCTGCAGGGCGTTTCCGACGGCTCGATCGACATCTACATCTCCACGTCGGGCGGCGCGTCGGGCATCTTCCCGTATGTGCAGGTGCTCGATCTGCCCTATCTGATGGCCGACGACCGGATCGCCGAACATGTGCTGTCGGGCGACTTCACCCGGAAAGTTCGTGACATGGCGATGGCTGATTCCGACGGCACCATCCGCCTGATGACCATCGGCAACACCGGCGGCTGGCGCAACTTTGCCAACACCAAGCGCCGGATCGCCCAGCCGTCCGACATGGAAGGACTGAAGATCCGCACCGTGGTCGCCGACCTGCCGCAGGAACTGGTTCGCGCGATGGGCGCTTCGCCCACGCCGATCCCGTGGCCGGAACTGTTCACCTCGTTCCAGACCGGCGTGGTCGAGGGCTCGAAAAACGGCATCACCGACATCATGGGCATGAAGTTCCCCGATGCCGGGCTGCAATACGTCACCCTGGACGGCCATGCTTACATGGGCGCCCTGTGGTGGATGAACAACGCCAAGTTCATGGGCATGCCGGAGAACCTGCGCCGCGTCGTGGTCGATGGTTTCGCCGCGCTGCAGCAGGCTACTTTCGCTTCGCCCAAGCGCAAGTCGATCCAGGCCTATAAGGACTTCGTGGCCGGCGGCGGTGATCTGTATGTGCCGACGCCTGAGGAAAAAGCGATGTTCAAGGACAAGGCCGCCCCGGTCTACGACTGGTTCAAGGCCAACGTCCGCGGCGGACCGGAAGTGTTCGACGCGCTGGTCTCCGCGGTCGAGGAAGCCGAAGCCGACATCAATGGCGGCGCCATGATGGACATCAAATAGGCTCTCCAAACGAAATGCAGGGGCCGCCAAAGCGCGGCCCCTGCCCATTCAAGTGGATGTCGGTCCAGCGGGGATCACTTCGGCGGATAGAGCCACATCCTGTAGTCGTCGATCAGAATATGGGCCTTTTCGATTTGTCCGGGCGTCATCTTTTTGACCACCTCTTCCTGCGAGATCGCCGCGTCGGGATCGCCGCCGATGGCGGAAAGCACATACCAGGTGTAGGCCCGCACCAGATCGGGCGCCGGCATGCCCCGGCCGATCTCGTAGTACCAGCCTACCCCGGACTGGGCGCCGGGATGGCCCTTCATGGACGAACGCAGATACCAGTCGAAGGCGCGCGCATCGTCGCGCTCCACGCCCAGCCCCATCGCATAGAGAATGCCGATCAGTTCTTCGGCGTCGGCGTCGCCGGCCTGGGCAGGAGGCAGAAGCGCGACCATCGCCGCTTCGAAGTCCCCCGCATCCATCAATTCGCGTCCCTGTTTGGAGTCGGCCAACGCCGAGCCACACAACGCGATGGAACCCATCAAAACAGACAACAAAATCGCACGCACGGGATTTCCTTTCCTTGGTTGAGCTTGTCCGATCTTCCAACCGGCGCGGCGCAATTGCAAGCGCTCAGACCCCATCGACTCGGCCTGGAGGCGGCGGCATGCAGCTGACGCCCGGCAAACTGTGGGGCATGCGTCGCATGGCCGACGAGCGCGGCATCTTCAAGATGACCGCCGTCGACCAGCGCCCGCCGATCAAGGGGCCTATCGCCCAGCATCTGGGATGCGAGGAGGCTCCCTGGGAGGAGGTAGCGAAATTCAAGGGGCTGCTGGTGGAGACGTTGCAGGACAAGAGCACCGCGATGCTGCTCGATCCGCACTACGCCATCCCTTACTCCATCGATGCCTTGTCGCCGCAGAAGGGTTTGATCGTCACGTTAGAGGACTCGCTGTTCGGCGAAGCTCATGGCGGCCGGCTGTCGGCCGACATCGACGACTGGTCGGTGGCCAAGATCAAGGCGATGGGTGCGGATGCGGTCAAATTCCTGGCCTGGTATCGCCCGGACGCCGGAGCCGCAGTCAACGAACGCCAACACGATTGCGTCAAGCGAATCGGCGAAGAATGCGCCGAGCACGACATTCCGTTTCTGCTGGAGATGCTGGTCTATCCGCTGGAAAGCGATGCCGACCAGACCAAGGACTATGTGGAGATGGAAGGCAAAAAGTCCGACCACGTGCTGGCGTCGGTGGCCGAGTTCGCCAAGCCGGACTATGGCGTCGACGTGTTCAAGCTGGAGAGCCCGCTCAACGCGGACAAGGTCGACGGTTCCGCCGATGCGCAGGCGGTGTTCGACGAGATGGGCGCCCTGGCCGGCCGGCCGTGGGTGATGTTGTCGGCGGGTGCGGGCAAGGAAGCGTTCCGCAACATTCTCGTTCATGCATTCGCGGCCGGCGCATCGGGCTTTCTGGCCGGGCGCGCAATCTGGCTCGACGCCTTTTCCCACTATCCGGACTGGACTGCGATACGCGAAGGCCTGGAAGGGTCGGCGGCCGACTATATGACGGACATCTCGGCGCTGGCCGATGAAAAAGCACAAAGCTGGCCGGTTCATTCGTGTTATGGCGATGGCGGCGCGCGGTTCGCGCCGGCGGACGCCAGCTTCCGCCACGTCTATCAGCCGATGTAGGACAGCAGCGCATGAAGGTCGGAATTCTGCCGATTGGACGGCCAACGTTCGACGTCGCCTTTGCGCATGAGAAGCTGGAGGCCATGCTCGCGGTGCTCGATGGGAGCGGGCACGAGACCGTCGGCCCCCGCGAACTGCTGCTGGACGCGGAATCGGCCTATGCGGCGATTGAGGAACTGGCCGGCGCGCCGCTCGATCGCCTGGCCGTGCTGCAGGTCACGTTTACCGATTCGGCCGTCACTGTCGCCGCCGCCAACCGCATCGGCACATCCATGAGCATATGGGCGATACCCGAACCGCGAACCGGCGGTCGGCTGCGACTCAACTCCTTCTGCGGCCTCAACCTGGCGAGCCACGCGCTGGGTCTGGCGGGCAGGCGGTTTTCCTGGGCGTATGCCGATCCCGCGTCGATGGCAGGTGATCAACTGACGAGCCTCATCGAGGGCGAACCCGCACCGCGGCCATCAGCCATTTCCTCCAAGCCGTTCGCTTCGCAAGTCGGCGAGGCGTTGGCCGAGCGGGTAGCCGGCAAGCGCATCGCCCGCATCGGCGAGCCGCCGGGAGGCTTCGATACCTGCGCCTACTCGCCCGAAAAAATCCAGAACCTCGCAGGCGTCTCGGTGGATGAGCTCGCGCTGGACGGCTTGTTCGACGCTGCGCGCGGAATGCCCGCAGCGGACTCGACGGCCACCAGGAACGAAACCAAGCAAATGCTGGACGGGTTGGACGATGTCGATCAGGGCCAGTTGGACCGGTCCCTGCGCCTGAAGCTGGCTTTGGACAAGCTGCGCGCCGACGGCGGCTATTCCGCCTTCGCCATCCGCTGCTGGCCGGAGACCTTCACCGAATATGGCGGTGCCGTATGCGGCCCGGTCTCGATGCTGGGCGAAGCGGGAACTCCGTGTGCGTGCGAAGCCGATGTCTACGGCGCGCTGACGCAGGTCGTCCTGCAGGAGGTGGCCGGGGCACCGCCGTTTCTGGCCGACGTGGTCGATCTGGATGCCGAAGACGATACCGGCGTGGTCTGGCACTGCGGCCAGGCGCCACCATCGATGCGCGATCCGGATGTCCGAGCGCGCGCGACGATCCATTCCAACCGGAAAATGCCGCTGTTGTTCGAGTTTCCGTTGAAGCCGGGTCGCATCACCGCGATGCGCATATCCCAGGCGTTCGGCGAGCCGCGCATGGTGCTTGCCGGCGGGCAGATGCTGGCCCGGCCGCTAGCATTCTCCGGCACGAGCGGCGTGGTGCGTTTCGATAGTCCGGCAGCCGAGGTTCGCCGCCGCCTCATTGACGGCGGCATGGAACACCATATCGCGTTGGTCTATGGCGAGCATCGCGATGATCTGCGCGCGGTGGCCGCGCATCTCGATCTGCCATTGATGGAGTTATCGGCTTGAGCGTTCGCTACGGCATCATCGGCACCGGCATGATGGGCCAGGAGCATATCCGCAACGTCGCCCTGCTGGACGGCGCGCGCATATCGGCGATCGCCGATCCGGATGAGGGCATGCGCGTTGAAGCCGCGGCGCTGGCCGGCGCCGGGGTCGAGGCCTATGCCGATTATCGGGATCTACTCAGCGCCGATGGTTTCGACGCGATCATCCTGGCTTCGCCCAACGATACGCATTTCGCCGCGCTGGGCGACATCCTGGCCAGCGACAAACCGATTCTGTGCGAAAAGCCGCTATGCACCACCTCCGGCCAGTGTCGTGAGATCATAGCGGCGGCTTCCGCACGCCGCGCGCCGATCTGGGTGGCGATGGAGTATCGCTACATGCCGCCGCTGGCGCGGTTGCTGGAAGAGTTGCGCGCCGGTGCGATAGGCCGGCCGATCATGATGGCGGTTCGCGAGCACCGCTATCCGTTCCTGCCCAAGGTCGGCGATTGGAACCGGTTCTCGGCGCGCACCGGCGGCACGATGGTGGAGAAATGCTGCCACTTCTGGGACCTGATGCGTCTGACGCTGGACAGCGATCCCGTTCGCGTGTTCGCCTCGGCCGGCATGGACCACAACCATCTCGATGAGAGCTATGACGGGGTGGCGCCCGACATCGTCGACAATGGCTTCGTGGTGGTCGAGTTCGCCAACGGCGCGCGCGGCATGCTGGACCTGTGCATGTTCGGCGACGGGTCGCACTGGCAGGAGGTGGTCTCGGTGACCGGGCCCGACGGCCGTCTCGATGCCAAGGTGCCCCGGCCGGCCCGCTTCGCCCGCAACGGCGAGGAACCGCCAGCGCAGGTGGTGGTTTCCAACCGGCAAAGCCAACGGGTCGAGACCCACGAGATCTTCATCGACGAAGCTATACTTTCGGCCGGCGACCATAGCGGCGCCACCTACTATCAGCACCAGAAATTCCTGGAGATGGTGCGCGGCAACACCACCGCGCCCGAGGTCGGCCTGGAAGACGGGCTGTGGTCGGTGCTGGTGGGCGAGGCGGCGGAACGCTCGGCCAAGTCGGGCCGGGCGGTGGAACTGGACGAGCTGTCGTGATCGTCATCACCGAGTTCATGGACCAGGCCGCCGTGGAGCGGCTGGCGGGCGAGTTCGAGACGGTCTACGACCCGGATCTCGTGGATCGTCCGGACGAAATGGGCCGCGCGATCGCGGCAGCGCGTGCTTTGATCGTGCGCAATCGTACCCAGGTCACGAGCGATCTGCTGGCACAGGCGCCGTCGCTCGCCTGTGTCGGCCGGCTTGGTGTCGGCCTCGACAATATCGACTTGAGTGCATGTGAAGCAGGCGGGATTGTCGTATTTCCCGCTACCGGCGCCAACAATCGGTCGGTGGCCGAATATGTGGTCTCCTCGGCGATGGTGTTGTTGCGCGGGACGGCGTTTGCCAGCGGGTCGATGCTTTCCGGCAACTGGCCACGCCAAACGCTGGGGTCGGGGCGGGAGGTTTCCGGCAAGACGCTGGGGCTGGTGGGTTTCGGCGCCATCGCCCAACTCACGGCGGAACTGGCGCATGGGCTCGGCATGGCCACTTGCGCGCATGACCCGTTCATTGCCGATGACGATGCGGTGTGGACGAACACGCAAAGCATGGACCTGGAATCGCTTCTCCGCACAAGCGACGTCGTTTCCCTGCACACGCCGCTGACGAAGGGCACAAACCATCTCATCGATGCGGATCGACTCGCGGCGATGAAGGCCGATGCGGTGTTGGTCAACGCGGCGCGTGGCGGGGTGCTCGACGAGGCCGCGCTGGTTAACGCGCTTAAGGACGGGCGGCTGGGCGGTGCCGCGCTCGATGTGTTCGAGACCGAGCCATTAGACGCGGCGGCCGCGGCCAAGTTCGCCAACGTGCCCAACCTGATCCTTACCCCGCATATCGGCGGGGTGACCGCGGAGGCCAACGAGCGGGTAAGCGCGCTGATCGCCGATAAGGTGGCCGAACATCTAGGGCATAAACTGGCCGGCGGTTGATGCGTCCCGGCCTTGGGTGTACGTTTGCCGCCTTGATGTGGCGCGTTGGGGGAGAGGCAGTTGAACCTGACAGCCAGGGAATCGGACATCGTATTCGCGATCATGCGGGATCTGTCGCACGGATACCCGTCGCGCGAGTTGCGTCTTCGCGTCGGCAGGCGACTGCTTGATCTGTTGGGCGCAGACTATTTCGCCTCCTATGTTTGGGACGAAGCAGGCGGCGAGTTCTGCGACCGCGCCGCCGTCAATATGTCCGACGAAAATCTCGGCTCCTACGAGGAGTATTTTCAGTATCACGACCCGATCACGCCGGTACTGCAACGCCGTCGCGCGGCCACGGCGGTAAGCGAGATCATGCCGCGAAGCCGGTTTGAGCGCACAGAGTTCTTCAACGATTTTCTCGCTCGCGACGGACTGCACTACGGCGTCAACTATTACGCCTATTCCAACGGCATCAATATCGGCGACCTGCGCATCTGGCGCGGGCGCCATCGAGAGGATTTCGGGCGCCGGGAGCTGGCGATTCTCGATGCCATCGGCCCGGCTTTCACCAATGCGATGCGTCTGGCGCTGATGGGCGAGACCTTCGCGATTGCAAACCGCAATCTGCTCTCCGCCGTCGACACCGCCGCCGCTGAAGCGGGTTTGACCCGCCGCGAAAGTGAGATTTGCGCGGCGGTGCTGCGTGGGTTGAGCGACAAGCAGATCGCCGAGCAGTTCGGCATTTCGTTCACCACCGTGCGCACCCATTTACAGCATATTTTCAAGAAGCTGGGCGTTTCCAGCCGCACCCAGCTGCCCAATCGGGTGCTGCTGCACTAACCGTGCCCGATCGGGAAAATCCTCAATATTGAGGATGTTCTTCTCTTCCCCTAGGTGAAACGCTCGCTCCATCGCCGTCGGTTGATGACAGCCGCGCACGCGTGGAGGGAGATTGTTGTCCGCATCCGACCCCTGTGAGCTGACCCTGGTCGAGGCACTGGCCGACATGCGGGCGGGTCGGTTCAAAAGCCGCGATCTGATCGAGGCCCTGATCACCCGGTGCGAGCGGCACGAGGCTCTCAACGCTTTCGTTTCCACCGACTGGCGACGCCTGCGCGACGAAGCGGATGCGGTCGACGCCTCAGGTAAGGCCGGCGAAGTGCTTACCGGCGTTCCGCTGTGCCTGAAGGATAATATCAACACCGCCATTCTGCCCACCAGCGCAGGTACTGGAGCGCTGGCCGGCTGGGTCGCGCGCGAGGCCGCCCCGGTCGCTCGCGCCCTGTTCGAGGCCGGAGCGCTTCTGGGCGCCACCGGCAACATGCACGAGCTTGCGTTTGGCATTACCTCGAACAATTTGGTCACCGGAGCAGTAAGAAATCCATGGAACCAGGCGATGATCGCCGGCGGCTCGTCGGGGGGCGTCGCCGCCGGCGTGGCCGCGCGTATGATGCCCGCCGGCATCGGCACCGATACCGGCGCGTCCGTGCGCCTGCCAGCGGCGCTGACGGGTCTTGTCGGATACCGGCCGACCGTGGGGCGCTACCGGGGCGAAGGCATCGTGCCGATCAGCCATACCCGCGACACCGCCGGACCGATTGCCCGCACCGTGGCGGACGCACGACTGCTCGATGCTGTGATGGCGGGCAGGCCCAATGACGGGCGGATCGCCGAAGTCGCCGGCCTGCGGCTGGGCGTGCCCAGGCACCATTTCTACGAAAGCCTGGACGACGAAACCGCCGCGAACGCCGAGGCCACGCTTGCCGCGCTTGCGGAGGCGGGGGTCGAGTTGGTGGAAGCGGACATTGCCGACATCGGCGCGCTTAACGACGCGGTGGGCTTTCCGGTCGCGCTCTTCGAGTTCATGCAGGACCTGCCGCGCTTCCTGGACGAAAACGGCACCGGCCTTTCCATGCGCCAGATGCTGGACGGGGCTGGCAGCCCGGACGTTAAGGGCCTGTTCGCCTCGCAGATGGGGCCCGAGGCGATGCCGGAGGCTGCGTACCGGCAAGCCATGGACGTGGACCGTCCCAGGCTGCAGGCCACCTACGCTGACTATTTCGAAGCCAACTCGCTCGACGCCATCATCTTCCCGACCACGCCGATGCCGGCGCGGCCGATCGGTGATGATGAGACGGTCGAGTTGAACGGCGAGCGCGTGCCGACGTTCGCGACCTTCATCCGCAACACCGATCCCGGATCCAACGCCGCAATCCCGGGCATCTCGCTGCCCAGCGGCCTGAGCGCGGACGGACTGCCGATGGGCATGGAACTGGATGGGCCGGCCGGATCGGACGACCGCCTGCTGGCCGTTGCGGCCGCGATCGAGCCGGTGTTCGCGTTCACCGCGAAACCAAAGCCCGCGTGACCCACGCAACCATCTCGGGAGGAGACGATGAAAAGACGTGATTTCGTAAAGGCATCCATCAGCGCCACCGTCGTTAGCGTACTGACGGGCGGCTCGTTCGGCGCGCGTGCGCTGGCCGCTGGTCCGGTCAAGGTCGGCGTGCTCATTCCGTTGTCTGGACCGGCCGGCCTGTTCGGCCCTTCATCGCGCAACTGCACGCAGCTGGCGGTCGATGAGATCAACGCGGCCGGGGGCATCCTGGGCCGGCAGATCGAGCCGATCTTCGCCGACGTGGGAGGGCCGCCCGCCGACGCCACCCAGGCGGCGCTGCAACTGTGGAAGGGCGATGGCGCCGAGGCTTTCATCGGCATGCACGACAGCGCCGTGCGCGGTGCGTTGACCAACCTGTTCAAGGGCCAGGTGCCTTACATCTACACTCCGGTTTACGAGGGCGGCGAATGCTCGGCGGGAACCTTCGTCCTGGGCGAGACGCCGAGCCAGCAGCTGGAACCGGCCATTCCTTGGATGGCGTCGAACAAAGGCGCGTCTAAATGGTATCTGATCGGCAACGACTACAACTGGCCGCGCGACACCAACGCGGCGGCCAAGGGCTATATCGCCGGCACCGGCGGCGAAGTGGTCGGCGAGGAATATCTGCCGTTCACGGTGGATAATTTCGATTCCAACCTGGCCAAGATCAAGGATACCGGCGCCGACGCGGTGCTGATCACCCTGGTGGGCGGCGCCTCGGTCGGCTTCAACCGGGCATTCGCCAGCTTCGGCCTGGCCGACGATGTCGCCCGGCTCGGCACCCTGATCGAGGAGAACACCCTTGCCGGCATCGGTGCGGAGAACTCGGTCAATCTGTTCTCGTCGGCGGGTTACTTCGCATCAATCGATACGCCGTCGGCGCGTTCGTTCGCCGAGAAGTACGTGGCGAAATTCGGCGCCGACGCGGCCGCGCTCAATGCGCTTGGCCAATCCTGTTATGACGGTATGCTGCTGCTTGCCGTCCTGGCCGCCAAGGCCGGGTCGCTATCGGCCGCCGATATGGACGCTGCCGCGGACGGCACCTCCTATGAGGGTCCGCGCGGCGGCGCAACGATGAGCGATCGTCACGTGTCGAAAGACATCTACCTGGCCGAGGCAGATGGCGCCGCCTTCAAGGTGATCGCCACGTTCGCCGATGTCGGCGCCGGCGATAACTGCGCATAAGGAGAAGTTGCGGGTGTGGAACTCATTGCAACCCACGGCCTGAATTTCCTCTACGCCTTCGCTACCCTGGCACTGGTTGTGCTGGGGCTGGCGGTGGTGTTCGGCCTGTTGGGCGTGATGAACATGGCGCATGGCGAGTTCGTCATGATCGGGGCCTACAGCGCCCTTGCGGTGCAGCAGGCGGGCCTGCCGTTTCTATTCGCCATCCCGGCGGCGATCGCCGTGTGCGTGGTGATCGGCTGGCTGGTCGAGTGGGGCCTGGTGCGGCATCTGTACAAGCGACCGTTCGACACGCTGCTGGCGACCTGGGGCCTGGCCATCCTGATGCGCGAAGTGGTCGAGGCGATCTTCGGCCGTGAGTATCAGAGTGTGGATCAGGTACTACCGGGCACGTTCAGCCTGGCCGGTGTCGAATATCCCGCCTACCGGGTGGTGCTGATGGGCATCATCGCGGTGCTGTTCGGCGCCCTGTTCGCCTGGTACCAGCGCTCCAACGCAGGCGCGCGCGTCAAGGCGATGGTGCAGAATCCGGCGCTTGCGGCCGCTATGGGCATCGATACCGAGCGGCTGGCGCGCTGGACCTTCGTGTTCGGGGTGACCACCGCGGGGCTGGCCGGAGTGCTGCTTTCGCCGCTGGTGCGCGTCGAACCGTTCATGGGCCTGGACTATCTGCTGTCGTCCTTCTTTATCCTGGTGGTCGGCGGCCTTGGCAGTTTGGAGGGGTTGATTGTCGGTTCCGGGGTCATCGGCGGCACCGACATCTTTCTTTCAGCCCTGTTCGACAAGACGTCGGGCTATCTGGGCGTTCTGACGATTTCCATCGTGTTCCTGTGGCTGCGACCCAATGGCATTGTCTCTCGGCTATAGCGCGGCGATAGTCGTCGCGCTCGCGGCCGTGCCGTTCGCGTGGGGCAGTTTCACCGCCTTCCAGCTTGGCCTCTATCTGATATACGGCATCGCCGCCCAGGGCGTAGCGCTGTGCTGGGGCAGGGCGGGCTTTCTGCCGCTGGGGCAGGCTTTGTTTTTCGGTATCGGCGCCTACATCGTCGGCGCGGCTTTGAAAACCGGCGCGGGCTGGGCTGCGTTCGCGCCGGCGATCATCGCCGCCTGCGTTCTGCCGGCACTGCTCGCGGGGCTGGTCGGGCTGCTGGTCTTCAACCGACAGATCGGCTCGGGCCCGTATTTTTCGCTGATCACGCTGGCGTTGGCGATGCTGGGTTTCCAGCTTGCCAATGCGCTTGACTGGCTGACCGGGGGGTTCAACGGCATGACAGGCATCCCCGGACTGCCGGGCATCGATCCGTTCGGCTCCTATTACTTCGTCATCGTCGCGGCGTTGGTGATTTCGACGGCCGTGCTTGCCTTGGTGGCATCCTCACCGTTCGGACAGTTGCTGAGCGCGGTGCGCGACAATGAGGAACGGCTGCAGTTCTTCGGTTTCGCCACCCATCGGCTCAAGGCCGCGTCGTTCGCCATCGCCGGCGCGGTGGCGGGGCTCGCCGGTGCGCTCTATGCACCACACCAGGGCATCGTCACCCCGCAGACGGTGGGGTTTCTGCTGTCGGCGGAACTGGTGATATGGACGGCGGTGGGCGGGCGTTTCGGGTTGCTCGGCCCGGTTGCCGGCGCCGTGCTTATCGGCTTTATGGCCTCGGGCCTGCGCAACTCCTTCGCCTATTGGGAGATCGCGATTGCGCTGGTGTTTATTGTGGTGGTACTGCGGTTGCCGGCAGGGTTGGGCGGACTTGCGGCTGGTCTGCTTGGCCGGTTTGTGCCGGCGCGTTCGCAGCTAGTGCGCGAGCGCCCGCAACTGGTTGAACGCTCGCCGGATGCGGGGAATTGCGATCTGCGCTTCGACGCAGTGCACGTGCGCATGGGAACGGTCGAGATCCTCAACGGGCTGGAGTTCACTGTCGACCAGCCGGGCGTTCATTGCATCATCGGTCCGAATGGAGCCGGCAAGACCTCGGCGCTCAACGCGCTTACCGGCAGGCTGCCGGTGGCCCACGGAGATATCGTCTGGCGCGGTCGCTCGCTTGCCAACACCAGACCCTATCTAGCCGCACGCCACCGCATCGGACGCAAGTTCCAGGTGCCCTCGGTGTTCGCCGATCTCAGCGTCGGCCAGAACCTGGACATCGCGCTTTGGTCAGGGCGATTGGCGTGGTTCGATTACCTCTCCCCGGCGCCGTTTGGCTGGCGCACCGGTGCGCTCGACGATCTGCGCGACCGCTTTGGCTTTCTCGCCGATGAAACACGCCGCGCCGGCGAATTGTCGGTCGGCGAGCGCCAGATGCTTGACTTCTCGATGACCATGCTGGCCGAACCGCATCTGGTGCTGCTCGACGAGCCATGCGCCGGCCTGTCCCCAGCCGAGACCGGCGCCATGATCGAGGCGATCGCGGCGATCAGCGCCGACACCGGACTGGTTACCATCATCGTCGAGCACGACATGGCGGTGGTCGAGCGGCTGGCCGACCGTGTAATCGTCATGCATCAGGGCGAGGTGCTGACGGCCGGCGCGATGGACGAGGTGCGCGCGGACCAGCGTGTGCAGGCGGTCTATGCGGGGGGGACGAAATGAGCGACCGGCCGCAACTGGCAATCGATGGCCTGACCGGCGGCTACGGTGACATCGTCGTGCTGTCGGGCTTCACCGCGACGGTGGATCCGGGCTCAACGGCCTGCGTCGCCGGCCGCAACGGAGTTGGCAAGACGACGTTGCTGCGGCTGGTGACCGGAGCACTGGCGCCGGTGGCGGGACGGGTCCGCCTGGGCGATGCGGAGATCACCCATGCGCCGAGGCATCGTCGCCTGCGTTTGGGAATGGGCTATGCGCCCCAGGAGAATGTCGTTTTCGATGACCTGACGGTTCTGGAGAACCTGACCCTGGCCGCCGCCGATCGCTCGCTTGACCGCTACGATGAGTTGCTTGACGCGTTTCCGCGTATCGGCGAACGGCTATCCCAGCGCGCCGGCACGTTGTCGGGGGGCGAGAAGAAGATCCTGTCGTTCTGTCGCGCGCTCGCTGAAGCCACCGAGCTAGTGGTGCTGGATGAGCCGAGCGAAGGGGTGCAGCCGGAGAACATAGCGCTGATGACGGGGATCATCGAAGCCGAGAAGGCGAAAGGCCGGTCGTTCCTGATCGTCGAGCAGAACCTGGGCCTGATCGAGGTGGTTGCCGACGCGGTCCACTTGCTCGACCATGGCGAGTGCATCTATTCGGCGCCGGCCGGCGCCGACGTGCGAGGCGAGCTTTCCCGGCGTATGCGGTTGTAGGTTTGGGAATCGATGTGCCGGCGTGCCGAAAAATGCCTCATCCTGTCAGCCGGGCCGGCAGCACCTTGGTGAGTACGCCCACCACAAAGGCGGTGCTCAGGCCGAAATTCAGCAGTCCGGTCACGGCGGCCATCGCCGCGTATAACCTGAACTCGTCGCCCAGGGTCACGTCGCCATAGCCGAGCGTCGTATAGGTGACGATCGAGAAATATACCGCTTCGCCGATATTGCCGACGGCGCCCGACCACACGAAGGAAAATGCCCACAGCCACACCTGCGCGGTGTGCGCCAGCACGACAGCGACGAGCATGACGGCGAGATGGAAGCCGAGTCGAATGGCGAGAGCGAATCGCGCAACATGTCTGGCCATACTGACCAGCAGCATGACGGCGGACAGCACCAGGGCGATGTGAATGAGGGTTGATAGACCCAGAACCACGCTGCCCCAAAAAATCTGCACCATCATCATGCATGTCCTTCCTGTCGTCCAAAGGTTGAATCTGCGGCGCGGCGGAACCTACCGATAAAGCCGATCGGCGAAAAGTGGGCCTGCGCTGCTTTCAATGTCCGGCCGAATCGGGTCACAGGCGGGCCTTGTTCGCCGGATTGAAACCACAGCAAAAGGGTCCGACCATGCGCGCGGAAGATATCATCGAAAGACTGAACCTGGAGCCCCACCCCGAGGGCGGCTACTTCCGTGAGACCTTTCGCGATGAGGCGGCCGATGGGCGGGCGCATTCAACCGCGATCCTCTACCTGCTGAAATCGGGGCAGGTGTCCCACTGGCACCGGGTGGACGCGGCGGAAGTATGGCACTGGTACGCGGGATCGCCGCTGGAGCTTGCCCAATCGGCGGATGGTGAGGTGGCTGACGTGCAGATATTGGGCAACGATCTGGCCGCGGGCCACCAGCCGCAGATCGTGGTGCCTGCCAATGCATGGCAGTCGGCGCGCAGCCTGGGCGAATGGACGCTGGTGGGCTGCACGGTCGCTCCCGGGTTCGAGTTCTCGGGCTTCGAACTGGCCGAGAAGGAATGGCGGCCCGGCAGGTAGGCGCGCCGGCGGGGCTTGCCGATCGGCTCAATAGCCGGCCGCGTGACCGTCCTTGCGCGGATCCGAGCCGCCGGCCAGTACGCTGGTCTCGTGGTCGATGCCGATGATCTGGCCGCCGCCATGCAGACCGCCGCCTACAACCTGGTGGCCACGTGCGCGCAACTGTTCGCGGGTTGCCTCGGCGATGCCGGTTTCGGCTTCCACAACGCCGTCCTCGCGCCAGAAGATACGCGCGTCGTCCAGCGCTTCCTGTTCGTCCATGCCGCGATCGACCATGTTGGCGAGCACGTGAGCGTGGCCCATGGGCTGGTAGGCGCCGCCCATGACGCCGAACGACCAGCGTGGCCTGCCGTCGACCGTCGCCATCGCCGGGATGATGGTGTGCAGCGGCCGCTTGGCCGGGCCGTAGGCGTTGGGGTGACCGGGTTTCAAGTTGAAGCAGGCGCCGCGGCTCTGCAGCGCGATGGCGGAATCCTCGGTCACGATCGCCGAACCGAAGCCGGTGTAAAGCGAGTTGATGAAGGAGACGGCGCGCAGATCGCGGTCGACGACCGTCAGATAGATCGTATCGGCGGCGGGCGGCGTGGGCAGGCGGATCGCTTCGTTGCGCAAGGCGGGATCGAAGTGCCCCGCCAGTTCCGCGATGTGGTCGTCCGACAATACTTGTTCCACCGTCGCGGTCGCGGCCTGCGGATCGCTGACATAGGCGTCGCGCACGGCATAAGCGAGCCGGCCGCATTCAATCAGGCGATGCAGGCGTTGGGCTTCGTCCTCGGCAGCATCCGGCCGGGTGCGGGCAAGCAGATCGAGCAACACCAGGGCGGTCAGACCCTGCCCGTTGGGCGGGATCTCATGGATTGTTACGCCGCCGTAATCAACACTGATCGTGTCGATCCAGTCGGCAGAGACAGCGCCCATGTCGTCCATCGAAAGAACGCCGCCGGCCGTGCCGACCGCCGCGACCATCTCTTCGGCCAACCGGCCTGTGTAGAAGTCCGCTGATCCGTTGTGAGCGATCTTGCGCAAGGTGGCCGCCAACCCGGGCAGCGCGAACATCGAGCCGACAATTGGCGTATCGCCTTCGCGGGTCAGAAACTGCCGGCCGCCGGGCGAGTTGTCGCGCAACCGGGCGTGATGCGCCAGCCAGTCGCGGGCGACCCTAGGCGAAATTGCGAAGCCTTCCTCACCGTAGCGGATCGCATCGGCAAACAGCCGGGCGAAGTCCATCGCGCCGAAGCGTGCGTGCAACGCTTCCCAGGCTTTCACGGCGCCGGGTACGGTCACCGAATGCACGGAGTTTTCGTCCAGGACGGTATTATCCGCGATCAGCCGGTCAAGGTCGGCCGCCGCGGGTGATCTGCCGGACCCGTTGAGCCCGTGAATGGAGCCGTCCGGCTCAGCGACTATGGCGAAGCAATCGCCGCCGATGCCGGTCATATACGGTTCCACCACGCACAGGGTGGCGGAAGCGGCGACCGCCGCGTCGACCGCATTGCCGCCGTCGCGCAGCACCTGGATCGCCGTCGTCGTCGCCAGCGGGTGGGAGGTGGCGGCCAGGCCGTTGGTGGCATAGACCGGCGACCGGCCGGGCAGGGCGAAATCGCGCACGGCTTCAGATCCCGTCGCCGATGGTCACGTCGCGCGCCGCCGCTCGGATCGAGATCGAAAAGCCGGCGATGACGTCGACCAGCGCGATCATCATCAACAGGAAGAACACCGCATGCGCGGCGCTTTCGACCAACAGGAACTCCACCAGATAGGCGATCAGCACGAAGGTCGACAACAGGTGGTCGATGACGGAGCTGGCGCCGACCCGCGTCGCCTTCATGATCTCGAAGAACAACAGGAACAGGCCCAGGGTCACCATCAGGTCGCCCAGGTTCATCTCCCAGCGCGCGCCCGAAACCATCGGCACCGCGAGCACAACCGACGACCAGGGATCGCCCGAGCCATCGCCGATCAGTCCCATCGCCACCACGTTGAAAACGATGAACGGCACGATCATCAGCGGCACATTGAGCAGCATTTACACCTCCCCGGCAGCGGCCCGCAGTTCGCACCAAATTTTCGCGCCGGTGCGATTCCGGCGCGAATGTGCACCGGAAGAGCGCGATGATACAAGTGCTTTGGGGTCAGGCGATGGGGATGAGCGGCGCGCGCAGGTTCGGTGCGCGTGCGAAAGGAATCAGATCGACTCCTTGGGCTCCAGGATCTGGCGGCCGCGATACATGCCGCTTTTGAGGTCAACATGGTGAGGCCGGCGCAGTTCGCCGGAATCCTTGTCCTCAACATAGGCCGGCTGCTTCAACGCGTCGCTCGATCGGCGGAAGCCGCGCTTCATGCGCGTTACCTTCTTTCTGGGTACAGCCATGGAAATGCTCCGATGTGGAAACCGGCCAGCCGGCTCAAGGCGCGGCTTATACCGCTAACGCCGGGTTTTGACCAGAGCAAAGTTGGCCGGAGTTGCGCGCTGCCACTATCATTCCTTAAGGCAACCGATATAGGCGCCCGAGCGATCCGCGCGTGCCCTGATGGTGTTGGCGCGTCGCGACAGATTGCGGGTCGGTTTGGCCGGATTGCGAGCCTTCGGATTGGGCAGCGTCACGGCCAGCAGTGCTGCCTGGCGGGCGTTCAATCTCTCGGCGGAGCGGCCGAAATAGTGCTGTGCGGCCGCTCCCGCGCCGAACACGCCCTCGTCCCATTCCGCCACGTTGAGATAGATTTCCATCAGCCGGCGCTTGGACCAAACCAGGTCGACAAACAGCGCCAATGGCAGTTCCAGGCCCTTGCGCACATAGGACCGGCCGGGCCACAGGAACAGGTTCTTGGCGGTCTGCATGGCCAGTGTGCTGGCGCCGCGGGTCCGCTCGCCGTCCAGCGCATCCTCGATCACGGTGTTGAGTTCCTCCCAGTCGACGCCGTTGTGAGCGCAGAAACGGGCATCTTCGGACACCATCACCGAACGCACGAGAGCCGGCGCTATCTCGTCGAAATCCGCCCATTGCCGATCGACGACGTTCGCCGTCAGCCACCGGCCGACCATCAGGGTGGAAACCGGCTTGGTGCCTTCGACCGCATAGATCAAGGTGAGCAGGATCGGAAGGAGGATCGCGACGGCAGCGATGAGCGCGAGTGCCCGAACCGCGCGGCGCCGATAGCGGACGAATATGCCGGCGGCAGGCCTGCGCGACGGCTGCCGCCTGCTGCGCGGTGCAGCACCGGATTTGTCGGTTTTCGCCGATTTTGCCAACTTGCAGTCGCTCCAGCACCGGCCGCCGAGACTCGGCAATGCGGTTGCGCAAACCGCTTGACCCGGCTTGCCCCCGGTGTCAACCATCCGCCGGCTGCCGGGGGAACCCCGGTGGGGGTAAAACAGCGGGCCGGCGAGGATGGCTGACTTCGAACAAGCGCTCAAACAGTGTGCCGAGGCGGTAACCCGCGAGCTTGATCTGCTGTTATCGGCGCAGCCGCTGAACGGAGAAATCGCCCGGCCGAAGCGGCTCATCGAAGCCATGCGTCACGGCACGTTCGCCGGCGGCAAGCGGCTGCGGCCGTTTCTGGTGATCGAGACGGCGCGCCTGTTCGACGCCGATCCACTTCAGGCGCTGAGGGCCGCATGCGCGGTCGAATGCGTGCATTGCTATTCGCTGATTCACGATGATCTGCCGGCCATGGACGACGACGATCTGCGCCGCGGCCAGCCGACGGTGCATCGCGCTTTCGATGAGGCGACCGCGATCCTGGCCGGCGATGGCCTGCTGACGCTGGCTTTCGACATTCTGGCCGACGAGGCGACGCATGGCGATCCCGGGGTGCGGCTGCGGCTGATATCCGGCCTGGCGCGGGCGGCGGGTGCGGGCGGCATGGCCGGCGGGCAGATGCTGGACATTCAGGCCGAAGCCGATCGAGCCGAAGACGTGCGCCAGCTTCACGAGATGAAGACCGGAGCGCTCATCGCGTTCTCCTGTCAGGCCGGCGCCATCGTCGGCGGTGCGGATGCAACGGCGCTGGAGGCGGTCACGGCCTTCGGCCGCCATGTGGGCGCCGCCTTTCAACTGGCCGATGATCTGCTCGACGTGACGGCTTCGTCGGTTCAGATGGGCAAACGCACCGGCAAGGATGCCGAGCAGGGCAAGGCGACGCTGATCTCGCTCGTCGGTGTGGAGAAGGTTGGCGCGATGGCGCACGAGCGAATGGCCGAGGCGATCTCGTCTCTGGCGATGTTCGGCGAAAGCGCGGCGACGCTCGAGCGCGCGGCCCGTTTCATCGTCGAACGGCAGCGCTGACGGCCTAAAATCCGGACAGGGCAATGACCCGCGGCGAATCGGGCAGAGACCGCAGCGACACTTTCATTGTGCGTTCCTGGCGGGCTTCGACCGTGAACGATGCGCTCATTCCATCCATGAAGGCGGAGAGCGTGCCCAACGAGAAATAGTGCATCGGGACGATGATCGACGAGCGCAACTGGTTGGCGATATCGATCATGGCCTGCTGGCTCATGGTGTAGGTGCCGTCGACCGGCATGAACAGCACGTCGATGCGGCCGATCGCGGCGATATGCTCGGGCGTCAGCTTGTGGTGCAGGTGGCCCAGATGGCCGATGCACAGGCCGGCGATCTCGAAAATAAAGATCGAGTTGCCGTCCCGTTCGCGCAGGATGCCCTCCCAATAGGTGTCGGTCGGCACGTTGCGGATGAACACCTCACCCAGACGCAGATCGTGTTGGGCCGGGCCGCCTTCAGGGTTCCAGCCGCGCAAGACGTGGGCGATCGCGGGATCGGGGAAGTCGGTGTAATGGGTGCTGTGCGCGTGGTTCATCGTCACCACGTCCGGCACCTTGCCCGCGCCGGCATGGCCGGCATAGTCGGTGGCGATCACCAGTCCGTCGGCGGTCTCCAGGCGGAAGGTGGAATGGCCCACATAGGTGATCTGCACCTCGTCGCGCTCGATCGCCGCCAGTCGCAGGGATGCCTTGTGGACGGGCAGGGGCGGCGTCGCATCGGCAACCGCCAGGCAGGTGCTGGTCGTCTGCGCACGGGCCGCATGTGTCCAGGCCAACGAAGCGACGAGCCCCGCAAGCATCCCGATCGTCAAAAGCCACCGCATGACAAGCCTCCCGGCGCGTTCGCCGCATTGACGCCCCGCCTGCCCCGAAACCGCGTCGTCGGCGCTGTCTTCGAGGCAGAATCCTATCGACGCATGGTTGGACGGCGAAAACAATACCCGATTGCGCAATCGTGATGGGGTCGCACGCCTGGTGCGCCTGGACCTTGAGTCGAAAAAAAATGAAAGCTGAAGATATTTGAATTGAAAAATTTCGCGGAAAAACGCAAGAAAACGAAAATCGAGTTGGAACGCGCCGTGGAACCTCTGCCGCCCAGACAAATGGACATCCTGGAGATAGCCAGGCTGGATGGCCGCGTGGCGGTGGATAGCCTTGCGCGCCGGTTCGCGGTCACCGCACAGACCATTCGCAAGGACTTGAACGATCTGTGCGAGAGGGAGGTGCTCGCGCGGGTGCATGGCGGCGCGGTGCTGCCTTCGAGCACCGTAAATCTGACCTATCGGTCGCGGCGGCAGATAGCCACCGGCGCGAAGGCGCGTATCGCGCGCGTGGCCGCCGAACTTGTTCCCGAAAATGCGTCGGTGATCCTCAACATCGGTACCACCACAGAACAGGTCGCCCACGCGCTGGCCCGGCATCGCGGGCTGATGGTGATCACCAACAATCTCAATGTGGCGACCATCCTGTCCCAGGCTCCGGGCGTCGAGTTGGTGGTGGCCGGCGGCATGGTGCGCAAGAGCGATGGTGGCATCGTTG
Source organism: Rhizobiaceae bacterium (assembly GCA_028281105.1). Classification (GTDB taxonomy): domain Bacteria; phylum Pseudomonadota; class Alphaproteobacteria; order Rhizobiales; family Rhizobiaceae; genus JANQKQ01. The sequence goes on from JANQKQ010000053.1 coordinate 25,923, forward strand.
GCGAAGCGGCGATCGACCTCATCCGACAGTTCAAGGTCGACTATGCCGTCATCGGCGCTTCGGCCATCGATGCTGAGGGCACGCTGCTGGATTTCGACTACCGCGAGGTGCGGGTGGCCCAGGCCATCGTCGAGCAAGCACGGCGCAAGATTCTGGTGGCCGACGCGACGAAATTCGACCGCCGGGCGCCCGTGCGGATCGGCCGGATCGACGACATCGATTTCTTCGTCACCGACACGCAGCCGCCTTCGCCGATCCGCGACCTGTGCGCCGCTGCGGACGTGGAACTGGTCGTGGCCGGCGAGGAGCCGTGCGAACCGGGAGCGCCGGTGTGATGGCGAAGCGCGCGGCATCTTCCAAGGCGGCGCGGCCGCCGCATTACGATGTGCTGATCATCGGCGGCGGTATCAACGGCGCGGGCATTGCGCGCGACGCGGCCGGGCGCGGGTTTTCCGTGTGCCTTTGCGAACGCGCGGATTTCGCCGGCGGCACCTCGTCCGCATCCACCAAGCTGATCCATGGCGGCCTGCGCTATCTGGAGCACTACGAGTTCCGGCTGGTGCGCGAATCGCTCATGGAGCGCGAGACCCTGTGGGCGATGGCGCCGCACATCATCTCGCCGATGCGGTTCGTGCTGCCGCACCGGGCCGGCGTGCGCCCGGCCTGGCTGCTGCGGTTGGGCCTGTTCGTCTACGATCATCTAGGCGGCCGCAAGCTGCTGCCGGGAACCAGGACGCTCGATCTGACCGCCGACGAGGCCGGCGCACCGCTCAAGCCGGGCTTTCGCCGGGCGTTCGAATATTCCGACTGCTGGGTGGACGATTCGCGCCTGGTGATCGCCAATCTGCAGGATGCCGCCGCCCTTGGCGCGCGCATCAAGCCGCGCACGCAGGCGACCCGGGCGCGCTATGAGGACGGTCGGTGGCACGTGGACCTTACCGACACCCGCAGCGGCGTTGTGGCTCAGGCAACCGCATCGGTTGTTATCAATGCTGCCGGACCCTGGGTCGATCAGGTGCTTGGCGAAGTATTCGGCCGTAACGATGCGGCCAACGTACGCTTGGTGCGCGGCAGCCACATAGTGGTCAAGGCGAAGTTCGACCATGCGCGTGCGTATATGATGCAGGGCCGCGACGAGCGCGTCGTTTTCGCCATCCCGTACGAGGACGACTACACGCTGATGGGTACGACGGATGTCGAGCATGGAGACGATATCGGCCGGCCGGGAATCTCCCACACCGAAATCGACTACATCCTGGCGCTGGCCAACGAGTATTTCGCCGAACCGGTGGGGGAAGACGATATCGTTTGGACCTATTCGGGCGTACGCCCGCTTTATGACGACGGCGCGTCGAAGGCCCAGGAAGCGACGCGCGATTATGTGATCCGCCCGGATGAGGCGGTCGGCGAGGGCAGGCTGCTCAACATCTTCGGCGGCAAAATCACCACCTATCGCAGGCTGGCGGAAGCCATGCTCGAGCGGATCGAGGCCATCCTGGGCAAGCGCGGCGCCGCCTGGACCCGCGGCGCCGCCTTGCCGGGCGGCGACTTTGCGCCATCAGGCCGTGACGATCTGGTGAACGCCTATCTGCAGCGCTTTGGGTTCGTCGATCCGCTCGTCATGAAGCGCTGGGTGCGCCAATACGGCACCCGCACACTCACGCTGTTGGGCAAGGCCGCGACCAAGGCCGACCTGGGGCGGGATTTCGGCGCCGGCCTGTTCGAGGCGGAGCTGCGCTACCTGATGGACCACGAATGGGCGATCGAAGCCGATGACGTTGTGTTCCGGCGCACCAAGTTGGGGATCCGCCTGAGCGCCGGCCAACGCCGGGCGGTCGGGCGCTGGATGGAGGCGCGGGCAAAATCCGGCGCAACAAAGCCGGCCGCGTAACACACGCCGGTCGGTGTGGAGGCCGTCAGCCGGCCAGCCGCAACATCTGGTCGTCGCCCACAAGGGCGATGAACTCATCGGCGGTGATCGGTGGGGAATAGGCATAACCCTGGAAGCGGCGGCAGCCGCGTGCCAGCAGGAACCGTTCCTGCTCGTCGGTATTGACGTGTTCGGCGACCGTATCGAGGCCCAGCGCTCGCGCCATTCCCAAGATCGCCTCGATCAGCGAGCGCGCCGACTTGCTCTCCTCGATGCCGGTGACGAACGAGCCGTCGATCTTCACCTCGTCAACGGGAAGTTCGTTGAGGCGCGACAGGGAAGAATAGCCGGTGCCGAAATCGTCCAGCGAGAAGCGGATGCCGAGCTTCTTGATCTGCCTCATCCGCTCCGCCAGCAGGTCGGCGTCGCGCGCGATCATGTGCTCGGTGATTTCCAATGTCAGCTGGGACGGATCGACATCGTATTTCTCGGTGCAGCATCTGATGGTCTCGGCAAAGACGATCGAGATCAGCTGTTGGGCGCTGACATTGACGGACAGCTGCAGCTTCTTGTCGCCCAAGATGTTCTGCCATTGCCCCAGCTGCTGAACGGACCTGCACAGCACATGCTCGTTGAGTTCGTGAATCAGGCCTGACTGCTCGGCCAGGGGCACGAAATCGCCAGGCATCAGCAGACCCAGCTCAGGGTGACGCCAACGCACCAGCGCCTCGGCCGCTATGATGTTGCCCCTTTCGTCGACCTGGGGCTGGTAGTGGATTTCCAGTTCGTCGTTGCGGATCGCCTGCGACAGGTGCGACTGCAGCGTGTAGAGGTTGGAAACGCGCGTCGACTTGCCAGGATCGAAGACCACATAGCCGTTGCGGCCGTCTTTCTTGGCCTCATACATGGCGATGTCGGCGCATTTGATGATCGACTGCGGATCGGGCTCGCTGCCGTCGAAGACGACGATACCGATGCTTGGCGAGCTCGACTGGCGAACGTTGGCCAGATCGAAACTGCGCGCGAAATCGGCGATGATCTTGTTGGCGACGAAGGAGGCGTTCTGGATCGCTTCATCGTCCGTGGCGCCGATCTGATCGAGCAGGATGACGAACTCATCGCCGCCGAAGCGCGAAACCGTGTCGCTGCAGCGCACGATCGAGGTGAGGCGGTTGGCCACCTCCTTGAGAAGCTCGTCACCCTTATCGTGTCCGTGGGTGTCGTTGAGCAGCTTGAAGTTATCGATGTCCAGGAACAGCACCGCGCCGCGGCCCCGGCTGCGGGCGGTCGACGCCAGTGTCTTTTCCAGGTGTCGCTGAAACAGGGTGCGGTTGGGCAGATTGGTCAGTGCGTCGTAATAGGCGAGATGCGATATCTTCGCTTCGGCGGCCTTGCGATCTGAGATGTCCTGCACATGTCCGTGCCAGATCAAGCTTCCGTCCTCATGCGCCTCCGGCGTCGCCACAACGGCTATCCAACGTTCACTGCCATCTTCGTCGACGAGCCGAAAATCGATCTTCCACACCGTCCGGTTGGCTCTCGATTCAGCTAGGCTTTCCAGGTAGGGCTGCAGATGATCGGGATGGATGCGGCAAAGATATTCATTCGGCCGGATCTCCTCATGCGGATTCAGCGAGAACAGCTTGCGAAACCCATGGCTTAGGTATGGGGAAGTGAATTTCCCGTCGCTGTCGCAACACAGCTGAAACAGGCCTCCGGGCAGGTTGTCGGCGAGTTTCTCAAGCCGTTCCTCGGCTTGGCGTTTATGGACGGCCTCGGTCACGTCCGCCATCGAGCCTTCATAATACAGGGGCCTTCCGCTACGCGGATCGGATACCAGGCGGGCGTTTTCGCAGATCCACTTTCGCCCTCCGGTGTGTCGATCGTAAATCTCGGAGACAAAATTGGTTACGAGGCCGTTGTGGCCGAGCAGTATCCTGAAATCCTTACGGCGGTTCGGGTCCACATAGCGGCCGACGTCGCAATCTTTGATCGAGTCGAGAAACGTGGCTTCGTCATCATACCCGACGATGTCTAGCAAGGCCGGGTTGGTGCTGATCATCCTGCCATCCAGCGTGCAGCGGAAGAAACCCTCGCTGAGGCCGGCGATGGAGTTTCTATACAGGAGCGCGCCCGCGCGTGCGTCTCGATAAAGCGCGCGGTACCACCACGCCAGCCACGCGCAGCCGCCAACCGGCAGCAGCATTGCCGCAGCCAGCCAAAGAGTGTCACCCAGTAGGGCGGGTACTGCATTCATAGGCCTACCTCACCCCTGCTGTGCAGAAATTTATGCGGCGCGAGCGAAAATAAAGTTTAAGAATCAGGGCGGAATTTGGTGATCTTTCGAACTGGTAAACGAAACATTTCGAGATAATTCAGAAAAACCCACCAATCCCCAGTGAAATCATAATCTCTTATTGCTAATTCGGGTAAATTTTTATGCAATATATACTGTAATATTCCGACTCTTTGTTATCTACACTAATTAAATCGACTTTTATAACTTTCTGCCATATTGCCGCCTCGAGTTTCGAACCGACCTGAGAACAGAGGCCCCCAAATGTTCACTCAGTCCCTCTTTGAACGATTTCATCGCGATCGCGGTGGCAACGTGCTGACCACGTTTGCGCTTTCGTTGCTGCCGATCATGGTCGCGGCCGGCGCCGCGGTTGACTATACCGAAAGCTACCGCCTGCATGCGCGCGCCGCCGATGCAACCGATGCGGCGCTGCTGGCGGCTTCGGCCGCGGTGCTGGGCGGCGAGCAGGAAGAACGCTCGCCCGAAGAGGTCTTGGCGGATCTGCGGCTGCATTTCCTGCCGTTCTTCCAGGCCAACATGCCTGACTCGGGTCGCTATGCGTTCAAGTCGTATGACCTCCAGTACAATCCCGACAGTCTGCAGGTGACTGCGTCAGTCGCATACGACTACAATACCACCATGCTCGGCATCGTCGGCAGAGACACCGTCGAGATCAACATTACCTCGCAGACCAGCTTCGAAGAGTCGGTCAATGGCGCCATGTCCATGTTCCTGGTGCTCGACCGCTCCGGCTCGATGGGCTGGAACAATCGGATGAACGCGCTCAAGCAGGCGGTCAACCAGTTGGCGCTCCAGTTCAACACGACCGACCCAAGTAACAACTTCATCCGTCTGGGAGCGGTGGCCTACAACAGCTACACCTGGGGACACCAGGGATTGGTCTGGGGCGCCGACGCTGCCAACCAGTACACCCAGAACATGTGGCCCGGCGGCGGCACCAACTCGTCCGGCGCGGTGTGGCGCGCCTGGCGCGAACTGCGTCACCAAAACGAGCTCGACGCCCATCAGGAGCGCAACGGCCAGGTGCCGAGGAAGGTGATGGTGTTCATGACCGATGGCAAGAACAACTACAGCTGGGCCAACACCCAGACCATCAACAACTGCAACTCGGCCAAGAACGAAGGCATCGAGATCTATACCGTCGCCTTCCAAGCGCCGTGGCAGGGCCGACAGCTGCTTCAGAACTGCGCCACCGACAGCGAGCACTATTTCAACGCCAACAACGCACAACAGCTGATCGACGCGTTTCAGCAGATCGGTTCGGCGACCGCGGAGAATCTTGTGCTTTCGCGGTAGCGGCCACGCCATTGCATACCGACGAACGGTCCCGTGCTTAGCGCGGGACCGTTTTGTTGGCGGATCGCGCCTCAAGCGGTGGGAGAATGCCGCGCGGATCGGCGGAGCGCGATGGCGTTTTTACAATAAACCCAACGATTGCAGCGATTTGATCGGTTTTCCGTGTCACTGCCCATAGCAAAATGCACGTTCTGTTAAGCAAGTTGCTCAATCGCAACTTCATACATTTGCGGCATGTTTGGCCCCTGAGTTCACGCGAGCCAGCCAGTAGCAGGGGGGCCGGAGATGTCGATCTCACGCTTATTTGGACGATTCCGTCGTCATCAGCGCGGCAACGTGTTGACGACGTTCGCGATATCGCTACTTCCGATCATGATGGCGACCGGAGCCGCGGTCGACTACTCCGAAGGCTATCGACTGCATGCGCGGGCTTCCGACGCGACCGACGCGGCGCTTCTGGCCGCTTCCGCCCAGGCTTTGGTCGGTGAACACGGTGAACGCTCGCCCGAACAGATTAGCGCCGAGCTGAGGCGCCTGTTCCTGCCGCACTTCCAGGCCAACGTGCCGCAGTCGTCCCGCTACACCTTCAAAGGGTATGACATCCAGTACAACCCCAACACCATGCAGGTCACCGCATCGGTGAGTTTCGACTACAAGACCTCGGTGCTCGGCATCATCGGCAAGAGCTCCCTGGGCATCAACGTCTCCGCACAGACCAGCCTGCAACGCTCGGTCACCGGCGCGATGTCGATGTTTCTGGTGGTCGACAAATCGGGTTCGATGGGGTGGAACACGAGGTGGCAGGGCCGCTGGGTCGACAAGATCGACGTGCTTAAGTGGGCGGTAAACGAGATGGCCTCCAGCATCGCGTATGCCGACCCGAACACCGAATATGTACGCATCGGCGCGGTGGCCTATGACAGCTATACCCGCAGCCACCAGCCGCTCACCTGGGGCCCGGAACGGGCACGCAGCTACGTTCAGCGGCTGTGGGCGGGTGGCGGCACCAACTCCTCGGGCGCCGTGCAACGCGCCTACAACGAGCTGCGCAATTCGCGCGAAGCCAGGGAGCATCAGGCCAAGAACGGCCAGGATCCGACCAAAACCATCGTGTTCATGACCGACGGCTCCAACAACGCGCGCCGATACGACACCAGGACGCTGGACTATTGCAGCCGCGCCAAGCGGGAGGGCATGGTCATCTACACGGTTGCGTTCGAGGCTCCGTGGCGCGGACAGCAGCTGTTGAGAAACTGCGCGTCCTCCGCCGAGCACTATTTCAACGCGGCCAACGCCCAGCAATTGATCGACGCCTTCCGGCGGATCGGCTCGAACACGGCGGAAGGCCTGGTGCTTTCGCGGTAGAACCGGTCGATCCAAATCAGACCACTAAAGTTGCAAACGGCCCGGCAGGTTCCTCTGGGCCGTTTTGCATTTGCGCGCCGCAAGCCTTGCGGTTTTGGCGGACTCGGGCTTTGGTTGAGGCCGGCTGCGGATCGGCCGGCGCATCGCCAGGGGGAGGAAGCTTTTGGGCAACCAGCGCACCCAAGTCGCCATCATAGGATCGGGGCCCGCGGGCCTGCTGCTGGGCCAGCTCCTTCACCTTGCCGGCATCGACAACATCATCCTCGATCGGGTGAGTCGGGAATACATCTTGGGGCGTGTGCGCGCCGGTGTGCTGGAGGAGGGAGCCGCCGGCATGCTGGCCCAGGCCGGGGTCGCGGGGCGCATGGAGGCCGAAGGACTGCCCCATGAAGGCATCGCGATCGCGTTCTCCGGGCAGCGCCACCGCATCGATCTGACCGGTATGAGCGGCGGCAAGCGGGTCATCATCTACGGCCAGACCGAGCTTACCAAGGATCTGATGGATGCCCGCCTGGCGGCCGGCGCGGTCTCGATCCACGAAGCCGAGGACGTCCTGCCGCACGATTTCGACGGCGACGCTCCTTATGTCACCTATAGCAAGGACGGGACCAGCCATCGTATCGATTGCGATTTCATCGCCGGCTGTGACGGGTATCACGGGCCGAGCCGCCAAGCGGTGCCCGCACCGGCGATCCATACCTATGAGCGCGTCTATCCGTTCGGCTGGCTCGGGATCCTGGCCGAGGTGCCGCCGGTGAGCGAAGAGCTCATCTACGCCAACCATCCGCGCGGCTTCGCCCTGTGCTCGATGCGCTCGCGAACCCGAAGCCGCTATTACATCCAATGCGCCGCCGACGAAGACGTCGATGCCTGGACCGATGAAGCGTTCTGGGAGGAGCTGAAGCGGCGGCTGCCTGCCGAGGCGGCCGAACAGGTAGTCACCGGGCCGTCGTTCGAGAAATCGGTCGCGCCGCTGCGTTCGTTTGTTGCCGAGCCGATGCGGTTCGGCAAACTGTTCCTGGCCGGTGACGCGGCGCACATCGTGCCGCCCACCGGCGCTAAGGGGCTCAACCTGGCGGCCAGCGACATTCACTACCTGTTCGAAGGACTGCGCGAGCACTATCGCGACGGCTCGCTCGCCGGCCTCGATGCCTATTCGGCCAGGGCGCTGGCCCGGGTCTGGCAGGCGGTGCGGTTTTCGTGGTGGATGACGACCATGCTGCATCGCTTTCCCGATACCGGTGAATTCGGCCAGAAGATCCAGGAGGCGGAACTGGCTTATCTGGTCGGGTCGCAAGCCGCCGCCACGGCGCTGGCGGAAAACTATGTGGGGCTGCCTTACTGATCTCCTGCCGCGCGCGGGCACGGCAGGCGAAATGATTTGACTGCCCGGCCGATTGGAATAATTTGTATACAAACAAATTTTCCGATTGGCGCCGGCTTCGCGCGACGTCGGCGGCCGCGAAAGGGAGGCGATGGACGCGGCTATCAGCGAGGACTATGCGCGGCCGCGATCGCTTGACGAGGCGCTCGACCTGCTGGCGCGGCGCGACTGGAAAATCCTCGCCGGCGGCACCGACTTCTATCCCGAACTTGCCGACAGGAAACCTTCCCGACCGGTCCTCGATGTCACGGCGATCGCCGACCTGCGCGGCATCGGCGAACACGCCGACGCCTGGCGCATCGGCGCGGCCACTACATGGGCCGATCTTATTGCCGCTGAACTGCCGCCGGCGTTCGATGGCTTGAAGCTGGCAGCGCGCGAGCTGGGTTCGGTTCAGATCCAGAACCGCGCTTCCATCGCCGGCAATCTGTGCACGGCTTCGCCGGCGGGCGACGGCATTCCCCCATTGCTGACCCTGGAAGCCGAGATCGAGGTGGCGTCCGGCTCCGGCGTGCGCGCGGTGGCGCTGGGCGATTTCATCGACGGCTACCGGTCCACGGTGCTCGGCGAAGCCGAGATGATCACCGCGATCGTGGTGCCCAAATCGGCCGCCACCGGCCTGTCCCATTTCGCCAAGCTGGGCGCGCGCCGGTATCTGGTGATCTCGATCGCCATGGTCGCGGTGCGGCTGGACCTGGAGGACCGTCAGATCCGCAATGCGGCAATCGCGGTAGGCGCGTGTTCGCCGGTGGCGAAGCGGCTCAATGCGCTGGAGCGCGATCTTGCCGGCGCGTCGGTCAGCGCCGATTTCGCCGCCATGATAGCCGATCATCATCTGGCCGATTTATCGCCGATCGACGATGTACGCGCCACCGCCGAATATCGCCTGCGCGCGCTGCCGACCTTGATCGCCCGCTCGCTGCGCGGAGCGCTCGATGGAGCGGACCTTTGAGCGGGCAGTTGCGGTTTGCCGTCAACGGCACACCAGCCCAGGTGTCGGTACCGCCCGTCACCAGGCTTTCCCAGGTATTGCGTGAGGAGTTGCGCTTGTTCGGCACCAAGGTCGGCTGCGACGCCGGCGACTGCGGCGCCTGCACGGTGCTGGTGGACGGTGAGCCTTGTTGTGCGTGCCTGACCGCGGTGGGTCAGGTGTCCGGTTGCGAAGTATTGACCATCGAAGGGCTTGGAGCCAACGGTTCGCTCGATCGCCTTCAGCAGAGTTTCATCAAGCACGGCGCGGCCCAGTGCGGCATCTGCACGCCGGGCATGCTGATGAGCGCACGCGCGCTGCTTGACCATGAGCCGTTGCCGACGCGACAGGCGGTGGCGGACGCGCTGGGCGGCGTTCTGTGCCGGTGCACCGGCTACCGGAAGATCATCGATGCGGTGATCGATGCCAGCGGCGCCAACGAACATGCAACCGAGGCCGGCGCCGCGGTGGGCGCGCGCGTTCGCCATCTGGACGGCGGGGCGAAAGTCACCGGAGAACTCGAATATGGCGCGGATGCGCCTCCGGCCGATGCACTGCGGGTGAAGGTGATCCGCAGCCCGCATCATCACGCCCGCTTCGCCATTGGCGACAAGGAGGCGTTCATCGCCGCTCATGCCGGCATTCATGCCGTGCTCGACGCCGGAGACGTGACCGGAGTGAACCGGTACGGCGTCATCGCGCCGTTCGCCGACCAGCCGGTTTTCGCCGAAGGACTGGTTCGGTTCCGTGGCGAGGCCATCGCCGCGATGGTGGGCGATCGTGAGGTTGTGGAGGGTTTAGACACCGCTTCCTTCCCGGTCGAATGGACGCCGCTTGACCCAGTGATGACGCCGGGCCAGGCGCGCAAGGTCGACGCCCCCCGACTGCACGAAGGCCGCGAGGGCAACCTGCTGATTGAGGGATTTGTGGCCCGGGGCGACGCCGCGGGCGCCATGGTGAAGGCGGCCTTCAAGGTGAAGCGGCGAACCACCACGCCCTTCGTGGAGCATGCCTATATCGAGCCGGACGCAGGCTACGCGACCCGGATCGGCGACAGGCTGGAACTGTTCGGCTGCACCCAGGCCACGCATATGGATCGCGAGGAGATCGCCGCTATTGTCGGGTTGGATCAATCGCAGGTGCGGGTGGTGCCATCGGCCTGCGGCGGTGCGTTCGGCTCGAAAATCGATCTGTCCTTCCAGCCCTATATCGCGTTGGCCGCCTGGAAGCTCGGCCGGCCGGTCGCGATCGCCTACACGCGGTACGAGGTGATGAACGCAACCACCAAGCGCCATCCCAGCGAGGTCGACATAGAGGTCGGCTGCGACCGCGACGGCCGGATCACCGCGATGCAGTTCGACGGCGTCTTCGATACCGGCGCCTATGCCAGTTGGGGGCCCACGGTGGCAAGCCGGGTGCCGGTCCATGCCAGCGGTCCGTACCTGGTGCCCAACTACCAGGCCCGGGCGACGGCGATTCACACCAACGGGCCGCCGGCCGGGGCGTTTCGCGGCTTCGGCGTGCCGCAGTCGGCGATCGCCCAGGAGGGCGCGTATGACGAGCTGGCGGACCTGGCCGGCATCGACCGGTTGGAATTCCGCCGCATCAACGCGCTCCGGGACGGGGATCCCACGGTCACCGGCCAGGTGTTCAGCGCGGGCGTGGGCATCGGCGCGTGTCTTGACGCGCTGGTCGAACCGTGGGCGGAGGCGCGCCGGCGGGCGCGGGAGTTCAACGCGAGCGCGAACGGCGGGGCGCTGCGGCGCGGCGTAGGGCTGGGTAGTTGTTGGTATGGCTGCGGCAACACATCGCTGCCCAACCCATCGACGATCCGCATCGGACTGAAGCGCGACGGCGCGATCGTATTGCATCAGGGCGCCCAGGATATCGGCCAGGGATCGAACACCGTAATCGCCCAGATCGCCGCCGACGCGCTGGGCGTCCCGGTCGACCGGCTGACACTGGTCGCCAGCGACACGGATCTGACTCCCGATGCCGGAAAGACCTCCGCCTCGCGCCAGACCTTCATCACCGGCAACGCAGCCAGACTGGCCGGCCAGGCGCTGCGCGCGCAGTTGCTGCGTCGCTCGAACCTGTCCGAGCCGGCGACGATCGAGCTGGCGGACGGCGAAGTCCGGCTTCGCGATGAGGCCAGCCAGACCACGCTCGATCTGCGCGACCTGGAGGAAAACGAGTTCGGCTATGTGCTGATGGCGCAGGAGACCTACGATGCTCCGACCAAGCCGCTCGACGAAAACGGCCAGGGCGAGCCGTACGCGCTGTACGGTTACGGCGCCCAGATGGTCGAACTGCTGGTCGACATTGAGCTGGGCACCGTCAGGCTGGAGCACCTGACCACCGCCCATGACGTGGGCAAGGCGATCAACCCGATGCTGGTGGAAGGCCAGATCGAGGGGGGCGCGGCGCAGGGCATCGGCATGGCGCTGATGGAGGAATTCATCCCCGGCCGCAGCGACAATCTGCACGACTACCTGATCCCGACCATCGGAGACGTGCCGACCTTCACCAATATCATCGTGGAAGTGGCCGATCCGCTCGGACCCTATGGCGCCAAGGGGCTGGGCGAGCACGCGCTGATCCCGACCGCACCTGCGATCCTCAGCGCCATCCGCGACGCCATCGGCGTGGCGATCCGCGACCTGCCGGCGACGCCGGACCGGGTGCGCGCCGCGATCCTTGCCGCCAATGGCGGGAGTAGGGCGGCGCGATGACGACGCGGGCGATCAAATCGGGCAAGATCCGCTGCGATGCCTGTCCGGTGATGTGTTACATCGCCGAGGGTCGGGCTGGGGCCTGCGACCGCTACGCCAACGAGGCGGGGCAGTTGGTGCGGCTCGACCCGCTCACCATCCTGCAGCGCCATAGTGAAAGCGGCGGCGAACTGGTGCCGTTTCTCGACGGCGCGGACGATTGGGATGGCGGCATCGTCGCCGACGGCGATACGTTCATCACCGCCGTGGGCGCGGGCACCACCTACCCCGACTACAAGCCGGCTCCGTTCATCGTCGCCAGTCAAGTGGACGATGCGGACATGATCACCGTGGTGAGCGAGGGCATCTTCAGCTATTGCGGCGTGAAGGTGAAGATCGATACCGACCGGCATCTGGGGCCGGAGCGGGCTCCGGTGCGCGTCGATGGCGAGCCGGTGGGTCATGTCACGACGGGCGAATATGGCTCGCAGATGCTGTCGCTGGGCGGCGTCAACCATCTGACCGGTGGCGGCAAGAAAGAGGGCAGGGTCACTTGCGCGACCCTGCTCGCCCTGTGCAACGGCGGGGCGGTGGAGATGGCCATCGATGACGGCTCCCATCTCATCGTCCAGGCCGGGCGGCCTCCCATGGTCAACGGCGAAGTCGAGGAACGCATGCGGGCGGGTTGCGGCTCGGCGGTGGTCGGCATGTTCGCCTCGCAATGGAAGGGGCTGGTCGATGAGGTCGTGGTGGTCGACGACCACATCACCGGAGTGATGTCGGAGCACCAGGCCGGCAAGGTGATCGGCTGGCCGGCGAGCGGCATTCGTATCAAAGGCCGCCGCTCGACGCCCGGGCGCTATTTCAACGTGGCCGAGCCGGGCACTGGCTGGGGCGGCACCGATCTTGCCGATCCGCTGACCATTGTGGGCGATTTCAAGACCGGTGTCGCCGAGCCCGGACGGTCGCTGCTGATGGTGTCGACCACCGGCGAGCATTCCGCCTACTACGAGCTCGATGACGCACTGCGCCCGGTGGAAAAGCGAATGCCGGATGCGCTCGTCAAAACGATCGAGCGCATTGCGGAGAACTGCGAGCCGGCCTTGTGCTCGGTGGTGTTCATGGGCGGTGCCGGCGGTTCGCTGCGCGCCGGGGTGACGGAGAATCCGGTGCGGCTGACGCGCTCGGTGCGCGATGCGTTGACCAAGGTTACCTGCGGTGGCGCACCGGCCTATGTATGGCCCGGCGGTGGCATCACCATCATGGCCGATGTGGCGCGCATGCCGGAGAATGCCTTCGGCTATGTGCCGACGCCGGCGCTGGTGGCGCCGATCGAATTCACCATGCGCCGCGACGACTATCAGGCGCTCGGCGGTCATATGGATCATGTGACCACGCTTGCCGACGCGGCGCGTGGCGTCACCGGCCGGCAGAACGATCACGTGCTGGCCGGCCGGCGCCGGGTGGCCGCCGATCCGCAGAACCCCTGGCCGACCAACCGGGAGCGCGCGCGGTCATGAGCGTCGGGTGGAAAGAAACGCCCCGATCGGTGCTGTTGAAGGATGGCCGGCTCGGCCTGCGGCACGGTCCGATCGATCTGATCGTGGCGGCGCAGGGTGATCCGCGCGCCGTGACGGGGGGCTACGAGCGGGTAAGGGCACAGTTCGAGACGATATTGGGTGATCTGGTTGGTGAACTCTATTTATTGCGAGCACCGGTCGGCGGCGGACAGCCAATGCCGAGCGGTGCGATTGCCGGAAGAATGGCGAGGATCGCGCGGCGGTTTCCCGCCGATTTCGTCACGCCCATGGCGGCCGTCGCCGGCTGCGTCGCCGATCACATGTTGGGTGTGCTGATTGGTGATGGCGGCCTCGAGAGGGCTTATGTGAACAATGGCGGCGATATCGCCCTGCATCTGGCGCCGGGGGCATCGTACAAGGCGGCGATCTGCACGGACCCGACCGCAGGCGGTCATGGCGGCACGATCGAGGTGGATTGGGGCGACCCGGTGCGCGGCATCGCCACCAGCGGCTGGCGCGGGCGCAGTCACTCGCTGGGAGTCGCCGATGCGGTGAGCGTGCTGGCGCGCGATGCGGGCACCGCCGACGTGGCCGCGACGCTGATCGCCAACGCGGTCGATGTGAACTCATCCGCTGTCGTTCGCCAGCCTGCCAATCGACTGCAGCCGGACAGCGACCTGGGCGATCGGCCCGTGACGGTACAGGTCGGCCACCTGAGCGCGGCGGAGATCGATGAGGCACTCGACAATGGCGAGCGTCGTGTTACCGGTTTCGTGCAGGCCGGCTTGATCGAAGCGGCCTTTCTCACCTTGCAGGGAAGGACGCGCGTGGTTGGCGAGCGGCCGGCGTTGTTGTCGCCGCACGCAGCGATACCAAGACACGGGGTCGATCGGCATGCCTGATGTCGTCGTCAGGAAAACCATCGTTGCGGTGGAGGAAATTTTCCACGAGGGTGGTCCCGTCGCGGCCGTGCCGCTGCGTCGCGGCTCGATAGCGGCCATCATCGAAAACCCTTTTGCCGGCCGTTATGTGGCGGACATCCAACCGTTCATGGATGATCTCAAACCGCTCGGGTTGGAGATGGCGCGCAGGCTCATCGAAGCGCTGGGAGGCGAGGCGGGGGCGATCGAGGCCTATGGCAAGGGCGCGATTGTCGGCGAGGCCGGCGAGATCGAGCACGCCGCCCTGTGGCATGCACCGGGCGGCTATTCCATGCGCGAACTCCTGCCGCGTTCGAAGGCAATTGTGCCATCGACGAAAAAGGTCGGCGGACCGGGCAGCCGGCTCGACGTGCCGATCACTCACGCCAACGCCTCCTATGTGCGCTCGCATTTCGACGCCATGGAAGTGGGGGTCAACGACGGGCCGCGCGCGAATGAAATGCTGGTGGCGCTGGTGATGAGCACCGGACCGCGCATCCACAATCGCGCCGGCGGGCTGGCGGCGGGCGATATAAAAGGGGAGGACGGCTTGAGATGAGCGGCGCAAAAATCCGCAAACTGGTGGTGACCATCGAGGAAACCAGTTCAGAGATGGGTAAACCGGTCGATCCACCGACCCGACGGGCGGCGGCGGTAGCGGTGATAGAGAATCCCTTGGCCGGCGCGTATGCCGACGATCTGGAGTCGCTGACGGCGATCGGCGAGGAGCTGGGCGGCCTGCTGGGGGAGAAATGTGTCGCAGCGCTCGCCATTGCGCCTGGTGAGGCCGAAAGCTATGGCAAGGCGGCAATGGTGGGGGAGAACGGCGAGTTGGAGCACGCGGCGGCCATCCTGCACCCGCGCATGGGCAAGCCTTTGCGCCAGGCGGTTGAAAAGGGCGCCGCGCTGGTGCCTTCGGCCAAGAAGATGGGATCGATGGGCCAGCCGCTCGATGTCCCCCTCGGTCACAAGGACGCGGCCTATGTGCGTTCCCATTTCGACGCCATCGAGGTGCGCATCAACGATGCGCCGCGGGCAAACGAGATCATGGTCGCCATCGCGGTGACCGATTCGGGCCGGCCGCTGCCCCGGGTCGGCGGGCTGAGCGCGGACGAGGCGGTCGGTGCGGATGGATTGCGATGAACGGAAAACGGAAATGAACATCAACCCCGATCAGCCGGAAATCGAAACCGACGTGGTGATCATCGGCGCCGGGCCGGTGGGCCTGTTCGCGGTTTTCGAACTGGGCCTGCTCGATCTGAAGGCGCATCTGATCGACATTCTCGATCGACCGGGCGGCCAGTGCGCCGAACTCTATCCGGAGAAGCCGATCTACGACATTCCGGCCATCCCGGAGATTTCCGGCCAGGAACTCACCGACCGGCTGATGGAGCAGATCGCGCCGTTCGACCCGCAGTTTCATTTCAACGAGATGGTGACCGGCCTGGAACGGCTCGGGGACGCGGACTTCCGTGTGACCACCGATGAGGGCAGAGTGTTCCGCGCCAAGGCGGTGGTGATCGCCGCCGGCGGCGGTTCCTTCCAGCCCAAGCGGCCGCCGATCTCGGGCATCGAGGAATTCGAGGAGAAATCGGTGTTCTACGCGGTGCGCCGGCGCGAGGAGTTCCGCGACCTCGATCTGGTGATCGTCGGTGGCGGCGATTCAGCGCTCGACTGGACGCTCAACCTGCAACCGATCGCGAAAAGTCTCACGCTGATCCACCGCCGCGAGGAATTCCGTGGCGCCCCCGACAGCGCCAACAAGATGCGCGCGCTGGCCGATGCCGGCGAGATTCGGCTGTTGATCGGGCAGGTGGCCGCGCTCAACGGGGAGGCTGGAGAGTTGCGCTCCGTCACCGTCAAGGCCAAGGAGGGCGGCGAGGAAACCGTGCCCTGCGACCGGCTGCTGCCGTTCTTCGGGCTGACCATGAAGCTGGGCCCGGTGTCCGACTGGAAGTTGGAGTTGCAGGACGATCTCGTCGTGGTGGATACCGAGAAGTTCGAGACCTCGCAGCCTGGCATCTTCGCCATAGGCGACATCAACACCTATCCGGGCAAGCTGAAGCTGATCCTGTCCGGCTTCCACGAAGCGGCGCTGATGGCGCAGGCGGCGAAGAAATGCGTTCATCCGGACGAGAAGGTGATCTTTCAGTACACCACGTCGTCGACCAGCCTGAAGAAGAAGCTGGGCGTTGCCTGAGTTGCTGACCAAATCGGCGCCCTATGTGCTCGACGAGCAGGTGGGCTTTCTGCTGCGGCGGGCCTGGCAGCGGCACGTGGCGATCTTCACCGAAGAAATGGGCGAGGATCTCACGCCGATGCAGTTTTCCGTACTGGTGCGGCTTGCCGAACTGGGCTCGTGCTCGCAGAACCGGCTGGGAAGGCTGGTGGCCACCGACGCCGCCACGATCAAAGGGGTCGTCGACCGGCTGGCCGGCCGCGGCCTGGTCGAGACCGCGTTCGATCCGTCCGACCGCCGCCGGTTGATGATTTCCATCACCGACCAGGGCGGCGAGGTGGTCGGGCGGGCGATCGAAGACGCGCGCGCGATCACCCGAACCACCCTGGAGCCGCTGGGAGGCGAAGAGCGCGAGACCCTGCTGCGATTGCTGGCAAAGCTGACGTAGGTTTTTTCGGCTGTATGAGCGGTCAGGCGGCGCGGCCGATCCACAGGTCGAGGAACTCGCCCAGCCATTTCTTCACCGCGCCGTCATATCGCATCCGGCCGTCGAAATGCTGCTTGCGGTCCTGCGCGCCGTTAAGCGCCATGCGGTGGGCGCCCTTGACCGTCCATCGGTTCATCATCCAGGTGGTCAGCTCCGCGTGGAACTGTATTCCATAGGCGTTCTCGCCCACCTTGATGGCCTGGTTCGGATATTCGTCACCGGTGGCCAGCAACGTCGCGCCGGCGGGAAGCGAAAACCCTTCGCGATGCCACTGATAGACCATCGTCGGCCAGTCCATCATCTGGCTGCCTTCCTCGGTCGGCCGGAGGGGATAATAGCCCACTTCCGCGAACTCGGCTTTGTTGGGCTCCACCGTGCCGCCCAGATGGCGCACCAGGATCTGCGCGCCCAGGCAGATGCCGAGAAACGGCTTGTTCTCGGTCAGCGGAACCGACAGCCAGTCGGTCTCGATGCGCACATAATCGTCGGTGTCGTTGGCGCTCATCGGCCCGCCGAACATCACCACGCCGGCGTGGTCGGCCAGCGTCGGCGGCAGCGGGTGGCCCAGCGGCGGGCGGCGGATGTCGAGCGCGAAGCCGCGCTCGGTCAGCATGTGGCCCACCCGGCCAGGAGTGGAAGTCTCCTGATGCAGGATGATCAGCATTTTGGATCGATCCGATCCGTTGGCGCCGTTCGCGCGCTGGCCGCTAGCCATCTTCCGCCCCCGTTTGCGTTTCGCCATCGTCCTGGAGGCGTTGGCGCACCCGCTGTTTCATCTCCATGCGCAGCCTGCCGCTCACCGACAGCAGTTCGGCCACCCGCCAGACCACGTTGTCCTCCAGTTCGTGCACAACGCCGTCGGCGTACACCATCTCCCACAGGCCTTCGACCAGGGAGGCGCGTTCGTCATCGTCAAGCTGGCGTTTGAGAACGGAAGTGAATCTGTAAAGATCGATGGCCTCGGCATCGGCGTCGCGGGCTTCGTCGATCAACTGCGCGGTTTCCTGCTCGTCGAGATCGTAGCGCGACGCCAGGACCGCTCGCAGCCGTTCGCTCTCCACATCCTCGACCACGCCGTCGGCGGCGATCACGTGGAACATCAGCGCGGCCTCGGCCAACCGGCGGTCATCGGCGTCGAAATGGTGCCTGGGCGGTTCCGCCGAGTTCACACCGGCGATGAAATTGCGTAATTTTTCAAGCATTTATCGGCGAGAGAGAACTAAGAACCATGTTGGCGGGACCGGCTAAACCTAGCGGTTTGTCCTGCAGTTTCAAGGGCTGGGGCCAGTTCGACCAGATTGATTATTCAAATCGAGCCGGCTGCGTTAACCGCTCGCTAACGCACACTGCAATTGTTGCAATTTTCCTGTTTGTATAAGGAAATTGTTCGCCGTAGCCGGTTAGTCTTCTTCGCGCGCAACTGATTGCGCGGCCGCAGCTCACGCCCGAGGACGGGGCCTGCGGCTACGAGGAATCCCGGGCGCCGAGTTGGGAAAACGGCCACACGAAGCGCCAGTACCCCCGTGGGAGAAGCCGATGAAAGTATTCATGATCGTGGATGATTCCCCGGTTATCCGCAAAGTCGCCCGCCGCATCATCGAGGGCATGGGCTACGCGGTGGCGGAAGCCGAGGATGGCATCGACGGACTGGAAAAGTGCGATCACACCATGCCGGACGCGGTGATGGTCGACTGGGACATGCCACGCATGGGCGGGGTGGAGTTCATAGAACAGCTCAAGTCACGCCCCGGCGGGGCGGACACCAAAGTGCTGTTCTGCACCAGCGAGGTGAACATGCCGGAGATGATGAAGGCCAAGCGGGCCGGCGCCGACGGCTATGTGATCAAGCCGTTCACCCGGGCCATCCTGCAGCAGAGCTTTACAGAAAACGGCATCGAGCAGCCGGCCCAATCGGCCGCGTAGATCGAGGCGGGCGTTGGGCCGCTGGGGCGCCAGAACCGCCCGGGTAATGCTCACTATCAGTTGTTTTCACGCACTTTCGCGAGCGCAAAAGTCTGCAACTTTTGCTGAAAGTGCTCTAGGCGCTGGCCTTGAGTTCGGCGCCTTCCGGTTCGCGCAGAACATAGCCGCGACCCCAGACCGTCTCGATATAGTTCATGCCGTCGGCGGCTGCGGCCAGTTTCTTGCGCAGCTTGCAGATGAACACATCGATGATCTTCAGTTCGGGCTCGTCCATGCCGCCATACAGGTGGTTGAGGAACATCTCCTTGGTGAGCGTCGTGCCCTTGCGCAGCGAGAGCAGTTCCAGCATCTGATATTCCTTGCCGGTCAGATGCACCCTCTGGCCGGAGACTTCCACCGTCTTGGCGTCGAGATTGACCACCAGGTCGCCGGTGGTGATGACCGATTGGGCGTGTCCTTTGGAACGACGAACCACCGCGTGAATGCGCGCGACCAGCTCGTCCTTGTGGAACGGCTTGGTCATATAGTCGTCGGCGCCGAAGCCCAGACCGCGCACCTTGTCCTCGATTCCGGCCAGGCCGGACAGGATCAGGATAGGCGTCTTGACCTTCGACAGGCGCAGGGTGCGAAGCACCTCATAGCCGGACATGTCGGGCAGGTTCAGGTCGAGCAGTATGATGTCATAGTCATACAGCTTGCCCAGATCGACGCCTTCCTCACCCAGGTCCGTGGTGTAGACATTGAAGCTCTCGGACTTCAACATCAACTCGATGCTCTGGGCGGTCGCGCTGTCGTCTTCAACCAGCAGTACTCGCATTCCCGATCCCCTTTCCAACCGCGTCTAGCGGCATTGCGCACATTTGCCTCGTTTGCCCAATGCCGCACACAGGTGACTTAGAATTGACTACGATGCTGCCGCACATTGGTTAACAAATTGTAATTCGACTTTGCAAGACGGGATTTGCGAAACTGGTCACCACGCCTTACCATTTGAAAAATATCGCTAAATCGGATTATCCACCGTTAATGTTTCGGATGAGGATAACCGGCTAGCAATTTTTTCCGAATCACCGGCGGATTTTTCCGCCATCCGACCGGTCCGGTTTACCGGTCTTTAATCGACCGGGGCTATGATTAAGAAGCCGAGTAAACGAAACCTTACCAAAATTGCGAATTTGTCCGTTTACCCGCCGGCGCCGGCAGACCGATGGGGAAGATCGACGAAAGGGCGCATGGCAGCGATTGGCAGGCGAACAGATTTCAGGCGGTAATGCCGACCAGACGCATTGCGAGGAGTATTGAGTATGAAAGCGCGCGGTAACCTGCTTCGGTTGAAGCATTTTCAGGTAGAGGACAAGACCCGTCAGCTGGCTCAGATCGACATGATGATCGCCGAATTCGGCCGCATGTGCGAGGAGCTGGACGCCCAGATCAAGCTGGAGGAGGAAAAGGCGGGCATCGACGACCCGACGCATTTCGCCTATCCGACCTTCGCCAAGGCGGCGATCCAGCGTCGCGACAATCTAAAGGTCTCGATCCGCGAGCTTCAGGACAAGCGCGTCGGCGCGGTCGAGGCGCTCGAGGAAGCGGACGAGGAACTGCGCAAGGCGCAGGCCAAGCACGACCGGGACGGCAACTCGGCCGTGGTGGAAGAGCCGGCCGAGTCGGTCGTCGACCAGGCCACGATGATCGGCTGAGGCCTTCCACGTTGGGGCATTGTCAGCCCCGTAAATCCAAAATATCGCCGTGGTGGCCCGGCTGCAGGCTTTGCTGGCGTCGGCTTGTGCGGCCGGTCGGCCGGGCCTAGATAAGGCGGATCGCAACCCGGCCCCGCTGCCGATCCTCGGAACTCAAACTCGGTGCGAACGCTTTATCCTTCGTTGCTCCTGGTAGCGGCGGTTTCCTTCGGGCTTGGAATATCCCTGCCGCTGCTGCGCCTGGACCGTCTCTACTTTCTGACCGAGACGCCCTCGCTGCTCGATGTGATTGCGGGACTCTGGCTTGAGGGCAGTTGGGCGCTGGCATTGGTGATGGGCCTGTTCTCGATCGCATTTCCGCTCGTCAAGCTTTACATCGCGTTCCAGGCCGGGATGGCGGGTAGTACTATTCCGGGATGGGTCGGCGTTGTCGGCAAATGGTCGCTGATGGACGTGGTGCTGGTGGCGATCGTCATCTTCGCTGCAAAGACCAGCGGGTTGGCCAGCGCGTTCACCCAGCCGGGCCTGTGGTTCTACGGCTTGTCGGCGGTTATCGCCGCCATCGCCACCACGGCGTTGCGGCGGTAGATTTTTTCTTTTTCCGCGGCTCCGGCCCGCTCCCCCGCCCAGCCACCCCACGTCAGTATCCTTGCAAGGGATGGCTGGGCGGGGGAGCGGGCCGCAGCCGCCCTTCATACAACGAAAGTCAAGACTTGGTCGCACCGCCGGGCGGCGTGATGGGTTCGCGTGCGGCGACCGCCTCGCGATGGGAGATGTAGGTTGCCGCCGCGACGATGATGCCCGAGCCCAAGAACACATACGGATCCAGGGGATCGGCGAAGATCCACAGACCCAAGATCGCCGCCCAGACCAGTTGCAGGAAGGTGAACGGCTGGGTCACCGTGATCGGGGCGGCCCGCAAGGCCTGGATCATGGTGTAGTGACCGACGGTGGCGAAAACCGCGGTCGCGCCCAGCCAGGCGACTTCGACCACCGTTGGCGTCTGCCAGTTCCATAGCGCGCCGGGCAACAGCACCAGTGTGCAGAACAGCGACAGCATGGCGACGATCTCATCGTTGCCGGCTTCCCTGGTGAGCTTCTTGGCCATGATGAACGAAGCGGCGAAAAGCGGACCGGCGGCGAGCTGGGCAAGCTGACCCTGCGACAGTTCCTGGAAGCCGGGTCGAAGGATGACAAGTGCGCCGACGAACCCGACCAGCACCCCGCCGACCCGGCGCAGCTGCAGCCGCTCGCCCAGGAAGATCGCCGCGCCGATGGTAACGAATATCGGTGCGGTGTAACCGATGGCGGTCACCTCCGCGATCGGGATGCGCGCCATGGCGTAGAACCACAGGATGACCGCGATGCCGTGGACGATGCCGCGTGCGGCGAACCTGCCCATCAGCCCGGCCGACGGGCGGAAATGCGCGATGCGCACGAACACCGGGATCATGATGACGATCCCAATCAGGTAGCGGATGAAAGCTGCCTCGATCGCCGGAAGATCGGAGCCCGACAAGCGCACGGTCACCGCGACCAGCACGAAACAGATGCCGGTCACAATCATCCACAAAATGCCGGCGGCCGTCGCCGAAACGCGCGCCGGCTTGTTTGCCGCTGCGGAAACCATGCGATGTCCTGTGAAGCGCGGCCATCCGTTCGCCTCTTTGGTTCAAGACGAGACGGCTCGCGATGGCTACGTTTCTATTGGGTGTAAAGCTCTGACTGTCGCACGAGCATGGGCCAAGCGCGGCCGCCGCGCAAGGACAAACCTCGATGACGGGTGGAGAGGGCCGGCGCCAGCGAAGGCGGCGCCGTCCCTCTCGATTTGTATCAGACGGCCACTTTCAGGTCGGCACCGATCTGGTCGGGTTCGTTGTTCTGCTCGATCATCGGGCGATGCTGCACCCACAGATTGGACCGGTGAAGCTCGTCGAGCCGCATCGGCCTGGCGAGCAGGAAGCCCTGCACCTCGTTGCACCCGCTGGCGCGCACGTGATCCAACTGTTCCAGAGTTTCAACGCCTTCCGCGGTGACCTGCATGTCCAGCGAGCGACCCAGCTCGATCATCACGTCGACCAGCCGGGCGGCCGACGAGCCGTGGTTCTTGAGGTCGGCCAGGAACGAGCGGTCGATCTTTATTCGGTCGAGCGGGATCTGCCGAAGGTAGGACATGGAAGAATAGCCGGCGCCGAAGTCGTCCAGCGCGACGGCGATGCCGAGCCCGCGTAGACGGGCGATTGCATCGGCCGCGCGGCTGGCGTCGGTCAGGAACACGCTCTCGGTGATCTCCAGCTCCAGCCGGCCCGGTTCAAAACCGGTCTCGACCAATATCCCGGTGACCATTTCGACGAATTCGGGTTGCACGAAATGGCTGGGCGAGATGTTGACGGCCAGCTTCAACCCGTCCAGGTCCCGGATTTCGGCGCACGCGCGGCGCAGCACGATCTCGCCGACCTGTCCGATCACGCCGATGGCCTCGGCCACCGGAATGAACTTGTCGGACGGCATTTCGCCTGCGACCGGATGGGTCCAACGCACCAGTGCCTCTACACCGGCGGCCTTGCCCGGAGTCATCGTGAACAGCGGCTGGTAGACGACGTCGAACTGGTTGTCGGCGACCGCGCGACGCAGATCGGATTCCAACACGCCGCGCTGCCTGATCTCCTCGGCCATGTGCGGGTCGAAGATGCGGAAGGTGTTGCGGCCGGCCTCCTTGGCCTGCATCAGGGCGAAATCGGCGCGGCGCAGCGCCTCGGCTGCGCTGACGCGTTCCTTGTCGACCAAGTGGGCGCCGATCGACACGCCTAGATAGATGTCGCGGCTGCCAACCCGGATCGGCTTACGCATGGCTTCGAATATGCGCCCGGCGATCGTCTCAAGCCGGCTTGCATCGCCGATGCCCGGGATGAGTGCTGCGAATTCGTCGCCCGAGCGGCGCGCGATCACATCGGGACCGCGCAGGCATGACTTGATTCGCCCGCCGAACGCCCTGATCACCATATCGCCAACCTCATGGCCGTATGAATCGTTGACGCTCTTGAAGCGGTCCAGGTCGAAATACATCACCGCCAGCGTACCGGTTTTGGCGCACCGCTTGAGTTCTTCGCTCAGGATGGCGTCAAAGCTGCGGCGGTTGGGCAGTCCGGTCAGTTCATCGACATAGGCGAGTTGGCCGATATTGCGTAGCGCACGCGCCGATCGCCACAGGATGACGGCGACGATCAACAAGGTGATCGTCGTGCATGCGCCGGTGATCAGCTGCCCGTGCGAGATGGTAACGCCGGCGAGCCGGGCGGAGTTGTAGATGTCCGATCCCTGCTGCCACAACGAAATGAACGATGCGACGAGGACTGCCTGGGAGAGCTTGACTGTTCTCCCATGCTGCAGCATTTGCGAGTCACGCATGGTGGGGGTCCCTGCTTTGTGTGACAGGAATGTACCGCCTTGACTTCAATTAACCGCAAATCCGTACGCTCAAATTTTAGCAATCGGCGCATCCATTGCGTTCATCGTTGGCGAGCGCTGTTGCCGGCGGCAATCGTGCTGATCGTGGCGATCGGCGCCGACCTTGCGCTTGCGGCCTCGCGTGGCGAGACTGAAGCGCAGTTCCGGGCCTGGCTTGCCGGCGAATTGTGGCCGCGCGCGCGCGATCGCGGCGTCTCCGCCCGGCGATTCAACCAAGCCTTCGCCGGTGTACGGCTGCAATGGGACCTGCCCGATCTGGTTCCGCCGGGCACGCAGCCGCCGGCGAAGCGCGCACAAAGCCAGGCCGAGTTCCGGGCGCCGGCGGCCTATTTCAACGAAGCCAACCTGCGGGCCCAGGCGGCGCGCGGGAGCCAATTGGCGCAACGCTGGGCGCCGGTTCTTGGGGAGATCGAGGCCCGGTTCGGTGTACCGGGCAGGGTGGTGATCGCCATCTGGGGCCGTGAATCCGCATTTGGCAGGGCGCCAAGTCCCCATCCGGCGGTGCGGGTACTGGCGACTAAGGCTTTCATGTCCACACGAAAGGCGTTGTTCACGGAGGAGCTGCTGGCTGCGCTGGAAATCATCGAACGTGGCGAGACCGCGCCGGCGGCGCTTAAGGGATCGTGGGCCGGCGCGATGGGCCAGCCGCAATTCCTGCCGTCCAGCTATCTGCGATACGCCGTCGATTTCGACCGCGACGGGGTAAAGGACATCTGGAACTCGGTGCCCGATACGCTTGCCTCGATCGCCAACTATCTGGCGTCCCACGGCTGGCAGGCGGGCCGCGATTGGGGTTACGAGGCGCGCATACCCCAGCACGTGTCGTGTGCGCAGGAAGGTCCGGACCGGGCGCGGCCGATCCGGCAATGGGTGGCCCAAGGCATCAACAGAATCTCCGGCCGGCCGTTTCCCGACCATGAGATCGATCGCGACGGCATGATGCTGGTCCCGGCCGGCCGGCACGGGCCGGCATTCGTGGTGACGCCCAACTTCTATGTGCTCAAGGCCTACAACAATTCCGATCTGTACGCGCTGTATGTGGGCAATCTGGCGGACCGCATCGCCTATGGCAGCGCTGCGTTCGTCGCGCCATGGCGGCCGCAGGCGGCAATGCTGCGCTCGGACATCGCGCGGGCGCAGCGGGTGCTGGAAGCCGCCGGCCATGACGTGGGCGGGGCGGACGGGCTGCCGGGCTACAAAACACGGCGTTCCATCGGTGCCTGGCAGGAGGCCGCCGGCCGCGATCCCACCTGTTTCCCCGATCCGGCGCTGCTTAAGGACATACGCTAGGGCGTGAAGCTTCGACCTTCGCCGCGCGGCTCAAAGACTATGGGAGTCGGATGTCGTTTGACACATCGAACCCGGCGAGCTTGGATTGGAGCGTTGCGTGACCAGGCCCGGAGGCGTTCGTGTCGGCGATCGATCACCGTCAAATCATCGCACAGCTGCCGGACGGCGAGCGTGCCCGGCTGACCCGGCTTGCCAACCGGCCGGGGCTGGTGCGCCTGGCTGTCCAGCTTGCCTTGATCGTCGGTCTGGGGTCGTTCATCGTGGCGCGCGCGCCGGGCTGGCCGCTGGCGCTGCCGGTCCAGGGGATCGTCATCATCTTCCTGTTCTGTGCCATGCACGAGGCCGTGCATGAGACCGCGTTCGCCAGCCGGCGCCTGAACCGGGTGGTGGGCTGGATATGCGGATTTGCCGTGGGCATCGCACCGACATGGTTCACCTATTTCCATCTGGCGCATCACCGCCACACCCACGACCGCGAACGAGATCCCGAGCTGGCGATCTCCAAGCCACATACATTGACGCAGTATCTCGTCTACCTGTCGGGGCTGCCCGCCTGGTGGGGCAACGCGCGTGCGTTGGCCGCCAACGCGCTGGGGCGTTCACACGAGCCGTTCGTGCCGGAGCGCGGCCGGGCGAAGGTGATTGCCGAGGCCAGGCTGTTCCTGTCGCTCTACGCGGCGCTTGCGCTGGCAAGCTTCGCCTTTTCCTCGACGCTGCTGGTGTGGGCATGGCTGGTGCCGGTGCTGTTGGGCCAGCCGTTTCTGCGCGCCTACCTGCTGGCCGAGCACGCGCGTTGCGCGCACGTGGCCAACATGCTGCACAACACGCGCACCACGTTCACCACGGCAATCGTGCGCTGGATCGCCTGGAACATGCCCTATCACACCGAGCATCACGTCCATCCCGGCGTCCCGTTCCACCTGCTGCCGGCGTTCCACAAAATCATGCGCGACCGGCTGGTGGTGACCGAACGCGGATATGCACGGTTTCATTCCAAGCTGATCGCAGAGATGGTTTGAGGTGGGGACGATGCTTGCCGGATGCTCCGCCCGATCATGGAAGCGGATCGAGCCGTGACCGTGTCCAGACGCCGGTTCGCGGGCGGGGCGGCCGCCGGCATTGGGGCGGCGTTCATTCCCCGCCTCGGCTTTGCCGCAGACGTTGACGTGGTGGTCGTCGGCGCCGGCGCGGCCGGCCTGGCGGCGGCGAAGGCGCTGATCGAGGCGGGCTTTCGGGTGAAGGTGCTGGAGGCGGCCGGCCGGGTGGGCGGACGCGCCTATACCGAAAGCGATACGTTCGACGTCGCCTTCGATCACGGCTGCACGTTTCTGCACAACGGCGATCGCAATCCCTGGCGGGCATATGCTCGGGCAAATGGATTCGAAATATCGCCGTTGCCGCCCGACGGCGAATCCCAGGTCAATATCGGTCGTCGGCCGGCAAGCAGGCGCGAATATGCCGCCATGAATCGCCAGTATGAGGCGATCGCAGATGCGATCGAGACGGCCGCCGATTCGGGTCGCGACATCTCCGCGCGCCACGCCGTTTCGAACGTGCCCCGTGACCGCTGGACGCCGATCGCCGAGTTCTGGCATCGCGAGGGCGCGGGGCTGGAAATGGATGAGTTCTCAGTCACGGACTGGGAGGCAAGCGCGGATGGAGCAGACCATCACTGCCCCGCGGGATACGGCGCGCTGGTCGCCCATTACGGCCGCGATATCCCGGTCGAGCTTAACGCGCGCGTGCGGCACATCGACTGGTCGCGGTCGGGAGTGAAGGTCGCAACCGATGACGGGGCCATCGAAGCGCGAGCCTGCGTGGTTACCGTGTCGGTAGGCGTCCTGGCCGACGGAGCCATCGCCTTCACACCGGCGCTGCCATCGTGGATGCGCGGGGCGCTGGATGGTTTCAACATGGCCGCCTACATCACCGTCGGACTGCAGTTCGAACGGGCGCAGGTCTTACCCGTCGTCGACAATGCCTGGTTCTGGGTCGACGGTGATCACGATGAGCTGCTCAGCTTCATGAGCAATATGGGCGGGCTGGGCGTGTCGCGGGCCAACGCTTCGGGTCGACTGGCGCGCGAGCTGGAGCGGGCCGGCGAGCGCGCGGCGATCGACTTTGCGTTGGAGCGGTTGCGCGCGGGATTGGGTTCCCACGCTGCTAGATCGTTTCGTAAGGGCCGGCTGCAGGCCTGGATCGACAATCCCCTTACCCTGGGTACCTGGGCGCATGCCAAGCCCGGAAAGGCCGATCTGCGGCCCCTGCTTGCCAGGCCCGTCGGCAAGCGGGTCTTCCTCGCCGGGGAAGCGTGCCACCCGGACATGTTCACAACGTGCCACGGCGCGCGGCAGTCGGGCGAAGCGGCGGCGAAGGCCGTTGCCCGGCAGTTGGCTTAGAGGTTGGCCGGCCGAGCCGCGCCGTCGCAGACCCGAGAGAAGCGAGGAAGTGCCGTGAGATAAACAAAACTCCGGCCCGTCAGGCTCTCGGTGTTTCTGCGAAACACCTGCCGCTGCGACCCCGCGTTTTGTGGCAGACTCAGAAGGCGCTTTGCAGGAGAAAGTTCGAACCCGCAGGGTTCGCAAGGCCGAATGGCCGCCGGCCGGTCAGGCCGCGCCCGCGCAGGCGTTGAGCGAAGCGAAACTGCCGTGAGCGAAATAATGGCGCGCCCGGGAAGATTCGAACTCCCGACCCCCAGATTCGTAGTCTGGTGCTCTATCCAGCTGAGCTACGGGCGCAGTTTGGGGTCGCCGGCCGTCGAACCGTGATCGAGCTACAAGCCGAACGGCTGGTGGCTGGCGAGGTCGCCTACCTATCGTCTGGCCGGGGCAAATGCAAGCCGTTGCATTGGCAATGAAGCGGCTGCCGGCAGGGTGTCTACTCGCCGGGCTCGTTCACCTCGACGCGGGCCTCGCGCCTGGAGCCGGAGGCGGGCGGTGAGATGGCTTGCGCCGGCGGCGGCTGGTCGGGCAGCGTGATCAGGAAGGTGGTGCCGGCCGAGCCGGTCGATTCAATGCCGATCGTACCGCCATGGGCCTGGACCAGTTCCGCCGAGATCGCCAGACCCAGGCCGGTGCCGCCCGGCGTGGACGTGCCCTGGAACGCCTGGAACAGCTTCTCGCGCACCACGTCGGCAATGCCCGGCCCGGTGTCGGATATGCGCAGCAGCACGGTGTCGGCGCTTCGCTCGGCGGCCACCTCCAGGCGCCGGACCGCGCTGCCCTCATCGCCGCTGTCCATGGCCTGCAATGCGTTGCGGCACAGGTTCAAGATGACACGGAACAGCTGCTCGGCGTCGCAGTTGACCTCCAGATCCTCGGGAACGCGATTGCGCCACTCGACCGCACCGGCCTGATCGAGGCCGACGATCTCGGCCACATCCTCGACGATGGCGCGCAGACGGTGCAGCCGGCGCTCGGGCGGCTTTTCCAGCGCCTTGCCGTAGGTGATCACCGATCGGGTGTATTCGACGGCCCGGTCGATGGTGCGGATCAGCCTGGGCGCGAAATGCTGTACGTTGGGATCGGTGAGCGTCGACAACCGATCGGAGAACAATTGCGCCGAGGCCAGAATGTTGCGCAGATCGTGATTGATCTTGGAGACGGCCAGGCCGAGATTGGCCAGGTGCTGCTTCTGGCGCAGGGTGTTCTGCAGATCGGTCTGGAACGCGGCCAGCCGGCGCTCGGCGACGCCGATCTCGTCGCTGCGTCCGGTCGGCCGCAGCACCAGCCCGACATTTTCCGGCTGTTCGGAGAACGCGGTCATGTTGTCGGAGATGCGCTTGATCGGCCGCACGATCAGCGCGTACAGCGCCAGGAACACCAGGGCGGCGGTGATCAGCGAGATCGCCAGCGAAATCAGCAACACGTTGCGCGAATAGGTCAGCAGGGCGCCGCGCAGGTGGCGGTCTTCCTGGACAAGTTCGATGGTGCCGACACGGGCCTTCATGTCGCCGAACACGCGCAGCGTCTCGTCGCCGCCGAAGAACAGGATTTCGAGCGCGCTGCCGATCGATTCCAGCGGGTTGACCGTGGTGAGGTCGATATGGGTCGATACCGGCTGCGAAAAGTCGCCGGATCCGGCGAGCAGGCGGCTGCGCCCGCCCTCGCGCACGGCCACCATCATCGACTGGGTGGCGGCGAGCAGTCGGGACTGGGCCTCCTGGGAAAGCATGGGATCGCCGGAATCGAGGAACACGATCGAGGCGGCTTCCGCCGTGTCGAGGTGGCTCTGCAGCCATACGTTGCGGAAATTGGCTGCCGAAGGAACGAAGATCAGAACCTCGGCGATCATCACGAAGATGATCGTGAGCACCAGCAGCTTGCCGGAAAGACCGCGCCACGTGGACGTGTCCGACGTCGGACCGTCTGGCGGCCGTTCGCCCGTGTCCTGGCGTTGAGTTTTCTCAAGCAACCGGCTCGTCTCCTCAGGTCCCGTCAAATCCGCCGTGCCCGACCGAGCACGGCAACGACCCCGCCGACTCAACGGCCAATTCTAACCGAATCTGCGCAGGAAACCTATCAACTGGCGGATCAACGGCTTGCGCGCCAGCGGCGCATAGTGGGTGATCGCGGCGCGCTTGCCCACTTCGGCGAGCGTCGGATAGGGCGAAATATAGCCCACCGCGTCGCGCAATGTCATTTTGGCGGAGATCGCCAGCGACCACTGATTGATCATCTCGCCTGCGCCCGCCCCGACGGCGGACACGCCGACGATACGGCCCTTGCGGTTGGCGATCAGCTTGATGAGCCCGGTGGTCTTGCGCTCGGCGACGGCGCGGTCGTTTTCGGCGAACGGCCAACGCAGCACGCGGATTTTTCCGTGAACCTCGCGTGCGGCTTGTTCGGTGAGCCCCACATGGGCCAGTTGCGGATCGGTGTAGGTGGCCCAGGGGATGATGCCGGCATCGGGCTTGGCGCGCGCGCGCAACAGGATCGAGCGCACCACCAAGCCTGCATGGTAACCGGCCACATGGGTGAATTGCGGCCCACCGGCCACATCGCCGATGGCGTAGACCTTGCGATTGGTGGTGCGCAACGTGCGGTCGACCTTGATGCCCTTGGGGTCGAACTCGATGCCGGCCGCCTCCAGCCCCAGGCCGTGAACGTTCGCCGCCCGACCCGTGGCGACCAGCAGGTGAGTGCCGTCGATGGTCTCCGTTTGTCCGTCGACACCCACGCTAACGCGCACGCCGGTCTTGCCGCGCCGCGCGACCGCTTCAACCGGCGTGTGCTCGCGGATATCGATGCCTTCGTCGCGCAGGGCTTCCAGCGCGATCGCCGCCAGTTCGGGATCGTCCTTGCCGAAGGCGGCAAATGCCTCGAGCACGGTTACCTGCGAACCGAGCCGGTGATAGGCCTGCGCCATCTCCAGGCCGATCGGCCCGCCGCCGATGACGATCAGATGGCCCAGCTTTCGGGCGTTGTCGAACAGGGTTTCGTTGGTGAAGTAGGCCACCTTGTCGAGTCCCGGGATCGGCGGGACGAACGGCGACGAGCCGGTGGCGACGACGAAGCGGCGGGCGCGGATTTGCGCATCGCCTGCGACGACGGTGTCGGGACCGGTGAAGCGGGCTTCGCGCTGGATGACCTTGACGCCGAGCGCAGTGAACCGCTCGACCGAATCGTTGGGCTCGATGGTGGCGATCACGTCGTGGACGTGTTCATGCACCTTGCGCATGTTGACCGACACCTGGCCGTCGACGCGGATGCCGAACTTGCCGGCCTCATCGATCGCGGCGACGTGTTTGGCCGCCGCCAGCAGCGCCTTTGACGGCACGCAGCCGGTGTTGAGGCAGTCGCCGCCCATCTTGCCCTTTTCGATCAGCACCACGGGCACGCCGAACGACGCAGCCGCCGCGGCGACGGTCAGGCCGCCGGATCCGGCGCCGATCACACAGATGTCGGGAGTAAGCGTTTCGGTCATCGGCTGGGACAGGTCCGGCTATTGCATTCGTGCGGAGCGCCAGCGGCGCACCAGCAGGGGCAGGATGGAAATGACCGCCAGGGCGGCCAGGGCGATGATGATCTCGCTGGTGACCAGCGCGCCGATATCGATGCGGCAGTCGCCGGCGGCCGCGCAGCCCGGGTTGGCCGCCTCCTGGGCGGCGATGACGCTGTCGAGGCCGGCGCCGATATAGGAATACGCAAAAGTGCCGGGAATGATGCCGATGAAGGTGGCCAGCGCGTAGGCGCGCAGCTTCATGTTGAGCAGCGCCGGGACGATGTTGACGACCCAGAACGGGAAGATCGGAGCCAAGCGGATGGTCAGCAGATACTCGAATGCGTTGCGCTGGAAGCCTTCGACCATGCGCGAAATGAACGGCCCGGCGCGGCGCTGCAGAAAGTCGCCGAACGAGGATCGCGCGATCGCGAAGATCGCAACGGCGCCGCAGGTCGCGCCAACCACCGACAGCGCCGCGCCGGCGATGCCGCCGAACAACAATCCGCCGGAGATCGTCATGAAGGAAGCGCCGGGGAACGACACTGCCACCAGGGTGGCGTAGACGACGACGAAGGCCGCGGCCGCGGGCAGCAGGTTGGCGGCGATGAACGCCTCCAGGGCGGCGCGATGCATGATGATCGAGGAAAGCGAGAAAAAGTCGAACACGCCCGTCGCCCAGGCGGCCGCCAGCAACGCCACCACCGCCACGGGCGCCAGCCATCGCCCGCGCCGCGCGCCGCGTTTGGTCCGGGCCGCGTCGGTGCGTTGTGCGCCTTGGGGCGAATCTTGGCCGGTTGTTTCGTTCATGACGGTGCGAAGTTGCGGTTCGGCCGCGCCCGCCACGACACGGCTATCGCCTTCATGTGAACGGCTGCGCGCCGGCAATCAATGCCAAATCGACGCATTTCACCGGGATTTGACTGCCAGCCGGTCGAGATGCGGCCTTCCACGGCGCCGGTGGCGCGTCGGACGGGCCGGAAACACCCCTCGCCGATTCCCATATTCTACGGGACAACCCGGTGGTTGGCCACGCACCGCAGGCGCGATGGTTTGGCGTGGCGGGCGTTTGACTCGCGATAGCGTTCTTCCTATAAGCGCCTACCGTTTGCCGGGGCCGGCGCCAACCCTTGGACCAAGGGTGTACGCCCATCCCAGCGCCCCGCAGGAATGGCGAACGGTTGGTAACCCGCTCGCTTTCGTATTCAAAGTCCGCAAACACGAAGAACAGGATCCGCGTACCGGCGGATAGCACCCGATGAAGCGCACCTTCCAACCCAGCAAACTGGTCCGCAAACGCCGCCACGGATTTCGCGCCCGTATGGCCACAAAAGGCGGCCGCCGCGTCATCGCCAACCGGCGCGCGCGCGGCCGGGCCAAACTGTCCGCCTGATCGAACGCCACCGGCACTGCCCGCAAAACCGCGGCATCCGGCCTAAGCGCGATCGCCACCCATCATCATGAACCGGCCAGCAGAGCCCAGCCAGAGCGCCGTCGCCGTGCCGCGGCTGCGCAAGCGCCGTGAATATGTCGCCATGCGCGGCGGCGATCGCATCGTCAAGCCCGGCTTCGTGCTGGTCTCGCGGCGGCGCGGCGCAGGTGAACCGGGCCCGGCGCTACGGCGCTTCGGTTTCACCGTCACCAAACGCATCGGCAACGCGGTGGAACGCAACCGCATCCGGCGGCGGCTGAAGGAGGCGGCGAGACACGCGTCGGTCGGCCGCCTCGACGGCGGTTTCGACCATGTGCTGATCGGCCGCCGCGCAGCGCTGGCTCTGGAATTCGCCGCGCTCGTCGATGATCTGGCCGGCGGTCTTGACCGGGCGGCCACGATGGCGTCAAAACCGCGACGGGGACGCCGACGGCGCGGTGGCACGAAAGATTGAGGTGCAACTGCCCGCGCGAGCACCCAAATAGGCAGGCAGGCCGATAAGCAGGCAGGAATGACCGCGGGTCGAGGAACAGCACTATGATGGACGGCAACAGTCGAAACATGTTCTTGGCGATCGGGCTGTCGCTGATCATCATCATCGCCTGGCAATATCTGTACATCAATCCGAGGCTGGAGGCCGAACGGCGCGCCGCCGAGATCGAGGCGCAGCGCCAGGCGCAGGTCGAGGAATCGGTCACGGTCGGCGAACCGTCGGGCGAGAGCGCCGCCAACATCCCCTCGACCGCCGGCGCCGGCGACATTCCATCCGCCGGTATCGCGACCGAGCAGGCGGCTCCGTCCGCGTCCACCGTCAGCCGGCGCGCGGCGCTGGACCAGGACAACCGGGTCGAGTTCGAGACCGCCAGCCTGATCGGCTCGATCAATCTGAAGGGCGCCCGCCTGGACGATCTGCGGCTGAAGAAATATCGCGCGACCATCGATCCGACCAGCCCGCTCATCGAGCTTCTGCAACCCTCGACGATGGGCGACGGCTATTTCGCCGAGTTCGGCTGGGTCGGCAACGACGCCACCGGCCCGGTGCCCGGCCCCGATACGGTCTGGCAGATCGAGCCCCGCTCGCAACTGGCACCAGACAGCGATCTGGTGCTCACCTGGTCGAACGATCGCGGCATCACGTTCAAACGCACCATCGCGGTCGACGACTTCTACATGTTCACCTACACCGACGAGGTCACCAACGGCACCGGCGCGGCGATCTCGCTGGCGCCTTACGGGCGCATCACGCGCTATGGCGAGCCGGAGGTGGTCGGCTTCTTCGTGTTGCACGAGGGCCTGATCGGCGTCATCGGCGAGGATGGGCTGCAGGAAGTCGACTATGACGACATCCGCGATGACCGGCAGATGACCTACGACGCCGCACGCGTGGGCTGGCTCGGCATCACCGACAAATACTGGGCCACCGCCCTGGTGCCGGCGGCGACGTTTACGCCAAGATTTTCCTATTTCACCGAGGGCCGGCCGCGCTACCAAAGCGACTATCTCGGCGAACCGGTCACGGTGGCTGCCGGCGGGTCGACTTCGGTAAACCAGCGGCTGTTCGCCGGCGCCAAGGAGACCAACGTGGTCGACGGCTACCAGGCCGATCTCGCCATCGACAATTTCGACCTGCTGATCGATTGGGGCTGGTTCTATTTCATCACCAAGCCGATGTTCTGGCTGCTGGACACCCTGTTCAAGCTGGTCGGCAATTTCGGCGTCGCCATCCTGTTCGCCACGGTGATCATCAAGGCGGTCTTCTTCCCGCTCGCCAACATGTCCTATGCGTCGATGGCGAAGATGAAGAAGGTCCAACCCGACATGATGGCGATCCGCGAGCGCTATTCCGACGACCGGGTCAAGCAGCAGCAGGAGATGATGGCGCTGTATAAGCGCGAGAAGATCAACCCGGCATCCGGCTGCTGGCCGATCCTGCTGCAGATCCCGGTGTTCTTCGCGCTCTACAAGGTGTTGTTCGTCACTCTTGAGATGCGCCATGCGCCGTTCTTCGGCTGGATTCAGGACCTGGCCGCGCCCGACCCGACCTCGATCTTCAACCTGTTCGGCCTGCTGCCGTTCGCCGTTCCCGCGTTCCTGCTGATCGGCGTGTGGCCGCTTTTGATGGGGATCACCATGTTCCTGCAGATGCGCATGAACCCGGCGCCGCCCGATCCGACCCAGGCGATGATCTTCAACTGGATGCCGGTGGTGTTCACCTTCATGCTGGCCTCGTTCCCGGCCGGATTGGTGATCTACTGGGCATGGAACAACTTCCTGTCGATCATCCAGCAGGCGCTGATCATGCGCCGTCACGGCGTCAAGATCGAGCTGTGGGACAATCTCAAGTCGCTGATCGGGATGAAGAAGAAGACACCGGCGGAGTGATCATGGCGAGCGCGCCCGCCGGTTCCTCACCCGACGCGCGGCGGCTGTTCGCTTCGCCCTGGCGCTTCGTCGCCGGCGCGCCAGCGATGAAGTTCCTGCCGCCCGAGGGACCGGTCGAGGTGGCGTTCGCCGGGCGCTCGAACGTCGGCAAGTCCACGCTCATCAATATGGTCCTGGGGCGCAAGGGCCTGGCGCGCACGTCCAACACGCCCGGCCGGACCCAGGAGCTCAACTTCTTCGTGCCCGATGGCCATGACGACGCCCCGACGCTGGCCATCGTCGACATGCCCGGCTACGGCTTCGCCAAGGCTCCCAAGGCGCAGGTGGAGCGGTGGACGAAGCTGGTGTTCGACTATCTGCGCGGGCGCGCCACCTTGCGCCGGGTATTCGTGCTGATCGACGCGCGCCACGGCATCAAGGACAACGATCTCGACATGCTGTCGCTGCTCGACCAGGCCGCCGTTTCCTACCAGATCGCGCTGACCAAGGCCGACAAGGTGAAGGCGGAAGACCTTGAAGCGTTGTTGGCCCGGGTGGGCGATCAGATCCGCAAGCGGCCGGCGGCCCATCCGACCGTGCTCGTTACATCTGCCAAGTCCGGAACGGGCATCGATGAACTGCGCGGCGCGATCCATGCCGTCACGCTCGGCGGCGAACGGGCGGACGATTGAACGGTTTGCCGTCGGGTTGCTTTGCCGCTAAACAGGCGCACTCCAAGCAAAAGCCGGAACCGAACCTGCGATGACCGAGAACACGGACATGCCGTCGCGCGGCGAAACTGAGGCGCGCATCCTGGCCCAGGCGCTGCCCTATATGCAGCGCTATGCGGGAAAGTCGGTGGTGGTCAAATATGGCGGCCACGCTATGGGCGATGCGGAGCTGGCCAAGGCGTTCTGCTCCGACATCGCGCTGCTCAAGCAGTCCGGGGTCGATCCCGTCGTCGTGCACGGCGGCGGGCCGCAGATCGGCGCGATGCTGGAGAAGGTGGGCATTCAGTCGCAGTTCCAGGACGGGTTGCGGATCACCGACCAGGCGACGGTGGAAGTCGTGGAGATGGTGCTCGCCGGCTCGATCAACAAGTCGATCGTCGCGGCGATGAACGCCCAAGGCGCCCGCGCCATCGGCCTGTGCGGCAAGGACGGCAACATGGTGCTGGCGGAGAAAGCCAAGCGCACCATCGTCGATCCCGATTCGCAGATCGAGCGGGTCGTCGACCTGGGCCTGGTCGGCGAGCCGGCCAAGGTCGACCGCAAGGTGCTCGACATGACCGCGTCGGCCGGCCTTATCCCGGTCGTCGCGCCGGTCTGCTTCGGCGAAGACGGCAACACCTACAACGTCAACGCCGACACCTTCGCCGGCGCCGTGGCTGCCGCCATGAGCGCCACGCGGCTGTTGTTCCTGACCGACGTGCCGGGTGTTCTGGGCGCCGACGGCCAGCTGATCAAGCAATTGTCGGTGGCCGACGCGCGCGCGCTGATCGACGACGGCACCATCGCCGGCGGCATGATCCCCAAGGTGGAGACCTGCATCAGCGCGGTCGAGGCCGGCGTGGAGGGCGTGGCGATCCTAAACGGCAAGCGCCGCCACGCGGTGCTGCTGGAGCTCTACACCGAGCACGGCGCTGGCACGCTGATGGTGAGGTAGGCCACTTCAGGCTGTGCGCCATCCGATCTGTGATGTTGCGGCTGTGTCCGCACCGGATTCGCGGATTCCCTTGCAGCTGGAAGCACGTGTTCCTACAAACGGTCCGATATGAAGATCATCCGCCGCAGCAATTTCGGGTTCCTTTTCGGCTTATGGCTGCTCATTCCGCTTATGTGGGCTGCACCCGCAAACGCCGGCCTGCGTCTGTGTAACGAAACCGACTACGACATCAGGTACGCCATCATTTACACTCACTTTCCCGATGTTCTTAAGCAGCGCACCACATGGCCGCTCAAGGGATGGTATAACCTCAAGAGCGGCAAATGCGTGCGCCAACTTTCGGGACGGGATGAGCGCTTGGTCGCGATGGCCGTTCGCGCAGTCCGGATCGACCACATACCGCAACTTTTGTATTTTCCAGAGCAAGACGGCAGCGCAACCGGCATTATGCGCCCACTGTGCATATTACGCGATCTGAATGGAGACGGCGGCTATAAAGATACGATCGAGGAATATGCTCCCAAACCAGAAGACTGCCCCGACAATCGCTACTGGCAGATGTTCAATCTGCACATCCATGTCCCGCTAGATACCGACTATACATTTTATTTTGAGTGATGCAGTATTTTACCCGATGCCAACATCCAGTGGCCGCTTTTTGTTATGTAAATAAAAGTGGATTTTTCACTATTGTACAAACATTCGAAATTCTTACACATGCGCCGCGCCGTATAAAATTCTGCTCTTCCAACTATGTTACGCAGTATCTTATCGGAAATTTCTTCTATAAATTTTTCCGCATCTTCTTTTTCTTCCCCTTCTAATTCTTCCAAGCTCTTCCGCACCTCCGATCTAAATTGTCGAAGAGAATCGATATTCCGATCGTAGATAGAAATGCCCTGCTCGATAAACTCATCGATTGTCTGCGGGTATGCTTCCTCTGGAAAAGCGCATATCAAAATCAAAACAAGTGCAACTGCTCCTTTTGCAAGCGAAGCGGTATCCAACCAAAACATAGTAACGATCCTCAACTCAAAACCCGCCGAGCACCAGCGCGACGATACCGGCGACGATCAGCCCCACGCCGGCCAGTTCCATGCCGGTGATCTTCTCCTTGAAGAACAGGACCGAAGTGGCGATGGCGAACAGCATCTCCACCTGGGCCACCGCCTTGACGATGGCCGCCTGCTGCAGGGTCATGGCCGCGAACCAGCCGAACGAGGCGGTGGCGCCGACGAAGCCGGTGGCCAGCGACAGTTTCCAGGCGCGCGCGATCTTGGCGAACTGGTCGCGCTCGCGCCATGCCATCCACACGATCAGGGCCAGGCTTTGCAGAGCGATCGCCCACACGAGCGTGGTCGCGGCCTGCATCATGAAGCCGGGACCGCCCAGCGACAACGAGGCGGCGCGGTAGCCCACCGCCGCGATGCCGAACATGGCGCCCGATGCCAGCCCCAGCGCCGCGGGCCGGGTGAACAGTCCGCGCCACAGGCTGCCGGCCGCCTCGCCGGTGCGCGCCATCGAGATCAGCAGCACCCCGACAACGGCCACCGCGACGGCGACAAGTGCGCCAAGCCCCAGCTTCTCGCCCAAGAATATCAGGCCGAACAGCGCCGCCTGGATCGGCTCTGTGCGCGAATAGGCGTTGCCGACCACGAAGTTGCGGTAGGAGAACACCATCAGCAGCAGCGCCTGCGCGCCGATCTGAGCGCCGCCGGCGACGACGACCCAGAGGAGGAACGCCGCATTGGGGGCGGGCACCTCGAACCCGCCGAGCCACGCGATCAGCGCCAGGAAGATCAGCGCGAACGGGACGCCGAAGCCGAAGCGCACGAACGTCGCACCGGTGGTGCCCATGGCGCCCTTGAGATGCTTCTGAAAGGTCGTGCGCAGGTTCTGCGCGAACGCGGCGGCGACGGTGATCAGGACCCAGGTTTCCATGCACGCCAACTTGCAGGGCGCCAGCGCAAATGCAAGCGGGGTTGGGTGGTTCGCGCTTAGCGCACCGGGTGCCGGCCCGCCCGGTGCCCCCGATACCTCCAAACATTGCCCCGTTGGGAGAGTGGGATTTGCGCGGTGCTGTCCGCAACTCCCGTCATCCTCGGGCTTGTCCCGAGGATCCAGAACCCAAGCGCAGCATTGTGTGGCCCCTGGATCCTCGCCTCGCGGGCGAGGATGACGCCGAGAAGGGACGGCGCAATGGTGTCCCCTATCTGATGGGGTGGGAATGAGGATGGAGGAGCGGGCCGGAGCCGTTTCAAAAGAAGCGAGACTCCATGGCGATGTCGCCGTGTCTGGCCTATAGCTATCGCCATGCGCGAAGAAACCGATCCGGACCCGTTCTCCCACATCAGCGAGTGGGTGTTCGACCTCGACAACACGCTGTATCCGCGTGCCAGCGGCCTGTTCGCGCAGATCGACAAGCGGATGACCCAGTTCGTGATGGCGCTTACCGGTTTCGCCCACGATCAGGCCCGCGCGCTGCAGAAGGACCTGTTCCGCCGCCACGGCACCACGCTACGCGGGCTGATGGCCGAGCATGGCACCGACCCGCGCGTCTTTCTCGACGCGGTCCACGACATCGACTACTCAGGAATTGCGGCCAATCCGGCGCTCGGCGAGGCGATCGACCTGTTGCCCGGGCGCAAGCATGTGTTCACCAACGGCGACGTGCGCCACGCACGCAAGACCTTGGAAGCGATCGGCATCGCCGACCGG
Source organism: Rhizobiaceae bacterium (assembly GCA_028281105.1). GTDB lineage: Bacteria > Pseudomonadota > Alphaproteobacteria > Rhizobiales > Rhizobiaceae > JANQKQ01. The sequence continues at coordinate 65,439 of JANQKQ010000053.1, forward strand.
TTCGACCACATCTTCGACATCGTCGCGGCCGACTATGTGCCCAAGCCCGACCACCGGCCCTATCACCAGTTCCTGGACGGCCACGATGTCGATCCGGCCAACGCGGCGATGTTCGAAGACATGCCCCGCAACCTGAAAGTGCCCAAGCAACTGGGCATGGTCACCGTACTAATCGCGCCGGGAGCCGATCCCGGCCGCGAAGGCTGGGAGCACGACGGCGCCGAAGACGACCACATCGATCATGTGGCCGACGAGATCACCGGGTTTCTGACGCGGGTCCTGGCCGGCACGTCAGAAGGCCGCTCCGGCGGTTCATGAGACGCTTCACCATCGTCGAAGCGCGGATTGACGTCCTGGCCCATCGGGTGCTCGACCGGCTGCCCGCGAGCGGGCTTTCAGGCGCTTTGGTCGAGTTCGTGGTTTTCGGGCTCAAGCAGGCCTGGGCCTGCCTGTTCGGCGGAGCGATGCTGGCGGCGATCCTGGCCACTAGGCTCTACTATCCCGACCAAGCCGCGCTCACCCGCTACGACTTCCTGTTCCTGGCCGCCGTCGCGATCCAACTGGCGATGCTCGCCGGCAGACTGGAGACCTGGGAGGAGGCCAAGGTGATCGCGATCTTTCACCTGGTCGGCACGGTGATGGAAATCTTCAAGACCGCCGCCGGTTCCTGGATCTACCCGGAAGAGAACTTCTTCCGCATCGGCGGTGTGCCGCTGTTTTCCGGCTTCATGTACGCCGCCGTCGGCAGCTACCTGGCCAGGATCAGCCGTATTTTCGACATGCGCTACAGCCGCTACCCGCCCATATGGGCGACCGTGTTGCTGTGCGCGGCGATCTACGTGAATTTCTTCTCACACCACTTTGTGTGGGACGTCCGCTACATCCTGTTCGCGGTGACCGTGGTGCTCTACGGGCGCTGCTTCGTCCACTACCGGGTGTTCCGGTTCCGCCACCGCATGCCGCTGCTGCTCGGCTTCGTCCTGATCGCAGCGTTCATCTGGCTGGCGGAGAACATCGGCACCTGGTCAAGAGCATGGCTCTATCCCGGCCAGGAGCAAGGCTGGACGGTGGTTTCACCGGCCAAGCTGGGCTCGTGGACCCTGCTGATGATCATCTCGTTCGTGCTGGTCTCGCTGGTGCACCGCCCAAGGGACGTGGATGAGCGCGAGCGCGGTCAGTGAACCCGCGCGCAAGGCCGCCACACGGCGGGCAGTTCCAGCAGTTCGCCTTCGAACACCAAGGCGCCGGTGCCGGCCAGCGACTGGCCGTTGCCGCCGCTTTTTGCGGAAATGACATGGCGCGATCGCATGCCCACCGCGCCGGCCGCGTGTGCTGCGACGGTGTCGGTTTCAATGCGCATTTGAACGATGTTCATGGGCCTGCCTTTCCTGTTTACCGGGTGTTATCTGGGCCCTAATTGTGGCTGGTTAAAGAACAGTTAACGGCAATTTGATGATGATGTTGTGCTCGATGTCACACTGCGATGACGCCGAAACGATGCATAAATGTCACAGTTAGGCGGCCGATCAGAGGCCCTGGGGCCGCGCTACAGGGAGTAGTGGGCGCTCACCAGATCCCAGCCCTCGGCCGCGGTGTCGACGAAATGAAACAGTTTCAGATCGTCGGGCGAGATGGTGCCCTGGCGGGCCAGTTCGTCGAAATTGATCACCTTCGACCAGAAGTCCTGGCCGAACAGCAGGAACGGCACCGGCTCCATGCGCTTGGTCTGGATCAGCGTCAGGCTTTCGAACAGTTCGTCCATGGTGCCGAAACCGCCGGGGAACACGGCGACCGCCTTGGCGCGCATTAGGAAATGCATCTTGCGAATGGCGAAATAGTGGAAGTTGAAGCACAGGTCCGGGGTGACGAACGTGTTCGGCGCCTGCTCGTGCGGCAGCACGATGTTGAGGCCGATCGACGGCGCGCCCACATCGGCCGCGCCCCGGTTGCCGGCTTCCATCACACCCGGCCCGCCGCCGGTCACCACCACGAACTCCTTGTAGCCGGTGTTGGCGGAATATCGCGATGCGGTGCGGGCGAATTCGCGCGCCTCTTCATAATAGCCCGAATTGGCCTCCAGGTTCTCTCTCTGGGTCGCGTTGCGCGCCGCCCACGCCTCTTTGCCCGGCTCGGGGATGCGCGCGCCGCCGAACAGCACCACCGTCGAGGTGATGCCATGTTCGGTCAGCATCATCTCGGTCTTTAGTAGCTCCAATTGCAGGCGGACCGGGCGAAGCTCCTCGCGACATAGAAAGTCTTCATCGTCGAACGCTAGCCGATAGGCCGGCGCCTCGGTCTGTGCCGTGACCGGCACGCGCTCGGCCTGGGCAATGTCCTCGCGCGATCGTTTGAGCGCCTTCCAGCCGTCTGCGTTTCGCTGTGCCATGATAACCGTTCTTCCGCCCTGAGCGCGGACCATCGGGCGATTGACGCCCTATTGTCGTTCGCATACCGTCCGCGCGAATTTTCGCCCGCCGGGAACAAGGCGCGGCGGGTGCGGATGGCAGTGTGCCGGTCAGGGGTAAACAAATGGCCAAGATGAAAGCAGCCGAGCTGGAAACCGTCATCGACGCGGCGTTCGAGGATCGCGCGTCGATCAGCACCAAGACCAAGGGCGAGGTCCGCGAAGCCGTCGAACACGCGCTCGAACTGCTCGATGACGGCAAGGCCCGCGTGGCCGAGCGCCGCGACGACGGCGAGTGGGTGGTCAATCAATGGCTGAAGAAGGCCGTGCTGCTGTCGTTTCGCCTGACCGACATGGAGATCATCAAGGGCGGGCCGGACAAGGCGACCTGGTGGGACAAGGTGCCCTCGAAGTTCGCCGGCTGGGGCGCGAAAGAATTCGAGCGGGCTGGATTCCGCGCGGTGCCGAGCTGCGTCGTTCGCCGCTCTGCGTTCATCGCGCCGGGCGCGGTGTTGATGCCTTGCTTCGTCAATCTGGGCGCCTATGTGGACGAGGGCACGATGGTGGACACCTGGGCCACCGTCGGCTCGTGCGCGCAGATCGGCAAGAACGTGCATCTGTCGGGCGGCGTGGGCATCGGCGGAGTGCTCGAGCCGATGCAGGCGGGTCCGACCATCATCGAGGACAACTGCTTTATCGGCGCGCGTTCCGAGGTCGTCGAAGGCTGCATCGTGCGCGAAGGCACCGTGGTCGGCATGGGCGTGTTCATCGGCAAGTCGACCAAGATCGTCGACCGCGAGACCGGGCAAATCCATATCGGCGAGGTCCCGCCCTATTCCGTGGTGGTGGCCGGCTCGATGCCGTCGAAGAACCTGCCCGGCGAGAACTGGGGGCCGCACCTGTATTGCGCGGTGATCGTCAAGAAAGTCGACGAACGCACCCGCTCGAAGACCTCGATCAACGAACTGCTGCGCGATTGAGCGGCCGATGCCCGATCCCGAGCCGCTTCCGCAACCCACGGTCGCCTGGCTGCTGTTCAGCTTCAAAGGCCGGATCGCGCGCCAGTCCTATATCTTGGGCGCGCTGTTCATGATGACCCTGCAGGCGCTGGTGCTGATCCGTCTGGTTATGGCCGAGGAGGCCGCCGCCGATCTGACCATGTGGGGCTTCGTGCTGATCATCGGCGGCATAGCCGCCACCTGGAGCGCGCTGGCGATGACGGTCAAGCGGCTGCACGATCTGGACCTGCCTGCGATCCTGGCGATCTGCCTGCTCATTCCGGCGATTTCCTGGATATTCCTGATCGTGATGATGGTGCTGCCGTCCAAGCAGGAGACAAACCGGCACGGCCCGCCGCCTTTCCCCAAGGCGTGAGGCATGCCGGTCTCACCGCCCGGAGAAGCCATGAGCCAAACGCTTTCCCGTCCCGCCCAACTGCTGCGCGAGCTGATCGCCTGCCCGTCGGTGACGCCCGCCGAAGCCGGTGCGCTCACCGTGCTGGAAGAGGCTTTGCGGCCCCTGGGCTTCGTCGTGCACCGGCTCACATTTTCCGATGAGAACACGCCGGACGTCGAGAACCTCTACGCGCGGCTGGGCGCGGGCTCGCCCAACTTCTGCTTCGCCGGCCACACCGACGTGGTGCCACCGGGACCAGCCGAACAATGGCGCTCGGGCCCGTTCGACGGCGATATCGACGAAGATCATATGATCGGCCGCGGCGCGGTCGACATGAAGGGCGCGATCGCCTGCTTCGTCGCTGCGGTCGAGCGGCATCTGTCGCAACACGGTTCGCCTACCGGTTCGATTTCGCTGGCGATCACCGGGGATGAAGAGGGCCCGTCGATCAACGGCACCGACAAGCTGCTCGGGTGGATGCGGGACAATGGCGAGCAGATCGATGCGTGCATCGTCGGCGAGCCGACCAACCCGGAACGGCTGGGCGACGCGATCAAGATCGGCCGCCGGGGCTCTTTTTCCGGGCGCATCACCGTGACCGGCATCCAGGGCCACTCCGCCTATCCTCATTTGGCCGACAACGCCGCCCACGGCATGGTCGACGTGCTTGCGGCATTGCTGGGCGAGCCGTTCGATGAGGGGACAGAGAACTTCCAGGCCACCGAACTGCAGGTGACCTCGATCGATATAGCCAATCCGGCCGCCAACGTGATTCCCGGCAGCGCTCAGGCGATGTTCAACATCCGCTTCTCCGATCGCTGGGACGAAGCCAGCCTGCGTGCGGAGATCACCCGCCGGCTGGAGGCCGGGGCCGGATCGGCGCTTGCCCGCAGGCATGCTGAAGGGCCGGTGACGTTCGAGATCGAATGGATCGGCCGCACCAGCCCGGTTTTCCTGACCCGTGACAATGCGCTTATCGGCACGCTGTCTGGCGCAGTGGAGGCGGTGACCGGCCGCGCCCCGCAGCTTTCGACCGGAGGCGGCACCTCGGACGCGCGGTTCATCAAGGATCATTGCCCGGTGGTCGAATTCGGGCTGGTGGGCCAGACCATGCACCAGATCGACGAACGCGTGGCGTTGGCCGATCTCGACGAGCTGACCGAAATCTACGTCCGGTTCCTGGCGGATTATTTCGCCGGTCCGGGTTAGAGCGCTTTCAGCAAAAGTTGCAGACTTTTGCGCTCGCGAAAGTGCGTGAAAAAAAGAGTGAGCATCTCCATGTTTCAATGAAAGCATGAAGTGCTCCAACACCTGCAGGACCGAGTGATGACTGAAATCACCGACATCGAGGCGCTGGAGGCGCTGTACGGCCCGGCCAATCCCAAGTCGCTCGTCAAGGAGACCGGCCACATCACCGAGCAATATGCGCGTCTGATCGAGGCCTCGCCCTTCATGGCGCTGGCGACCGTCGGGCCGGAGGGGCTCGACTGTTCGCCGCGCGGCGAACTGGGCGGGGTGGTGCGCATCCACGACGAGCGCACCTTGATGATGCCCGACCGGCGCGGCAACAACCGCACGGATTCGCTACGCAACATCGTGCGCGATCCGCGCGTCGCGCTGTTGTTCCTGCTGCCGGGCTCGGGCACCACGATGCGGGTCAATGGTCGTGCGAAAATCTCGGTCGATCCCGATCTCATCGCCTCGTTCACGATCAACGGCAAGCAGCCCCGCTCGGTCATCGTCATCGAGACGGACGCAGTCTATTTCCAATGCGGCAAGGCGATCGTGCGCTCGAAATTGTGGGACCCGGACGTTCACACGGACCCGGCGACGCTGCCCACCGCGGGACAGATTCTCGCGCAGATGAGCGACGACGGCACCGACGCCGCGGCCTATGACGAGCAATGGCCCGAACGCGCCCAGCAGACCATGTGGTAGGTGTGCTCTTTCACCCCCACCTTCATTGTCTTGACCCCCACCCTCATTCCCTCCCCACAAGGGGGAGGGAAGGAAAGTGTGGCACCTCGCCTGCCCAACCCAACCGCGTCATCCTCGCCCTTGTGGCGAGGATCTAACTCCGGTGCCGTTGGTTTTCAGAGCCCGATGGGTGGTTGGATCCTCGGGGCAAGCTCGAGGATGACGGAAGAGAGGGTGGCGCGGCCCAAGTCCCCCTCCCCCTTGAGGGGAGGGGTTAGGGGTGGGGGTAGATCTAATACTCCACCTTCGTCAGATAAAGCCCATGCGCCGGCGCCACCGGACCGCAGCTTGCGCGGTCTTTCGCCTCCAGCACCTGGCGCACGTCGGCGGCGGTCCACTTGCCGTCACCCACCATCTTCAGCGTGCCCACCATCGAGCGCACCTGGTTGTGCAGGAACGAGCGCGAGACGGCGGTTACCTCAATCTCGTCGCCTTCGGTCCGGAACACGTCCAGCCGCTCGAGCGTCTTCATCGGCGACTTGGCCTGGCAGTTGACCGAGCGGAAGGTGGTGAAGTCGTGATGGCCGACCAACTTCTGCGCCGCCTCGTGCATCGCCGCAGCATCTAGCGGAAACCGCACCCACCAGGCCCGGGTGGCTTCCAGCGCCAGCGGCGCCAGCCGGTTGATGATCCGGTAGCGGTAGTGGCGGCGGACGGCGGAGAAGCGCGCGTCGAACTCGTCGGCGGCCTTCTCGCAGCCGGTGATGGCGATGGCGTCGCCGCGCTGGCGCAGGATGCCGTTGGCGGCCTCGAAGAACTTGTCGGTGGTCCATTCCTTGTCCAGGTCCACATGCGCCACCTGGGCGGTCGCGTGCACGCCGGTGTCGGTGCGCCCGGCGCCGAACACGGTAACCTTGTGCTGGCAGAACTGCTCGATCGTCTCCTCGATCGCCTGCTGCACAGACGGCGCGCCCGCCTGGCGCTGCCAGCCGCGATAGGGCGTGCCGTCGAACTCGATCTCCAGGCGATAGCGCGGCATCACCCTAGCACCTGGCCCGGGTCGAGCGAGATGCCACGCAGGAATTCCGCCGCGCCGACCGGTTTGCCGCCCGCCCGCTGCACCTGCAGCAGTCGCACCGCACCCCCATCACAGGCTACCCTCAGATCCCGTTCGTCCAGGATTTGGCCGGGTTCGCCATCGCCGGTCGCGATTTCGCTGCGCAGCACCTTCACGCGGACGGCCTTGCCACCCGCGGCGAACTCGCACCAGGCGCCGGGAAACGGCGACAGGCCGCGTATGTGATCGTGCACCTGCGCGGCCGGCCGCGCCCAGTCGATGCGGGTCTCGGACTTGTCGATCTTGCCGGCGTAGGTGACGCCGTCGGCGGGCTGTGCGGCTAGCGGCAGGGCTCCCGCCTCCAGCGCGCCCAGCGTCGCGACCAACAACCGCGCGCTCAGCTGCGACAAGACATCGTGCAGTTCGCCGGCGGTCATGCTCGCCTCGATCGCGACCCGTTCCGTCATCGCCACCGGGCCGGTATCGAGGCCGGCGTCCATCTTCATGATCGCCACGCCGGTTTCCCCGTCGCCGGCCATGATCGCGCGCTGGATCGGCGCCGCCCCGCGCCAGCGCGGCAGCAGCGAGGCATGGGCGTTGAAGCAGCCCAGCCCCGGCGCATCGAGGATCGCGCGCGGCAACAGCAGGCCGTAGGCGATCACCACTGCCACATCGGCGGCGAGATCGGCGAAGCGGCGCTGCTCGTCATCGGTCCTGAGCGTCGCCGGCGTGAACACGCGAACGCCCAGTTCATCGGCCTTCGCATGCACCGGCGATCTGCGTTCGGCCATGCCACGCCCCGCAGGCCGCGGCGGCTGGGTGTAGCAGGCGATGAGGCGATGGTCCGTTTCGGCAATCGCCGAAAGCGCGGGCACCGCGAACTCCGGCGTGCCCATGAAGACGACGCGCAAAGGCATAAACGAAGTCCCCGGATTGTTTTGCTCTGACGCGGAAGTCGGCTCTGGCCCGCTCCCCCTCCCAGCCACCCCACAGCAGTATCCTCGAGGGGGTGGTTGGGAGGGGGAGCGGGCCGGAGCCGGCTAAACAAAAATCAGCCGACCATCCGGTTGGGTGCGGGGCCGCCCGACTGGCGCGCCGCCTTGGTGAATTTGCGGATCACCATATCGCGCTTGAGCTTGGACAGATAGTCGATGAACAGTTTGCCGTCGAGATGGTCGACCTCGTGCTGGACGCAGGTCGCCAGCAGCCCGTCGGCTTCCATGACCTGCTCCTTTCCGTCGCGGTCGACATATTCGACCACACAGGCCGCCGGCCGCTCCACCTCGGCATAATATTCCGGGATCGACAGGCATCCTTCCTCATACACCGAGCGCTCGTCGGAGCGATGCACGATGCGCGGATTGATCAGGAAGACGGGATCGCGGACTTCCTCGACTTCCTCCGCCGCGCCGTCGTCGCCCTCCTCTCGCGCGGCGCGCTTGGCGACGTCGACGGTGATGACGCGCAGCGGCACGCCGATCTGAACGCCGGCCAGGCCGATACCGGGCGCCTCGTACATGGTCTGCGCCATGTCGTCGAGCAGCGCGCGCAATTCATCGTCCACGCGCTCCACCGGCTTGGAAACCTGGCGCAGGATCGGATCGGGCAGGATGATGATTTCGCGAACGCTCATGGGAGGATCAGTCGGCTGCGATGCCTCGGTTTCGGCATCCGGCCCTTGAAATAGGCAATGCTTGATAGCCCGTCAACTGATCGCGCCGCCGGCGGCGGCGGGAAGGTTGCTGCACAGGTATTCCTGTTTTGTTCTTTCAATGCGGCCGCCGAATCTGCTAAGCCTTGCCGATGGAACCGAGCAGCACCCAGCCCCTCGATCTGGCCCATTGGCTTGGCCAACCGCTTTTTCAGATGGGTGGCGCCATGGTCAGTGCGGGCATGGCGCTGGCGGCCGCCGGGCTGGTGGCGCTGGCGCTGATCGTGCTGGCATGGCGCAAGGCTGCCGCGCGCGCGGCGAACGAGGCGGCAGCGGGCGAACGCGCGCGCGAGGCCGAGGCGCGCATGGCCGAATTGGTGGCCAGCCAGAACGAACTGACCGGCCGGGTTCAGACCATGGCCGAAGTGCTCTCCAATCGCCAGGGCGACCTGATGCGCGCGGTCAACGAGCGGCTGGAATCGATGAGCGGGCGCATCGGCCAGTCGATCGAGCAGACCACCAAGAACACGCAGGAGAGCTTAGGCCATCTCAAAGAACGCCTGGCGGTGATCGACCAGGCCCAGTCCAACATCACGCAACTGTCGTCCCAGGTGGTCGAGCTGCAGCACATCTTAGCCGACAAGCAGACGCGCGGCGCGTTCGGCGAGGGCCGCATGCAGGCGATCGTCAAGGACGGGCTGCCCAAAGGCGCCTACCGGTTCCAGCCGGAACTGTCGAACAAGACCCGGCCGGACTGCCTGATCGCCATGCCCAACGATTCGCCCGACCTGGTGATCGACGCCAAGTTTCCGCTGGAAGCGTGGAACGCCATGCGCGCGGCGGAGACCGACGAGGCGGTCAAGGTGGCGCAGCGCCGGTTCCGCACCGACGTGGACACACATATCAAGGCGATCGCGGAGAAATATCTGCTGGCCGGCGAGACCCAGGACACCGCGTTCATGTTCGTGCCGTCTGAATCGATCTTCGCCGACATCCACGAAAACTTCGAGCCGCTGGTGCAAAAGGCGCACCGTGCCCGCGTCGTGATCGTCTCGCCGTCGCTGCTGATGCTGTCGATCCAGGTGATCCAGTCGGTGCTGAAGGACGTGCGCATGCGCGAACAGGCGCATCTGATCCAGGGCGAGATCGTGCGGCTGATGGAGGATGTGGGCCGGCTGGATGAACGGGTGCGCAAGCTCGCCAGCCATTTCAACATGACCCAAAAGGACGTCGAGGAAATCCTGATCTCCACGCGCAAGGTCACCAGCCGCGGCGGCCGGATCGCGGAGCTGGAGTTCGATGATGGCGGGCCGGGGGAAGTTGCGGGCGAGGAGCAGCCGCGGTTGAAGGCGGTAGAGTAGGTGGGTTCGCGTGGCCGCGGTGGAATCGGTGGCTTATCGGGCTTTTGTCAGTCGGACCATGCTGTGATTGCTTTGGAAGGCAGCTCTGAGCCCCTCTCAGGCGTTGAGTGAGGTCGTATGTCAGATGTTACTGGCCAAACTTGTGGTTCGTTCCTGGTCCTATGCCGACATACCGGTTTGCCGGGAAATTATTCAATTTGTTTTTGATGGATAATTTAAAATTGATTCCACAATGAAAGAATTACTTGAATTCGAGCTAACGGAGATGACGCGTATTGTCTTCCGTAAATTCAGTGGCTTGCCAGCGAACTGGAAGAGCTATTTTGGCTGAATATTTGGAATAGATGATGGCCGGCGATATATATAATGACTTGCCTTATGATGAAGAGGTATTACTCTACAAATAAATAGTCAGTGAAGCGTGGAGTGTAGGGATGTCTCTGAGCGCGGTTAGAATTGGTTTATATCGCCAACCAAGATCAATCCATAAAAAAGGCGTTATGTTTTACCAAACAATGTCTCTAGAATCTGTGCCCGCAGGCACAAAAGAGCTTCTGCTATGCTCGCGATCGGATGGCACTGGTGACATACGGGTTGATGACCAGCTTCAGGTGACATTTGAAGCAGAGAATACAAACAAAGCAAGCGTAACTCTCGATTTTTCCAATGCGTGCCAAGGTGGGGTTGCTAAAATCAAGCCGGTCGATTTACTGGCATTAACGGGTGCAGGTCAGACTTTCCCGGACGTCCATTTCGGCGAGGATTCATTGCCTCCGGGCAATCGATCACCATTGGCCCATGATGAGGATTCACCATTCACTCATGCTCATGAAACCCCCTTCGCACACGGTCATGCGCTTCCTGTGCATCAACCTCAGGGGTATTCACCATTGTGCAAAGTGACGAAATTTAGGGGCAGCTTTTCTGACTTTATCGGTTTGCAGGAGGATCAAATCACCGTAACCGCAACGTTTCACGATATTTGCGGTGCTCTCGTACACTGCACCGAAATTTGGTTGGTAGCCAAATAGCGGAGCAAACTTTCCGCCGCTTTGAGTCTGGTTCAAAGATGACCGGCGTTGACACAAAGTGTCGATAGGTGGCTTGTCGCTGCTTAAATGTTAGCTCGGATCGAAAACACTAACAGATCCGCTTAGCAGACTTTTCCAAGTAACTTTCGCAGTGGCCCCGGCCTGCTGCAAAAACTTATCCCCGCCCTCTCCACCTCCCGTATCCTCCCCCGTATCGCCGTCTCACGCGAACGCCATATGGGATCCGTGGCCATGTGGGAGGCGGCGACAGCGGAGCCGGAGACCTTGCCGCGGCGGGCGGTTCAAGGCTCGTTGAAGCCTGACCGGCGTGGTCGGGGTACCTTCCAGGAAGCCCTCACCAGCGTCGCTTGTCTAAAAATCTCCGCGCGGGACGCTGATCGGAGCGTCAATAAACAGAACTCGGCAGGCGCATCGATCAGCGTCCCGCAGTTTGCAGGTTCCCACGGTGTGGGTTTGACATGACGCTGGTGTGGGATGCATCGAGTGAACGGCTCTGCACGTCGACCTGCCCCCTCTCTGTCGGCTGCGCCGACATCTCTCCCCGAGGGGAGAGAGGGGAAGCGGCACGCGCCGCGATGGGTTGGAAAGGCTGAGGCGGAGGCAAGGCCGCTCTCCCCCCTCAAGGGGGGAGATGTCCCGAAGGGACAGAGGGGGGTGAAGCCACCTGTCCGCAGCCGACCATCCTCTCCTCGTCATCGTCGGACTTGATCCGACGATCCAG
>JANQKQ010000038.1 GCA_028281105.1 Rhizobiaceae bacterium
GCCCGTGGCAGGAGTGGCTGGATGTCTTGTCAGCGCAATTCGACAAGCCGCTGAAGGAAAAACAGCTCTACTATGTGGGCTGGCAGGTCGGCGACGAACTGATCGGCCATTCCAACCTCGCCGACATCGCCTTCGGCGTCGAAGCGAAGATCCACCTGCACGTCTGGGACAACCGGCACCGGGGCAAAGGCTACGGTCCGGTCTTCTTCCAACGCTCGATCGAGCATTTCATGGCGGAGTTCGAGCTGCAGCGGTTGATCTGCGAGCCCAAGGCTTCAAACCAAAGCCCGAATGCGGTGCTGCAGCGCCTGGGTTACACACCGGTGAAGGAGTATGTCACCGTGCCCGGCCCAATGAATTTCGAGCAGGTTGTGGCGCGGTATGAGATTGTGGGGTAGGCGCGAGGGTATTGTGCAATTGCACCCCCACCCCTAACCCCTCCCCTCAAGGGCGATATTATACTTAACAAACCAATCGTATTTTGACCTGTCGACCACCAATTGACAACCCCTGCTATTTCCCGGAAACTCCGCCTGCCAACACTTTTCCTGTGAGTCCCGCATGTCGGGTTACTCACTGAATACAATAACCCGTCACGGCCAAGGGTAGCTCCCGAGGCTGGGTAAATAGGTGAGATTCATCTCCTCACAGGAAATGTTGGCAATGGCCCGGCACCACCGGGCCTTGCAGGGTCAGACTGTGGGGCGGATAGATGGAAAAGGCAGTAGAAGATCGGATTCGTTGCGATGCGCTCGATAAGGCGATAGAGGCAATCGACAACCAAACCGTGCGTCTAATGGCGCAAGCCGTCGACCTCGACGAAAAATGGATACATGGTTTCGCCAATGGCTGCCGCGCCGCGTCAACCGCCGTTCGGCTACTGGCCGCACAGACGGCCGCGAACGGGCATGACGATGAGTCAACATGAAATTTGTCATTTTCACCACCGCTGGCGCGCTCGGTTATTGCCTTGCAGCAATGTTTTCGTCCCGCGTGTCGATGGACCCTGCACAGACTGATTGGGATAGCATGTGGACGTACATATGGTGGATGGCCGCATTCCTTGTGGCGATGTTCGCGGTCGCTTTAGCGCTTGCGATGATTCTTCGTGTGCTGGAAAAATTCAGCTAGTCAGGATTCCGATCCGGTCTGACCGGCTTGACGATCTTCTTCACGGTTTCATCGAACCGCTTTTCGTCATCGTCCGTTTCCAGCTCGCGCGCGGCTTCGCGGAACTTGTCGGGTTGACTCTGTAGTTTCTCTTTCTTCATTTTGCTTCCGACAAAACAATAATGCGAGGAAGTGATGGCCTATGGGATTGAAGCCGCTGAGATGATCGATCTAGATCGAGTTTTTCTGGATACTGACAATCCTCGACATAAGCCATTCAAAGGTCAGCCTGAGACTATCGCATTCCTGTGCCGAGAGGAACAGGTCATCACGCTTGCGGAGGACATTGCGAAGCACGGTCTAAATCCGCTGGAGTTGTTTGCGTTAGTCTCGGATGATGGAGGGAACAGCTACTACTCCGCAGAGGGCAATCGACGCCTGTGTGCGCTGCAACTTTTGAACGATCCTGATCGCGCGCCCGCAAACCTGCGAAAGCGATTTGCCAGTGCGGCTAAAACGTGGACGCCGATCGAAAAGATTTTCGCGGTTGTATTTCAAGACCTCAATGAAGTCCGCCTTTGGCGTGACCGTATACACGGTGGCCCAGACCATGGAAGGGGTCGACGCAGTTGGGACGCCGAACAAAAATCAAGGAACACTTCGTATAGCAGAAACAATCTTTCGCAAGCCATTCTCGATCTTGCGCAAAAGCGCGGCTATATCACCGAGGCTGAAAGAAAAGGCCGAATGTCGACCATCCAAAAGTATCTGGCGAATCCACGGTTGCGCGAAAGCATCGGGCTGGCCACGATCGATCCGGATGATATGAAGATTGATCTAAGTGAAGATGAGTTTTCGAAAATCTTCAGGGCTTTCATTCGAGACGTAGCTGAGAAGAAGATTGACACCAGAACCGGACGTAGAGCGGAGGATATTCGCAACTATGCAAGGAAACTGGAGGCATCAATTGGCATGTCCGGTCGCCGGACCCAGCCGCGATCGCTAACTGTGTCCGGCGTGAAGGGACCTCGAGGTAGAGGCACATCTCCGTCACAGCCTAAGGGCCGAACCAAAGTGCCACATGATGCCGACATCGAAGCGGCTATAAAGGCCATTCCGAGTTATAAACTGGAGCATCTCTATTTTTCTCTCACCTCCATTTCGATGGGTCCACATACACCACTTCTCTACGTGGCAGCGTGGTCGCTAATTGAGTGCCTGACACGGGCACATGGCAGCACGAGTGACTTTCAGTCTTATCTAAGCCGCCAAATGCTCAACACCCTAGGCTTCCCTAAAGGCAACGCTCAAAAATCGATAAGGCAGGCTCTGCAACGCATTGCCGACTACGGCAATTCGACAAAGCACGACCATACAGCCGCTGCGTTCAATGGCGAGCAACTTGCCAATGATATAGAGGTGTTAGGGCCGCTCCTGAAGAAGCTTCCCGAAGGCGTCAAATAGTTCTGGCCGAGCAAATCCCAATCTGGTAAAAAGCGCTTTAGCTTCCGATGATTGGGGGTAATTTGCCGTGGCGCGGTCAGCTTCACCATTGAGATATCCAGGCGGGAAAACATGCCTGCATCCCCTGGTTTCAAAAGTGCTCCGGCTAAATCGATTGCAGCGCAGAAGATATGCCGAACCTTTCGCTGGCGGCTGCGGTCTGGCGCTCAGCCTTCTATATGACGGCTATGTAAGCGATGTTTACATCAACGATGTGGATGCGTCGATCTGGGCGTTTTGGCACAGTGTGCTAGAGCACACGGACGAGTTTGCCTACCGCATTCGCAAGACGCCCGTCACCATCGACGAATGGCGTCGGCAACGTGCGGTTCACCTTCAAATGGACGTGGGTGACCCCGTCTCATTGGGCTTTGCCACGTTCTTTCTGAACAGAACCAATCGCTCTGGCATTATCAAGGCGGCTGGCGTGATCGGCGGACTTGATCAATCCGGCCCATATGGGTTGGATTGTCGCTTTAATAGGATGGACCTAGAACACCGAGTGCGGAGGGTCGCAAAGTACCGCAATCGAATTCATCTCTCGCGACGTGACGCCTTGGCTTTCATTGGTGACATATGCTCCGATCTGCCACCTTCAACTTTTTTTTGTATTGACCCTCCATATTTCAATAAAGGGCAGGGACTATATACCAGCTTTTACAATCGAGAGGATCATGCGATTCTTGCTGACACAATCTTAGCGATAGAGAACCCCTGGGTCGTGACCTATGATAATGTCCCGCAAATCTCCAAACTGTATCGGAATCGCAGACAGTACGAATTCGATATTAGTTATTCGCTCGATATCAAGCGGCGCAGTACTGAGTTGCTTGTCGCGTCGAAGGGCCTGAGGTTGCCACCGGAAATAAGATCACGCCAGGTCAATAGACCCCAGTATCGCGCCGCCTAGCCTAGCGGCGCTTTCGGTGACCGCGCTCCCACAATGGAAGCATCAACTGCACAGGTTTCCGGTAGTGTTCACTCTTAGTATTGAGCAGGTCTTCGGTAGGTAACGCGCTTGCCCGCAACACCCAACAACGCCCGATCGGTACGCTCACAATCATCCACGCCCAGCTTGATCCGATTGCTGTAGCGGAAATCAAACTCCGCCAGATACCGATGCAGGTGGTGTTCGCTAACGTGGTGGAACGTTCCGGTCACGCCACGCTTCAGAATGCTGAAGTAGCCTTCGACGGTGTTGGAGTACGCATCACCACGAACATATTCGTCTTTACCGTGGTCGACGGTCTCATGGCGGGCGAAGCCCTTGCCGGCATGATAATAGCCGCCGCCCGTGTCGGTCATGAGCGAGGATTTGCGGCTGACGTTCTCGAACAGCAACGGTCGAAGGGTCTTGCCGGATACATCGGCGATATGGTGCGATCGCGCGCTGCCGTCGCGCTCGACCAGGGTGTGGACGATCTGCTTGCCCAGGCCACCGATCGCCTTGGGATTGCGCTTGCCCACATGCTTGTTCTTTTCCTTGCCACCTATGTAGGTGGAATCGGCTTCAACGATCCTGCCCTCGCCACCCATGGGCGAACCGTCATCGGAGCGCATCGCTTCGCGAATACGGTGAGACAGGAACCAGGCGGACTTGACCGTGATCTCCAGCACGCGGGCGAGCTGGTGGGAGCTGATACCTTTCTTGCTGGAGCACATGAGATGGATCGCCTGAAGCCAGATGTGCAGCGGCAGCTTGGATTCCTCGAAGATCGTGCCGATCCGCACCGTGAACTGCTTGCGGCAATGGCCGCACTTGTAGAGGCCGTGGCGCTCAATGCCTTCCGGATTCTTCTTGGACGGCTTGGAGCGGACACCCTTCAGCGCGTAGGCTTTGTCCATTCCTCCGCAGTGCGGGCAAACCGGGCCATCGGGCCACAACATGCTTTCCACATAATCGAAAGCAGCGGCTTCGTCATAGAAACGCGGATTGGAAAGAACAGACATTGATCAAACCCCATGTTGCTGATTCCTATATGGGAATCGAAAACGGGTTTGTCAAATATAATGTCGCCCCCTCAAGGGGGAGGGGGATGAGGCCGTGCCGCCTTCCCCGGCGTCATCCTTGGGCTTGTCCCAAGGATCTAACCCCCTATCCACCACTGCGGACTAGTCGCTGACCGCATTAGATCCTCGCCACAAGGGCGAGGATGACGCAGGTGGATTCGGGCAGGCGGGTTGCCATACGACCTTCCCTCCCCCTTGAGGGGAGGGAATGAGGGTAGGGGTGAAGGGTGATGCCGGCCAAGACCGGCCGCACTTACCGCGAGTAGAATTCCACCACCAGGTTCGGCTCCATGTGCACCGGATAGGGCACGTCGGCGAAGGCCGGGCGGCGCACGAAGGTGGCGTTCATCTTGGTGTGGTCGGCGTCCACATAGTCGGGCACGTCGCGCTCGGCCAGCTGGGTGGCTTCGAGCACCAGCGCCATGTCGCGCGACTTCTCGCGCACCTCGACCAGATCGCCGGGCCGACAGCGATAGGATGCGATGTTGACCCGCTTGCCGTTGACCAGCACATGGCCGTGATTGATGAACTGGCGCGCGGCGAACACGGTGGGCACGAACTTGGCGCGATAGATGATCGCATCGAGCCGGCTTTCCAAAAGACCGATCAGGTTCTCCGAGGTGTCGCCCTTCTGCCGCACCGCCTCGCCATAGATGCGGCGGAACTGCTTTTCCGAGATGTTGCCGTAATAGCCTTTGAGTTTCTGTTTGGCGCGAAGCTGGATGCCGAAGTCCGACAGCTTGCTCTTGCGCCGCTGGCCGTGCTCGCCGGGGCCGTATTCGCGCCGGTTGACCGGGGACTTGGGCCGGCCCCAGACGTTTTCGCCCATGCGGCGGTCGAGTTTATACTTGGCGGAGACTCGCTTGCTCATCGCATTTCCTCTTCATAAGCGACAGCCGGCCAAAAAGGCCGGACAGGAAGGAAACGCGCCCTCCTCTGCCCCGGGGATTTCCGAGGCCGACAGAACCGGCTGCGCACGATTTGCAAAGGCCGGCTCGCGGGACACGTTGAACGGCCCGCCGCCAATGGCGCCGGGCCGGCGCTTGAATTAGGCAAAACACGCGACGGTGTCAACCGCGGCGGGCCGCCTCACGCGCTCTTGGGCACCACCTCGTAGCCTTTTTCCTCCGGCTCGTCGTCGTCCATCTGCGCCGGGAAACCGGGCGCGCGAATGTCCAAATCGCACGCCTCCTCCAGCCGGCGGATGATAGCGGGCGAATGTTCGCGCGGGCCGTAGCGGTTTTGCCCGTCGGCGAAGATGTCGATGAGGACCGGATTGATCTCCAGATCGACACCGGCGCGCTCGGCCACCGCCTGGAACAGGCCGATATCCTTGGAGACCAGGTCCATGGTGAAGTTGATGTCGCGCGAGCCGTTCAAGATCACCTGGCTTTCGGTCTCGTGCACGAAGGAATTGCCCGAGGAGATGCGGATCGCCTCATAGGTGGTGGCCAGGTCCATGCCGGCCTTGCTCGCCGTCACCAGCGCCTCGCACAGGGTCACCAGATTGGCGGTGGCCAGATAGTTGGTCACGACTTTGAGCACGGAGGCCGAGCCCAGCGGCCCGGTGTGCAGGATGCGCCGGCCCATCGCCTTGAGCACCGGCAACATGCGCTCGAAGGTGGCCCGCTCGCAACCGGCGAAGATGGATATATTGCCGGTCGCCGCACGGTGGCACCCGCCGGAGACCGGGCAGTCAACCGGCTCGCCCCCCGCGGCGCTCACGAGCGCGCCAAGGCGGCGCACTTCGGCCTCGTCGGTGGTGCTCATCTCCGCCCAGATCTTGCCCGGCGCCATTGCCGACAAGATACCGTCTTCGGCCTCCATCACCGCCGCGCACGCCGCCGGGCTGGGCAGGCAGGTGATCACCAGATCGCAGGCCGCCGCCATTTCGCCCGGACTGTCGGCCCATTTCGCGCCTTTCTGCTGGAACGGTTCGGCGGCTGCGCGATCAAGATCGCGTACAGTGAGGTCAAAGCGATTGCGCAGCAGGCTGCCGGCCAGCTTGCCTCCCACATTGCCAAGCCCGATAAACCCTATCTTCATTGCAGCCTCTCAAGCCCCGTTTGCGGGCGGATCATGCAACAAGACCGAAACCGGCCACTAGCCTTGCGGCGGCGGGCGATGGCGTGCCTGAGGTAAACTCGGCGCGGTCGGGCTGATGCGGTTCACCCGCCGCCGGCGCTCCGCCTCCGGCCAGCTCCAGTGCGCGCCGGGCAATCGCCTCCGCCGGGTCGAGCCAGTCGACCGGCCAGGGCGCCACCTTGCGGAACACGTTGATCAAAAACGGATAATGGGTGCAGGCCAGAACCACGATGTCGGTCTTGGCGCCCGCCCGCTCGACGAAGCACGGAGCGATCTCATCGCGCACCAGGTCCATGTCGACCGTTCCGCCGGTCAGATGATCCTCCGCGACCGCCGCCAGCGCGTCGGAGCCGACCAGGCGGACCTCGGCCGATGCTGCGAACTTGTCGATCAGGTCATGGGTATATTCGCGCTTGACGGTTCCGGGCGTCGCCAGCACCGAGATCAGGCCGGAAGCGGTTTGTTCGGCCGCCGGCTTGATCGCCGGCACGGTGCCGACGAACGGGATGTCGAAGCGTTCCCGCAGCGGCTCCATGACCAGGGTCGACGCGGTGTTGCAGGCGACGATCACCAGCTGCGGCGCGTGCCGGTCGATCGCTGCTGCGACCACATCGAGGATGCGCGGCACCAACTCGTCCTCACGCCAGTCGCCGTAGGGAAAGGCGGCGTCATCGGCCACGTAGACGATCGGCAGGTCCGGCAGCACCGCGCGCACCTCGCGCAGGATCGACAGGCCGCCCAAACCGGAATCGAACACCATCAGTGTCATGGCCGCAGCCGTCCGCGTTGCCTAATGATCGGCGCGACGCTTGCGCAGGAACCGGCGATTGACCGCGAGGCCGAGCGAACGTTTCCTGCCCTCGCCCTCCCCGCGCAGCTTCAGCCCGCCGCCGCTGGTGAACGCGAACAGCAGCCGCCGCCGGGCGAACATGCGCGCGTAGACCCAGGTGAAAAACGCGCCGAAGGCGAAGCCGGCCAGAACGTCCGAAGGATAGTGATGGCCCAGCGCCGGGCGGCTGATCGCGATCGCCACGCCGGCGAAGATGAAGAACCACCGCCAGCGCGGGAACAACAGGCAAAGCGCCAGCGCCAGCGCTCCCGCCGTGGTGGAGTGGCCGGAGGGGAAGCTGGCGAACTGGAAGTGATGGGTGAACGGCGAGGCGTACCAGGCCGACGGATCGATCGATTCCGGCGTGAATCTCGGCCGTGCGCGGCCGATGGCGTTCTTGGCGAAATTGGCCAGAAGGCCGGAAAACGCAACGGTGGTGAACAGGAAATAGGCGTGCAGGAACACCCGGTGCCAGACCACGTTGGCGTATCCCTGGAACCGGTCGGCCGAGACGATCGACAGTCCGACCAGCACCAGGCCGGTGGTCAGCAATATCCAGTCGGTCTGGCCGAGCCGGGTGATTACCTGGAACAGCCATTGCGGATCGCCGTCGGAGGAGCGCAACGCGTCGAGATAGATCGGATCGATGAAGGCGATCAGCACCATGGTGGCCAGCACAATGTTAGCCGCGCTCAGCACGGCCACCCGCGTAATCGGCAAAAGACGGTGTCTGCGGTCGGTGCGGCGCGAAGCCACGAACGTCACATAGTCGCCTATCCGCTTTATGTAGCTCTCACCGGCCGACATTATCCCCTCGCGCTGCCGGGCGAACCCGCCGCGAAGCTTTGGACCAACAAGCCGGTCAAACAGGGTTGGCGTAGACTCCGGCGGTTGGACAACAAAGTCCGCCACCTTGCCGTTGGCACGTGCCCGTTGCGAGCGCGCCAGTTCATCCGCAGCAGCCTCATCAGCAGCCCGAGATACCGCCCAATCCGTTGCTTTTTCTATCTTTCCCACCGCCACCGACTTCCCGACCCGGAGCCCTGCCGCCTGATCAGGTGCTTCCCTGCCGTCCCTGCTCCCTGGGTTATTGCACAAAACCCGCCTACAGGAAATCGGTGACTGGTTGGTGTCGTGGATGGTTGGGCTTCCGGTGAACTTGTCCACAACCGCCGGGAAAACCGCTTATCGCCGGCCCGGCGATGTTCACCCGTCCCCGACGGGCGCCTTCTTGCGGTTGACCAGGGTGATGCCGGCTGCCACCAGCGCGAGCGCGATGATGATGGTCGCGGATAGGTTTTCATCGAGTATGAGCCAGCCAAACAGCACGCCAAACACCGGGGCCAGGAACGCATAGGATGCGATGTCGGCGGCCGGATAGATCGACACGATCCAGAACCAGGTAACGAAGCCCACACACACGACGACCAGCACCTGGAAGGTGAAGATCGCCGCCAGCGACGGCGTCATGTCGCGAACCGTATCGCCCAGCAAGGCGGCAAGCGGCACCAGCACCAGCGCCGACACGCCCAGCTGATACAGCAACTGCATCTCCGGCGAGGAGCGCGACAGCCGCGTCGTGCGCACCACGATCACCACGCCTGCCCAGCCCATTGCTCCCAGCAGGCACATTACATCGCCCCAGATGGCGAAGTCGGTGGCCGGCTCGGCGTCGTTGAGCAGGGCCAGCGCCACGCCCGCGAAGGCAAGCGCCAGGCCGGCCATATGGACGGCGCGCAGCTGTTCGCCCTCGATCATGAAATGGGCCATCAAGGCCACCCAGAACGGCATGGTGTAGAAGAACAGCGAGGCGCGGGAGACGGTGGTGAATTCAAGCGCCATGAACAGCAGCAGGAACTCGGCGGCGAACAGCAGGCCGCAAAAGATGCCGGCGGGCAGGCTGCCGTCGCGGATCGACAGGCGGCGCCGGGCGATGATGGCGAACGCCAGCACCGGGAAAAACGCAAACGCCGAGCGCAGGCCGGCCTGAAAGATCGGCGCCAGCCCGGCGTTGACGAGCTTGACCAGCACCTGGTTGAAGCCCAGCAGCAGCGAAAACGCCACCAATATGCTGCCGCCGAGCAGGTCCATGCGGTCTTTGCGTTTCATCGGGATGCCGGGCAGCCGGAGGGACGTGAAAACTTCTTGCCTATCCTCTTGGCCAGACCGGGTGGTGGCTGTCAATCACATAGACATGGGAATGGCGTACGGATGCATGCCGGTGTGGATGGGAGTGGGGCTCGGGGCCTTCCCAGCCCTCGTGTTGGTGCTGGTGGTGCTCGTCGTGGACGTGCACGTGCTCGTGGTCGAACGCCGCATGTTCGTGCTCCAGCTCGCGGCTCATGCCGGCCGGCCATGCCCGCCAGGCAATGAACGTCGACAACGCCGCGAGGGCGGCCATCACCGAAGTCGCGGTAGCGAGCGAAACAGTGGCCCCCAACCAACCGGCCAGGGGGTAGCAGATGAGCCAGCAGCCGTGCGACAGCGCGAACTGGGCGGCGAAGATCGCCGGGCGATTGCCCTGGTGGGCGGAGCGGCGCAGCAACCGCCCGGCCGGCGTCAGGACCGCCGACGTGCCCGCGCCCAACACGCACCACACCGCAGCCAGCATGACGAGCCCGTCGATCCACACGCCGACGACGAGCCCGGCCGTGAGCAGCCCGCCGCCGGCCAGCATGAATGGCCGGTCCGGCCGGCGGTCCAGCAGCGCCGGCAGCCCCAGCGCCACCACCATGGAACCGGCGCCGAAGGCGGCGAACGCCAACGCCACGTCGCGCTCGGCACCGCCGAAGCCGCTGATGACGAAGACCACGGTGTTGACGATCACCATCGACCCCGCCGCCGCGACCGCGAACGACAACGCCAGCAGCGCGCGCAGGCGCGGGGTTGCAACGTAGGCGCGGATGCCGGCGGTGGTGGCCGCCCATATGCCGGCCGCGCGCTCGCCAACCACCTGCGCCGGCAGGGCGACCGAAAGGACCAGCATGGCGGAGATCACAAAAGTGGTGGCGTTGATCGCGAACAGGCCGGAATAGCTCATCCACACCAGCGCCGCCGATGCGGCGAGCGGGCTGATGAGGTTCTCCAGATCGTGCGCCAGCCGCGACAGCGAAAGCGCTCGCGTATACTGGCCTTCGTCGGGCAGAATGTCTGGGATGGTCGCCTGAAAGACCGGCGTAAAGCCGGCCGAGCAGGCGTTCAAGAGGAAAATCAGCGCGTAGATCTGCCAGATCTCGGTGACGAAGGGCATCAGCGCGATGCAGGCCGCGCGGGCCAGGTCGAGGCTCACCAGCAGCGCGCGCCGCGGCAGCAACGGTGCGTAGGCGCCGAACACCGGTGCCAGGCTGACATAGGCCACCATCTTGATCGCCAGCGCGGTGCCCAGCACCAACCCGGCGCGGCCGCCCACCAGATCGTGCGCCAGCAGCGAAAGCGCGATGGTCGACATTCCCGTGCCGGCGAGCGCGATCACCTGGGCTGCGAACAGGCGACGATAGACGAGGTTGGCAAGCGGCGACATTAATCAGCTAGCTCGAATTTGTTTCACATTTATCCCATTGTTTTCATTGTTTGATTTATTGGCCGTGCTACGCCGGCGCCTTGAGCGCGGCCCCCGCTGTGACCGATTGCACGCACGATAGTGCCCAAACCCCCTATCTGCAATTCATCGCTCAAGCCCCCACCCGGCCGTTCGCAATCGATGAGGAGAAGACCATGACCAGCCTGAAGAAAACCACCGTTGCCGGCCTGGCCGCCGTCGCCCTGACCGCCGCTGCCGCCACCGCCATTCCCACCGCGGCGCAAGCCAACGGCAAGGTGTTCGGCGCTGCGTTTGTCGGCGGCCTGCTGGGCACCGCGCTGGCCAATGCCGCCCATGCCAACGCCAACACCTATCATGGTCCCACTCACGTCCACACCGTCTATCCGACGTGCTACTGGACCACCCAGACCTACTGGCGCTATGGCGTGCAGTACACCCGCCAGGTCCAGGTCTGCAATTAAGCCAGATCCGCACACACACATCACAAGCCCCGGCCGGATGCGGCCGGGGCTTGGCGCGTCTGGAAACCGTAAAGCCGTCGGCGCCCCGGCATGCCGCACACAAATCAAGCCGCCACAACCTTGGCAGACCATTGGCCGGCCCCTACATGACGTGGTATGGCACGCAAACGGGCGGACAGATTCGACGGGGGGCGGGACGGGGACGATCCATTGAGCCTTCGAGAAGTCAGCGAACTGCCGGCCACCAACAAGCGGCGCACGACGATATCGCTGCGCTGGCTGATGATATTGGCGTTCGGTGGGCTGGTGGCGCTGTCGGTCGGCACGGTGCTGGCGATATCGGTCGCCGCCAATTTCGCCAACACCTTCTCGCTGCTGGGCGCGCAGTCGATCCAGACCATCGAGGGCATCGAGAACTCCATTCGCAGCCAGACCCTGCAGGCCGAACAGACCGTGGAGGGGCTGGCCAAGCTGTATCAGGACGACGGGTTCGAGATCGGCGATGCACAAGGCCAGCGCGACATTCTCAAATCGGTGCTGCTGACGTCGCGGGTGGTCGAGACCCTGCTCGTCTACGACGTGCATGGCTGGCGATCGGGGCTGTTCCGCACCGTTCAGGGCGACCTGATCGACCTACCCTGGAAGCCGGCCTCCGAAGCCGAGATCGGCAGCGGCTTTCATGAGTTGATGGCGTCGGAAGAACCGGCCGCGGCCTGGGGCGAACCGGTCTTTGTCGACGATATCCTGTTTCACAGCGTCGGCTATCCGCTGATCCGCAATGGCGAACTGCAGGGCGCCGTGGTCGCGGCGGTGGGCAGGCATACGGTCAACCGTTTCGTCGTGGAACTGGGGCGGCAGACCGAAGCGACGGTCTTCGTGATGGATGCGGACCAGGCGCTCGTCGCCCATTCACGCCTGCCGCAGGTGTTCAAAGGCAAGCCCAACATACCGCTCTCGGAGTTTCCCGACCCGGCGCTGCGCGAGATCGCCACCGCCGAACCGTTGGATGATCCCGAAAACCACATGCCCCAGGGCATGACCGTCTACGAATCCGCCGGCGGGGCCTCACAGGGGCAACAGCGCGGGCCCGGCGGACATGTGTTCATCACGCGCCAGCTGACGAATTTCGCGCTCGATCCCTACACGATCGGCGTCTACTACAGCAAAGCCGATATCGGCACCGAGATCATGCGGGCGGTGCGCTCGGCGATTGCCGGCGTGGTCGCGCTGGCGCTGGCGGTGCTCGCGGCGATCTTCATCGCGCGATGGCTGTCGCGCCCGCTGCACAATATCGCCACCGCCGCGACCCGGTATTCGCAGCTCGATCTGGCCGATGACCGGCCGCTGCCGCGTTCGCGCGTGCGCGAGATCGACGAGCAGGCGGTCGCCATGAACTCCATGCACACCGCGCTGTCCCAGTTCTCCCAATACGTGCCCAAGACCCTGGTGGCGCGGCTGTTGTCGTCGGGCACGGAGGCCACCCGGTCGGTGGAGCGCGAAGTCACCATCCTGTTCTCCGACATCGTCGGATTCACTGCGCTGTCCGAACACATGAATGCGGCGGAGACGGCGGCCGCGCTCAACGAGCATTTCGATCTGGTCTCCACCTGCATCGGCGGGTGCCAGGGCACCGTCGACAAGTTCATGGGCGACGGGGTGATGGCTTTCTGGGGTGCGCCGGAGGCCGACGACAACCAGGCCGCCCACGCTCTCGAGGCGGCGCACCAGATGGTCCAGGCGGTTTCGGCGGAAAACCGCCGGCGCGAGCAGGTGGGCAAGAAGCCGCTGGCCATGCGCATCGGCATCCATACCGGCCGGGCCGTCGTCGGCAATATCGGCGGCGGTGAGCGGCACAACTACACCGTCGTCGGCGACACGGTGAACGTGGCCAACCGGCTGGAGCAGCTGGGCAAGGAGTTGATCGGCGACGAAGAGGCGGTGGTGCTGGTCTCGGCGGCCACGCGACAGTCGGCCGGAGATCCGTCCAGCCTGGTGCCGGCCGGCTCGCATGACCTGCGCGGGCGCGCGGGGCCGATTTCGGTCTACATGCTCGATATCCACGGCACCGCAAGACCGGAAAACATCGTCGCCTTTCCCGGCACCGCCTGATCGCGGCTTCGCACCCGCGGGCGGATTGTTACCGGTGCGATTCCGTGGGATATCTGCGGCAGCACCGCCTGCAACCATTTACACCGCGCCATGCCAAACCAGTTGTTGACAGATCGGACCGTGATTGCCGTCGGCGGCGCCGACGCCACCTCGTTCCTGCACAATCTCGTCACCTGCGAGGTGGAGCATCTGCAGCCCGGCGAGGCGGCGTTCGGCGGATTACTGTCGCCACAGGGCAAGATTCTGTTCGACTTCTTCCTCGTCCGCCGGCCGAAGGGTTTCTGGCTGGATGTGGCTGGCGAACTGGCCGGTGACCTGGTCCAGCGCCTGACCTTCTACCGGCTTCGCGCGGATGTGAGCCTGGGACCCGCGGGCGAGGAAATCACCGTCTCGGCCATATGGGACCAACATGAGCCCCAGGCCGGCGAAGCGCGCTTCGTCGATCCTCGTCTCGACGCGATGGGATGGCGGGCCTACGGCGCGAAGGCGGACGAAGCAACCGGCGATTATCACGCCCACCGCATCGGCCTCGGTATGCCCCATGGCGGACTGGACTTCGCCTATGGCGACGCCTATCCGCACGAGACGCTGATGGACCAGTTCGGCGGCGTCGACTTCGCCAAGGGTTGCTATGTGGGCCAGGAAGTGGTCTCGCGGGTCCACCATCGCGGCAGCGCGCGCAAGCGGATCGTGCAGGTGAGCGGCGAAGCGCCCCTGCCCGAGCCGGGCACGCCGGTCACCGCGGGCGGCAAGACCGTGGGCGCCATGGGCTCGGCGAGCGGTAAGATGGGGCTGGCCATGCTGCGGCTGGATCGCACCAGGGAGGCGATGGACGAAGGCGTCGAGATTCTGGCCGGGGAGCAGCCGGTCATCCCGCGCATCCCGGATTGGGCGGCGTTTTCCTGGCCCGGCGCGGCCGTGGCTTGAACCGGTCGCGGCCCGGCAACAATGAACAAGTCCACTGACCAACCGCCCCGCGCTTGGCAGCGCATGCTGTCGGGCCGCCGCCTCGACCTGATCGAACCCTCGGCCCTGGACATCGAGATTACCGACATCGCGCACGGACTGGCGCGGGTGGCGCGCTGGAACGGCCAGACCCACGGCAAGCATGCGTTCTCGGTCGCCCAGCATTGCTGCCTGGTGCACGACATCGCGGTCCGGCTGAAGCCGAAGACAACCGCCGAATGGCGGCTGATGGCGTTGCTGCATGACGGGCCGGAATATGTGATCGGCGACATGATCTCGCCGTTCAAGGCGGTGATCGGCGATGAATATCGCGATCTGGAAGCCCGCCTGCTCGCTGCCATTCACCTGCGTTTCTCGCTGCCCACACCGACGCCGGCGACCGCGCGCGCGCTGATCAAGCGGGCGGACCGGATTGCCGCCTATTTCGAGGCGACGGCACTGGCCGGCTTCGAAGACACCGAGGCGGTGCGTTTCTTCGGCCGGCCGCGCGGGGTGAGCGCCGACCAGTTCGATCTGAAACCCTGGCCGGCCGATGTCGCCCAGGCCCGTTATCTCGATGCGTTCGCCCGGCTTGAGGGCCTGCGCTAGTCAGCCCGCCGCCATCTCGCCGGCCATCTCATCAACTTGGGCCAACGTCAGGAAAC
This sequence comes from Rhizobiaceae bacterium, assembly GCA_028281105.1. GTDB lineage: Bacteria > Pseudomonadota > Alphaproteobacteria > Rhizobiales > Rhizobiaceae > JANQKQ01. The sequence goes on from JANQKQ010000038.1 coordinate 15,259, forward strand.
TGCGGCGCCCAAGCGCCGGGTCGGTTTCGGTGAAATCGGCGCGGCGGTGCAGCCCCCTGCTCTCCTCGCGCGCCCGAGCGGCGACAGCGGCCAGCCTGGCGGCGGCGAGCGCATTGGCGAACAACTCGCCAACCGGCTCGCTTTCCGCCGCGCCGACGTGAGCGAGCAAACGATCAAGGCCTTCCGCGCTGCGCGCGCCGCCCAGTTCGCCACGCACCGCGTCTTCCAGCCCCTGCAACTCGCCGACCGCGGTTTCGGCGACAGCGGCCGGCCGCTCGCGCCATGGCTGCACCTGGGGAATGGGTAGCTGATCGGCGATGTCTTCGGCCGCGGCGGCAGCAAACACCAGCGTTTCGATCAATGCGAGCGCGGGCCGGTAGGCGGCGCCCTGGGCGCCCGTGCTGGCACAGTCGCCACACGCCCACAGACCGTCGAGGGTGGTGCGCCCCAGGGCGTCGGTGAAGATGCCGCCCGGGCCGGCCCATCGCCCGGTATCGAAGCGCACGAACTCCGCATCGGCGATCACGGCGCCGGCCCGCGCCGCCATGCCGGTGAACGAGCCGAAGGATCCGGCCGCGCCTTCGTCGGCGAGTACAACGGCCCTCGCCGGAAGCAGGATGCGCCGAGCCGGCTCGCCGCCGACCACCGCGATGACGCCGGCCGCCTCGCGGTCCTTCATTGAGATTTGTTCGGGAACACAGCGCTCAAATCGACGGATGCCGGCGGTCTCGCCCGCCAGCACCGCCAGGCGGCGCACCAGCGTGGCCTCGTCGGCCGGCTTATCGCCATCGCACCAGAACGTCAGACATTGCGGCCCCCGCCCGGCGAGCATCTGCAGGACGCCGGGCTCGGCCAACCCCTGGCCGGCGGCGAGCGCTTCGTCGGCGAGCGCGGCTACCTCGCCCGGGCCAACGGCAACTTCATCTGCGATTGTCCGGTCGGCGATTTCGGCGAGCGGTTTTCGCGTAACCAGCGTGACCGGACGGGGCGCCAGGGACAGGGCGCAGGCAAGCGCGCCGATGCCGTCGCCGACGACCACCACATCGTCGATGCCGGTTTCGGATTGCGGTGGGAACAGGTCGGGTTGTTCTGCCATGCGGTGCGGGCGGGCCGTTTCGCGCCTGATTGCGTATCGGATTCGATCATCAAGCCTAGCCGATCGCGCGGTGCGATGCATCAACCGCATGACAGCTATGCCGGCGCGCCAATCGCGCTTGCTCCCGGCCGGATCCTGTGGTCAGATTCAGGCTTCCGCGAATTCTCCACCCACGAAAGCGATCCCGATGACGGCCGCCTCGTCCGCCCAACGTCTGCCCTGGCTTCTGATCGCCTGCGGCTGCGCCATCGCGCTGATGACCTTCGGGCCGCGTTCGGCGATGGGCTTCTTCCAGCTACCGCTGCTGGAAACCCGCGGGTGGGATCGCACGACCTTCGCGCTCGCCATGGCGATCCAGAACCTGATGTGGGGCCTGGGCCAGCCGTTGTTCGGCGTCGTCGCCGACCGGATCGGCACCTGGCGGGTGCTGGCGTTCTCGGGCATCAGCTACACCGCCGGCCTGTACCTGATGTCGGTGGCCGAGACCGAGCTCATGCTGCACCTTTCGGGCGGCGTGCTGGTGGGCCTGGGCGTGGCGTCGGGCTCGTTCGGCATCATCATGGCGGCGTTCGCGCGTAACGTGCCCGCCGACAAACGCACCTTCGTGTTCGGGCTGGGCACCGCGGCCGGTTCGACCGGCATGGCGGCGTTCTCGCCGGTCTCGGTGGCGATGATCGGCGCGCTAGGCTGGCAGGACACGCTGGTCTGGCTGTCGGCGCTGATGCTGATCATCCCGATCCTGGCGATCCCAATGGTCGGGAACTCGACGACCAGCCGCGTGACCGCGGCGGAAGTCGAGCAGACCGTGGGCGAAGCGCTACGCGAGGCGATGGGCCACGGCAGCTACCTGCTGCTGGTCGCCGGGTTCTTCGTGTGCGGGTTCCAGGTGGCGTTCATCACCGCGCATTTTCCCGCCTATCTCTCCGACATCGGCATCGCCGCGCGGTGGGCCGGCATCGCGCTGTTGCTGATCGGCGTATTCAACATCATCGGCTCGCTGGCTTCGGGCGTGCTCGCTGACAGATATTCCAAGCCGATCTTCCTGGCCTGGATCTACATCGCCCGCTCGATCGTCATCACCACCTTCCTGCTCACCCCGATCACGCCGGCGAGCGTCGTCGTCTTCTCGATCATCATGGGACTGCTATGGCTGTCGACGGTGCCGCCGACCAATGCGCTGGTGGCGGTGATGTTCGGCACGCGCTATCTGGGCATGCTGGGCGGCATCGTGTTCTTTTCCCACCAGGTAGGCTCGTTCCTGGGCGTGTGGCTGGGCGGGTTCCTGTTCGACCGCTACGGCAGCTATGATCCGGTGTGGTGGTTCGGCGTGGCGCTGGGCTTGTTCGCCGCGATCGTGCACTGGCCGATCCGCGAGGCGCAGGTGGCACGGCCGGCGGTCCAGCCGGCGCAATGATCTAGCCGGGCGGGGGTGCGGCCTCCAGGTGGCTGATCGTGCGGGCGATCAGTCCGGCGCGCTCGGGCGGCGGGTCGATGCCTCTGGGACCGTAGACATCGCGGGTGAGGAAGTACCCGGTCAGCTCGAAACCCTGGCGAACCGCCCGCGCATCGGCCGAAATCTGTCGGTCCGGCGATGCCGATAGGAAAGCAGGGAGATCGAGCAGCCTGTCCGCCCAGGCTTCGCCCGCCTGGCGGCTGACGGCACGGCCTGACTTCGGCGATACCCAAGCCAAGTCAGTGCTACCTCCGCTCACCGCGCAGCTTGCCAGATCGAGACCGAAGCCCAGTTCGTCCAGCAAGGCGACTTCGAAGCGCACCAGCAGGCAGGCGGCGATCAGCGGGTCGTCCAGGTGGTCGAGCAATACGATCGCCGCGTCGAACAGGTTGGGATGCGGATCGCGCTCCGGCAACAGGCGCAGATGGGCGGCCAGCGTCTGAACGCCGTAGATGCCGGTCGTGCTTGCCATCAATTCTGCCGTGCGCAGGCGCACCGGTTCGACCAGATAGGCGCCCAGGTGCTCGTCCAGGCGCGCGCGCCAGGTCGCGTCCACCGTGTTGCCCGGTTGCAGCACCGGGCGCAACCGGCGCGAGCGGCCGCCACGCACCAGGCCCAGGTGGCGGCCGTGGGCCGACGTCATCAATTCGACGATGGCGCTGGTCTCACCGTGGCTGCGCACGCTCAGGACGAGACCGGGTTCCTTCCACTCCATGGAGGGAGTTAGCGGCTAGCCGCGCGGGAATTCAAGTCCGAGCTGGCGGTAGCGCTCGGGATCGTCGCCCCATCGCTCGCGCACCTTGACGAACACGAACAGGTGCACCCGGGCGCCGACGATCTGCTCCAGTTCGTGCCGGGCTGCGCTGGAAATCGCTTTAACCGCCGCTCCGGCCTTGCCAAGCACGATCTTCTTCTGGCTGGCGCGCTCCACATAGATGGTCTGCTCGACCCGGATCGAGCCGTTCGCCTGCTCCTGCCAGCTGTCCGTCTCTACGTGGCAGGCATAGGGCAGTTCCTGGTGCAGGCGCAGGGTGAGCTTCTCGCGCGTCAGTTCGGCCGCCAGCAACCGCATCGGCATATCGGAGGCCTGGTCCGGCGGATACAGGAACGGCCCTTGCGGCAGGTTGGCCGCCAGATGGTCGAGCAGGTCGGCGCAGCCGTCGCCAGTGAGCGCGGAGATCATGAAGGTGCGCTCGAACGCCACCAACGCGTTGGCCCGCTCGGCGAGTGCCAAAAGGCCGTCGCGGGCGACCGCGTCGATCTTGTTGATCGCCAGCAGCTTCGGCCGGCGTACCGACGCCAGCTCTGCGAACACCGTCTCCAGCGGCCCGGTGATGCCGCGCTCGGCGTCCAGCAGCATCACGACCATGTCCGCGTCGCGCGCTCCAGCCCACGCGGTCGAGACCATGGCCGTATCCAGCCGCTTCTTGGGGCGGAAGATGCCCGGCGTGTCGACGAAGATGATCTGGCAGTCCGCGTGCATGACGATGCCGCGCACCAGGGTGCGGGTGGTCTGGATCTTGTGGGTGACGATGGAGACCTTAGAGCCCACCAGCCGGTTGAGCAGCGTCGACTTGCCGGCGTTGGGCGCGCCGATGAGCGCGGCGAAGCCGGCGCGGGTGGCGGTTGCGCGTGCGTTCGCGGTCAACCGGCCGCCTCCGTGCTGCTCCATACGCCTTCACGCACCAGTATGGCCGCGGCGGCGGCTTGCTCGGCCAGCCGCTTGGAGCGGCCGGTGCCTTCGGCTTCGCCCAGATCGCCAACCCGCACGGTGACGGTGAAAACCGGATCGTGATCCGGTCCGGAGCGGGTCTTTTCCTTGTAGCTGGGAGTGCCGAACTGGTTGGCATGCGCCCATTCCTGCAGCTCGGTCTTCGAATCCCGGCGTGCGGCCGAATCGTCCGACAGCCGGTCGCGCCAGAACCGGGTGATAAAATCGGTCACCGGCTCCAGGCCGCCGTCGAGGAAGATCGAGCAGATCAGCGCCTCCAGCACGTCGGCGCGCACCGACTGCATCTGCCGTCCGGTCAGCGTCTTCAGATCGCCGCCGGTGCGGATGAACTCGTGCAGCTTCATCTCGTCGGCGATTTCCACCAGCGTCTTGGTGTTGACCAGCGAGTTGAGCCTTAAGGACAGTTCGCCTTCGCTGGCTTCGGGAAAGTGCTCGAACAGGATGTGGGTCACCGCCAGGCCCAGGACCCGGTCGCCCAGAAACTCCAGCCGTTCATAGTGGAAGTCGATGCTGCTCTTCTTGCGCGCGCTGGCGTGGGTGAGCGCGCGTTCGAGATGGTCGTAGTGTGAGAATGTGTAGCCGATGCGCTCTTCGAGCCGGCCAAAGCGCTTGTGCGCCCGCTCGGTGCGGTTGCCCGACAAGTTCAGAGGCCCTTGAACAGCCTGCCTATGCGCATGGCGCTGGGCCACCGCCAGAACGCGAGCGGGTGGGCGCCCTCTCCTACCGAGAAGAACACGATGCGGGCCGGGCCGACCAGATTTTCCACCGGCACGTATCGCACGTCGAAACGGCTGTCGATGGAGTTGTCGCGATTGTCGCCCATCATGAAATAATGACCGGCGGGAACCTCAAAGATGCGGGTATTGTCGCCGACGCCATTGGGATTGAGATCCAGCGTCTCGTAGGAAACCCCGTTCGGCAGCGTCTCCACGAAGACCGGCACCCGCACGCCATACTGGTCGTCGAGAAATTCGCCCTTGCGTTCGCGCTTGACCGCATCGCCGTTGATGTGCAGCAGGCCGTCGATCACCTGGACGCGGTCGCCGGGCAGGCCGATCACGCGCTTGACATAGTCGACCGAAGGATCGTGCGGCAGCTTGAAGACCACCACATCGCCGCGCTCGGGGTCGCCGGACCACACCCGGCCGTCGAACAGGTCGGGGCCGAAGGGCAGCGAATAGCGCGAATAGCCGTAGGTGAACTTGTTGACGAACAGATAGTCGCCGGCCAGCAGCGTCGGCATCATCGAGCCCGAGGGGATGGAGAAGGGCTGAAACAGCAGGGTGCGGATGACCAGCGCCAGGGCCAGCGCCTGGAGGATGACCTTGATCGTCTCCCAAAGCCCGCCTTGCTTGTCGGCTTTGTCCGCTTCCGCTTTTTCGCTCACCGATGGTTTCCTGACTGGTTGGGGACCGCGCCGGCGCGCGGACGGCAGTTGGCCGGGCAGATGGCACTCAAATTAGACTTTTAGGTGTCGGCACTCAATGACGAGGCGCTCACTATCATGTTGGCGGCGGCCCGACCAGCGCCTCGATGACCACGAAGGCCTGCGCCAACGGGTAGTCGTCGGTGATGGTGAGGTGGACGACCGCATGGTGGCCTTCGGGCGTCAGGCCTTCCAGGCGCCGGCCGGCGCCGTTGGTGAGCTTCATGGTCGGTTTGCCGGACCGCAGGTTGACCACTCCCATATCGCGCCAGAACACGCCACGGGCAATGCCGGTTCCCAGTGCCTTGGCGCATGCCTCCTTGGCGGCGAACCGCTTGGCGTATGAGGCGGCGCGATTGCGGCGGCGGTCGGACTTGTCGCGCTCGATCTGGGTATAGATGCGTTCGATGAACCGCTGGCCGAACCGGTCCAGCGAGCGCTCGATGCGCCTGATGTCGATCATGTCGCTGCCCAGTCCGATGATCACGGCTCAATCCTCCGAGATTGCGGCGGCTCAGCCGGCAACCGCGTCGCGCCCTTCGCGCTGAGCGCGCTTCTGCAGCTGACGCCGGCGGGCCTCCTTGAAGACGCCGGCGGCCCACCGCGTCAATACGTACGCGATGATGCCGAAGGTGACGCCGAGCGGAAACGAGCCGACCAGCATCGGCTTGAACAACGGATGCCAGATGTTTTCCACGCGGGTGAGCAGGAACCCGAACCCGTGTTCGAACATGCCGCCCGTGCTCAGCGCCTCCAGCGTCGGCGGACCCGTCTCGTCGATCTTCGCCGACGGGCCGTACAGGATGAAGTTTCCCGTCTTGTAGGTCGATGCCCAGATGAACGGGAAGGTCAGCGGATTGCCGAAGAACGTGCCCAGGGCGGCGGCCAGGAAGTTGCCGGCGACCAAGTAAGCAATCGTGAAGGCGAGCAGGAAGTGAAAGCCGAACAGCGGGGTGAACGAAGCAAACACTCCCGCGCCGACGCCGGCGGCGATCGCGTGCGGCGAGGCGGTCAGCCGCAGGATGCGCTTGGCCACATATTTGCCCGAACGAACCCAGCTGCGGCGCGGCCACAGCATGATCCTGAAGGTTTCCCACCAATCGGGCGGCTTTTTTCTGCGAAACAACATGCGGCTATCGGTTGCGCAACTTTCAGGCCCGGGCCGGGTTTGCGCTGCTAGGCGAAACGCAAGCGGCGCTTGAGCCCAGGCCAGACCCCGGCATGACCGGGGTCGCATTCAGTTCAATGCCTCTGTCCAAGCACATATGCATGACGTCAATGAGTCCGAGTTGAAACGTAAGCTATACGGTTTAGCTTTTTGCTAACGCGTCGCAGAGGCGAACCATCAGCCCGTGACCCGCTCGACCACGGAGACCACCGGCTTCTTGGCCAACTGGTGGATGATGCGGTTCAGGTGGTTGAGATCCCAGACCTCCATGTCGATCGCCATATCGGTGAAGTCGGATGACTGCGCCGACATGGACAGGTTGTGGATGTTGCCGTCGTTGTTGGCGATGACCTCGGCGATCGTCGCCAGGGTGCCCGGCTCGTTGATCGCGGACAGCTTGATCGTGGCTGGGAACCGCTGGCGGTCGTTCTCGTCGATGTCCCAGCGCACGTCGAGCCAGCGGTCCGGCTGGTCCTCGAAATGCTTCAGCACCGGCGATTCGATAGGGAAGATCGTGATCCCCTGGCCTGGCTCGACAATGCCGACGATGCGGTCGCCGGGAACTGCGCCGCCGGATTGGGAAAACCGGACCGGGAGTTCGCCGCCGACGCCGCGAATGGGAATGGCGCCGGAATCATCGTCGCCCTTGTCATCGGCGTCCTTGCGCGCGCGCCGGCGCGAGCCGGGAAAACGGAAAATCATGCCGGCGCCGGCCTTCAGCCCGAACCAACCCTCCTCCTTGGCCGCCGGCTTCGCCGTCGCGCGCTCGTCCTTGTAGTCGGGGAAGACCGCCCGCAGCACGTCGGGGGACGGCAGTTCGCCGCGCCCCACGTCAGTGAGCACATCGTCGACGGAGGTCCGCGCCAGCCGGGAAAGCGCGGCATCGATCGCCTCGCGGTCGAACGGCTTGCCGGCGCGGTCGAAAGCGCGCTCCAAGATGCGCGCGCCCAGGCCGGAATATTGCTTGCGGATGGCGTCGCGCGAGGCCTTGCGGATGGCCGAGCGGGCCTTGCCGGTCACCACCACCGATTCCCAGGCGGCCGGCGGCAGCTGGGCCTTGGAGCGGATGATCTCGACCTCGTCGCCGTTGGAAAGCTGCGTGATCACCGGCATAATCTGGCCGTTGACCTTGCAGCCCACGCAGCTGTTGCCCACGTCGGTGTGCACGGCATAGGCGAAATCGATCGGGGTCGCCCCCTTCGGCAGGGCGATGATGCGCCCCTTCGGCGTGAAGCAGAACACCTGGTCGAGAAACAGCTCCAGCTTTGTGTGTTCGAGGAACTCCTCCGGGTTGGCGCCCTCGGCGAGCTGCTCGATGGTGCGGCGCAGGGTGGAGTAGGCGTCCATGGACTGGGCGCCGTTGGATGCGCCGGAATGCAGGTCCTTGTAGACGGTGTGGGCGGCGACGCCGTATTCGGCGACCTCGTGCATCTGGCGGGTGCGGATCTGCAGTTCCACGCGCTGGCTGGAGGGACCGATCACCGTGGTGTGGATCGACTGATAGCCGTTCTGCTTGGGCGTCGAGATGAAGTCCTTGAAGCGGCCGGGCACCATCTGCCATCGGGTGTGGACGAGCCCCAAGGTGCGGTAACAGTCCTCCTCGTCGCCGAGCAGGATGCGGAAACCGAAAATGTCGGACAGCTGCTCGAAGGCGAGCGCCTTGTGCTCCATCTTGCGGAATACCGAATAGGGCTTCTTCTGGCGTGAGTTGACGTCCGCGTCGATGTCGTGCTCGCGCAGCTTCTCGCGCAGATCGGTGGTGATCTCGTAGATCAGGTTCTTGTTCTTCTCGGCCAGTTCGGCCAGATGGCCGGTCACGGTCTCATGCGCCTGTGGGTTCAGGTGCGAGAACGCCAGCTCCTCCAGTTCGTCGCGCATGCCCTGCATGCCCATGCGTCCGGCCAGCGGGGCGTAGATCTCCATCGTCTCCTGGGCGATGCGCGCGCGCTTGTGAACGGGCACATGGTGCAGGGTGCGCATGTTGTGCAGCCGGTCGGCGAGCTTGACCAGCAGCACGCGGATGTCGTCGGAGACGGCCAGCAGCAGCCGGCGCAGATGCTCGGCCTGCTCGGTCTTCTTGGAGACCAGGTCCAGGCGCTTGATCTTGGTCAGCCCTTCGACCAGCTCACCGATGCGCTCGCCGAACAGATCGTCGATCTCGTTGCGGGTGGCGTCGGTGTCCTCGATGGTGTCGTGCAGCAGCGCCACCGCGATGGTGGATTCATCGAGCTTCAGTTCGGTAAGGATCGCGGCGACTTCCAGCGGGTGGGAGAAGTATAGGTCACCGCTGTCGCGCTTCTGCATGCCATGCTTCTGCATGGCATAGACATAGGCCTTGTTCAAAAGCGCCTCGTCGGCCTCGGCGTTGTACCGAGTAACCCGTTCAACGAGTTCGTATTGGCGCATCATATTGACGAATCACGACAAATTTGTCCGGCCCATCCCCGCCGACCGCAAATAGTGAGTGCGCGGACAACATGCAACCAAAAAAGGCGGCTTTCAAGCCGCCTCATGGGTTGTGGGCGCTTCGCCGGCGCGGCCGGCGTCGCTTAGAAGTCGTCGCTTTTTTCCGGAGGCACCAAGCCCTCGATGCCGGCGAGCAGTTCTTCCTCCGACATGCGGTCGAAGGCGACCTCCGGCTCGGCGCGGTCGGGTGTGTCTGCGATCACGGGCGCCGGCTCCGGCACCTCGGGCAGGACGGCTTCCTCCGGCAGGTCGGATTCGGGCTCGTCGACCTCCACATGCTTCTGCAGCGAGTGGATCAGGTCCTCTTTCAGATCGCCCGGCGACAGGGTCTCGTCGGCGATCTCGCGCAGCGCGACCACCGGGTTCTTGTCGTTGTCGCGATCGATGGTGATCTCGGCGCCCGATGAGATCTGGCGGGCGCGATGGCCGGCCAGCAAAACCAGCTCGAATCGGTTTTCCACCTTGTCGATACAGTCTTCGACGGTAACGCGTGCCATGACGGCTCCTGCAGATTTTGGGAATGCGGCGTCTCGGTAGCGCGAAAAGACGCCGAATTCAAGCGCTTTGTGCGCCGGCTCTGACGCGAAAATCGAGCGAAAGTGAAGCGGGCACGATTGCGGTAACCGGCATGGGCGTATACAGTCATCGAATTGAGATTTGGGTAATTTACTGGCTAGCGCACTGAGGCCGCCGGGGCCGACGGCAACGAATTGCAGCGCTTGAGAATTCGCACACGGCTTTATGGTGATCGGCGGCCGACGGGCCGACGCGCAATGCCGATTGGAGAGAGCCGATTGGAGAGAGCCGATTGGAGAGAGCCGATTGGAGAGAGCCGATTGGAGAGAGCCGATTGGAGAGAGCCGATTGGA
>JANQKQ010000001.1 GCA_028281105.1 Rhizobiaceae bacterium
AACGAGGCGATCCGGCAGGTGACCGAGAAGACGGCGGATCAGTTCCAGGCGGACGCCAAGGCGCTCGGCTGCCTGGAGCCCACTCACGAGCCGCGCGCCACCGAGCATATCGGCGGCATGGTGGCGATGATCGAAACCCTGATCGAAAAGGGTCACGCGTACGAAGCGGGCGACGAGGTGCTGTTCGACGTCGGCTCGATGCCGGAGTACGGGCAATTGTCGAAGCGCAAGCTCGACGAACAGCAGGCCGGCGCGCGCGTTGCGGTGGAAGCGCACAAGAAGAACCCCGCCGATTTCGTCCTATGGAAATTGTCCGACGACAAGGAGCCGGGCTGGGACAGCCCGTGGGGCAGGGGACGGCCGGGCTGGCACATCGAATGTTCGGTGATGAGCGAGCACCACCTGGGTAAAACCTTCGATATTCATGGTGGCGGCCTCGACCTGATCTTCCCCCACCACGAAAACGAAATCGCCCAGTCCTGCTGCGCCCACGGCAATGAGCGCATGGCCAACGTGTGGATGCACAACGGCTTTCTGCAGGTCGAAGGCCGGAAGATGTCGAAGAGCGAGGGGAACTTCGTCACGATCCACGACTTGCTGCACACGGATAAGTTCGGTGGGCGTCGGTGGCATGGCGACGTACTGCGGCTGGCCATGCTGATGACCCACTATCGCGAGCCGATCGACTTTTCTGTGAGAAGATTGGAGGAGGCGGATAACATTTTGGCGCGATGGAAACGAGCCGTCGGCGGCCACGGAGGTTTGGATACCTCCAGCGCTCTTGATTTGAAACTGTTGGATGATCTCGACGTTCGCAGCACGGTAGATGAGATCAGCAGACTTTCATCGACGGTGATGGGTGAATTTATCCGTGGGTCGATCCCAGACGATGATCAGATCGTAGCCGAAGCAAGGGAAGCCGCTGAGCGGATGATTGGGTTAGCCGATTTGCTTGGTTTTGATCTGAGGAAGTCGGGCGACAAGTTGTCGGATACGCACATAGAACAAATCAATCGTCGCCTTGCCTTCATCGCAGAGAAAAACTGGGCCGAAGCCGACCGCATCCGCGATGAATTGGCCGAGCGGGGCATCCAGCTCAAGGACGGCAAAGACCCGGATACCGGTGAGCGCGTTACCATCTGGGAGGTCAGGCGATGAGCGACGAACTGGCTCTGGCGATCGACCATGTGACCCTGAACGTTGCGGACATCGCACGCGCCGGCGATTTTTATGCCGCCGCGCTGGAGCCGTTGGGGCTTGAGCAGGTTGGCGCGGTCACTGCCGAACAATCGGGCAGCGTCGCCTATATCGGCTTTGGTCGCGGCCGCAAGGGCAACTTGTGGATTGCGGAGATGGGTCAGCAGACGCCGGCGACCCACATCTGTTTTCGCGCAGGCACCCGTGCGGCCGTGCGCGCGTTTTACGAGGCGGCGCTGGCGGCCGGCGGAACCGATAACGGGCCGCCGGGCGTGCGCGAAATCTATCACCCCGCCTACTACGCCGCGTTCGTCACCGATCCGGAAGGGCACAACATCGAGGCGGTCTGCTTCGAGGATGAGGAAGCATGACCAAGGAGCGCCTCTACCTGTTCGACACCACGCTGCGCGACGGGCAGCAGACGCCGGGGATCGATTTTTCGGTGCACGACAAGATTGCCATCGCGCAGATGCTCGACGAACTGGGGGTCGACTATGTGGAGGGCGGCTATCCGGGTGCCAATCCGACCGATACCGAGTTCTTCGCCTCCAAACGCACCGCCAATGCCGCCTTCGTCGGCTTCGGCATGACCAAGCGGCCCGGCGTCTCGGCGTCGAACGATCCGGGCATCGCCGCGCTGCTGCAGGCGGACACCGACGCGACCTGCTACGTGGCCAAGGCGTGGGACTATCATGTGCGCGTGGCGCTGGGCACGAGTGAAGAGGAGAACCTGGACTGCATCCGACAGTCGGTGGAGGCGGTGCGCGCGATCGATCGGGAGACCATGGTCGACTGCGAGCATTTCTTCGACGGCTACAAGGCCAATCCGGATTATGCGCTGGCCTGTGCCATGGCCGCATTCGAGGCCGGCTCGCGCTGGGTGGTGCTATGCGACACCAATGGCGGCACCCAGCCGGCCGAAGTCCATGAAATCGTCAGCGCCGTCGCCCAGCACATCCCCGGCGCGAACCTGGGCATTCATGCCCATGACGACACCGGCCAGGCGGTCGCCAACTCGTTCGCCGCCGTCGAGGCGGGCGTGCGCCAGATCCAGGGCACGCTCAACGGCATCGGCGAGCGCTGCGGCAACGCCAATCTGGTCTCGATCATCCCCAGCCTGGCGCTCAAGCCGGCCTATGCCGATCGGTTCGAAATCGGAATTGCCACCGACAAGCTGGTGGAGCTGTCGCGCCTGTCGCACAAGTTCGACGAGTTGATGAACCGTGCGCCCGACCCGCAGGCGCCTTATGTGGGCTCGTCCGCGTTCGCCACCAAGGCCGGCATTCACGCCTCGGCCATCCTCAAGGAACCGCAGACCTACGAGCACGTGCCGCCCGAGGCGGTGGGCAATTCGCGCCGCCTGATGGTCTCAGACCAGGGCGGCAAGTCGAATTTTCTCACCGAACTTGCCCGCCGCGGCATCGAGGTGGACAAGGCCGATCCGCGCCTCGACGGGCTGATCGCCCTGGTCAAGGAGCGCGAGGCGGCCGGCTTCGCGTACGAGGCGGCGGAGGCCAGCTTTGAGTTGCTGGCGCGCGACCGGCTGGGCGCCGTGCCGGAGTTCTTCAAGATCGACAGTTTCCGGGTTCAGGTGGAGCGCCGTTTCAACGCGCTGGGCGAGCTGACCACGGTCTCCGAAGCGGTGGTCAAGGTGGAAATCGACGGCAAGCCGCGTATGTCGGTGGCCGAGGGCCACGGGCCCGTGAACGCGCTTGACAAGGCGCTGCGCAAGGACCTGGGCAAGTATCAGTCGCAGATCGCCGACCTGGAACTGGTCGACTACAAGGTGCGCATCCTGAACGGCGGCACGGAGGCGGTGACGCGGGTGCTGATAGACTCGACCGACGGCGCCGGCGAACGCTGGACCACCGTCGGCGTGTCGGAGAACATTATCGATGCCTCGTTCCAGGCGTTGATCGATTCGATCAACTTCAAGCTGCTCAAGAGCGAGGTGCGCCCGTGAGGCCGCGGCGATGAGCGTCGACCATGCGGATGCATCGACAAGCGCGGACGAACGGCCCGGGCACGGCCGTTCCGGCTTCTTCTATGCCCTGGGCGCCTATCTGCTGTGGGGCTTCTTCCCGTTCTACTGGAAGGCGGCGACCCATATCGGCCCGTTCGAACTGATGGCCCACCGCACCGTGTGGGCGGTGCCGTTCGCTGCGCTATGGCTGCTGGCGGCCGGCCGGCTGGGCGGCGTGTGGTGGGTTTTCACCGAATGGAGAAAGCTGGCGGTATTGGCGGTCACCGCGCTGCTGATCGCCGTCAACTGGGGAATCTTCGTATGGGCGGTCGCGGCGGAGCGCACGATCGAGGCCGCGCTCGGCTACTATATCAACCCGCTGCTGGCGGTGGCGCTGGGCGCGATCTTTCTGGGCGAGCGGTTCACCCGCGGCCAACAGGTCGCGATCGTGCTGGCGGCGTTGGCCGTGTTGCTGCTCACCGTAATGGGCGGGAAGCTGCCCTGGGTTGCGCTGGTGCTGGCGTTCAGCTTCGCCGCCTACGGTTTCTTGCGCAAAACGGTGGAGGTAGGCCCGGTGCAGGGCTTTTTCGTCGAAGTGCTGCTGCTCAGCGTCCCCGCGGTGGCGTGGATCGGCTGGCTGGCGATAAGCGGAGGCGGCGCACTGGGCGCCAGCACTGCCGATACGCTGCTGTTGATCGGCTGCGGGCCGGTCAGCGCCGTTCCGCTCATCCTTTTCGCGTTCGGCGCCAAACGGCTGCGCCTGTCCACAGTAGGCCTGATGCAATATATCGCGCCGACGCTGATCTTTCTGATCGGGATATTCGCGTTTCGCGAACCGTTCAGCGTCTGGCACCTGGTCGCGTTTTCGCTGATCTGGACCGCGCTGGCGATCTACGCGGTATCGGCGCTGCGCCCGTCACAGCCCATTTCAATGGGATGAGCGCCCGCCGCTGCGCCGGGCGATCGCGGTGTCGATCGCCGGCAGCACCGCGTCGATGCCGTCGACGATCTGCAGGTCCAGATGTTCGGCCGAATGGATGAAGCCGGCCTCCCCCATGTGGTCGAGCAGGTCGCGCAGGGGCTGCCAGAACCGGTTTACGTTGGCGACGACGATCGGTTTTTCGTGGCGGCCCAGTTGCGCCCAGGTCATGATCTCCACCAGTTCCTCAAGCGTGCCAATACCGCCGGGCAGGGCGACGAACGCATCGGATCGCGCGAACATGATCGATTTGCGCTCGTGCATGTTGGCGGTGATGCACACCTCGCTCAACTTTTCCAGATCCGCCCTGGTGGCTTCGCGATCGGCCAGGAACTCCGGGATAACGCCGACCACCCGGCCGCCGCCAGCCAGGCATGCGCGCGAAACCGCGCCCATGATCCCGCCGCCACCGCCGCCGTAGACGAGCTGGCAGCCATGTTCGGCGATGGCCGCGCCCAGCGCCTCGGCCGCCTGGACGAACGCCGGATCGTTGCCCGGGTTTGAGCCGCAATAGACGCAGATGGATCGGTTCATCGCGCCACATTCTTCGCGCGGCCTCGATTTGTCGACGGGTAGGCGGGCGAAATCCACCGCTATCGACAGTTGGACGTGCGCAACGGACAAAGAGAACCGGTGTCGCATGGCGTTGGCGGTCGGAATGTGGTTAAGTTGTCGCGCAGGGCAGAAGTTGCAAAGCCGATCGCAAAAGCGACGGACAATGTGGGGCGTGTGAGCCGAGCGACCGAACCGGGCCGGTCGCGGCGGTGTGCGGCCCCCTGCGGAGGAGGAGGCGGACAAAATGGCGATTCAATTTCTTCCCCTGGTGGTCGCGGTGATCGGGGGAGCGGCCACCGTCGGTGCGGCCGGTTACGCCATCAACAACTATGTCCAGTCCCAGCGAGAGCCTGAAGAGGCGGCCATCAGCGCGCCGCAGGTGGAACCGGAGCCCGCCAAGCCCGAGGCGGGCGAGCCGGAAGTTCAGATCGCCGCGCCGCAGTTCCACATCCTTCGCGTCGAGCCGGACGGTTCCGCAGTGATCGCAGGTTCGGCCCTGCCCGGCAGCCAGGTGGACATCTTGCACGGCGACATCGTGATCGCCGGCACCCAGGCGGACGCGGGCGGGGACTTCGCCATCGTCCTGGACGAACCGCTGGAGCCGGGCACCTATGAACTGTTCATCCGTTCCACGCCGGAAGAAGGCGAGCCGGTGTTCTCGCTTGAAGCCGGTGTGGTGCACGTGCCCGAACGTGGCGGCGAGGTGCTGGCGATGGTCACCGAGCCGGGCGAGGCGACCAAGCTGATCCAGGCGCCGGAAACAGAGGTGGCCGAGACCGAGCCCGAACCCGAACCCGAGCAGGAGCCGGAAGTTGCCGCCGCCGAGCCTGAACCCGAGCAGGAGGTAGCCGTTGTCGAGCCGGAAGTCGTCGAGCCTGAACCGGAGCCCGAGCCGGTGGTCGAGCCCGAACCGGTGCTCGCGTCGGTGATGGTCCAGGCCGTCGATGTGGAAGAGGGGCGGATTTTCGTCGCCGGCTCCGGCGAACCGGGCCATGTCATCAACATCTACGTCAATGATGTTTTCGTGGGCGCAACCACCGTCGGCGAGCACGGCGCGTTCCTGCTGGAAGCCGATTACCAGCTCGCGTTCGGCAGTCACAGTGTTCGCGCGGACCAGTTGAGCCGGGATGGCGCGAAGGTTCTCGCCAGGGCGGAGGTGCCGCTGTTGCACGAAGCGCCGGTTGCGGTCGCCGAGGCTGCGCCCGAGCCCGAGCCGAAGGTTGAGGAGCCGCAGGTGGAGATCGCCGAAGCGCCCGAACCCGAACCGGAGCCCGAACCTGTAGAAGTTGCAGCTGCCGAGCCGGAGCCAGCCGCCGAGCCGAGCCGCAAGGTTATACGGTCCGGTGCCTCGGTAATCATCCGCCGCGGCGACAATCTGTGGCGGGTCTCCCAGCGTACGCTGGGGCTCGGCATCCGCTATTCCACGATCTATGACGCCAATCGCGACCAGATCCGCGACCCCAACCTGATCTTCCCCGGCCAAATCTTCAAGATCCCGTCCAAAGCGGAGGTGGAGGCGACCGAGCAGGGTTGAGGTGCTTGTAGCCCGGCGTCTTCATGCGACGGTTGATGAATAGCGGCTACCGGGAGCGATTCGCGCCCCGCCTCATCTCAAGCAGCGTGTGACCAAGCACGGCGCCGAGAATGATCGCCCCGCCGGCGAAACCGGCCCGGTTCGGCAGTTCGTTAAGCAGCAGATACGCCAAGACCGCCGCGAACGGAATTTCCGCGGCGCCGAGAAGGGCCGATTGCGAAGCAGGGACAAGCCGTGTTCCTTCGGTCCACAGAATGATTGCGGTGGCAAAGACCACTCCGAATGCGATCAGCAGCACCATGTCCCTGGTTGTCACATCCAATGGGTTGGAAACGAGAAGACCGACAACAAACAGCTGAAGCGCGGATGCGCCTCCCGCCCAAACCACGGGCACATCCGCGAATTTGCGGATGAGGACGATGTAGATCGCATTCAGGATCGTCATGGCGACCGCGATGAGATCACCGGTTAGGCTCAGGCCGCCCAGGCTACCGGCGACGATGACGCACACGCCGGCGGTGGAGACCATGGCAGCCGCAATTGTCCTGGGCGCGGCGGCTTCGCGCATCAGCCACCAGGCAAGCGCGGCGGCGAAGAAGGGCGCGGTGGCATAGATGACCGCGACGTTGGCGACATAGGTGAACTTGAACGCATAAATGAAGGTAAGACTTCCGACACTGCCGACGCTGGCGAGAAGCCAACCTTTGGGCCCAAGTCGAAACGCATGGGCCCGGGCCTGCCTGCCTCTCCGAAGCTCCACATAGGCCATGACGACTAGGCCGCCGATCAATCCGCGCCAGCAGCCGATCGTCCAGCCGTCCGCTTCAATGGCTTTGGTCAGGATTCCCGACAGGCTGAACGCCAGTGCCGAGGCAACAACAAGAACCGTTCCCACGATTGCCGCGCCTTCGTTTCGTTGAATCATGCCGGTGTTTCTTCCTCATGGCCGGTAGCGACCCTAGCCAAAGAGCCGCACCGGGCAACCCGAAAGCGGTCATCGCTACCGTGTAATGGATTCGGCATTGGGTTCGATCCATGGTGAGCCGAGAGCGGTGTCGATGCGATTGACATTATCGTTCATCGTCGATATACGATGAAACGTGCATACCCCCTCCAAGACCGTTGCTGATTCCGAAGACAAGCTCGCAAGCGCGGCCGCGATAGCGGCCGGGCTAAAGGCATTGGGCCATCCCGCGCGGCTGCAGATCCTGCGCCGGCTGTGTTGCGAATCGGATTGCCTGTGCGCCGATCTTTGCGAGCGCATGCCGCTGGCGCAGTCGACCGTGTCGCAGCATCTGAAAATACTGCGCGAGGCCGGGCTGGTGCGGCTGCGCCAGGTGGGGCCGCGCTCGCATTACAGCCTGGTGCCGGAGCGGCTGGACGAAATGCTCGAGGCGTTGACCTCGATTCGCTGCCTGGCGAAGGGCGACTGACGATGGCGCGCACGGCAACTCCGTCACGGACTTCGGATGTTCCGGTCGCCGCCGGCGGGCAGCAAGCGGCCGCCAGAACGCCGTCGACCGGCACCCCGACCGTCAGCGCCGACAGCGGCGCAACCGTTTCCACGCTGCGCAATCTGTGGCCGTTCATGTGGCCGGCCGGCCGGCCCGATCTCAAACGCCGGGTGGCGATCGCCTTCATCGTGCTGGTGCTGGCCAAGATCATCACGGTGCTGGTGCCGTATTTCTACAAATGGGCGACCGATGCGCTGACCGGGGAGGGCACCGGACCGGCCTGGCTGCCGATCTGGCTGGTGGCGCCGGTGATGCTGGTGATCGCCTACAATGTGGGGCGCGTCATGATGGTGGCGCTCACCCAGATTCGCGATGCGTTCTTCGCCAGCGTCGGCCAGCACGCCGTGCGGCAGCTGGCCACCATCGTATTCCGGCACATCCATACGCTCAGCCTGCGCTACCATCTGGAGCGGCGCACCGGCGGGCTGTCGCGCATCATCGAGCGCGGCACCAAGGGCATCGAGTCGATCGTGCGCTTCACGATTCTGAACGGCGCCCCGACGGGCATCGAGTTCGCCTTCATGGCGGCGGTGATCTGGTATCAGTTCAACTTCTGGTACGTGCTGGTGATCGCGGGAATGATCTGGGTCTATACCTGGTTCACCATGCGCGCCAGCGACTGGCGCATCCACATCCGCCGCGACATGAACGACAACGATACCGACGCCAACTCCAAGGCGGTCGATTCGCTGCTCAACTTCGAGACGGTCAAATATTTCGGCAACGAGGATATGGAGGCGCGCCGGTTCGATTCCTCGATGGCTCGCTATGAGGCGGCCGCAACCCGGGTATGGACGTCGCTGGCCTGGCTCAATCTGGGCCAGGCGGTGATCTTAGGGTTCGGCATGGGCGCATGCATGGTCATGTCGGCGATCGCGGTGATCAACGGTACCCAGACCCTGGGCGATTTCGTCATGATCAACGCGCTGCTGATGCAGCTATCGATCCCGCTCAACTTTCTCGGCTTTCTGTATCGGGAGATTCGCCAGGGCCTGACCGACCTGGAAGCCATGTTCAACCTGCTGGACGTGGAACGGGAGATTGAGGACGCGCGCGACGCGGACGACCTTGCGATCACCGACGGCGCGATCCGGTTTTCGAACGTGGAGTTCTGCTACGAACCGGAGCGGAAAATCCTGCACGACGTGTCGTTCGAGGTTCCGGCCGGCAAGACCGTGGCCATCGTGGGTCCTTCGGGCGCGGGAAAATCAACGATCTCGCGCCTGCTGTTCCGGTTCTACGACATCACCGGCGGGACGATCGAGATCGACGGCCAGGAAATCCGCTCGGTCAAACAGGCCTCGCTGCGCGAGGCGATTGGCATGGTGCCGCAGGACACGGTGCTGTTCAACGACACCATCGCCTACAACATCCGCTACGGTCGACCCAGCGCCAGCGATGAGGAAGTGCGCCAGGCCGCCGAAATGGCCCAGATCGGCGAGTTCGTCGCCGGCCTGCCCGACGGCTTCGACACCATGGTCGGCGAGCGGGGGCTGAAACTGTCTGGGGGTGAGAAGCAGCGCGTGGCGATCGCGCGGACCCTGCTCAAAGCGCCGCCCATTCTCATCCTCGACGAGGCCACCTCGGCGCTCGACACCCAGACAGAGCGGGAGATCCAGTCTTCCCTGGACCTGGTCTCCAAAGACCGCACCACGGTGGTGATCGCGCACCGGCTGTCGACCGTGATCGACGCCGACGAGATCATCGTGCTGCAGGGCGGCGCGATCGCCGAGCGCGGCACCCATCGCCAACTGCTCAAGAAGGACGGGCTGTACGCGCAGATGTGGAACCGCCAGCGCGAGGCCACCGAGGCCGAGGAAAGGCTGCGCGCCGCACACGAGAAAGACGAGCACGGCTTCGTCATCCGCAAGCGGGCGGAGTAGCTGACCATTCACGATCCGCCTATGGCGGCCGTATAGCAATCCCCCACAAGCATCCGTGCTGGTTCTGTTTTACCCCGGATGCCGAGCGCTGCCTTACCCGCCGAGGGTGCGCTCAAGGCAGCCAAGCCAGTTCTCTGACGCGATCTTGCAGATGAGACCGTCGTCATAGCCATGGCTCGACATGGCCTCGAACAGGCGCGGCACCCCGCAAACGTCGCCGATTTCGCGCGGCAGAACACAGCCATCGAAGTCCGAGCCCAGTCCGACATTGTCTTCGCCGACATGTTCGATGAGATGGTCCAGATGGCGCAGAATAGTCTCCCACCCGACATCGCGGTTCGACGTGCCGTCCTGGTTCAGGAAGGAGGTGGAAAAATTCAGCCCGACCAGGCCGTTGGTCTCCTTTATCCGCGCCAGCTGCCGGTCGGTCAGGTTGCGTGGCGACGGGCAATGACGATGGGCGTTGGAATGGGTGGCCACCAGCGGCGCATCGGAAATCGCGGCGACATCGTTGAAGCCGGCTTCGTTCAGGTGCGAAAGATCGATCAGGATCTTCAGTTCGTTGCACAGCCGTACGAGGTCCATGCCCTTCTCGGTCAGGCCCTCGCCAATGTCCGGCGTACCGGGATAGGACATGGGCACCCCGTGCCCGAAGATCGTCGGCCGGCTCCAGACCGGACCCAGCGAGCGAAGGCCCATCTGATGGAACAGGTAGAGCGCATCCAGATCGGGATCGATCGCCTCGGCGCCCTCCATGTGCATCACACCCGCTATGCGGTCCTCCTGCCAGGCGGTTCGAATGTCCCGCACCGACCGACAGACGGCGAAATCGTCCGGCGCGGCACGCTCCATCCAGTTGAGCAGTCCCGCCATGGCCAGCGCGACGGGCTGGGCAACGTCATGCGGCATGAGTGACGGCATCGGAAACTCATACGGGGCTCGCGCCATCAGTTTCTCGAAATCGGGCGGCGGACCGCCGGATCTCGGCGGCACGAAAATGGCGAACAACCCTCCGGCAAAGCCGGATTTCTTCAGCCTCGGCAGGTCCATATGACCCGTGTCGTTCTCGGCCAGCCAGCTCTGTTCGCGCGGTTGGCGCGACATCATCAACCGCAGCAGGAAGTCGTTGTGCCCGTCGAAGAACCTGATCACCGATGTACCCTCAACACCCATTTGAATTCGCATCATCGCGCATGAACGCCCTGACCTCGGCGAGAAGCGATGAGCATTCTTCATCCTCGATGCCCAGGATCTCGAAGTGGGAGCAGATGTTTTCCAGATACTCGATGCTCGTGCCCAAAATGCCCCGCCCGCCGGCGAGAAACGCGATCTGTTCGTCTCTGGTGATGTCTCCGCAGATATGCTCCGCATCGTGATCGGCGACGAATGTCAGGGCACATACGTCCGTGTTGCCGATACTGGCGGTAATGAGGCTCGGGATATAGCCAGGAGCGACAAACTCCCTGCGCCATAGGATTTCGGTTTCCACATCCACGATCTCTTCGGGAATACGGAACAACAGCCCGTCGCACCCGTCGCCGTTGTCCAGGGCGGCCATCAGGCCGGGAACGTGCAGGCTGCCGCGCCCTCCGAGAATGTCCTTGAGAATGAAACGGCGCTCGTGGTCGGGCGCCCTGGCGCGTCGAACCTCGCTGAACCGAAAGGCCGGGTCCCACATGAGCGACCCATAGGCGAATACCCACAGATCGCCGCTGGTGCGACCTTCAAGGGTTGAGCGCCGGTTCTGCTCTCGGGTGTCGTCGCTGTTGAGATAGGGCCGGGTCCAGGCCAGTTCGGGATGCCTTTCAAAGATGCGCTCGGGGACAAAATCACGAAAGAAGGACGTCTCCGGATCTTTGATCTTGCCCCTCAGTTCAGGATGGTGGGCGAATGAATCGGCAATGGAAGTCAAACCCTGCTCCTTGCGGCTAACCCGCACGCAAATCCGGAATCTGCGAGCGTGTCCGCAGCGGCATATCACACCTTTCGAGTTTGCCCACCAAAACTCACCCACAATGATCAGATTGTCTCAGAAGTCGGCGAGCCGTTGCTGCGCGCCGCACATGAAGGCAACGGGCACGATTTCGTATCCGCAAACGGGCTCAGTCGGCGCAGGCGTTATCCAGCTTTGTGACCTTCTCGCCCACTCAGTCGTTTTGGTTGGTCGGCAACGGCGGCAGGCGGCGCTCGACCGGGGAGGACTGGATGATCGACGTATTGGTCATGGCATAGGGCACGATCAGATCGATCACGCGCTCCATTTCCGCGATGGATTGCAAGTTCGCGCGCGCTAAGAAACAGTCTTCACCGGTCACCCGGTCGCATTGCGTGATCTGCGGAATGTCCTGGATGATCTGCGCCACGCGCTGCATCTGACCGGGGACCGGCCGGATGCGGAACCAGACCGCAATGGGAAGGCCGATGGCCTCCGCCGACACGCTTGCGCTGTAGCCAGTGATGATCCCGGCTTCCTCGAGGCGCTTGACGCGCTCTGCCACGCTCGGCGAAGACAATTTGACCTTACGGGCCAGTTCGGCCGTCGTCGTACGGCCGTTCTCGATCAGCGTGGTCAGGATGATCTCGTCGATCTCGTCCAGCTTGCCGTTTTCATACCCAAGGCGTTTCATGATTGTAACCGTGTTTTCATAGGCATATTTCCATTATACCCTAAGAAATCATATATATAAACCGTGCTTCGCCCTTCATAATTCACGGAAGGAGGAGCGCGTATCGTGACATCCGAAGCTGCCAATGCCGCCGGCCTCAATCGCGCGGCCGAAGCCGTGCCGCCCCATGCCTGGTTTGGCGTCAGCGCCGTGTTCCATTATCTGGGGCCGTCGTTTGCGGTTCTGCTGTTTCCGGTCGTGGGCGTTGTGGGCGTGGCATGGTTTCGTATCGCCACCGCCGCGCTGGTGTTCGCCGCGTTTACGAAGCCCTGGCGCACTATTCGCCAGACCGATGCGAAAACCCGCTGGCTGCTGGTCGGGCTCGGCGTCTGCCTTGCCGTTATGAACACGTCCTTCTATCTCGCCCTGGACAAGCTGCCGATGAGCCTCGTCGCCGCGATGGAGTTTGTCGGCACCATCGGCGTGGCGCTTTGGGGGCTGCGGACCGCACGCAATGCGGCGGCGCTGGTCCTTGCGGTTATCGGGGTCTTTGTCCTGATCGACGTGAAATGGGTGTCCGACCCGCTTGGACTGTTCTGGGCGACGTTGAACGCGGCGCTGTTCGTCGGATACATCGTCTTGGGGCACAAAGCTTCCCAGAGCGGGGCAAGCGGGGGTGTTGAACGGCTTGGAGCGGCCATGGCGATTGCCTTTGTCATCTTGATGCCGATTGGCTTCATCGAAGCGGTACGCGCCTTCGGGATGCCGCTGGTGGTACTGGCGGGGATCGGCGTGGGCGTATGCTCGTCGGTAATCCCTTACGTCTGCGACCAGCTCGCCATGTCGCGCCTGCCTCGCGCATCGTTTGCATTGATGCTGGCCATTCTGCCCGCGACCGCCACGATCATCGCCGCTATCGTGCTGGCGCAAATACCGACGTTGCAGGACCTTTTAGGCGTCGCGCTCGTCATGATCGGGATCGCGGTTCACCGGCCGGCTCCGGCGGCTCGACAACAGTCCGCCACTTCATCGGCCGGGCAATCGACATGAGCATCTCGACAAATGCCCGAAGGCCGGCGGGAGTGGTGCTGGGCGCCCTCGGCATGCTCGGCTTCAGCGGAACGCTGGTGGCGACGCGGGTGGCGGTCTCCGATTTCACCGCGCTGGAAATCACCTGTGCGCGGATCGTCATGGCCGGCATGCTTGGGGCGGGATTTCTACTTGTGACCGGTCGATGGGTGCCGCCGCCGCGCAGGTTTGCGCTACCGATCGCGATCACCGGCTTGGGGCTGGCGGTCGGATACCCGTTCTTCCTGGCCCTTGCGCTGGAGACGGTGCCGGCGGTCCATGGCGCGGTGGTGACCGGGCTGGCGCCTGCCGCGACCGCTGTCATTGCGGTATTGCGGACCGGGGAAAGACCGGTTCTGCCGTTCTGGATCGCCTGCTTCGTCGGGTTCTGTGCGGTCCTGTATTTCGCCTATGACGCGGGAGGCGGGCATCTGAGCCTGGCCGACGGGTGGCTGTTTGCCGGTATGCTCAGCCTCGCGATTGCCTACGTGGAGGGTGCACGCGCCTCCCGCGAGTTGGGCGGCTCGGTGACCTTGAGTTGGGCAATGCTCTTTCTGGCGCCCATCGCTGCGATCGCGTTGGTTTTGGGTGCTGGCGAGGTCGACGTGAATGCCGTCGCGGCCGCAAGCTGGGTTTCGCTTGCCTATCTGGGGATCGTCAGCATGTTTTTCGCCTCGGTCTTGTGGTATCGCGGCCTCGCCATCGGCGGTATCGCCCGCGTCGGGCAGATCAATCTCCTACTTCCACTCGCCGCCCTTGGCTGGGCGGCCCTGTTCCTGGGCGAACAGATCACGACAACGGCGGTTGCCTGCGCCGTCATTGTTCTGGCGGCCATGATTATCTGCCTGAAAACGCGAAGCTGAAACTCACTCGGCTGCGCTTGGCTAGGTGTTCGGATTGCTCTACACCAGTGCGCCCGACCCTGCGAACAACCGACCTAGGCCCGTCGATGCATCTGCTCGAAACCCTGCGCCGATCGCTGGTGCCCGTTCATCGCGAAGGCTATCGCTTCATCGCCATCTTCGCCGTGGCGGCGGTCGTGCTTGGGTGGCTGTGGTCGCCGTTGTTCTATCTCGGCATCGCGGCCACCGTGTGGTGCGCGGCGTTCTTCCGCGATCCGCAGCGGGTCACCCCGGTCAACGACGATCTCGTCATCGCTCCCGCCGACGGGCGGGTGTCGTCGATCAGTGCGGCGGTTCCGCCACGCGAGCTGGAACTCGGCGATGCGCCGATGCTGCGCATTTCAGTGTTCATGAACGTGTTCAACTGTCACATCAACCGGGCGCCGGTGCGCGGGCGGATCACCAGCATCGTCCATCGCGCGGGCAAGTTCTTGAACGCCGAATTGGACAAGGCGTCGGCCGACAATGAGCGCAATTGCCTGCTGATCGAGACCGAGCGCGGGCCCGTCGCCGTCGTCCAGATTGCCGGTCTGGTGGCGCGGCGCATCGTGTGCTGGGCCAAGCCGGGCGAAGAGGTGGTCAGCGGCGAGCGGTTCGGGCTCATCCGCTTCGGCTCCAGGGTAGACGTCTACCTGCCCGAGGCGGCCAGGCCGGCGGTCTCGATAGGGCAGACGGCGGTCGGCGGCGAAACCATCCTGGCCCGATTTGACGAGGCGATCGTCAATCCGGTCACCCGGATCAGCTAGGGGCGTTGCGGGTCATGGAAGCGCCGTTCCCGCCGTTCGATCCCGATGGCGAACGTCCGGCCCGGTCCGGGCGGCTGCGCGACATTCCGCTTAAGGCGATCTTCCCCAACCTGCTGACGCTGCTGGCGATCTGCCTGGGTTTGACGGCGATCCGGCTTGCCACCGAGCAGCGGTTCGAACCGGCGGTCGCCGCCATCATCCTGGCCGCGATCCTCGACGGGCTGGACGGGCGGGTGGCGCGGTTCCTGAAATCGGTGTCGCGGTTCGGCGCGCAGATGGACAGTCTCGCCGACTTCGTCAATTTCGGCGTCGCGCCGGCGATGCTGCTGTATTACTGGACCCTGGCGGAAGCCGACTCTGTGGGATGGATCGCCACGCTGATCTACGTCATCTGCGTGTGTCTGCGGCTCGCCCGCTTCAACGTGATGCTGGACCAGCCTGGCCAGCCGAAGTGGCAGAAGGACTTCTTCGTCGGCGTGCCGGCGCCGGCGGGCGCCATGGTCGTGCTGTTGCCGGTCTATCTGGGCCACACGGGTGCCACCTGGCTGCGCGAGCACCCCTATGCGATTTCGATCTACACGCTGGCGATCGCGCTTCTGGTGATATCCAGCCTGCCGACCTGGGCGGGCAAGGAGATCGGCCGGCGAATCCGCCGCGACCTGGTGCTGCCTTTGATGATCGCGGCGGTCCTGCTGGTCGCGGTGTTGCTGAGCTATCCGTGGAAGACGCTGGCCGCTGTGACCACGGTCTATCTGGTCGGGCTGCCGGCGGGCTACCTATATTGGCGCAGGCTCGCCGAGCGCCACTCCAAGTCCGTGTCGCGCGGCAAGGCGGCCGCACGCGAGGACCAGCCGGAATAGGCGTTTGGCTACTCGGCCGCTTCCGGCAGCTTCGTGACCACCGGCTCCGCCTTCTTCTTCCTTCTCCTGCCACCCTTTGCGACCGGCTTGGCAACCTCGGCCACCGGCTCGGGCAGTTCCAGGCCCTCGGCAGTCGCGGCCTGCCGGCGCAGGCGCGCCGGCATCATCCGGCCGCTGGCCGAGCGGCCGATGCGCGCGGTCGCGCCCGCTGCGGCCTGGATGTTGATCGGCACCGTAAGCATGACCGGAATCAGGATCAGGGTGAGCAGGGTGGAGAAGGCCAGGCCGGAGATCACCGCCGTCGACAACTGGATCCACCAGATCGCGGTGATCGAGCCGTATGAGATCACCTGATTGACGAAGTCGAGCGAGATGGTGAGCGCCATCGGAATGAGGCCGAGGATGGTGGTGACCGTGGTCAGCATGATCGGCCGCATGCGCTGAGCCGAAGTCTTGAGCACCGCCTCGCGAATGCCTACGCCTTCCGAGCGCAGCCGGTTGTAGGTGTCGATCAGCACAATGGCGTTGTTGACCACGATGCCGGCCAGCGCCACGACCCCGGTGCCCGTCATGATGATCGAGAACTTCTGGCCCGTGACCAGCATGCCGATCAGCACGCCGACGATCGCCAGGATCACCGTCGAGAGCGTCAGGATCGTCTGGTAGAACGAGTTGAACTGGGTGACCAAGATGATGAACATCAGGAACAGGGCCGCCGCCGCGGCCTTGCCCAGGAACGCCTGGGATTCTCGCTCTTCCTCGTCAGCGCCGCGGAAGCGCAGGAAGATGTTTTCCGGCCATTGCTGGCCATCGACCCAGGCCTGCATCTGTGTGACCTTGTCGTTGGGCGTCATCGCACGGCCTTCAAACATGGCGTCGTCAGCCAGGTTTGCCTTGACGTCCATGGCGTAGAGCCCGTCGCGCCGAGTGATCGAGGGCACCTTGGGCTTGGCCTCCATGTCGACGAACAGTGAGATCGGCACCCAGCCGTTGACGGTACGCAGCCGCAATTGGTCCAGCATCTCCAGCGAACGATCCTCGGCCGGCAGGCGAACGCGGATATCCAGTTCGTCCTCGGAATCGTCGGGACGGTAGTTGCCCAGCATGATGCCGTTGGTCACAAGCTGGATCATCGCGCCGACCGAGGTGATACCGGCGTTGTAACGGCCGGCCTCCTCGCGGTCGACGGTTAGCTCCCATTCGATGCCGGGCAGGGGTCTGCCGTCCTCGACGTCTCGCAGGTCGGTGTGAGTGTCGAAATGCTCGCGAATGCGGGCGATCGTCTCGACCATTAGATCATAGTCGGTGGACCGGACCTCCAGGCGCACGTCCTTGCCGGTGGGCGGACCGCCTTCCAGTTGGCGGATCTCCACCTTGATGCCTGCGATGTCGACGACGCGCTCACGGATTTCGGCGAAAATCTCCACGGCGCGCCGCCGCTCGGAGTAATCGGCCAGTTCGATCTGCATGGTGGCGACCACGTCGGCGGGCATGTCCTGCGGCGCGGCGAGGTTGATGCCGCCGCCTCCACCGCCGCCCGAGGCAGTGGCGGTCATGACCACGTTTTCGATGCCGGCGACCTGTAGCACTTCGTGCTCGACTTCGCCGGCGATGTCGCGAATGCGCTCGCCCGACAAGTTGCCGCGCACCGAGACGAACACGGTGGCGATCTCCGGCTCCTCCTCGACGAAGAACTCGACGCCGGCATTGTTGGCGCCAAACGCGATGAAGGTGGCGATGGTAATCGCGATCGCCGCGACGATGACCATCGCGTTGCCGAACAGGTTGGCCGTGACAAGGCGCAGGAAGCGCAGATAGCTGCCGGTGACGCCTGTAATCTTGTCAACTTCCAGCTTGGTACCCGCCGAAAGCATCTTGGCGGTCTCGTCGACCTGCGGTTTGGGCATCCGCGCACGGGCAGCGGCGTACACCCTGCCTACCGGATACAGAACCGGCGTGAGGATCGCGGCCAGCACCACCCACGTGCCGATCAGGCTCGCGGGGCTCGGGTCCTGCGCCACGCCGCCGGGCACGGTTGGCGAGGTGGCGGCAAGCAGGCTGCCGGCGCCGCCCATCAGCAAAGCGGCGGCCGCGATCATCGCCATGAGCATGCCGGCGGAGAACGCCGGCCTTTGCCCCAGCCAGTTGGTCAGAACACCGATCTGCGCGCCGGTAGCCGGCACGAAGATCATCGCGGTAACCAGCGAAGCCGAAAGTACGATGATCACCATGATCGGCAGGTAGCTCATGAACTCACCGGGGATGCCCGGCCACAGCAGCAGCGGCAGGAAGGCGGCCAGCGTCGTCGCAGTCGACGAGACCACCGGCCAGAACATCAGCTTCGCCGAGCGGCGATAGGCATCCGAAGACGACATGCCCTCGGCCATCTTGCGGTCGGCATACTCGGTCACCACGATCGCGCCGTCGACCAGCATGCCCACGGTGAGCACCAGGCCGAACATCACCATCATGTTGACCGTCATGCCGAGCGCGGAAAGGATCAGGAATCCGATCATGAACGAGGTTGGGATGGCCAGGCCCACAAGCAGGCCTGAGCGCACGCCCAGGGTTCCCACCACCATGACCATCACCAGCATGATGGCCGTCATGATCGCCGACTGCAGAGAGCCCAGAACCTCGAAGATCGAGGTGGAGCGGTCGATCATGTAGTTGATCTTGATCGTCTGCGGCCAGTTCTTGGTGAATTCGTCGACGACGCGGCGCACTTCGGCGTTGTTCTCGATGATGTTGGTGCCGACGCGCTTGACCACCTCGATCGCGATCGCCGGGTCGCCGTTGACCCGGGTATAGGACGAGGCGTCCTTGAAGGTACGGCGGATTTCCGCGACGTCGCCAAGCGTGACGACGCCCTCGCCGCTCTGCTTGATCGGGATCCGATAGACGTCGATACCGGCCTCGATCAGACCGGGAACCTTCACGTTGAAGCGCGCGTCGCCGTCGTCGAGGAAGCCGGCGGCCACCAACTGGTTGTTGTTGGTGAGCGCGGCGATCAGCTCGGTCTGGGAGATGTCGTAGGACTCCAGACGGATCAGGTCGAGAACGACCTCCAGCATCTCCTCGCGATTGCCGGAAAGGTTGGCCTCGCGCACAGTGGCGATCGCCTCGATCTCGTCCTTAAGGCGGCGGGCGTGGGAGAACAGCGTGCGCTCGGGCACATTGCCCGACAAGGTGACGATGATCGTCGGCATCAGGGCGAAGTTGGTCTCGAAGATCGCTGGCTCGTCGGCGGCGGCCGGCAGTTCGGCCTGTGCCTGGTCGACCTTGTCGCGAATGTCGGCCAGCACCTTGTCCTTGTCGGTGCCGATGAAGAATTCCAGTACGATGCCGGCATGGCCCTGGGACGCGATGCCCGTGAGTTCCTTAAGCCCCTCCAGCCCGCGCAACTCGGTTTCCATCGGCCGCACCAGCAGCCGCTCGGCGTCGTTGGGCGAGATGCCCTGCTGGGAAATCGACACGTAATAGACCGGCACGTCGATGTCCGGCTCGGCTTCCTTGGGGATGCCGATATAGGTGAAGATGCCGGCGGCGATCAGCACCACCATCAAGGTAAGAACGGTTCTGGGCCGGCTTAGGATGGCCTGAAGCGCGTCGGTCATTGGTCCGTCCCCGCCAGCTCGGCGGTTTCGAGCACCGGTTCGACCGTCGTGCCTTCGACCACGAATTCCTGGCCCAGCGTGATGACGCGCGTGCCGAGCTCGATTCCCGTCACCCAGAAGCCGCGATTGGTCTGGGCAAGAATCTCAACGGGAACGAAGCGGACGATGTCGTCGTCATCGACTGCGCGCACTCCGATCTGGCCGGTATCGGCCAAGGTCAGCCAGGCGGGTGAAATGCGGTAGGCGTCGACCGGCGGCAGCTTGATTTGCGCCTGGGCGGTCAAGCCGTCGCGGATGGCGCCGTCGGCGTTGGGGATTTCGATCTCGGTGAGGAACGTGCGGGTTTTCGGCTCCGAGGAGGGAGCGATGTAACGTACCTCGCCCTCTATTCGCTGGCCGGTGATCAAGTTGACCGAAGCGCTCGAGCCCACCTGGAAACGGCCCACGTCGCGCTCGGAGACCTGACCGACGAACAACATGGGGTCGGAATTGATCAGCGTCACGCAGGTCGCGCCCACGGCCATCACGTCGCCGACTTCGGCGATCGGATCCTGCACGATGCCGGCCGCGCTGGCGCGCACCTCGGTGCGTTCAAGCTCCAACTCGTCGCGCACGACCGCGGCCCTGGCGGCATCGAGCGCCGCCTTCATCGAATTGAGCTTGGTCTGGGCGGTGAACCCTTTGTCGGCGAGCGCCTTGTGCGCGTCGAAATCGCCCTGCGCCTGCACCAGCAGCGCGCGCGACTGCGCCAGAGAGGCTTCGCGGGCGCCGCGGTCAATCACGCACATCAGCTCGCCTTCCTCGACCCGGCTGCCCTTGTCCACGAGGCGCTTTTCCAGGGTGCCGGAGACCTGCGCGCGCACCGGCACGACCGCGTCGGCCTGGGTGCGCCCGCGCACCACGACGTTCTCGAACCGCTGTTCGGGCTGGAGCGGCAGGTAGCGTACGCGGAATGTTTCCGCCGAGCGCTCGGCCTCGCGCTCGGCGATCGGCTTGACGCCCTCGCCGTCGGCGGACTGGCCGCCGATCACCACTTCGCCGGTATACATCCAGCCGGCCACCGCGGCGACGATGACCGCGGCGATGACGTGGGAGGCTTTGATTCTCAATGCCATTTTTATCCTACCTCGTACCTGTCATTCCGCCGCGTCCACAACCAGCGACGAACCGGCCAACTCGATCAACTGGCGGCGGTTCGACTGTAGATAGGCAATCTCCGCCGCTTTTACATGCCTGGCGTAATTTATGATCCAACGCGATGCGGGGTGGTCACAATCGCTCAACGCTTCGTCGAACATCGCCAGCTGCGCCGTCAGGTCCGCAAGGCGGGTGTCGATGGCGTCGGCCAGAACCTGGCCGGTGGTCATTTCCGCGCTGAGCGCCACCAGCAGGAATTCCGACTTGAACTTGTCCGGCTGAGGCGGCACCGCCAGCGCCTTGACGAACTCGGCGCGGCCGCGCTGGGTGATCGAATAGACCTTGCGATCGGGCTTGCCGTGCTGGCTTTGCGCGCGGCAGGTGACCAGCCCGTCCTGCTCCATTCGCGCCAGGGTGGGATAGATCGAGCCGTAGCTGACGTCGATGAAATAGCTGAACCGGCCTTCGCTGGACAGCTTCTTGATTTCGTAGCCGGTGGCGTCGCCGAAGTTCAGGATCGCCAGGCACAGTGTGCGTACGTTCATGGTTTGGCCGTGTTGTCGCCGGGCCCGCCAATTACCGGCAGCCGCGGACGCGCCCCGGGGGCAGGGCATATTTAGTTTCGATATATGACGATCGGATATATGGAATTCAAGGCGGCTCAATCAAAAGTTTGAGAGAAAGCTATCAGGGGAGTGTTAGGGCGTGCTTGCGAAGTGGTTGTCTAACCCATCGCTGCGCGATCGAGAGGGGACTTCGGCCGTGCAATCACCCTATGCCGTCATCCTCGGGCCTGACCCGAGGATCCAGAAACGGATCCCGCGAAACTTTGCCTCCGGATCCTCGCCTCAAGGGCGAGGATGACGCAACTTGGTTGGGCAGGTGGGTTCCCCAGACTATGAACGGATCTGCTGCTAGCCGGGCAAACCCGGCTTCAAAAACCGCCTAGTCGGAAAATCGTAGATCAACCCGCTTTCCCCGCATTCCGGCGACAGCAACTGCACGATCGAAGAGGCCAGTTCGGCCGGGTGGGGCAGGGTGTCGGGATCCTCGCCCGGCATGGCCTGGGCGCGCATGGCGGTGCGGACCGACCCGGGGTTGAGCAGGTTTGCTTTGATCGAGGTATTGACGCACTCGGCGGCATAGGTGCGGCCCAGCGCTTCGACCGCCGCCTTGGAAACCGCGTACGCGCCCCAGAACGGCAGGCACATGTGGGCCGCGCCCGATGTGACCAGCAGCACCCGGCCGGCCGATGATTTGCGCAGGAGCGGATCGAACGAGCGGATGAAGCGCCAGTTGGCGGTGGCGTTGACCGCCATGACTTTGTCGAACGTCGCCGGCTCCACATGGCCTAGGGGCGATAAGCCCCCCAGAACGCCGGCATTGCCGAAGAAGCCGTCCAGCGCCCCCCAGCGCTCGGCGATCTGCGCCCCGAGGCGGTCGATGGCGTCGAAATCGGTCACGTCCATCGGCACCAGGGTGGCCAAACCGCCGGCCTCGCCAATTGCATCGTCGAGCTCCTCCAGCCCGCCGACGGTGCGCGCGATGGCGATGACGTGGGCGCCCGCGGCGGCGAGTGCGACGGCCGCGTGATAGCCGATGCCGCGCGATGCGCCGGAAACCGCGATCCGCCTGCCGTCCAGTTGGCCCATGGGTGCCGTCAGCTCCCGGCCTCGGCGAGCAGCGACAGGTGGCGAACCTTCCGGTCATCGTCCATGTCGGTCAGTTGCGTGGGATACTGGCCGGTGAAGCAGGCATCGCAGAATTGCGGCGCGTCGTTGTCGCGCCGTGCTTCGCCGACGGCCCGGTAGAGCCCGTCGATGGACAGGAAGCCCAGCGTGTCGACGCGAATGAAGTCGGCCATGTCATCGACGGACATGCGCGAGGCCAGCAGCTTGCGCCGTTCGGGCGTGTCGACGCCGTAGAAGCACGACGAGCGGGTGGGCGGGCTGGCGATGCGCATGTGGACCTGGGTCGCGCCCGCCTCGCGCACCATCTGCACGATCTTCTGGGACGTGGTGCCACGCACTATGGAATCGTCGACCAGCACCACCCGCCGGCCCTCGATGGTGCGGCGGTTGGCGTTGTGTTTGAGCTTGACGCCCATGTGGCGGATCGCATCGCCGGGCTGGATGAAGGTGCGGCCCACATAGTGGTTGCGGATGATGCCCAGTTCGAACGGCAGGCCCGCCTGCTGCGCGTAGCCGATGGCCGCCGGCGTGCCTGAATCTGGCACCGGGATGACCACGTCGGCCTCGGCCGGCTGCTCGCTCGCCAGTTCGCGGCCGATCGCCTTGCGCAGGTCATAGACATTGTTGCCCTCGACGATGGAATCGGGCCGGGCGAAGTAGACATATTCGAAGATGCAGAACCGACTGGGCCGCGGCTCGAACGGGCGAAGGCTGGAAAGCCCGTCATCGGTGATCACCACCAGTTCGCCGGGTTCCACATCGCGCACGAAACGCGCGCCGATGATATCGAGCGCGCAGGTCTCGGAAGCAAGGATCCAGGCCCCGTCCAGATCGCCCAGCACCAGCGGGCGGATGCCGTGCGGGTCGCGGCAGCCGATCAGCTTCTTGTTGGAGATGCCGACGATGGAGAACGCGCCCTCCAGCCGGCCCAGCGCGTTGACCAGGCGATCGGCGAAGGACGGCTCGCTGGCGGTGGCCATCAGGTGCAGGATCACTTCGGTATCCGAAGTGGATTGAAAGATGGCGCCTTCACGCTGCAATTGCCGGCGCAGCGTCAGCGCGTTGGTGATGTTGCCGTTGTGGGCCACCGCGAAGCCGCCGCCGGAGAACTCGGCGAAAAACGGCTGGATGTTGCGCACCTCGTCGCCGCCGGTGGTGGAATAGCGGGTATGGCCGATCGCGCGCGATCCCTTCAGGCGATCGATCACCGACTGGCGGGTGAATGAATCGCCGATCAGCCCGTGATGGCGTTCGGCGTAGTAGCGCTCGCCGTCGAAGGTGACGATGCCGGCGGCCTCCTGGCCGCGATGCTGCAGGGCATGCAGGCCAAGCGTGGTCAGCGGCGCGGCGTCGTCATGGCCGAAAATGCCGAAAACGCCGCACTCTTCGTGCAGCTTGTCGTCGCTAGGATCGTGCGCCATCGAGGGGCCCCCACCGCCCGGCTGCGGACCTGTCGGCCCTATGCGTCGCTGCTGGCCTCGGCCTCTCCCTGCGGTGCCGGCTTGAGGCGGTCGATGATCGTTTTCTCCGGATCATCGGGCAGCATCTGCACAATGGAATCGCCGATCGATTCGAGCAAGGGCTTTGATTTGGCCTGCGCCACCCAGGCCGGCTGGTCGGTGCTTTCGGGAACCAGCCAGTTGTAGAACATCAGCGGCACCACCACCAGCAACAGGCCGCGCACCGCGCCGAACACGAAGCCCAGGGTGCGGTCGAGCGCGCCGACGCGGCTGTCGACGATCACATCGGCCAGCCGCATGGTGATCAGGGAAACCACGATCAACGTGATCGCGAAGATGATCGCGGCGGCGACGATATCGGCCACGGTTTTCGACTCGGTGACCGAGGCCGTGTACTGGCCGACGAACGGGGAAAGCGCTTCGTAGAAGTAAAACGCGACAAAGGCGGCAACGATCCACGAGCCGATCGACAGCACCTCGCGCGACAGGCCGCGGATCATCGCCAGCAGTCCCGAAAACAGCACTACGGCCAGCAGGATGCCGTCAAAAAGCGTGATGGGCATAGTGGAAGGGCTCCGTTCCGAGGTCGGTCGGCGTGGATCGCGACTGCATAGCCGGTAATGGATGGGCGTTCAAGTCGGGCAATCGCTACTGTTCTTCGTTATCCAGGCCCCCGACCGCAATCCGCGCGACAAGGTCGGCCAGCTCGCTCACTGGGTTGCATTCGAAGTCTTTTACCGAGGCGGCGCCCTCGCGCGGCGGGGGCATGATGGCCGAAGCGAAGCCCAGCTTGGCCGCCTCCTTGAGGCGCTGGTCGGGCTGGATGACGGGGCGCACCGCGCCGGACAGGCTCAGTTCGCCGAAATAGACCGCGTCGGCGGGCAGCGCCTGGCCGGAAAGCGAAGAGACCAGGGCGGCGGCGGCGGCCAGATCGGCGGCCGGGTCGGTGATGCGATAGCCGCCGGCCACGTTGAGATAGACGTCGTGGGCGCCCAGCCGCACTCCGCAGCGCGCCTCCAGCACGGCGAGCACCATGGAAAGGCGGGCATTGTCCCAGCCGACGACGGCGCGGCGCGGGGTGCCCAGCGCCGAGGGCGCCACCAGGGCCTGGATCTCGACCAGCACGGTTCGGGTGCCTTCCATGCCGGCGAACACCGCGGCGCCCGGCGCCGACGACGAGCGCTCGCCCAGGAACAGTTGCGACGGGTTGGCGACCTGGGACAGGCCGGCGCCGGTCATCTCGAAGACGCCGATCTCGTCGGCCGGGCCGAACCGGTTCTTGACCGCCCGCAGGATGCGGAAGTGGTGGCCGCGCTCGCCTTCGAAATAGAGCACCGCGTCGACCATGTGCTCGACCACGCGAGGGCCTGCGATCTGGCCTTCCTTGGTGACATGGCCGACCAGCACCACCGCCGTGCCGGTCTTCTTGGCGTGGCGGATCAGGGCCTGGGCGCAACTGCGCACCTGGGTCACGGTGCCGGGTGCGGATTCGACCGTGTCGGTCCACAGGGTCTGGATGGAATCGATGATGACCAGCGCGGTGTCGGCCGCGTCCGCCAGGGTCGCCAATATGTTCTCCACATTGGTCTCGGCGGCCAGCGAGATGCCGGCCTCGGCGGCTTTTAGCCGCTGGGCGCGCAGGCGGATCTGCGCCGGCGATTCCTCGCCCGACACATAGACCACCTTGCGCCCGGCGCGCGCCAGTTCGGCCGCCGCCTGGGTGAGCAGGGTGGACTTGCCGATGCCGGGATCGCCGCCCACAAGGATCGCCGAACCGGGCACGAAGCCGCCGCCGGTCACCCGGTCGAGCTCGCCAAGGCCGGTCGGCACACGGGGCGCTTCGGCGATCTCGCCGGCGAGCGGCAGCAGTTCGATCGCTCGGCCCTTGGCCGCGCGACGGCCTGGCGCGGCGGCGACGCCGGTATCGACGTTCTCCTCGACCAGCGTATTCCACTCGCCGCAGCCGTCGCACTTGCCCGACCAGCGCGAATAGACCGAGCCGCAGTTCTGGCAGATGAATTGGGAGCGCGCTTTGGCCATTGGTGCGATCAGTTCCCGTTCTTCGTGTCGCCAACATAGTGACGCACGTAGCGGCGGCCCAGATGGGTCAGCAGTTCATAGCCGATCGTCCCTGCCGCCCGCGCCGCCTCGTCGACGGGAATGGTGCGGCCGATCAGTTCGACCCATTCGGCTTTCTCCAAGACCGGTTCCGGCACGTCGGTGACGTCGAAGGCGGTCAGGTCCATCGATACCCTGCCCAGCACCGGGGCGCGGTGGCCTCCGATCGCACCGACTGCGCCAGAACCAGCCGTACTCATGGGTACGCCACTGCCCGACGCGGCCCGTGGATAGCCGTCGCCGTAGCCGACGCCGACAACCGCGATGCGGCTGTCGCGGTCGAGCACATGGGTGGCGCCGTAGCCGACGCTCTCTGCACGCTTCGCCTCGCGAACCTGCAGGATACGGCCTTCGAGCGTGGCGACCGGTTGTGTGTGAGCCGGCATTCCAACCACGCATTCGCCGCCATACAGCGCGATGCCGGGGCGGGTGAGGTCGAAATGGAAATCGGCTCCCAGAAACACGCCGGCGCTGTTGGCCAGCGACCGGCGGACGCCGGGGAATTGT
The DNA here is from genome assembly GCA_028281105.1 of Rhizobiaceae bacterium. Classification (GTDB taxonomy): domain Bacteria; phylum Pseudomonadota; class Alphaproteobacteria; order Rhizobiales; family Rhizobiaceae; genus JANQKQ01. The sequence continues at coordinate 26,338 of JANQKQ010000001.1, forward strand.
CTGGCGGCAGCCTTGAAACGTGCCAGTTGTTCGCCGTTCAGCGGATGGTCCGGCTCGTCGGCGCAGGCGAGGTGGCTCATCACAAGCGTGGGGGCGAGCGCGGCAAGCGCGGCGGCATCAGCCGCCAGATCGTCCGCTTCGGCCGGGGTCAGGCCCAGCCGGTTCATGCCGGTGTCGATGTGCAGCGCGCAGGGCAGGGGCGTTTCAGCCTCACGGGCCAGCCGCGCCCACACGGCGACGTCATTGGATGAGTTGAGCACCGGCGCCAGGCCGGCGTGACGATAGGCGCGGGCGTTGTCGCCGGTCAGTCCGGCAAGCACGAAGATTTCCGCCTCACCGATGGCCTCGCGCACGCGCCGGCCCTCATCCGGCAGGGCGACGAAGAAGGTTCCGCAGCCTGCCGCTTGCAGCGCGCGCGCCACCGGCTCGATGCCCAGTCCGTAGCCGTCGGACTTGACGACCGCCGCCGTGGCCGCATCGCCCGAAGCCTCGCGCATCGCACGCCAGTTGGCCTGAAGCGCGGCCAGATCGATGGTGAGCCGGCCGCCGGCCAGGGCTTCTTCGACTTGTGATGGGCTCGTCATCGCGCCTTCGACCAGCCGCGTCGGGCTACTCGAACCGTTCCGGCAGATGGTCTTCGTCGGCCAGATCGGAGAAGCGGGTGAACTCGTCCTGGAAGCCCAGCTGCACCGAACCGGTCGGCCCGTGGCGCTGCTTGGCGACGATCACCTCGGCCTTGCCGATCGCCTCGCGCATCTTGGTGTCCCAGCTGAGCCATTCCTCGCTGCCTTCGGCGGGCTCGCGGTTTTTGAGGTAGTACTCGTCGCGATAGATGAACAGCACCACGTCGGCGTCCTGCTCGATGGAGCCGGATTCGCGCAGGTCCGAAAGCTGCGGGCGCTTGTCGTCGCGGTTTTCCACCTGGCGCGAAAGCTGCGACAGGGCGATGATCGGGATGTTGAGCTCTTTTGCCAGCGCTTTCAGCCCGGTCGTGATCTCGGTCACCTCCTGCACCCGGTTGTCGCCGTGACGGGAAGATCCGCGCATCAGCTGGATATAGTCGATGACGGCCACATCGAGGCCGCGCTGGCGCTTGAGCCGGCGCGCGCGGGCCGCCAGCTGGGCGATCGAGATGCCGCCGGTCTCGTCGATGAACAAGGGCAGCTTGTGCAGCATCTGCGAGCAGCCGACCAGGCGCTCGAACTCGGAATGGTCGATCTTGCCGCGGCGGATCTTGCTCGACGGCACCTCGGCCTGATCGGCGATGATCCTGGTGGCGAGCTGTTCGGCCGACATCTCCAGCGAGAACAGGCCGACCACGCCGCCATCGACCGCCTTGGTCGAGCCGTCGGCGGCCACCTCGCCGCGATAGGCGTGGGCGATGTTGAAGGCGATGTTGGTGGCCAGCGAGCTTTTGCCCATGCCCGGCCGGCCGGCGATGATCACCAGGTCCGAAGGCTGCAGTCCGCCCATTCGCGCATCCAGCGCGCGAATGCCGGTGGCGATGCCGGACAACCCGCCGTCGCGCTGGTAGGCGGCATTCGCCATGTCGATGGCCACGTTGAGCGCGTTGCCAAACTCGTGGAAGCCGCCGTCATACGACCCGGTCTCCGCCAGTTCGAACAGCCGGCGTTCGGCGTCCTCGATCTGCTGGACCGGCGGCATGTCCACCGGCGCGTCATAGGCGATGTTGACCATGTCCTCGCCCACCGTGATCAGCGAGCGGCGCACCGCCAGGTCGTAGATCGAGCGGCCATAGTCTTCGGCGTTGATGATGGTGGTCGCCTCCGCCGCCACACGGGCCAGGTACTGCGCCACCGTGAGATCGCCGATCTTGTCGTCAGCGGGTAGGAAGGTCTTGATGGTAACCGGATTGGCGCGCTTGGTGGCGCGGATCATGTCGCCCGCCACCTGGTAGATCTGCTGGTGGATCGGCTCGTAGAAATGTTCCGGTTTCAGAAAATCGGAGACCCGGTAGAACGCGTCGTTGTTGATCAGGATGGCGCCCAGCAGCGCCTGCTCGGCCTCGATGTTGTTGGGCGCAACGCGATAGGCGGTTTCCTCGTTTTGGTATTGCCGCGCCGGCTCGGCCATGGATGATTCCTTTCACTTGCCGCCAGGCGCGCCGCACCCGACCGAGCTAACTCCAACGCCGCTTGTGATCGATTCAGCGACCGGCGCAAAGCGCCAATCCCCGCGCCCACGCCGGGACCGGCACCTTGTCACACCTATTTTTGCTATTCACAGGCCGCCGGCGGTTTGCGCAAAAAGCGCGCTTGACAGCATAGCCGATTCGGTGTCGCCGCGTCGGTGATTCTCGCAGCCGCTACTTGTCTTCGGACTTAGCTTCCGCGTCGGTTTCCTCTGCGGCCGCTTCGTCTGCGCCATCTGCCTCGACCTCAGTCTCGGTTTCAGCTTCGGTGTCAGCGGCTTCGGCAGCCTCGCCTTCAGCCTGATCCTCGCCGGTGTCGAGCTCGATCTCGTCGGGATTGTCGAAGACTTCAGCCAGATCGGGCGCCTCTTCCTCGGCGACCTCTTCGGCTTCCATGGCCTCGCGGGTGGTCAGGTCCTCGCCGGCCGCCTGGCGTTTGGCCTCGTCTTCGGAGCGCGCCACATTGACCGAGATCGCGGATTCGACTTCCGGATGAAGCATGATGGTGATCTCGTGCAGGCCGATCACTTTGATCGGCGTGTTCAGGTTCACCTGGTTGCGCGCTACCTTGAAGCCGGCCTCTTCCAGCGTCGCGGCCACGTCGCGGGTGGTCACCGAACCGTAGAGCTGGCCCGTCTCGCCGGCGGAGCGGATCACCACATAGGTGCTGCCGTCCAGCTTGCCGTGGATGCTCTCGGCCTCGGACTTGCGCTCCAGGTTGCGTGCCTCCAGTTCCGCGCGCCGGGATTCAAAGATCGTGCGGTTGGCGTCGTTGGCGCGCAGCGCCTTGCCGGTGGGCAGCAGATAGTTGCGCGCGTAGCCGTCCTTGACGCGCACCACGTCGCCCATCTGCCCCAGCTTGGCGATGCGTTCGAGAAGGATTACTTCCATGGTCGTTTCTCCTTGGCGGGCGGATCGCCCGAATGGTCATTTCGTGTTTTTTGTCAGGTGTTTGCGCGACCAGCCATCACTCTGGCCAGGCCGAACAATGCGAACAGGAACAGCGGCAGGTAGATCAGGATGATCAGGAAATAGGCGGCGAACAGCACCAGGCCGCGCGACGCCCAGCCCCGGGTTCTCTCATGCATCGCGGCCAGTCCCACCAGGGCGAAAGCGGCGAAGAACGAACCTGCGACGACCTGGCAGGCCAGGCCCAGCGATCCGTCGAACAACAGTGCGCCGGCCAGCGCCAGCGCCAGGATCACAAGTGAGAGCTGAGGCAGGCTCGCCTGGCGGGCGATGTCGTCGCGCGGGCGGGGCAGGCGGCCGGCGCGCCGTGCGATCAGCGACGACAGGTAGCAGCAGGCCGCGTGCAGCATCAGCCAGAAACCGGGCATCACGAAGGGCATCAGCTGCAGGTTGATGCCGACCACGGCGGCCAGTTCCTCATCGCTCAGCTGCTGTCCTCCGCCGCCGCCGGTCAGCTCCTTCATCAGTTCGACCGTCTGATCGCGCATCTGCTCCATGTCGAAGCCGATCAACATGCCGAAGCCGATGATGGCGGCCGCTCCCATGGCGGCGAGCGAGAACAGCATTCTCGACAGCGGATACCATTGCAGAGTGGAAGGGTCGTCGGGATCGGGCTGGGCCAGATTGACCTGATGGCCAAGCACGGCGGCGGGTCCGGCGAACATCAATCCCAACGAGATGCCGGCCTCGAAGCCGCCGACGCCGGTGATCACCGCGACGGTGCCGATCGCCGCGACAATGCCCGCCGACGTACCCCACGACAGTGCCGCCAGGTAGATCGGCATCGGGGCGACAAGCAGGAAGAACAGCGCCGAGAAGCCCACCCGCGTCGCCGCCATGAACATCAGCGCCGAGGCGACGGCGGCCAGGATTCCAACGAGTAAGGCTTGTGGGCGCATGGGTTCAGCTGTCCTGTCAGGTTCGACAGTTAGAGGCGCGTCATGCGCGCCCCAACCTTATTGAGGGTGGCCTAGCTGCCTACATAGGGCAGCAGACCGAGAAACCGGGCGCGCTTGATGGCGCGGGCCAGTTCGCGTTGCTTCTTCTGGCTGACGGCGGTGATGCGCGATGGCACGATCTTGCCGCGCTCGGATACATAGCGCTGCAGCAGGCGCACGTCCTTGTAGTCGATCTTCGGCGCGTTCGGGCCGGAGAATGGGCAGGACTTGCGGCGGCGGTTGAACGGGCGGCGTCCGTAGGATGGTGACATTGCCATGATTATTTCTCCGCGTCCTTGGTCGCTTCTGCCTTGGCTTCGCCGGCGTCATCGGCCGGTTTTTCGGCGGGTTTCGCCTCGGGCTTGGCCTCGGCTTTCGCTTCATCCTTCGTGCCGCCACCGGCAGGTCCGTCGGACCGGGGCGGGCGCGGGCCGCGTGGGCGATCGTCGCGCGGACCACGCCGGTCGTCGCGCTTCTGCATCATCGCGGAAGGCTCGTCGTCATGGGCTTCGACGCGAATGGTCAGATAGCGCAGGATGTCGTCGTGGAGGCGCATCTGGCGCTCCATCTCGGCGACGGCCGGGGCCGGTGCGTCGATGTTCATCAGCACGTAATGCGCCTTGCGGTTCTTCTTGATGCGGTAGGCGGCGGTGCGCACGCCCCAGTTCTCGACCTTGCCGACCGAGCCGCCGGCGGCGGCCAGGATTTCCTTGAACTGTTCGACAAGGGCTTCCGCCTGCTGGCCGGAGATGTCCTGGCGAGCGAGGAAAACGTGTTCGTAAAGGGCCATCGATGCCTTTCCCGTTTTGTTGCCGGGCCGCCAGCGCGAAGCCTCGATGTCCGCCTTGTCGGGCAGCGAGAAGCTGCGGAAAGGCGTATCAGGAGACGGTCATGAGCGGAGACACGGGAGGCGGGCCTGGTCTTGCAGGCCGCGCCGGAACGATATTGACGATCCGGCCCTCCGTTCAGCCCCCGGCTGGGTTGCCCGAACGTTGAACGGGGCGCGTTATACGCCGATCCGCGCTGAATGCAAGTGCGCTGGACTTGAAATCGCTCAATCCCTATCGTGCCCGGGACCGCCCCTCAATCACGCCGATCCGTCATGAGATTTACCGTCAAAGCCACCGCGCTCGTCCTGATTTGTCTGTTGGCGGGGCCGGCCGCCGCCGCAGAACTGCTGAAGCCCTACAAGGAGCGTCTGTTCTCCTATCGCCAGCCGATCGACAACCGCGATGGCGGCGACTTCCTGCGGCTGCCCTACGATGCGCGCAAGGACATCAACGAGCGCGACGAATATCCGGTGCGCAAGGTCAAGGGATACTATGTCTCCTCGTGGCCCAAGCGCCACCAGCGCGACCGGGCGATCTCCGCCAATGGGCGTCAGATCGCCCATTTCGCGGTCGGTGCGCTGGACGGCGGCTCGGCGATGACGGTGATCTTCGTGCACGGGCGCGATGTGACCCGGGACCTGGGTTTCGACGACGACCGGTTCGGTGGCAACTTCAACCGGGTCAAGAACCTGATGTTCCGCAACGGCGGCCTCTACATCAGCACGGATTTCACCGACTTCGCGAATGCGGGAACCCGCGATGTGGCTGCGCTGATCGAGCACTACCGGCCGCTCACCACCGGGCCGATGGTGATCGCCTGCGGCTCCATGGGTGCGCATTTGTGCTGGCGGCTGGCGGGCGACGGGACCATGGCGGCCAAGATCGACGGGATGATCTTCCTGGGCGGTTTTACCGACCCGGATTTCGTTGCGACCGCCGCATCTCGTGGACATGATCGCGCGATCCCCATCTACATCGCCCATGGCAGCCTCGACAGCGTCTATTCGTGGAAGGACATGTTCGCGCTCTACCGCGACCTGCGCGCCGCCGTGCCCGGTTACCCGGTTCGCTACGCCCTGTTCGACGCCGGCAAGCACGGCACGCCGGTCAGAATGATCGACTGGCGCGAAGCGCTCAATTGGATTGCGGGGCGGTAGGTGGCCGCCGGGTTGAAATGTTGACAACAGCCTGTAACCTCGAACGCAAACCAAACTCCCAGAGGGCTTCCATGCACCGACAATCAGCTATCGCGACTCTATCGTTTCTGTCCTTGCTTCTGACAGGCGACCTGGCAATCGCTCACTCCGGCGAAGGGATCACCGGTGGATTCTTGAGCGGGTTGGCCCATCCGGTTTTTGGGTGGGATCATGTGGCGGCAATGGTGGCTGTCGGGCTTTGGGGAGCCGTTCTGGGGCGTCCCGCCTTGTGGATTTTGCCGATCGTATTTCCGCTACTCATGGCAATTGGTGCAGCGTTTGGCGTTGCAGGAGTCCCCGTGCCGTTCATTGAGGCAGGCATTGCCCTTTCAGGTGTCGTGCTGGGCTTGATGATCGTGTTTATGATCAAGGCGCCCATGCCGGTCGCCGCCATGCTGGTAGGGCTTTTTGCCATCTTTCATGGCCATGCGCACGGAACCGAGCTTCCCGATGCCGCCAACCCGATTGCCTATGCGGTGGGTTTTGTGATTGCCACAGGTTTGCTGCATCTGGCGGGTATCCTTTTCGGCACCCTGATGGCCAGTGAAGCGGGCAAATGGGCCGTGAGGGCTGGTGGTGCGGTGATTGCGTTTGTCGGTGCGGCATTCCTGGTTGGAATCGCCTGAGCGCAATGATCAAGCCTGTCGTTAGGCGGGCGGCGCATGGGATGCGCCGGGCGCTAACGCTGCCGTCGGTGGTCTGCGCGCTTCACCCAACCGCAGCATTGGGTCACGATTTCGGAAGCGGAAAAGGCGCCTATGAGGACTTTTTGTCCGGCAATCAGGCGGTGTTCGCCGATTTGCCCATCGTGCTGGGGCTGATCGCAACCGGCATATTGGTCGGGATCTGGAAATCGCACAGACTGCCGAAAGTCTGGCTCTTCTTCATTGGCGGCATCGTGGTGGGCGCGGCCCTCGGCCTGTGGGGGATTTTACCGCCAACCCCTGCGACCTATGTCGCCGTTTGCCTTGTCGGGCTTGTAGGCGCCGCATCCCCCGACCTGCCGTTGGTAACGATGCGCATCATTCTTGGTTTAATGGGAATGATGCTTGCAAACGCAGTATTGAGCGGCCACGCCGTCGGTGAGGTGCCGCCATTCGCCTATCTGGGAATTGCCTTTGCGCTAAATCTGGGATTGGCGATGTCAGCTGTTGTTGTGACCAGTTCGTTGGACAGATTCCAATTCGGATGGGTCAACGTCACATGGCGAGCACTCATGTCCTGGCTTGTGGCAATTTCAATCATGGCAATCGTTCTTACATTGAAATCAACCCAGTAGCGCCGTTGACATTCATGCGGAGCAAAACTGCCGGGATCGCGACAATGACGCAATGACCGCAAAGGGCGCGAAGCGGTCGCCACGTTTCACCCGCCGACAGGCTGCAGATGAGAACGGTGGTGACCACGCTGGCGCCGGGCGCGGGCGTCCAAACTACCCCGCCGCGCTTTGCGCCATCGCCCGATCGCGCTCCAGGTGCCAGGCAATGGGGTCGCCAGGCGCCGTCTGCGGGCTTTGCGCTTTGATCCGCTTTCCGATCTCTTCGAGGGTTTTCATGCTTTTCGGCATGGCTTCGCCGCCCATCTGCTTGCGGATCTTGGAAGTGATCACGCCGGCGAGCAGCCTGCCGGGGAGACTTTCGAACACCGGCCTGGAGACCCGGGTCTTGATCAGCGTGCCTTCGCCCAGCGCCACCAGTTCGTGGGTGATGTAAAACCGGCCCTTCAGCGGCAGCGCCACATGAGTGGTCAGATACTCGCCCGGTCGCCAGTCGACGATCTCCAACTTAGTCACCTCGTTGCCGCCGTGATGGCAATGCATCGTGGTGTCCGCGCCCATGCGGCCATTGTCGTCGTTGCTGATTTCGACCAGTTCGACATGAAACCACTCGGTGCGCAGTTCGGGATCGGTGAGGATGTGAAAAGCGGTGTCGGGGCCGACCGGCAGGGTGGCCAGTTGCTCGGGGAACGCCAGTTCGTCGTCCTCGGCGATGAAAAACCGTTTGGCGTCGCGCTGCTTGCGCCAGGCGTCGATCAGCGGGTGGACCACGAACTCGACGTTGCCGATATGCTCGATTTCCTCGCTCATGAAGGCTTCGGGCGCGAAATAGTCCTTGAGATTCATGTGCTCAAGCGCATCGCAGGTGATCAACGCATAGGCCCGGTGGCCGGTCTCCTTTTCCACGTTGTTTTTGAGCAGGCGGAAGGCGGTGATCACGTCGCGGCCGGCCAGTTCCTCGCGGTTGTTGGTGTGCTGGGTGACGAACTCGCCATGGTGGACGATGATCTTCAGATCGAGATCGCCGACGCTGGCGCATGCCTTGCAGGGACAGCTGGTGTTGATGCGGATCTTTTCGCGCTGGTCGGCAAACACGCCGTAGACGCGCTCGGCCGCGTCCAGCATGAACTGGCCGGAGACCACCTCGCTTTCGACCGCGTAAGCGAATACCGCGTCGCCCTGGAAACCGGAGATCGACAGCGGCGCGCGCAGCGCCGGCACGACCACGCCGAACAGATCGTCGAGAATGCCCTTGGCGTGCTCAATCTCGGTTTCCGCCAGAAACCGCGTGTAACCGGAGATGTCGGCAATGATGAAAAAGCCGGTTTTGACTTCGCTCTTCGCCATTTTCGGTTCGCTCCCTCGCGGCAGGCCGAAGCCTGCCTGGTGGACAAGAATATAGGAACAAACCGGGACGATGAAAGGCGCATTTGTCAGTAGGGTTGTCGGGAGCGGTGTCGATTGTGCCTGCATGTGCGGATTGATAGGGTCGGCGCGCGCCCAGTTGCGACGAGATCTTCATGTCCTGGCCATCCAACCAGCCTGACCAACCGGTGACCGACGATGCCCAGCGGCAGGCCTGGCGCGAGCGCTTCGGCGAATCCGACCGGGCCGCCGGCATCGAGACCACTGACAATTTCGTGCAGTTCGACCAGATGAACGACCTGTTCACCCGGGCGTTCTGGGACGACAGCGTGCGCACCAAGGACAGCGACGCCTTCTTCGACAGCTATCGCGCGGCCAGCGCGCCGCGCCGTGGCGACGGGTTCGCGCTTAAGGACTTCGCGCTGCGCAACGCCGCCTGGGCGGTCTCCGACATCCTGTCCAATCGCGGCAACGAGGCCGGCCTTCGCGAGGGCTTCCAGTCGGCGATCGTCGATGACACGCCGGTAGGCGAGCACAAGCTGCCGGTGGACGATCCCGCCGCCATGGCCGGCGAGATCAAGCAGGTCGCCAAGCTGTTCGGCGCCGACCTGGTCGGCATCACCGAAGTGGACGAGCGCTGGCACTATTCGACCCGCGTCGACACGCGCGACTTCTCGCGTGCGGATAACTCATTGCCGGAAGGGATCACACACGTGATCGTGCTCGGCCACTCGATGGACTACGACCTGGTGCGCACCTATCCGTCGGCTCTGGCGGGCGCATCTACGGGGATGGAATATTCGCACGAAGCGGCGATCGTCATCCAGCTCGCCACCTATATCCGCAATCTGGGCTACCAGGCGATCGCCTCGATGAACGACACCGCCCTTGTGATCCCTTACGCAGTGAAGGCCGGGCTGGGCGAATATGGCCGCAACCAGATGGTCATCACGCCGCAATACGGTCCGCGTCTGCGGTTTTCCAAGGTGTTCACCAGCTTGCCCCTGGCGATCGACACCCCGCGGCCGCTGGGCATCCGCCAATATTGCGACATCTGCACCAAATGCGCCGATGCCTGCCCGCCGCGCGCGCTGCCGTTCGATGAGCCCAAGGAAGTGGCTGCAACTGATGGCGGCGCGCGCTCGACCATCAAGGGCGTGAAGAAATGGTCGGCCGACTGCGAGAAGTGCTTCGGCTACTGGGCCAAGCTGAAGACCGACTGCGCCATCTGCATGCGGGTATGCCCGTTCAACCACGACGGCAGGAAGCTCGTCGACCGGCTGTTCACGCGGCTGGCCACCTCGCGCCTCCGCCGCTGGGCGCTGTGGCTCGACCAGCGGCGCGGCATGCCGGCGCGGTTGAAGCCGAAGGAATGGTGGTCGCGGCTGGTAGCTCGTTGATGGCGAAGTTGCGACGGTCTTATATGTGTAAAATCAGAAACTTGCCCGGTTTCCTGTGCAAGTTGATTCAAGGAGTGGTCGTCATCTTGGCCGTCAGTTCGTTCACGAACGCCGCCGCCCAACAAGGTGCGCCTGCCGACATGGTGCTGCGCAACGGCGCGGTCTACACGGTCGATCGCGCCCAGCCATGGGCCACCGCGCTGGCGATCCGCGACGGCGTGATCGCGTGGATTGGCGGCGAGGACGAGATCGAGCTGCATATCGGTGCGAATACCGCGATCGTCGACCTGGACGGCCGCTTCGTCATGCCCGGCATTCACGACGTGCATACCCATCCGCTGGAAGCATTCAATGACGCCTATGACGTGTGCATTTTGGAACAGGATCGATCGGTGGAGGCACTGGTCGATGAAATCGCCCGCTGCGCGGAACGAAACCGCGATGACGAGTGGCTGATCGGCTGGGGCTTCCTCGTCGACGATTTGATCGAAGGCCAGGCGGTGACCGGCAAGACCCCGGCTCAGCTGCTGGACGAGGTGGTGCCGGACCGACCCGTGGTCATCATGGAGTTCACCTCCCACATTTCCTGGGCGAACACAAAGGCGATGGAACTGGCGGGTTTTGCCGCCGAGACGCCGGACCCGCCCGGCGGCATCATCGTGCGCGACCGCGCAAGCGGCGAGCCCACCGGGCTGCTTATCGACAGTGCCGGCGACGTGGTGCGCGAGCTGCCGTACAAGCCCACAGGCGAGCGGCTGGAGGCGGCGTATGAAGGCCTGCTCGAAGCGCTGGAGGAACTGGCGCGCAACGGCATCACCTCGATCGCCGACGCGCGGGTGTTCTGGAGCCGCGGCCACCATGAAGTCTGGGCACGCGCCGAGCGTGAAGACGAACTCACCGCGCGAACGGTGTTGGGATTATGGGCCTATCCGCAGTTTGACGACGATCAGTTCGAAACGCTCAAGGAACTGTATTCGAATGACCCGGACCGGCTGCTGCGCTTCTCCCAGATCAAGCTGTACGCCGACGGCATCATCGGCGTCGCCACCGCGGCCATGCATCGGCCCTACAGACCGGCGTATGATTTCGTTGCGGGCAATCGCGGGCTCAACTACTTCGACGAAGCCCGAATGACGAAGATCATTACCGAGCTAGAGCCCGCCGGCTTCGATTTCCACATCCACGCCATTGGCGATCGCGGAATCAATGAAGCGCTCAACGCCATCGAGGCGGCCGGCCGCGCCAACGGACCGGGGATCGAGCGCCGGCACCGGCTGACCCATGTGGAGATCGTTGATCCCGATGACATTCCCCGCTTCGCCGAACTGGGCGTGATCGCGGACTTTCAGGTGGCCGGTGACTGGTCGGACCCGCAGCAGGTGCTGCGCCACACGAGGTGGCTGATCGGCAGGAGAGGGGCGAACGCGGCGCCGTTGCGCTCGTTTCATAACGCCGGCGCGACGATCACGCTATCGAGCGACTATGACGTGTCGACCATGAACCCGTTCGTCGGCATGGCCAATGCGCTCAATCGATCGCGGCAGGCCCTGCCGGACATGGCGTCGGTGATCGAAGCCTACACGATCAACGGCGCGTATACGCTCCGCCAGGAAGACCGGGTGGGTTCACTGGAGGTGGGCAAAGAGGCCGACCTGGTGGTGCTCGACCGCAATCTGCTTGAGATCGATCCAGACGATATTGCCGATACGAGGGTGCTGTGGACCCTGCTTGCCGGTGAGGAAGTCTGGCGCGACCCGGCGTTTCAGCCCTGAGCGCCTGCCGGCCGCCGCCATTGGGCGAACAGGTGCGGAATCGTTTTGTCCGGGCGGACGACATCGAAACGCTCTTCGGATTCCAATTTAAGGCCAAGATCCGCGAACCGACGGGCCTGGCGCATCGTCAGCGGCCAGGGTGGGCCATCGGCCGCGGTGTCTTCCTCGCGCACCCGGGCATAGACCAGCAGCACGCCGCCCGGCGCGACAAGATCGGTGACCGCCGGGATCGTCTTGTCCAGCATCGACGGCGGCAGCGATTGCAGGGTGTAGCATTCGTTGACGAGATCGAAGCCAGATGACCACGCCGGCGGCGGGTCGAACAGGTCGGCCGTCAGGTAATTCACCTTGCTGTCGGGAAACCGCCTCTTGGCCCACTCGACGGCGTTGGCGGAAACGTCGAAGGCCGTTGTGGCATAACCCGCGTCGGCCAGCGCCTCGGCGTGATCGCCCAGTCCGCAAGCCACATCGATGGCCGTGCGCCCGTGTCCGGGATTGACCGACAACCAGTCCGCGATCTGTTGTTTCGGCGCCAGATCGGCCCAGGGCACCAGCGCCGCGTCGTCGCCGGCCCGGTCATAGACAGTGTCGAACAAGCCGCTGCGTTCGTTCGGGTCATGCGCGCTGTCGCGGTCCAGTGCGTCGATGTGCTCTCGTGCGGCCGCGCGGCGGTCGGCGAAATCATCCGCGCCGCTCAAGCCTTCTTCTCCCAACCGCCGCCGGGCTTCTGCTGCCAGTAGGTGACGTCGTGGCCGGCTTCCTTCTCCGCCTTCCAGCGCTCGCGCGCCTGCTCGATGGCCGGTGAGGAATGGCCGTCGAACAGATAGATGCCGCGCTCGTAGGCGGAAAGGTCCGGCGGGTCGGCGCCGTCGACCACGAAGCGCACGTCAGCGCCGTTGGGATTGTCATCTTCGTCGGTCAGCCAGATCGGCTGGTCCGCCTCGCTGCCGTCGCGGATCGCGCCGTGCGGCAGGAAGGAAGGATCGGAGAAGGTCCAAAGGTGCGAATCGAGCGCATCCACCCGCTCGCGCGAGCCGGCCTGGACCACCACCTTCCAGTCCCGCGCCAGGCACTTTTCCAGCAGGCCCGGCAATACCTGTTCGAGGGTGTGGTCCGTCAGGTGGTAGAACAGGATTTCCGTCATCTCATGTCAGCGTACCAGATGGTACGGTTCCGCTACTTCTCGTAATGGTCAGCCACCAACCGGTCAAGCAGTCGCACGCCGAAACCGGACGCCCAGGACTGGTTGTACTCGTTCTTCGGTGAGCCCATCGCGGTGCCGGCCACGTCCAGGTGCGCCCAGGGCACGTCCTCGACGAAGCGTTGCAGGAACTGGCCGGCGGTGATCGAGCCTGCCGTGCGACCGCCCACATTTTTCATGTCGGCGTTCTTTGAATCGATCTGCTTGTCGTATTCGCTGCCCAGCGGCATGCGCCAGACCTTCTCGCCGGTGACATGTCCGGCCTTGTAGAGCGCCGCCGCCAGTTCGTCATTGTTGGAGAACATGCCGGCATGGTGGTGGCCGAGCGCGACCACGATGGCGCCGGTCAGCGTTGCCAGATTGACCATCATCTGCGGCTTGAACTGGGTGTGGCAATACCAGAGCGCATCGGCGAGAACCAGCCGGCCCTCGGCATCGGTGTTAATGATTTCAATGGTTTGGCCGGACATCGAGGTGACGATGTCGCCCGGGCGCTGGGCGTCGCCGTCGGGCATGTTCTCGACCAGCCCGATGATGCCGATGGCGTTGACCTTGGCCTTGCGGGCGGCCAGCGCGTGCATCAGGCCGGTCACCGCCGCCGCGCCGCCCATGTCGCCCTTCATGTCCTCCATCGAGCCGGCCGGCTTGATCGAGATGCCGCCGGTGTCGAAGACGACGCCCTTGCCGATGAAGGCCACCGGCTTCGCCTTCGCGGGACCGCCGTTCCAGCGCATCACCACCAGACGCGGCGGCCGTCTGGAGCCGCGATTGACGCCCAGCAGGGCGGCCATCTTCTTCGCCCGCATCTCCTTTTCGCCAAGCACCTGCACCTTGACGCCGAGCGCGGTAAGTTTCTGCGCGCGTTTGGCGAACTCCACGGTGCCCAGAACATTGGCCGGCTGATTGACCAGATCGCGGGCCAGCAGCACGCCGTCGCTGACCTGGTCGAGTCCCTTCCAGGCGCTGCGTGCGGCGGTGGTGATGCCCGACGCGATCGCGTAGCGCGCCGCCTTGGCGGGCTTGTCGCCCTTAGTCTTGTAGTCGTCGAAATCGTAGGCGCGCAGCTTGATTCCCATCGCCAGGCGCGCTAGCTGCTCCGGCTCAAACGCGGGGTCCTTGCCCGCCGGCTCGGCGATGACGGTCACGGCTTGCGCCTTGCCGCAGGTGGCCTTGATCCTGCCGCCGATGCGCAGCCAGTCTTCTTCACTGCCTTTTGCCGCCTCGCCGCAGCCGGCCAGCACGATGCGGTCGGGCCCGCCGTCGGGGGCGATGACGGTCAGCGAAGTGGCTGCCTTGCCGTTGAACTCACCTACCTTGGCGGCACGGGTCAGCTGTCCGGATTTGTCGTACCGGGCGGCTGACGACGGCAGCTTGCCGTCCTTGCGCATCAGGAAAACGACGGTGCCTTTCGCCGCGCTTTTGGCGGTCAGATTGGAAAACGAAACAATGGGAAGCTTGGCCATGTGTGCTCCGGCAGGACTGGGAGGGGTCGAATCGGTCGGTGCGCGTCGGCGAAGGCCGCACCGGGGCGGATCGGATTCGTTTGCGCAATTTCCCGCGCATGTCAAACATCGGCCGGTGAGCCACCCGTGAATATCCGCCCGATCGCGATCTTAAGCGCCGGTTAACCGCCTTTGTTGGCGCAAAATTATCCAAAACCGGCCACCATCCACGACCTTGTGGGCCATCGGGCCGATCAGACCATTTTCTTGCCACATCGGTTTGATTTTTCAAACGATTGGGGAACGTATCCTGGGTGGGCGACGGGCGCTAATGGGTTTCAACCTGATCGAACGGTATATCTTTCGCCGTGCGTTTGTCGCAACGGCGCTGACGTTGGGTTGTCTGGTGGGCGTGGTGTGGATCATCCAGGCCCTGCGCAAGCTCGATATCATCACGTCGAAGGGCCAGGCGATCCTGCTGTATCTGCAGCTCACCATGCTGACCGTGCCGATGCTGAGTCTTGCGGTCATCCCCCTGGCGCTGCTGGTCGCCACGATCTACGCGATCAACTCGCTCAACGCCAATTCCGAGCTGGTGGTGATCAACGCCAGCGGGGCGTCCGGCTGGATCCTGGCCAAACCACTGCTGGCGCTGGCGCTGCTGTGCAGCCTGTTCGTCGGTTTCGTCGGCCATTTCGTGATCGCCTGGAGCCTGGTCTCGCTCAAGAGCAAGGTCACCGAGATGCAGACCGACCTGGTTTCGCTGGTCGTCCAGGAAGGCGCGTTTAACGATATAGAGCCGGGGCTGACCTTCCACATCGCCAAGCGGGATGCGGGCGGGCTGCTGCGCGGCGTGCTGATCTCCGATGAGCGCGACAAGGAGGCCTCGATCGTCTATTCGGCCGCCCAAGGCATCGTCACCCGCCGCGACAACGAATCGGTCCTGTTGCTCAGAAACGGCGAAATCCACCGGCGCAATCACCGCGACAGGACGGTTACGGTGATCAACTACCAGTCCTACGCGTTCGATCTGTCCACCTTCGCGGGCAAGGTCGAGAAGCTCACCCTGCGCCCCAAGGAGCGCACGACGCCCGACCTGCTCGATCCCGACCCCGACGATCATTACTTCCGTACAGCTCCAGGCCTCTACCGCGCCGCCATACACGAGCGCTTCTCGGAGATGTTGTGGCCGTTCGTGTACGTGATGGTGGTGCTGGCCTTCGCCGGGCAGGCCCGCTCCAACCGGCAGAGCTATGGGTCGGCCATCGTCGCGGCGGTGGGGGCGATCATATTGCTGCGCGGATTCGCGTTTTCGTCGCTGAGTTCGCTCAAGACCGATGCGAGCGCGGTGACCATGGTCTACGGCCTGCCGCTTTTCGGCATGGCGACGGCCGGCTGGTTCTTAGCGCGCAATCGGCCAGTGGCGCTGCCCAGTCCGGTCGCGGTCTGGATCGACGCGCAGCAGGGCAGGGCGTTGTCCAAGGCCGCGCAACTGTATGACGGCTACCTGGTGTTTCGCCGCCGCCGCGCGGGAGTGCAGATGTGATGGGCAGCACGCTGAACGTCTATATCGCGCTGCGGTTCGCCAAGACGGTGCTGGGCATCCTGCTGGCGCTGTTTGCGTTGATCGTCACGATCGATTTCGTCGAACTGCTTCGCCGCTTTTCGGAAATGCCGGACGTGGATGCGGGCCGGCTCTACGCGGTGGCGCTGCTGCGCGCGCCCAACTTCATGGAAAAGGCGTTTCCGTTCGGCTGTCTGTTCGCCGCTATGATCACGCTCGCTCAGTTGAACCAGCGCATGGAACTGGTGGTGGCGCGCTCGGCCGGCGTTTCCGCCTGGCAGTTCCTGCTGCCGCTGTCGATCACGGCGGCGGTCATCGGCGTCGTTGTGTCCACCATCTATAACCCGCTTGCGATCGTCGCCGCCGAGCGGGCGAAGGAAATCTCCACCGAGATTCACACCGGCACCCGGTTTCTCCCGCAGTCACGGGCCGACAATGTATGGATGCGCCAGGACACCGGCCAGACCAGCGCCGTGATCAACGCCACGGTGGCGCTCGAAAGCGGCCGCATTCTCGACGACGTGCGCATCATCCGCTTTGACGAGGAAGGCGTCATCATCGAGCGAATCGAGGCGAGGCAGGCGATCTACCAGGGCGACCACTGGCTGCTGATCGACGCTTCGGGCGACTCGATGGACGGCGGCTTCGACCGGCAGCAATCGCGCAAGCTTGCGACCAACCTGACCCAGGACGCCATCTTCGGAGCCATCGGCGACCCCGAATCGGTCGGGTTCTGGGGATTGCGCGACGCGGCCGGAAAAGTGCGCCGTTCGGGCATCAATCCCGGCCCTTATCTGGTTCAATATCACAGCCTGACGGCGATGCCGCTGCTGCTGGTGGCGATGGTCCTGATCGCCGCCTGCGTATCGCTGAGATTCGTGCGTTTCGGCCAGTCCGGGAGGCTGATTTTAGGTGGAATATCAAGCGGCTTCGTGCTTTATATCGTCACCAAATTGGTGACTTCGTTGGGGAGCAACGGGATCGTGCCGCCGGTAGCGGCGGCATGGGCCCCTTCTGTCGTGGCAACGCTGTTTGGTATCAGTATTTTGCTGCACCAGGAGGACGGGTGACGATGATCTCAGTCGATCATTCCGTCCGCGTGGCGCAGCGAAAGGGGGCCGGTTCGTGGGTACGGCCCGTGGCGCGGTCCGTCGCATTCGCCGGCGGTCTTGCGCTGGCCGGTGCGCTTTGCGCCGGCGGCTGGCCGGGCGCGGCGTTCGCCCAGAGTTCCGGTGAGGAACTGTTCGGCCAGCCGGTCGATCCCGATGCGCAGATGCTGCTGGAAGCCGACCGGCTGATCCACGACAATGACGACGATTCGATTACCGCCGACGGCAATGTGCAGATCGCCTATGACGGTTACACGCTGGTCGCCGAACGGGTCACCTACTACCGCACGTCCGGGAGGGTGATCGCGCAAGGCCGCGTCGAGATCGTCGAGCCCGACGGCAATCGCATCTTCGCCGAGGAAATCGACATCACGGATGACTTCTCCGACGGCTTCGTGTCCGCGCTGCGGGTCGAAGCGGCGGAGAACACCCGGTTCGCCGCCGACAGCGCCGAACGCATCGATGGCGATGTCACCGTATTCAACAACGGCGTCTACACCGCCTGCGAGCCGTGCAAGGAGAATCCGGACAAGCCACCGCTGTGGCAGATTCGCGCCGCCCGGGTCGTGGTCAACAACCGCATCCAGCGGGTCTCCTACGAGGATGCCAGGTTCGAATTGTTTGGTCGGCCGATCGCCTATCTGGCACGGTTTTCGCACGCCGACCCGGCGATCAGGCGCAAATCCGGCCTTCTCATTCCGACCATCCAGTTCCGCGAGGATCTGGGCGTCGGGGTCACCGGCGCGTATTTCTTCAACCTGGCGCCCAACTACGATCTGACGCTGAGCGGCTCGTATTACACCAACCAGGGTTTCCTCGGCCAGGCGGAGTGGCGCCACCGGCTGCATAACGGCGCGTATAATCTGCATATCGCCGGCATCCACCAGCAGTCGCCGGGCGACTTTGATCCCAGCACCTATGACCGGCTGGAACAGGAACGCATCGCCGTACAGACGTCAGGCCAGTTCGAGCTCAATCCGCGCTGGCAGTTCGGCTGGCAGTGGCTATGGCAATCCGACCGCAACTTCACCCGGACCTACGGGGTGACCAGCCAGGCGAACGTCGACGTCACCAACCAAGTCTATCTGACCGGCCTTGCCGGCAAGAACCATTTCGACGTGCGCACCCAGAAATTCCTGGTGCAGGAAGACCTGATCGACTCGTCCAACGATCTGCTGAACCGTCAGCCGAAACAGGCGGCTTTGCTGCCGCTGGTCGACTATGACTACATCGCCAAAGCCCCGGTGGCCGGCGGCCAGTTGTCGTTCAACTTCAACACCGCCAGCGTCGACCGCCATGAGGCCAATGTGGTCGACGCGGACGGCACGATCGGACTGCAGTCCAACTCCGAACGGTTCTACGGCGTCACCGGCCCGCACACCCGATCAAGCGCGGAGGCCGAGTGGAAGTCCAATCTCATCACCGGCGGCGGCCTGGTGGTGACGCCGTCGCTGCACGGCCGGGTCGACGGCATCTGGATGGATACGGCCAGCCTGGGCTCGGCCGCAAATCCGCTGATGTCCAATGAATCGATCTATCGCGCGATGCCGACGGCCGGCCTGGAAATCCGTTTCCCGATGGTGGGCAACGACGCCTATGCCAGCCATCTGTTCGAGCCGATCGCCCAGATATTTGCCGGTACCGACGAGACGGACATCGGCCGCTTCCCCAACGAAGACGCCCAGAGCATGGTGTTCGGCGCCACCAACCTGTTCTCGCGCAACCGGTTCTCCGGCTACGACCGGATCGAGGGCGGCGTGCGGGCGAATGTGGGCTTCCGTTATTCGGCCAACTTCGCCGGCGGTGCGTTGAACGTCACGGCCGGCCAGTCTTTCCACCTGGCCGGCAGGAACTCGTTTGCACAGCGCGATCTGGTCAACGCCGGATTGGAATCGGGACTGGAGACCCATCAGTCGGATTATGTGGCCGGCGCGCAGCTTACCGTCGGCTCGGGCCTGACGATGCGACTGTCCGGGCGATTCGATGAGCGCGACCTGGCGGTGCGTCGCGCGGAGGCGTCGCTCTCGCATTCCTCGCGGGAATTGACCACCACCGTCGCGTACTCGTTTATCGATGCCCAGCCCAACTACGGCTTCACCACCGATCGCCATGAGATCAGCGGCAACGCTTCGGTGCGGCTGACCGATCGCTGGCGGGCGTTCGGCGCGCTCACCTTCGATGTGGAAAACGGCAACGTCGTCTCCGACAGCATCGGGCTGGCATATGACGATTCCTGCTTCTCGTTCTCGCTGGCCTATTCCGAGAGCCGCGAGGCCTACACCGGAAACCAGACCAGTCAGGCGGTGACCTTCAATATCGGCCTGCGGACCATCGGCAACTACGACTACAAGTATGCCCTGGACAACACCAATTGATCCGACGGCTGCCGGCCAATGAGCGTTTCCATGATTTTGACACCGTTAAACAGCACAAGCGCCGCGGCGCGAACCAAGAACGTTTGATCGGATGTTGGCGATAGAGCAGGTTTTGCCGGCGGTATGGCGCGGAGCTTGGGTGCCGGCGATGGTGTTGGCGGGCTGCGTGGTCCTGTCTGCGTGCGTCCAGTCTTCGGGCGGGCTCGACGACGGCGAGGGGCTGACGGCCAGCGATCTGGAGCTGAGCGAGGACGGGCAGGGCGACGATGCCGCCAACCAGGACGGCATCACCAAAGTCGCCCCTACGGTCACCCAAAAGGGCACGACCATCCGCGCCGTGGTCAATGGCCAGCCTATCACCAGCTATGACGTGCAGCGCCGCGCCGCGTTCCTGCGCCTGCGCCGGGTCGGTGGCGACCGGAACGCCAGGGCGTTGAACGAGCTGGTCGAGCAGTTGCTGAAACTGCAGGAAGCCGAGCGCCTGTCGCTGGTTGCGAGCAACTCGATCATTGACCGCGCCTTCGCCGACTTCGCCAAGAGCAACCGCCTGTCGCCGGCCCAGTTGTCGAACGCGCTGAACCAGGCTGGGGTCACGCCCCGGCATTTTCGCGGATTTCTGCGCACCCAGATCAGCTGGCAGCAGGTGGTCGGACGGCGGTTCCAGTCGGAAACGACACAGATGAGCCAGACCGCCGCGCTTTCGACCATCCGCAAGAGCGGCGAGGAGAAGCCGGAGACCCGCGAATATCAGTTGCAGCAGGTCATCTTCGTGGTGCCGCAAGCTCGTCGTGAGCAGTTGCTGCGCCAGCGCCAGACCGAAGCGCGCGCGTTCCGCCAGCGCTTCTCCAGTTGCCAGGAGACCATCGAGTTCGCCAAGCAGCTCACCGACGTGACCGTTCGCGATCTCAACCGGGTTCTGGAACCCGAGCTGCCTCAGCGGTGGAAGGAGGAGATAACCTCCACCCAGGTTGGCGAAACGACGCCGATCAAGGATACCGAGCGCGGCGTTGAGTTCATCGCGGTTTGCTCGGTGCGCTCCGTCTCCGACGATCGCGCAGCGCAGCTGGTTACCCAGTCCAAGGAATTCGAATCCTTCAACGAAACCGGCGACAAGGTGGCGTCGGACTATCTCAAAGAACTGAGAGAAAACGCCACCATCGTCTACCGGTGACGGGCGGGCCGATGGACGCGCGCAGGCCGCTTGCAGTCTCTATGGGCGAGCCGGCCGGTATCGGGCCGGATATCATCATCGATGCGTGGAACCAGCGCCGCCGGCGCTCGCTGCCGCCTTTCGCCGTGGTCGGCGACGGGAAGGTTTTAAAGGCGCGGGCCGAGAGCCTGGGAGTCTCGCTGCAAATCGCCGAGACGGACACTCCCGCGATCCGGCAAGACGATCCGGACCGACTGGCGGTGGTCGCGACCGAGGCGGCGATGTCCTCCGGCGCCGGCAGCATAGACCCGTCGAGTGCGCCGGCCGTCATCGAGGCGATCGAGAAG
The DNA here is from genome assembly GCA_028281105.1 of Rhizobiaceae bacterium. Classification (GTDB taxonomy): domain Bacteria; phylum Pseudomonadota; class Alphaproteobacteria; order Rhizobiales; family Rhizobiaceae; genus JANQKQ01. The sequence continues at coordinate 47,424 of JANQKQ010000001.1, forward strand.
GGGGCCGGCGGGGCGATGGACGGCATGTTCGCCGGCCTGGTCACCTGTCCGATCCACAAGAAATCGCTTTATGAAGCGGGTTTCGCGGCGCCGGGCCATACCGAATTTCTGGGCGAGCTCGCATCGAGGCGGACCGGGCGGCCGGTTCGTGCGGTGATGATGCTCGCCGGGCCGCGCCTGCGCGCCGTGCCGGTCACCGTGCACATGCCGCTGGCACAGGTTGGCGAAACGCTCACCACCGACCTCATCGTCGAGACGGGCAGGATCGTGGCGGCCGATCTGGCGCGGTGGTTCGATATTGCTTCTCCGCGTCTGGCCGTCGCCGGGCTCAACCCGCATGCCGGCGAGGGCGGTGCGCTGGGCGGTGAGGACGAGGCGATCGTCGCGCCGGCCGTCGCCGCGTTGCAGCGCACCGGCATCGACGCGGTCGGCCCGCTGCCGGCCGACACCATGTTCCATGACGCGGCGCGATCGACATACGATGCGGCGTTATGCATGTATCATGACCAGGCCCTGATCCCGGCCAAGGCGCTCGATTTCGACCGCACGGTCAACGTGACGCTGGGCCTGCCCTTTGTGCGCACCTCGCCCGATCACGGCACCGCGCTCGATATCGCCGGCTCGGGCAAGGCCCGATCCGATAGCTTTATCGCCGCGCTGGAGATGGCATGGGCGATGTCGGCAACGCGCACGACCACCGGCGCGCCGCAATCCGGCGTCGCGGAGCCCGGCAAGTGAGTCTCGACGACGGTCTGCCGCGCCTGGCGGACGTGATCGCGGCCCATGGACTCAGGGCGAAAAAATCGCTCGGCCAGAACTTCCTGCTCGACTTCAACCTGATAATGAAGATCGCACGGGCCGGCGGAGACCTGGCCCAAGTCACCGTCGTGGAGATCGGCCCCGGCCCGGGCGGACTGACCCGGGCGCTGCTGGCCGCCGGCGCGGGCAAGGTGATCGCGATCGAGCGCGACCGACGCTGTCTCGCGGCGCTTGCCCAGGTGGCCGCGCGCTACGATGGCCGGCTTGAGGTAATCGAAGCCGATGCGCTGACGATCGACTGGTCGCGGATTGTCGACGGGCCGGCGCGCATTATCGCCAACCTGCCGTACAACGTGGCGACGCCCTTGCTCACCGGGTGGCTTGCCGCCGATCCGTGGCCGCCCTGGTACGATTGCGTTGTCGCCATGTTCCAGAAGGAGGTGGCGCAGCGCATCTGCGCGCATGTCGGCGACAAGACCTATGGCAGACTATCCGTGCTGGCCGGCTGGCGGTGCGAAGCGCAGATGATGTTCGACGTGCCGGCGAGCGCGTTCACCCCGCCGCCGAAGGTAACCTCCAGCCTGGTCCGCCTCGCGCCGAGACCGACGCCGCTCGCCTGCGACATCGACAAGCTGCAGACGGTCACCCGGGCCGCGTTTGGGCAGCGGCGCAAGATGCTGCGTTCCAGCTTGAAGAAGTTGGGCGGGGCGTCGCTGCTGGAGCGGGCGGGCATCGACGGTGCGCGGCGGGCGGAAGAGTTGTCGGTGGAAGAGTTCGTGGCGCTGGCGAACCGGCTGTGAGGTCAGCGTCTCAACCGGTCAACCGCTCCACGAAATCCAGAAGACCCGGCCGGCGGTCGCGGCGCAGGCGCTCGGTGGTCACAATGGCGCGCACCTGGTCGAACGCCGTTTGCAGATCGTTGTTGATGACGACGAAGTCATAGTCCTTCCAGTGGTCGATCTCGGCGCGGGCGTTTTCCAGCCGCCGCTCGATCACCTCGGGCGCGTCCTCGGCTCGCCGTTCCAGCCGCTGCTTCAGCTCTTCCATCGACGGCGGCAGGATGAACACCGAGACCACGTCGCCACGGGCTTTCTCCATCAGCTGCTCGCCGCCCTGCCAGTCGATGTCGAACAGCATGTCGGAGCCTCCGGCGAGCGCCTTCTCCACCGGATCGCGCGGCGTACCGTAGAAATTGCCGTGAACGTGCGCCCATTCCAGCAGCGCGTCGGTTTCGCGCAGGCGATCGAAGTCGCGCTCGGAGATGAAATGATAGTGGGTACCGTCGATCTCGCTGCCGCGCTTGGCCCGGGTGGTCACCGACACCGAAAGGGTGAGGTTTGTATCCTCGCGGAGCAGCTCGCGCGCGATCGTCGACTTTCCCGCGCCCGACGGCGATGACAGCACCAGCATGAGGCCGCGCCGCTCGATTTTCATGGCCGTATCGCTCATCGCCTTATTCCAGGTTCTGAACCTGCTCGCGGAACTGGTCGATGATCACCTTCATCTCCAGCCCGGCCGTCGTGACCGACACGGCGTTTGATTTCGAGCAGATCGTATTGCATTCGCGGTTGAATTCCTGGGCGAGAAATTCCAGCTTGCGCCCCGCCGGTCCGTCGCCGTCGATCAGGGTGCGCGCCTGGGCGATGTGGGCGTCGAGACGGTCGAGTTCCTCGCGCAAGTCGGCCTTTGCCGCCAGGATCGCTGCTTCCTGGTGTACGCGGTCCAGATCGAGACCGGCCGCCCCGTCGCGCAGGCTGGCCACATGCTCGGCCAACCGTTCGCGGATCGCTTCCATCGTGCGCGAGGGATCGTCGCGCACCTTGTCCGTCAGCCCCTGCATGTCGGTCAGTTGATCGGCGAGCACCTGTGCGATCGCCGAGCCTTCCTCGCCTCGTGTGCGCTTCAGTTCGGCGAGTGCCTCTTCCAGGCTGGCGAGCAGCGCACGCTCGCGTTCGGCCGCCTGCCCGGGCGCTTCATCGGCCTCCTTGAGTTCCATGACGCCCTTGATCGCCAGGATCTGTTCGGCCGCCGGGGGAGGACTGCCCAGCCTGTCGCGCAGCCGTTCGGATGCGGCCAGCACCGCATCCAGGGCTTCTTCGTTGACCGTCGGCACCGAACCGGCGCCCAGGCGTTCGAGCTGGAGTGCGATCTGCAGGCTGCCACGGGCGATGTGCCGGGCCGCCGCCTTTCGCACCGCCTGCTCAAGGCTTTCGGTTCCCGGCGGCAGACGCAGGCGGACATCGAGCCCGCGACCGTTGACGCAGCGCAGTTCCCAGACCCACCTATCGGTGGCCGAGCTTGCCTCGGCGCGGGCGAATCCCGTCATGCTTTGCAGCGCCATGTGGTCCGGTTTCCCTCAAACGGCGGCCGAAGCCGGCCGGTTCAGTTGGTTTCTGAACTCTCGGCGGCAGCTTCCGCCGCTGCGGCTTCCGCCTCCTGGCGCATCCGCCGCTGGATTTCGCGCCAGCGGCGCACGTTCTCGTTGTGCTCGGCCAGGGTCTTGGCGAATACGTGACCGCCGGTCCCGTCGGCGACGAAGAACAAATCCTCGGTGCGCGAGGGATTGGCCACCGCTTCGAGCGCGGCCCGGCCCGGATTGGCGATCGGCCCGGGCGGCAGGCCGTCGATATGATAGGTGTTGTATTCGGTAGGCTTGTCGATGTCCGATTGGTAGATCGGCCGGTCCTTCGGTTTGCCCTCACCGCCGAACAGGCCGTACAGGATGGTCGGGTCGGACTGCAGTTTCATGCCGCGATTGAGCCGGTTGATGAACACCGAGGCCACGCGCGGGCGCTCGTCCGCCTTGCCGGTCTCCTTCTCCACAATGGAGGCCAGGATCACCATCTCTTCGGGCGTCGATACCGGCAGGCCCGGCACCCGGCGGCTCCATACCTCGTCGAGAAACTTGCGCTGGGCGGACTTCATCTGCTCGATTAGCGCGCGGCGCTCCAGCCCGCGCTGAAATGGATAGGTGTCCGGCATCAGGCTGCCCTCGGGCGGAATCTCGTCGGGCATGTCGCCGACCAGAATCTCGTTCTCGGCGATGCGCTGCATGATCTGGTAGCTGGTCAGGCCCTCGGGCACCGAGACCTTGTGGATCACGCCCTTGCCCTGACGCAGCGCCTCCATCACGTCGTGCATGCTCATGCCCGGCTGAAAGGCGTACTCGCCGGCCTTCATGCCGGTCTGCGAGCGGTGGGCGATGACGCCGACGCGGAAGATGAACTCGTTGTCGATGATGCCGCGCGCCTCCAGCAGGGAGGCGATGTCGGCCAGGCTGGAGCCTTCCCGGATCATGATCGTGCGAGCGGTCTGCAGCGGGCCTTCCTCCAGAAAGCGCTTCTCGCCGAAATACAGCACCGCCGCGGAGAACAACACCGCGAGCACCGTGCTGGAAATGAGGAAGTTGAAGAACACGACGAACCGGTTGCGGGCCTGGCGCGAGCGCAGCGGTGGCGGCGCAGCGGCGACCGGTTCCAGCGCCTCGCCGGGCGAGCGCGGGACGAACCTGGGCGACGTTTCCGGCTGCAACGGCTCGGCCGGCGGTTCTGCCCGCCGCCCGGCCAGGCGCCCAAATGATAGTCTTGGCTTGTCGCTCACGTTGCGTTTTCCCAGTTCCGCCACCCGAGGTCTGACGCTTTGAGTTCGCACCGCGGTTCGCCCGCGTGTGCCTGGCAAGAAGCCCGACTAGCGATCCCGTCGGACGATTTTATGGCGGCGGCGGTGTTCGCTAACGCCACGCGGGTCGGTCGACGGCTCAAGCGATTCGCCTAACGATTCAATCGTCAAATCTGCGCAGGATCAAGGATGCGTTGGTGCCGCCGAACCCGAACGAGTTTGACAGCGCCACGGTGATTTCGCGTTTGCGCGCGCTGTGCGCGACCAGGTCGATCGCGGATTCGCGTTCGGGATTGTCCAGGTTCAAGGTCGGCGGTGCGATCTGGTCGCGGATCGCAAGCGCCGAGAAGATCGCCTCGACCGCGCCGGCCGCCCCTAGCAGGTGGCCGATCGCCGACTTGGTCGATGACATCGACGTACCGGAAGCGGCTTCGCCCAGCAGCCGTTCGACCGCGCCCAGTTCGATCGTGTCCGCCATGGTCGAGGTGCCGTGGGCGTTGATGTAATCGATCTGGCCGGCCTCGATGCCGGCGCTTTTCATCGCCGCCGTCATACAGCGATAGGCGCCGTCACCGTCCTCGGCGGGTGCGGTGATGTGGAACGCGTCGCCCGAAAGGCCGTAGCCGATCACCTCGGCGATGATGTTGGCGTCGCGCGTGCGCGCATGTTCCAGTTCCTCGACCACGACGATGCCGGCGCCTTCGCCCATCACGAAACCGTCCCGGTCCACGTCGTAGGGCCGCGAGGCCTTCTTCGGCTCGTCGTTGAAATGGGTCGACAGCGCCTTGCAGGCGGCGAAGCCGGCCATCGACAGGCGGCAGACCGGCGATTCGGTGCCGCCGGCGACCATCACGTCCGCATCGCCCAGCATGATCATGCGGGCCGCGTCGCCGATGGCGTGCGCGCCTGTGGAGCATGCGGTGACCACCGAGTGGTTTGGGCCTTTGAGCCCGTGGCGGATCGACACCTGGCCCGAGGCCAGGTTGATCAGCCGGCCGGGAATGAAGAACGGGCTGACGCGGCGCGGCCCGCGGTCGCGCAGTACGTGGGAGGTTTCCTCGATGCCCTGCAGGCCGCCGATGCCGGAGCCGATGAGCACGCCGGTGGCGTTCTGGTCAGCGTCGGACTGTGGGTGCCATCGGGCATCGTCGAGCGCCTGGTCGGCGGCGGCCATGGCGTAGACGATGAACGGGTCGACCTTGCGCCGCTCCTTGGGCTCCATCCAATCGTCGGGATTGAAGGTGCCGTCGGAGCCGTCGCCGACGGGAATCTGGCAGGCGATCTTGGCGGCGATGTCCTCGACCTCGAAGTCGGTCACCCGTTCGGCCGCATTGCGGCCTTCGAGCAGGCGGGACCAGGTTACTTCGCTGCCGCAGCCCAGCGGCGAGACCATGCCCGTTCCGGTAATGACAGCCCGTCTCATCAATCAGCTCAACCAATCCATTCGATCCGCCGCAAGGAGAACAGGCGGCCCAACGACCGCCCGTACCAACCGTTCGCCAAAGAGGTGCAGATCTTTGAAAGATGCAAGTCGCTTGTGCTCAAGCGCCGCGCGGTCGTTGTTCGGCGTTGCCGTCGACCGTCAGCTAGCAGCAAACGTCAGACGCGCTCAAGCTAGGCGGTCGCCTTTTCAACAAATTGGACGGCATCGCCAACCGTCTGAATCGTCTCGGCGGCATCGTCGGGAATTTCGACACCGAACTCTTCCTCGAACGCCATGACCAGTTCGACATTGTCCAGGGAATCCGCGCCCAAATCGTCGATAAAGCTGGCTTTTTCGGTAACTTTGTCGGCGTCGACATCGAGATGCTCGACTACGATTTTCTTAATGCGTTCAGCGATATCGCTCATTTCGCGACCCTCAACTAGTGGTTTGATCGGCGGGCAGGCGGCCGGCCCGCGATATTTTTGAATGTGCTCGAACCAGGATCGGCGACGAGTTCCGCCCCACATTCCCAATCCGACTCGGCGAGAAAATCCGGAAGCTGCTTTCCTGAAGGCCTTTTGGAAAGCCAAACGCAACAGCCGCTTCCGGAATTCGCGCGCTGCCTATCATATTTTTTTGGGCAGTGCCAGAGGAATGATCGGCCCGTTCCAACGCTCGCAATAACTCCATTCATGTCAGTCGGGCGCGCCATTTTTTATTTGTCTGCTCCAGCCCGCTCCCCCTCCCAGCCACCCCACGGCAGTATCCTTTAAGGGGTGGCTGGGAGGGGGAGCGGGCTGGAGCCGAGCAAGATTCAGATCATCGCCATGCCGCCGTTGACGTGCACGGTCTGGCCGGTGATGTAGCCGGCCTCGTCGCTCGCCAGGAAGGCGGCGGCGGTGGCGATGTCGTCGCCGGTCCCCATCTTCTTCATCGGGATCGCGGCCATGATCGCGTCTCGCTGTTTTTCGTTGAGCTTGTCGGTCATGGCCGAGGCGATGAAGCCCGGAGCGATGCAGTTTACGGTGACGCTGCGGGTGGCGATCTCCTGGGCCAGCGATTTGGAGAAGCCGATGATGCCGGCCTTGGTGGCGCAATAGTTGGCCTGGCCGGGATTGCCGGTGACGCCGACGATCGAGGTGATGTTGATGATGCGCCCGCCCTTGCGCCGCATCATCGGATAGGCGATGGCGCGGGTGAGCCGGAAGACGGCGGACAGATTGACCTCCAGCACATCGTCCCAATCCTCATCCGACATGCGCACGAACAGGCCGTCTCTGGTGATGCCGGCATTGTTCACAAGGATATCGACCCCTTCCAGCTCCGCCTCGGCCTTCTCGCCCAACGCCTTGACCGCCTCGCGGTCCGACAGGTTGGCGGGAAAGACGCTGACCCGGTCGCCCAGGTCGCCGGCGAGTTCGGCGAGCTTGGCCTCGCGGGTGCCGTGGATGCCCACATGGGCGCCGCGCGCGTGCAACGTCCTGGCGATCGCCTCGCCGATGCCGCCGCTGGCGCCGGTCACCAGCGCCTTCTTTCCGCTCAAATCGAACATGAACTGCTCCTTGAAGATAGGCAGGGCGACTTTCGGGTCACCCGAGAATTCCCAGCGCTGCCTCGATGTCGGCCGGCGTACCGACCGGTACGCCTTTGATGTCGCGGGCGATGCGGCGCGCCAGGCCGGTCAGCACCTTGCCGGATCCCGCCTCGACCGCCGTGGTCACGCCATTGGCGGCCATGAATTCTACACTGTCGCGCCAGCGCACCCGGCCGGTCACCTGCTCGACCAGGCGGGTCCTGATCTCCTGCGGGTCGTCGATCGGGGTGGCGAGAACGTTGGCGATCAGCGGCACCGCCGGCTTGCGAATCTCCACCTCGGCCAGCGCCTCGCGCATGGCGGCGGCGGCGGGCTGCATCAGCTGTGAATGGAACGGCGCGGATACCGGCAGCGCCACGGCGCGGCGCGCGCCTTTTTCGCCGGCGAGCTCGGTGGCCTTCTCCACCTGCGCCTTGGAGCCGGAAATGACCAACTGCCCGCCGCCATTGTCATTGGCGATCTGGCACACGCCACCTTCCGCCGCCTGCGCGCAGATTGCCTCCACATCGGCTTCCTCCAGGCCGATGATGGCGGCCATGGCGCCTTGCCCGACCGGAACGGCCGCCTGCATGGCGTTGCCGCGGATGCGCAGAAGCCTCGCCGTATCGGCGAGCGAGATCGCCCCGGCCGCGCACAGCGCCGAATACTCGCCCAGCGAATGGCCGGCGACGAAAGCGGCGCGGCTCGTCAGGTCGAAGCCGCTGGCCGCGAGTGCGCGGGTGGCGGCGATGGAAACCGCCATCAGCGCCGGCTGGGCGTTGGCGGTCAGTGTCAGCGTCTCTTCCGGCCCGTCGCGCATGATCGCGGAAAGGCTTTCGCCGAGCGCTTCGTCGACTTCGTCGAAGACGGCTCGAGCCTCGGCAAACGCCTGCGCCAGGTCCTGGCCCATGCCTACGGCCTGGCTGCCCTGGCCGGGGAAGGTGACAGCTATTGTCATGATTTTCAGCCCTCGATATTCCGCTATGGCGGAATCGGCACCAGCCCGCTGCCCCACCCAGCCACCCCTCAAGGATACTGCCGTGGGTGGCAGGGTGGGGCAGCGGGCTGGTGCCGTCTGAACAGTCGATGACTCTAGTGGTTTTTTTGCCCGCGCGAGTCAAGGCGACCACATGCGCGTGCACAGCGCGCGTCGCCGAGCAAATCGGCACCATCCGGTCATCGGGTGAGCAGTTTGCCTAAAAATTGTGCAGCGATGAAATCTTCGGCAGCAAGTGCGTTGACCAAGCCGGGCCCCATAGGCTTTGTGACGCTATATCAAACGGTTAATCGCCGCCCAGCCGCCCGGATTCGAGCGGTAGGGGCAACCCGGTCTTGGAGCACCGCGATGAAGAAAATCGAAGCCATCATCAAGCCGTTCAAGCTGGACGAGGTCAAGGAAGCGCTGCAGGAAGTCGGCCTGCAGGGGATCACGGTCATCGAAGCGAAGGGTTTCGGCCGCCAAAAGGGCCACACCGAGCTTTACCGCGGCGCCGAATATGTCGTCGACTTCCTGCCGAAGGTCAAAGTCGAGGTGGTGCTGGCCGATGATCAGGTCGACCGCGCCGTGGAGGCGATCCGCTCGGCCGCGCAGACCGGCCGCATCGGCGACGGTAAGATTTTCGTCTCCTCCATCGAGGAAGTGATCCGCATCCGCACCGGGGAAACCGGCGCCGACGCGGTCTAGCGGTTTTCCAATCCGGGCCGGCTCGGGCCGGCCCACGCCTAAACATCAAACAGACGATCAAGGACAAATCCCATGAGCACGGCAAGCGACATTCTCAAGAAGATCAAGGACGAGGACATCAAGTTCGTCGATCTGCGCTTCACCGATCCGCGCGGCAAGATGCAGCACGTCACCATGGACTCACGCGAGGTCGACGAAGACATATTCGCCGACGGCGTCATGTTCGACGGCTCGTCGATCGCTGGCTGGAAGGCGATCAACGAAAGCGACATGAACCTGATGCTGGATCCCGAATCCGCGCATGTGGACCCGTTCTTCGCCCATCCGACGATGGCGATCTTCTGCGACGTGCTCGATCCGACCACCGGCGAGCACTACAACCGCGACCCGCGCGGCATCGCGCGCAAGGCGGAAGCCTATCTGAACTCCACCGGCATCGGCGATACGGTCTTCGTCGGCCCGGAAGCGGAGTTCTTCGTGTTCGACGACGTGCGCTTCGCCGCCGATCCGTACAACACGTCCTTCAAGCTTGACTGCGACGAACTGCCGACCAACACCGACGCCGAGTACGAAGCCGGCAATATGGGCCACCGTCCGCGCACCAAGGGCGGCTACTTCCCGGTCCCGCCGGTCGATTCCGGCCAGGACTATCGCTCGGAGATGCTCGCGGTGATGGCCGAGATGGGCGTCGAGACCGAAAAACACCACCACGAGGTGGGTGCCGCTCAGCATGAGCTCGGCATCAAGTTCGACACCCTGCTGCGCAACGCCGACAAGCTGCAGATCTACAAATACGCCGTGCACCAGGTCGCCCACGCCTACGGCAAAACGGCCACCTTCATGCCCAAGCCGGTCTATGGCGACAACGGCACCGGCATGCATGTGCACCAGTCGATCTGGAAAGGCGGCAAGCCGGTGTTCGCCGGCAACGAATATGCCGGCCTGTCGGAGACCTGCCTGTATTATATCGGCGGCGTCATCAAGCACGCCAAGGCGCTCAACGCGTTCACCAACCCGTCGACGAACTCCTATAAACGCCTGGTGCCGGGCTACGAGGCGCCGGTGCTGCTGGCGTACTCTTCGCGCAACCGCTCGGCCTCGTGCCGCATCCCGTTCGGCTCGTCGCCGAAGTCGAAGCGGGTCGAAGTGCGCTTCCCCGACCCGATGGCCAACCCGTATCTGGCGTTCGCGTCGATGCTCATGGCCGGGCTCGACGGCATCCGCAACAAGATCCATCCCGGCGACGCCATGGACAAGGACCTGTACGACCTGCCGCCCAGCCAGTTGAAGCGCGTGCCCACCGTATGCGGCAGCCTGCGCGAGGCGTGCGACGCGCTTGTCAAGGACCACAAGTTCCTGCTGGAAGGCGGCGTGTTCGACAAGGACCAGATCGACGCCTACATCGAACTGAAGATGGAAGAGGTGATCCGCTTCGAGCACACGCCTCATCCGGTCGAGTTCGACATGTACTACAGCGCTTGATCTGGGTGTTGTTTCACCCCGCCCCTAACCCCTCCCCACAAGGGGTGGGGGACTTGGGCGGTGCCATCTTTCCGCAGCGTCATCCTTGGGCTTGTCCCAAGGATCCAAACACCTCCCCACCGCCGACACCTATCGGCAACGCGGTTAGATCCTCGCCACAAGGGCGAGGATGACGTGGTGAGATTTGGTCGCGAAGTTGCCGCGCGACTTTTCCTTCCCTTGTAGGAGGCAATGAGAGTGGGGGCCAAGGGGTCACCTCACCCCGTCCGCCCGTAGAACCCCAACCGCTCCTCGTCCGAGAACATCCGGCCCGGCTGCTCGTAATAGGACAGCACGGCAATGATCCGGTCTCGCTCGCCCTCGACCGGGGTCACCCGGTGGGCGGTGTTCTTGCCCTTGAACACGTTGAGGGTGCCGGCCGCGATCTGGAGCGTTCGTTTTTCCGGGTCATCGCCGGTCAGAAGCCGCGCCACGCCGTCATAGTTGGGGTCGGCGTCGGTGCGCAGATCGGACCGGTACTCGAATTCGCCACCGGCATCGGGCGCCTGCAGCAGCAGGGTGGTGGTGAACTCCGAGCGATCGAAATGCCAGTTGAGCGCCTCGCCATGGCGGTAGGCCAATACATTGGCCCCGGCCAGTTCGTCGGCCATCGTGTGCAGCTCGGCCATCTCCATGGTCTGCGCCAGGAACTGCGCGAACGGCGGCCATTCATATAGAAGCATGACCACGAAGCCGGCCATCTGATCGCCGCAGATGGTGTGGTTGGTGGTTCGCTGCGGGGCCAGCGCAGGGTGATCGGCCGCCAGGCCGTCGATCGACTTCTTGAAGTAGATATTGTGCTCGCGTGAGTGGGTGAACGAGTTGGCCGTCAGCACCGGGGCGACTTCGCCGACCGCCCGCGCGCATCCCGCCGACGTCAGGAATCCCTCCAGATTGAACATGCCCGTTTGCGCCAGGTCGCGACGGCAGCGCTCGACCAGCGAGCGCCCGGCGTCGCTGTCGAGCCGGTCGATCGGATAGCGGGTGAGATGGAGAAATTCGTCCATGGTGGCTCAGTCCTGTGCTTCGGTGGGCGTTTGTCCGGAAAAATCGTAGCGAAAGTCGCAGCAGGCCGCGCCTTCCATGATGGTCTGGGTGCGGGTGAGTTCGGCTTGCGGGTTGAAACCCTCGATCAGGGCAAAATCCCGGTTGCAGGAGAGCACCTTGCCGAGCTCCGGTATGCCCAGCGCGCGATACATCTCCGCATAGCGGCAGCGGGTGACGTTGAAGTCCAGGCGCTCCTCGTCCTGGGCCACGATGTCGATTTCCAGGGCGTTGTCGCGGGTCCAATGTTCCAGGGTCTCGACGAAGCCGGCCGGCCCGTTGTCGTCGACGGTTTGCGTCAGTTGCGCGCCCTGCTGGCGGGCCAGCTCCACGACCGTATCGGCGACGATGCGCAGCACCCGGGCGCGGTCGAACTCGTCCGCCAATGCCTCGATCACCGGCGCCAGGATGCGCGCTTCGGTCTCGCGGCGGGTCAGCACGCCGATCTTCTGGGTCAGCGTATCGGGCAGGGGTTCCTGGGATTTATCGTCCATCGAATTTGCCTTGTTGATGTCGACGCGATTGCAGCGGTTTTCGCGCCGTTGGGCAAGCGGCATTTGCGACGTTGCAACGCTTCGCGCCCCCAGCGGGAATCGCGGTTGCCCGCGCCCGCGCGCATCGCTATACACCGGGCGAAAATCACTTCCTTCAATCCCTCCACATAAGGACCTACCCCATGGCCGTTGAGCGTACATTCTCCATGATCAAGCCGGACGCGACCGCGCGCAATCTGACCGGCGCGATCACCCAGCGACTGGAGGAGGCCGGCCTGCGGGTGGTAGCGTCGAAGCGGGTGTGGATGACGCTGAAACAGGCGGAAAGCTTCTATGCCGTGCACAAGGAACGGCCGTTCTTCGGCGAGCTGACCGAGTTCATGTCGTCGGGGCCGACGGTGGTCCAGGTGCTCGAAGGCGAAAACGCGATCGCCAGGAACCGCGAAGTGATGGGCGCGACCAACCCGGCCGACGCCGCCGAAGGCACCATCCGCAAGGATTTCGCCGAGAGCCTGCAGGCCAACTCGGTGCACGGCTCCGACGCGCCCGAAACCGCCGCCTGGGAAATCGACTACTGGTTCGCGCAGGCTGAGATCGTCGGCTAGCCAAAGGCCGGTCGGGGAGGGCCGGATGATGTCGGATTGCCGTGCTCCCTATCGCGCCGACCATGTGGGCAGCCTGCTGCGGCCCTACGCGGTCAAGGCGGCCCGCGAGGCGCATTTCGCCGGCGGCTCGGTGAGCGCGGGCGAACTGCGCGGGATCGAAGAAGAGGCGATCCGCGACGCGGTGGCGCGCCAGCAGGAGGTCGGCCTCAAAGCGGTTACCGACGGCGAGTTCCGCCGCTCGTTCTGGCACTACGATTTCATGGGCGGGCTGATCGGGCTCGATCTGGTGGAGCGCGACGAGGGGGTTCAGTTCCACGGGGTCAAGCTGCGTCCGATCTTCCCGACGATCACCGGCGAGCTGGATTTTCCCGATGGCCACCCGATGCTGGAGCATTTCCGGACTCTGGCGTCGGTCACCCGGGTACAACCGAAGATCTCGATCCCGGGGCCATCATGCTGCCATTTCCGCACCGCGCGGGAAGATATCGCCCCGTCGCAGTATCGCGATCCGCAGGTGTTGTTCGCCGACCTGGCTCGAACCTACGCCAAGGCCGTGCGCGCGTTCTATGACGCCGGCTGCCGCTACCTGCAGATGGACGACATCTTCTTCGCCTATCTGTGCGACCCCAAGCATCGCGCGGAAAAGGCGGCGCAGGGGCTCGATCCGGATTTTCTGATCGACCGCTACGCCTGGATGATGCACGAGGCGATCAAGGATCGGCCGGACGACATGGTGGTCGCCATGCATATGTGCCGGGGCAACTTTGCCTCGGCCTGGGCCGCCGAAGGCGCCTATGATCCGGCGGCGGACGCGATTTTCAACAAGACCGGCATCGACATCTTCTTCATGGAATACGATAGCGACCGCGCCGGCGGGCTGGAGCCGCTGCGGCTGCTGGCCAAGGGCAGCCAGCGGGTCATGCCCGGTTTCATCACCACCAAGACCGGCGAATTGGAGAGCATCGACGATCTCAAGCGCAAGTTCGACGAGGCCTCGAAACATGCCGACATCGACCAGTTGGGCATCGCGCCGCAATGCGGCTTCGCCTCGACCGAGGAAGGCAACAAGCTCAGCGAAGACGACCAGTGGCGCAAGCTGGAACTGGTGGTCGAGACCGCGCAGGTGATCTGGGGCGGAGTGGAGGCCTGATCCGGCCGGTAGCCTTAGCCCAGGATTCCGCTTTCCCTGATACCGTCGAACAGGAATTGCACCGCCAGCGCGGCGAGCAGGATGCCCAGAACCCGGCTGACCACATGCACGCCGGTCACCCCGAGCACCCTTTGGACCTGCGCGGCGGCGATCATCAGCACGAACGTGATCGCCAGCACCGCGCCGAGCGCGCCCACCACCAGCGCGGTCTGCGCCGGCTCGCCTCGAGCGTCGGCCACCAGCAGGATCGCCGCTCCGATCGCGCCCGGGCCGGCGATGAGCGGGGTTGCGAGCGGGAAAACCGAGATGTCGGCGCGGGCGGAGGCTTCCGCGTTCTCATCGGCCGTCGTCGAGGTGCCTCCGGAGGCGCGCGCGAACACCATGTCGATGGCGATGAGCAGTAGTAGCACGCCACCGGCGGTGCGCATCGCGGCCAGAGAAATTCCCAGATAGGCCAGCAGCGGGTTTCCGAAGAATGCGAAAAACAGCAGAATGGCCGCGCCGACCAGCGTCGCCTTGATCGCCAGGCGCAGCCGTTCGCGCGTGGTGTTGCCCGACGTCAGCGCGGCGAAAACCACCGCCACATCGGGCGGGCCGACGGTCGCGAAAAACGTGGCGAATGCGATGAACGCGCTTTCACTCATGGCGGGTACGGGTAGGGCGCGCGGATCGAATTTGCAACGCGAATATTCGTCGGCGCGGTCTTCGTGGCTGCCGCAACCAGGACGTCGCGGGGACAATACATCACAATGCCCGGCACGCTGGACGGCGCGCCGGGCATTTGTGGTGGTGCGGGGCTTGCGCCCGGCACACGATTACTGCGTGCCGATTTTCACGCCGGCAGGCGCGGCGGCTTCAAGCTCGCCGTCGACGATCGAGCGGATGAGCGGCCAGTTGTTGTTGGCGACCGAAATGAAGCCGGGGACGTCTTCCTTCCAGCGCGCCTGGACCGTCTTGTTCAGGTTCAGATACAGCTTGCCGTCGACGATCGCCCAGGCGTTGGGGTCGCCGTCGAACTTGCGGCCCATGGCGGTGCCGAAGGCGCAGTAGCCGCCATATTGCGGGGCGAAGCTGGCCGGATCGGCGGCGAACCGGTCCCGGTTGTCCGCGCTGGCGAAGCGGTAGGTGGCGCCGTCATGGGTGGCGGTGAACGCATCGATGCCTGGCGTCGGCTCGCCGTCGGCAAAATAGGCGACCACATCGTAGCCGTGGACGGCGTATCCGTCGACGATGTTGACTTCGCTGGCGGCGTTGGCCGACTGCACCAGGGCGATGACGAAGCCGACAATGAGCATCGCGGACAGCCCGGCGGCTTGAATAGCGGTTCTTGCGGTATACATTCGAGTTTCTCCATCTTGTTCAGATTGGTTGGGCGGCCGGATCGTCGAAGCGGGGGAGGGGGATACTTCAGGCGACCCGGCCTTGACGAATAAGCTAGTTGGGTGACCGCGATTTGTTGTCCGAAGAAACACGCCAATCGTCCAAAGATGATCCCCTGTCGCTGGTGCTGAGCCGGCTGGGGCTGGCCACCGATCTGTTCTTTTCGGGCACGATGTGCGGGCGCAGCGCCTTCGACACCCCATATGGCCATCTGCATGTGGTGCGCCGTGGTCCGGCGACGCTGCATGCGCCCGGCTGCGAGCCGGTCGAGATCGACCGCCCGAGCCTGGTTCTCTACCCGCGAGCGATCGCCCACGACCTGGTCGCCGACGATATGGCCGGTGCCGATCTGGTATGTGCGCGGCTGTCCTTTGGCGGCGATGACGCCAACCCGCTGCTGGTCGGATTTCCCGACCGGTTCATCATCGGGCTCGATGAACTGTCGGGACTGGAAAGGACCATCGCCCTGCTGTTCGAGGAGGCGTTCGCGGATGCTTATGGCTCTCGCGCGGCGATCAATGCGTTGATGCAAGTGCTGCTGGTGATGTTGTTCCGCTTCTGCGTGAACCGAGGGCTGATCGACACCGGGCTGCTGGGCGGGCTGGCCGATTCCAGGCTGGGCCGTTCGCTCCAGGCCGTGCATGCGGCGCCCGAGCGCAATTGGAGCGTGGAGAGCCTGGCCGACGAGGCAGGCATGTCGCGCGCCAACTTCGCCGCGTTGTTCAAGGCGAGGGTAGGCATGCCGCCGGCGGATTATCTGACCACGCTCAGGCTGGCGATAGCCAAGCAGCGACTACGGGCAGGCCGGTCGCTGAAGGCAGTCGCCGGGGAGGTGGGCTATGCCAGCACCACGGCCCTGTCGCGCGCGTTCACCCGCCGTTTCGGCTGCAATCCGCGCGAGTGGCTGGCTCGCAAGTAAGCCGAAGGGCTTTCCTAGCGTTTGCTTGCGTGCGCGGCATAAACCTTCGTTATAGGCGCACGGAAATAAACTTTCGCGCAATGGGAAAACCATCGCCTGCCGCTCATGTCAGGGCGGCCCGCAGGTGCGGGTAACCAACTGGTTCATCAACAACCTGTCCCAAGGAGACTGACATGAGAAAAACCAGCAAACTGGCCGTTCTTTGTGCCGCTATCGCAATCCCCGCTTCGGCTTTGGCCGCTGTTTCGGTCGGCGAGACCGTCGGCACCAGCGATGAGGAAATTCGCGCCAAACTGGAAGCGGCCGGCTATATGGTCGACGAGATCGAGCGCGAAGACGGTGAGATCGAAGTCGAAGCGTCGCTGGACGGCCGCTCGTTCGAGATCGAGATCGCGCCGGATTCGGGAATCGTCGTCGAGATGGAACTCGAAGACGAGGAAGACGAACGCGACGACGACTGATCGCCGCCTCCGTTCGTCCGGTCGTGGCGGGTCGCCCGCGCTTGCGATCTTGCAAGATTGCACAATGGCGGCTACTGCCTCGGCCGGGCGCGCGACCGGCGCTTCGCTCCCACAACCAAACGGCCCGGTGCTTTCCATGGACTCAAGACGCCGCCATCTCGGACTTTGGCTGCTATTCGCCCTGCAGGGATTTTGCGCCGCCTTTTTCCTGGCCGACGGCGTTTTCGATCTGCTGGGCCTGGAAAACACCACCGGCATGCGCGATTCGGACGGATTCGAATATCTAGTCGTCGTCGTGCTCGTCGTCAGCCTGGCGTTTACCGGCCGGCAACTGTTCATGATGCTGTCACGCCAGAAACGTATCGAGGATCAGTTGAAGGCCGCCTCCGGCGCGTTCACCGAACTGATCAGGCAACATTTCGACGAATGGGCGCTGACCCCCTCGGAACGCGATGTCGCTTTCCTGGCGATCAAAGGACTGTCGATCGCAGAGATTGCAACGCTTCGCGAGACCAGGGAAGGCACGATCAAGACCCAGTGCAACGCGATCTACAGGAAAGCCGGCGTCACCGGCCGGC
The DNA here is from genome assembly GCA_028281105.1 of Rhizobiaceae bacterium. Classification (GTDB taxonomy): domain Bacteria; phylum Pseudomonadota; class Alphaproteobacteria; order Rhizobiales; family Rhizobiaceae; genus JANQKQ01. The sequence continues at coordinate 64,636 of JANQKQ010000001.1, forward strand.
CGCAGCTGATCAGCCTGTTCATCGAAGAATTGATGGCCGAGGGCCTGGCGCCTCACAGCGCCGAGCCGGCCGCTGCCGCTAACATCTCCAGCAAGTAAGAGTTCCCATGCGACCGTTCGGAATCCTCATCATCGCAGCGCTGCTGCTCGCGCCGCTCGCCCTTTTCGCACCGCTGAGCGGCCAGCATGATCCGATCGCGGTTTTTAGCCAGTATATCGGCTCGACGGCGCTGATCGCCATGGGGATATCCCAGGTGTTGGCGACCCGGTGGCCGGGGCTTCAGACCTTGTTCGGCGGCTACGACCGCATCTACATCCTGCACAAGTGGCTGGGCATCGGCGCGCTCGGCGCGGTGCTGCTGCACGATACGATCGATGCCGACATCCGCGGGCTTGGCCGAGAGACGCTGCTGGTGGACGTGGCCGAGACGCTCGGCGAGATCAGCCTCTACACGCTGTTGGTGCTGGTGGTGATCACCATCGTCACCATCATTCCCTATCATCTGTGGCGCTGGACCCATCGGCTGATGGGCGCGGTGTTCGTCATGTCGGCGTTCCACTTCGTCTTCATCCTGAAGCCTTTCTCCGTCGCCGATCCGCTTGGGCTCTATGTCCTGGCGTTCTGCCTGATCGGTACCGTCGCCTATCTCTACACCCTGTTGCCGGATGCGGCGGTCCGCCTGCCGCACCGATACGTGGTCGACCGGGTCGAGCCGACCGGTGACGCGCTCGCCGTGACGATGAAGCCGGTCGGTCGCGGCGTCGGGCACCGCGCCGGCCAGTTCGCCTTTATCCGTTTCGATCAGTCGGATTTGAGCGAAACTCATCCCTTCACCATCAGCAGCGCGCCCAACGACGAACGCTCGCTGCGGTTCACGGTCAAGCCGCTTGGAGACTATACCGCCCGGCTGCGGCGCGGGCTGGAGGTCGGCGCCGGCGTGCAGGTTTCGCGCGCCTTCGGCCATTTCCATCCCGGCGGCGGCGGTCCGCAAATCTGGATCGCCGGCGGCATCGGCGTCACCCCCTTTGTCGCCTGGACCGGCGCCATGAGCGGCGACGGTGGCCCGGTGCACTTGTTCTACTGTGTGCCTGAGCAGCCCCGCGCTGCGCATCTGGATGAGCTCGAGGTGGCTGCGCGCAGCCACGATCGCCTGAAGCTGCATCTGATCGAATCGAGAACCGGCGACCGCCTCGACGCTGATGCGATCGCGGCACTTTCGGGCGTCGACCTGCGCCAGGCACGGGTCTATTTCTGCGGCCCGAAGCCGATGCGCGAGAGCCTGCGCCGCCAACTGATCGGTGTGGGTTTACCGGCCGGACGCTTCCACAACGAAGAGTTCGAGATCCGCTCAGGCATCGGGCTCGGCAGCGTGTTCGTGTGGCTGGTGCGGCGAATCTTCGGGTTTGGCGAGTTACGGCTTCAGGGGCGGCCGCGATGATTGCGCAATCGCGAAAGGAATCAGTTTCTGCCTTGCTTTGACCGCAATTGTCACGCAACGCGGTTCCATCGATATTGCCGAACTTCTATGTGACATGGCCTTCCGTTTGCGACGGGTGCGCAGGTTTCAAGCTCTTCTTCAAAATCGAGAAAACAGGATCGGGCCACGAAGGTTCGTGTGCCGGTCCATGTGCAACCGTTGACGGAAAGGAAATCCAATGAACACGGGCACCGTAAAATTCTATAACAGCCAGAAAGGCTTTGGCTTCATCCAGCCGGACAATGGCGAGAACGATGTTTTCGTCCATGCTACAGCGCTGGAGCGCGCCGGCATCAGCGGGCTGGCCGAGGGTCAGAAGGTGTCGTTCGACACCCAGACCGATTCGCGCAGCGGCAAGACGGCGGTCGGAACGATCGAACTCGTCTGACGCGCTGCTCTTCTAGCGAATGATGATCAACCGCCGGCCTGGCCGGCGGTTTTTCTTTGACTGCCCGCCCCTACGCGCGCGCTGATGAGCGATCTATGTGGCTGCGCGCCGGTTTGATCGTTGTTTTGGAAACCCGATCCACGGTGCCCAGATCAATTAACCACCCTAGCAACAGGCAGCTGGTCCAGTCCGGTGGATTCGGTTTACCTTCTGATTTGTCTGTCTTTTCCCGCGCGTGGGTGATAGCTGTTGCCGCTGCCGCGCTCTTAGGGGTGCGCCAGTCGCGGCCGGTTCAAGCCCGATGCCCACATGGCTGATTAGGAGAGTAGAATGAGAGTTCCAGTAGTATCAATGATCGGTGCGGCGGCCCTCGCTTCAATCGTGACCGTTTCCGGCCCCGCATGGTCGCAGGGAACCGGCTCGGAAGGAATCTTCCAGATCTACAACGACACCTCGAACAATATCGTGGTCGGCTTCTATACAAACGACGGTACCGGTTGGAGCACGAACTGGCTCAGCGGGGAAATCGACCCCGGCGAGAGTGCGGTTGCGCAGTTCACGGGTGACACCGGCCCATGCGACCAGACCCTGCAGGTCGGCTGGCTGGGCGCGGACGGCAGTGAGGTTCTCGACGATCCGATCGATATCGACATCTGCGACGCGTCCAACGTTTATCTCGACGACAACGAGATCACCTACGACTGACGGCCTCCCGCCCTCCGGATTTTATCGGGAACGCTTGCCGGCCCATCTGCCGGCTGCCTGATCGTCGCGTTCGCTGGCCGCGACCCACTCGCCGCTGCCACCTGCGGCCAGGTGCTCCTTTTTCCAGAACGGCGCGCGGGTCTTCAGGAAATCCATCAGAAAGTCCGCCGCCTGGAAGGCGGCCTTTCGGTGCGCGGAAGCGGTGATGACCAGCACGATGGTCTGCCCCGGCTCGAGGCGGCCGAAGCGATGGACGATGGTAACGGCGGCGAGCGGCCAGCGGCCGGCGGCCTCCTCGGCGATGCGGGCCAGTTCCGCCTCGGCCATGGCCGGATAGTGCTCCAGTTCCAGCGCCGCGAGCCTGCCGTCCTCGTCGCGGCAGATGCCGGTGAACGTGACCACCGCGCCCACATCGCCGTCGCCGGCAATGCGCGCCGCCTCGTTGGATAGGTCGAAATCCGCCGTCTGCACGGCGACGCGGATGCGCGATTTGTCGGGCGCAGGCCTGCCCATCGCCCGCTCAGCCTCCGGTCATCGGTGGAAACAGCGCGACCTCGCGCACGCCCGCAAGCGGCGCATCGCGATCGGGCTCGTGTTGATGGTCAAGAGCGACGCGAATGACGTCGGCGTGCTCGAAGGCGGAAGCGAACTCCTCGCCACGGCCCTTGAGCCAGTCGAGCAGGTCGCCGACACGTTCCACATCGGCGGGCAGGTCCACCTGCTCCTCGGCCATGCCGACGCGCTCGCGCACCCAGGCGAAATAGACCAGCTTCATCGGGCGCGCCCCGGTTGGTGGCTGGCGTGTGGCTCAGTCGATGACATGGCGGATGCCGGCGCGGAAATAGTCATAGCCGGTATATAGGGTGATCAGCGCCGCTACCCAAAGCAGGCCGATGCCGGTCTGCGATGTATAGGGCAAAATCTTGTCGCCGGCGGACCCTGCCAGCAGGAAGCCGATGGCCACCATCTGCACCGTGGTCTTCCATTTGGCGATCTGGGTAACGGGAACGGAGACCTTCAGCTCGGCCAGATATTCGCGCAGACCCGAGACGAGGATTTCCCGGCACAGGATGATGATGGCCGCCCAGATGGTCCAGCCGGCGATGGTGCCGTCGGCGGCCAGCAGCAGCAGGCAGGCGGCGACCAGCAGCTTGTCGGCGATCGGGTCGAGCATGCGCCCGAGCGCGGACGTCTGTTGCCATATTCGCGCCAGGTAGCCGTCGAGAAAGTCGGTGATCGAGGCGACGATGAAGATCGCCAGCGCCGACCATCGGGCAAAATCGCTGCCCTGCAGCCGGCCTTCGACAAAGAAGCAAAGCACCACCAATGGCACCGCGATGATGCGCACATAGGTAAGCATGTTGGGAATGCTCAGGGTGTGAGAGGGCTTTTTCGTTCGCGGTGCCATGGCCGCACCAAACCGCATGCGAACTGCAAATTCAACCGGTTGGCGCTGTGGCGCGACGATTTACTTGTGCTCGGCATGGATGGTCAGCCGCCAGCGGCGTCTCGCCGTTGCGCTCGCTTGAAACCTTGCAGAATCGGTCTTGTCGCCAGGGCCGAAAGGGCTATGGCGCCGGCTCCGGCGAGAAAGAACGGCATCAGCAGCGCCCATTCGCGCGCGAAGGCCTGCTCGGCGGCGCGCACGCTCACACCCGATGCGAACAGCCCGAGCGGCATCATGCCCCATGCGAGCAGCCGGTACAGGCTGTTGACGCGACCAAGCAGCGCATCGGGAATTGCGCGCTGGCGATAGGAGACCGACACCGTGTTCCAAACCAGCCCGGTGAACTCGAACAGGGCCAGCACGATCGCCAGGATGACCGCCGATGGCGCCCAAGCGATGGCGAAGAAGGCCGGCACCGAGGCGAACAGCATCCAGGCCGCCGTCGGCCCGGGCCCGAGCCTGCGTACGATCGCCTCGCCGGCGAGCCCGCCCGCGATGCCGCCGACGGCGCCTGCGGCCAGCACCAGCCCGTAGGCGGTCGCGCCAAGCCCGAGATTCTCCTGTGCGTGCAGCACCAGCGCAATCAGCAGCATGTGAAACAGCAGGTTCCAGAACCCGGTGACCAGGGCGAGCACCCGCAGCAGCGGCGCGCCCTTGAGGAACTCGAAGCCCTCGCGGAATTCCTTCTTCCAGTCGCGATGGACTTCGCCATTGGGCCGGAAAGCGCCGGAGATGGAGGCGACCAGCACCACCGCCAGCGCGAACGCGGCCGCATTGACCGCGAACGGCAGGGACGGGGTGAGCGCGATCAACGCTGCGCCCAGGGCGGGACCGATCAGCGCGTTGCCGGTCAGTTCCACGCTCCAAAGCCGTCCGTTCGCCCGTTCCAGCCGCTCATGCGGCACGATGGACGGCAGGATGGTCTGCGCCGCGTTGTCGCGAAACACCTCGGCGACGCCGACCAGCAATGCGGCGCCCACGATGACGAGAAACAGCGGCCACTGGTCGATGCCCTGCGCCGGCGGCGGGCGTAGAGGCGTGGCGAGCCATATGGCGACCGCGGTGAAGGCGAACGCCGCAAAACGCAGGATGTCCATCGAGACGATCAGCCGGCGGCGGTCCGTCCTGTCGGTGACGATGCCGGCGGGAATGGCGAACACCAGCCAGGGCAGCCGCAGGGCGATCGGCACCGTCGCGATCAGAAGCGGGTCGCGGGTAAGCAGCGTCGCCAGCCAGGCCCAGGCCACCGTGGCGATGCCGTCGGCAAGGTTGGTGAGGCCGCTCGAAGCAATGAACTTGCCGAACGTCCCACCGGAAAATCGGTCCGGCATCTAGCCTCCGGCCTCGTGGAAATGGTCGTAGATCGCCTGGGCCATCTGTTCGGATATGCCCTCGACCGACTTCAGATCGGCCAACGCGGCGCGGCTGACCGCCTTGGCGGTACCGAAGTGCAGCAGCAGCGCGCGCTTGCGCGACGGGCCGATGCCGGCGACCTCGTCGAGCGGGTTCTTGACCATCTCCTTCTTGCGCCGGGCGCGGTGGGAGCCGATGGCGAAGCGGTGGGCCTCGTCGCGCAGGCGCTGGACGAAGTAAAGCACCGGATCGCGCTCGGGCAGCATGAAGGACGGCTTGCCGGGCAGATAGAACTTCTCGCGGCCGGCGTCGCGGTCCGGGCCCTTGGCGATGCCGGCCATCGATATCTGATCCGCGAGCCCCAGTTCGGCCATCACTTCGCCCGCCGCGTTCAACTGACCCCGGCCGCCGTCGATCAGCACCAGGTCCGGCCAGGCGCCGATGGCGTCGTTGGTATCGGGGGCGGGCGCATCATCGGCGCGTTCGGAGCGCTCGTCGCCATGTTCCTTGATCAGCCGGGAAAAGCGCCGGGTCATCACTTCGCGCATCATGCCGTAGTCGTCGCCGGGCGTCAGGTTCTCGGACTTGATGTTGAACTTGCGATAATGCGCCTTGGCGAAGCCTTCCGGACCGGACACGATCATCGCGCCCACCGCGTTGGTGCCCATGATGTGGGAGTTGTCGTAGACCTCGATGCGCGCGGGCGGGCGCTCCAGGTCGAAGGCCTGTGCGACGCCTTCGAGCAGCTTGGCCTGGGTCGAGGTCTCCGCAAGCTTGCGCCCCAACGCTTCCGCCGCGTTGGCCGATGCGTGGGCGACCAGCTCCTTCTTCTCGCCGCGCGCGGGAACGGAAACCGCCACCTTGTGGCCGGCGCGCGTCGACAGCGCTTCGGCCAGCAGGCCGGCTTCCTCGATGCGGTGGGACAACAGTATCAATTTCGGACACGGCTTATCGTCATAAAACTGGCTCAGGAACGCCTCCAGCACCTGTGGGGCGCTGAACGACTTGTCGGCACGCGGGAAATAGGCCCGGTTGCCCCAGTTCTGGCCGGTGCGGAAGAAGAACACCTGCACGCAGGTCATCCCGCCCTTCTGCTCCACCGCGAACACGTCGGCCTCGTCGAGCGTGCGTGGGTTGATGCCCTGATGCGCCTGGACGTGGGAGAGGGCGGCAAGGCGGTCGCGGCACACCGCGGCGCGCTCGAAATCCAGATCGCGCGAGGCCGCTTCCATTTCCGCCGACAGCTTCTCTTTGATCTCCTGGCTCTTGCCGGAGAGGAACCGCTTGGATTCGCGCACCAGGCCGGCATAGTCGGTCAGCGATATTTCGCCGGTGCACGGCGCCGAGCAGCGTTTGATCTGGTAGAGCAGGCAGGGCCGGGTGCGCGCTTCGTAGACGGAATCGGAGCAGGTGCGGATCAGAAACGCCTTCTGCATGGCGTTGATGGTGCGGGTGACCGCGCCGGCCGAGGCGAAGGGACCGAAATAGTCGCGGGTCTTCTTGCGCGCGCCGCGGTGCTTGAAGATGCCGGGCGCGCGGTGTTCGTCGGTCACCACGATGTACGGGAACGACTTGTCGTCGCGCAGCAGCACGTTGAAGCGCGGGCGCAGCCGCTTGATCAGGTTGGCTTCCAGCAGCAGCGCCTCGGTCTCGGTATGGGTGGTGACGAACTCCATCGTCGCCGTCGCCCGGATCATTCGCGCGATCCGGTTGGTGTGGCCGCCGATCTTGGTATACGAGGTCACCCGCTTCTTCAGCGAGCGGGCCTTGCCCACATACAGCACATCGCCTTCGTCGTTGAGCATGCGATAGACACCCGGCGCGTTGGGCAGGCGCTTGACCATGCGCTGGATGATCTCCAGCCCGGAAGCAGCCGGCTTGCCGCCGTCTTCGCCGGCGAACTCGTGCCAGACCAGTTCCTCGGCGAACGCGTCGGCTCGCCTCAGGTCCGGCTTGCGTGGCTTGGATTTGGCGGATTCGCTGGCCATCGGTTCAATTTGCCATATCGCGAACGTCGGGTGGAGCCGCCTTCTGTGGACGGCCCATCGAAACTGTCAGCAGATTGGGGTCGCGCGGGTCTCAGCCCAGCACGGAGAAGCTTGAATCGGGATTGATCTGCCGCCGCCGCGAGAAGAAGCCGATCGAGATGGTGTGGTCGATGTGCTTCAGGTGGAAGTCGAGCGGGTCGGTGTCGTGGTCGCGGCCCGCCTCGCACGCTTCGATCAGGTCGGCCATCATCTCGCCGACCACGGGCGCGTTCTTGAACTGATTGCCGCTGGTGCCGATCGCCATGTAGAAGCCGGGCAGGGACGACTTGTCGTAGATCGGGATCCAGTCGTCGGAAACGTCGTAGAGTTCGACCACGCCCTTCATCTGGTTGGGGATCGGCATTTCGGGGATGCGCTGGCCGGCGCGCATGGCCTGGATGCGCGCCTGTTCGGTGAAATCGCGGTTGAAGTCGTCGGGATCGACCCATTCGCGCGGGTCGCATTCGGGGTCCTCCGAGCCGATCAGAATGTGGTTGCCGGTTTCCGGGCGGATATACGAGGTGGTGTCGTTGTCGGACATCACCACGCCGTCGGCCTCGAAATCGAAACCTTTGGGCGCGGGTACGTGCGCGACCTCATGACGTAGGGCTTTCGTGCTGATGTTCATGTCGTCGGTGACGCCGGCCATCTCGTTGATGATGGCAGAGTGGGGCCCGGCTACGTTGATCACTACCGGTGCGCGCAGTTCGGAACCATCGTCCAGTTTGACGCCGGTGGTGCGGTCGTCGTCGCGCAGGATGTCGGCTACCGCCGCGTTGAAACGGAAGGTGGCGCCGGCGGCTTCCGCCGCGCGCTGCAGATTGTGGGCGGCCAGTTGCGGATCGGAGATGTAGCCGCCGGCCGGGAAGAACATGGCGCCGTCGATCGCGCTGCCGTTGGTTTCGCCGAAGCCGGCATCATCGGGTCGCTTGGCCGGCGAGAAACTGTCGAGGCGCATGATCGGCAGCCGGTCGGTGATCTGTTTCGTGTCCCAATGCTCATAGGGGCAGTCGATTGCCTCCATGATCTCGCCGGCGCGTTCCAGATAGCCGTTGCCTTCGGTCTTGAGTACGAGGCAGCCGCAGTTGATGTAGTTCGCATGGCCGCGCTCGTCGTCGGCGTCTAGGAACTTGGACCAGTCCTTCCAGTAGAAATGCGACTCATAGGCGAGCGCCGAGCCGTCGATGGTCGAATAATACGGCCGGATGATCGCGCAGGAGCCCGACGTGGAGCCGTAGCCCGACGCCGGCAGCTTGTCGATGCAAAGGACTTTCCGGCCCTTACGTGCGAGCCCGAGGGCAATGGCAGCGCCGATGATGCCGGCGCCGATGACGATGGCGTCAACCGAATTGGACATTTGGGCGCGCCTCCTTGTTCGCAGTCGATCGCGACAGTGGTATCCAGTCTGGCATCGGATTGTCCATAGGTTTCGAGAGGGCGAGTGATGGTGGAACGGGAGACACGACGCGTCAGGCAGGGCGGCCGGCGCAGCCGCGAGCGCAAACCGCGCGGCCGCGCGGTCAACTATCGCCAGTTGCGTAATCCGTTCACGCCGCAGACGGTGTTCTGCGACGATGAGGTCGCCGCCATTCACGAGACCGCGCTCAAGGTGCTCGAAGAGCTGGGCCTGCGCATCCTGCTGGCGGAGGGCAGGGCGCTATTCGCCTCCGCCGGCGCGATCATCGATGAAGAAACCCAGATGGTGCGCATCGGCCGCGACATCGTCGCTTCGGCGCTGGAAAGCGCGCCACGATCGATCCGGTTGCGCGCCGCCTCGCCCGAGCGTGAACAGTTGGTCGAGCCCGGCGCGATCCTGTTCACCGCCGGGGCCGGGTGTCCCAACGCCAGCGATATGGAGCGCGGGCGGCGGCCGGGAAGCCTGGCCGACTATGACGAGGCGCTGAAGCTGCAGCAGTCGTTCGACGTCATCCACCTGCTGGGGCCGAGCGCGGAGCCGCAGGACGTGCCGACCCACCTGCGCCACTACGCGTTCGCCAGGAGCCAGCTTACGTTGTGTGACAAGCCGATGTTCGTCTATGCGCGCGGTGCGGCACAGGTCGCCGAGAGCTTCGAGATGATCAAGCTGGCGCACGGCCTCGACGAAGCCGGTTTTCGCGACGGGGTGTGGGCGACGACGGTGATCAACTCGAACTCGCCGCGCCAGCTCGACGTGCCGATGGCGCGCGGCATCATCGATTTCGCCCGCGCCGGGCAGATGTCGATCATCACCCCGTTCTGTCTGGCCGGCGCCATGGCACCGATCACGGTGGCCGGCGCGCTCACCCTGCAGCACGCCGAGGCGCTGGCCGGCATCGCCCTTGCCCAGATCGCCGGCCCCGGAGCGCCCGTCTGCTATGGCGGCTTCGCCTCCAACGTCGATATGAAATCAGGTGCGCCTGCGTTCGGTACGCCGGAGCACGTGAAGATGACCCTGGGCTCCGGCCAACTGGCTCGCCATATCGGGTTGCCATGGCGCTCGGCGGCCGGCGCGGCATCGAAGGTCGCCGACGCCCAGGGCGCGCACGAAACTGGCATGAGCGCGTGGGCCGCCATGCTCGCCGGCGCCACCATCACGGTGCACGCGGCCGGATGGCTCGATGGCGGCCTGTGCTTCGGCTATGAGAAATTCATCAACGATATCGAATCGTTGCAGACGTTTGCTGAACTATGTTCTGCGACCGACGGCGCCGAAGACGCGATCGGCTACCGCGCCATCGCCGATGTGGAACCGGGTGGCCATTTCTTCGCCACCGAACACACGATGGAGCGCTACGAAAGCGCGTTCTACGAACCGCTGGTGGCTGACCTTTCCAACGTCGGCGCGTGGGAGGAGGCCGGCTCGCTCAACTCCGAACAGCGCGCGGTGGGCATCTGGAAATCGGTGTTGGAAAACTTCACGCCCCCGCCCACCTGCGAAGGGGTGGCCGAGCGGCTGGAGCCGTTTATCGCGGAGCGGACGAAGGCAGGTGGGGCGAGCCCGGACGAATAGACGTCGGCACCGACCTCCAGAACGCCCTAGCGCCGATCCCCGCCGATGATATCGCCGATGCCGCCCAGCACCGAGCCTTCGCCGGTGCGCCGGCCGCCGGTCTGGGGTGCCGAGGCGTGGATGCGGCCGGCAAGGCGTGAGAACGGCAGCGACTGGATCCAGACGGTTCCCGGTCCCACGAGCTTGGCGAAGAACATGCCTTCGCCGCCGAAGATCATCGATTTGATCGAGCCGGCGCGCACCACGTCGAAATCGACGTCCGCGGTGTGGGCCGCCACGCAGCCGGTGTCGATATGCAGTTCCTCGCCCGGCGCCAGTTGTCGTTCCACCGTGGTGCCACCGACATGGACGAACACCCAGCCGTCGCCCTGCAGGTCCTGCATGATGAAGCCGTCGCCGCCGAACAGGCCGGTTAGAAGCCGTTTCTGGAAGGCGATGCCGAGCTGCACGCCCTTGGCTGCGCACAGGAATGCGTCCTTCTGGCAGATCAGCCGGCCGCCCAATTCGTCGAGCTTGATCGCCAGGATGTGGCCGGCATAGGGGGCGGCGAAGCCGACGCGCGCCTTGCCGTTGCCGTGGTGGGTGAACACGGTGGTGAACAGGCTCTCGCCGGTGATCACGCGCTTACCCGCGCCCACCAGCTTGTCGAGAAAGCCGCCGCCGTCCTGGCCGGAACCGTCGCCGAAGACGGTGGTCATCTCCACATCGGGATGCTTGAACATCATCGAGCCGGCCTCGGCGACCGCCGATTCGCCGGGGTCGAGCTCGATCTCCACATACTGCATCTCCGAGCCCTTGATCTCGAAGTCTATGTCGTCGGCAACGCCGTCGCGACGCTCATGGCGGGAGATGGGAACGGAGGGGACGGATCCGAAAACCATGGCGGTGATCTTCCTGCTGGGAGGGGCTGGTAGCCGTGAAGTACTATGTGGGGCGCGGCCGGCCGGATTGCTAGCGGCGCAGCACCCGACAGTCTCCGCCGTAGACGCGCCAGCGGTCGGCCTCGCCGATGCAGAACTCCACGTTCCAGCCGGTGCCGGCAAACCCCACGCGTTGCTCGACCACATAGTGCACCGGCACCCGGCGGCCGTCCGACAGGGTCGCGCTGGCGCGGCAATAGCGCCGGTTGATCGAACTGGTGGGCCAGGGATTAACGGCCCGCTCGGTGGCGCCGGAGATGAAATCCAGATGGATGCCGCGACGCCATGTGCGGTTGTCCGCCTTGTTGAAACGGCGGACCACCTTGGCGATCACCTGGTGGCTGGAGCATTCGGGCAACGAACCGAAAATGCCGGCCGTGGCGGACGGAGCAAGCGGGCCGGCGGCGCCGGCCAAGCCCAATGCCAGGAGAATTGCCATCGATCGCATGTTCATGGGTCGACCCCGCTCAAGCGTTGATTCGCCGTTGCCCGCATCCAACCGGCAACGCGGCGGCCGGTCAAGAACGCGAAGCTAGCCGTCCAGCGGCGGAGCGACGATCATGCTGTCGTCGGCGGCGTCCTTGGTGTTGGCGAATACCACGCCGTGGCCGCTTAAGCGTGCCTGGCCGCTGGCGACCAGCTTCAGCGCGTGCGGATAGAGCCGGTGCTCGGCCGCCAGCACGCGTTCGGCCAGGCTCGCCTCGTCGTCGCCCGGCAGCACCGGCACCGCCGCCTGGGCGATGATCGGGCCGCCGTCCAATTCCTCGTTGACGAAATGCACCGTGGCGCCGTGCAGCCGGATGCCGGCGGTGAGCGCCCTCTGGTGGGTCTGGCGTCCCTTGAACGAAGGCAGTAGCGATGGGTGGATGTTGAGCATGTGCCCGCGAAAGCGCTCGGTGAACGCCGGCGACAGGATGCGCATATAGCCGGCCAGGCAGATGAAGTCGGCTTGTTCCAGCGCCTCCATCACCGCCGCCTCGTGCGCCTCGCGATCGTCGAAATCGGCGAAGGGGACGACCACCGTCTCGATGTCCTGTTTGGCGGCGATCTCCAGGCCGCCCGCGTCGGCGCGGTCGGCGATGACGCGGGTGATCAGGGCGGGATAATCCGGCGCCATGGTCGCCGCGATCAGCGCGCCCAGGTTGGAGCCGCGCCCGGAGATCATCACCGCCACCGACTTGCGTGAGGTGGGCGGTGCGGTGTCGACCGCGGCCTTAGCCATCGAGGCTTCCCTCGTAGACGATCGCATCGCCGTGGCGCGGCACAAGTTCGCCCAGCTCGAACACGGTCTCGCCTTTGTCGATCAATGTCTCGCGCACCTGGTCGGCGGCCTGCGCGTCGACGACCAAGGCCATGCCGACGCCGCAATTGAAGGTGCGCAGCATCTCGTCGCGCGCGACGCCGCCGCCCGATTGCAGCCAACCGAAGACGGCTGGAAGCGGGATGGCCGACAGATCGATCCTGGCGGCGAGCGGGTCGGGCAGCACGCGCGGCAGGTTCTCGGTTAGCCCGCCGCCTGTGATGTGAGCCGCGGCCCGCACCGCGCCGGTCTTGCGGATCGCCGCCAGCACCGGCTCGACATAGATGCGGGTGGGTTCCAGCAGCGCCTTTGCCAGGGACCGTTCGGGAGCGAAGGGAGCCGGATCGCCCCAGTTTCGCTGCTCGCGTTCGGCAATCATGCGCACCAGAGAGAAGCCGTTGGAATGAACGCCCGAGGAGGCCAGGCCGAGAACCACATCGCCGGCCTTCAGGTCACCCGACGGCAGCAACAGGTCGCGCTCCACCGCGCCGACGGCAAATCCGGCCAGATCATAGTCGCCGCTGGCATACAGGCCGGGCATCTCCGCCGTCTCGCCGCCGATCAGCGCCGCACCGGCGGCCCGACAGCCTTGTGCAATGCCGTCGACCACCTGGCGGGCCACGCCGACATCGAGATCGGCGGTGGAGAAATAGTCCAGGAAGAACAACGGCTCGGCGCCTTGCACCACCAGATCGTTGACGCACATGGCGACCAGATCGACGCCGATGGTGTCATGGATGCCGGTCTCGACGGCGAGGCGCAGTTTCGTCCCGACCCCGTCGGTCGCCGCCACCAGCAAGGGATCGCCATAGCCGGCGGCGGAAAGGTCGAACAGGCCGCCGAAGCCGCCCAATGCGGCATCCGCGCCCGGCCGCGCCGTTGACTTGGCGATCGGCCCGATGGCGTCGACCAGCCGGTTGCCCGCGTCGATATCGACGCCGGCGTCGGCGTATCGCAGGCCGTTGGAGCCGATGTTGCCGTTCTCGCCCATCCCTAACCCGTCATGCTCGCCCGCCGGGCCGACGCCGTAGCCGGCCGCAGCGTGTCACCCGGTGTTACAGGTTTGTCCCCAGCCCGTTCAAGCGCGATTGTCCCGGCGTCCACTTTGTGCCCATCTATTGTCCTGTGATAGGGGTCTGGCCATCGGCCTGATCCGCCCCCGATACGCCTGAGTGGAAATCCGCCCCATGCCCGATGAATTCGCCCGAGCGGCACGACGACAGGCCATCTTCTGGGCCATTGCGATCGTGGTTTTCGCGTTATTCCTGTGGCTGTTCCGCGGCGTGCTGCTGCCGTTCGTAGCCGGCATGGCGCTGGCCTACTTCCTCGATCCCGTCGCCGATTTTTTCGAGCGGATGGGATTTTCGCGGCTGGTCGCCACCATCCTTATCCTGGCCTTCTTCCTCATCGTGTTTGTGGTGGGCTTGGCGATCTTCCTGCCGATCCTGTCGACCCAGGTCTACGCGTTGATCGAGCGCATGCCGCAACTGGTCGGCCGGCTGCAGGAGCTGGTGACTTCTACCGAGAGCGAGTGGCTGCGCAACATCATCGGCATCGAGGGCCGTTCCCTGCAGGACGCGATCAACGAATTCGTCGGCCAGAGCGCCGGCTGGATCACCACGGTGCTGCAGCAGGTATGGGCTTCCGGCAAGGCGGTGGTCAACGTGTTGTCGCTGGCCATCGTCACCCCGGTGGTGGCCTTCTACCTACTGTACGACTGGGACCGCATGGTGGCCAAGGTGGACGGCTGGCTGCCGCGTGACCATTACGAGACCATCACCGAGATCATGGCCGACATCAATTCGGCGATCGCCGGCTTCGTGCGTGGCCAGGGCACGCTGTGCCTGATCCTCGGCGTGTTCTATGCGGCGGGGCTGACGGTCCTGGGCGTCAGTTTCGGCCTGCTGATCGGCCTGTTCGCCGGGCTGATCAGCTTCATCCCCTATGTGGGAACGATCACAGGATTCCTGCTGTCGATGGGCGTCGCGCTGGTGCAGTTCTGGCCGGAGTGGTGGCCGCTGCTGGGGGTGGCTGCGGTCTTCGGCGTCGGCCAGTTCTTCGAGGGCAACATTCTCCAACCCAAATTGGTCGGCGACAGCGTCGGCCTGCATCCGGTGTGGCTGATGTTCGCCTTGTTCGCGTTCGGTGCGCTGTTCGGGTTCACCGGCCTGCTGGTGGCGGTGCCGGCGGCGGCGGCGGTGGGCGTGGTGGTGCGCTTCGCGCTCGCGCGCTACCTGGAAAGCGATCTCTACAAAGGCCACGGGCCCAAGCCGCGCCGTGGCCGCAGCAAGTAGCCGGGCCATGAGCAGCGGGTCCAAGCCACGGCAGGCCGGTCCAACGGCCGGCGGCGAGCAGCAGCAGATCGCGCTGGAACTGCCGGTCAGGCCCGGCGACAGCCGCGACGACCTGATGGTCAGCGCGGCCAACGCCACGGCGGTCGACGTCATCGATTCATGGCCCGACTGGCCGGGCCGCGTGGTGATCCTGGCCGGCCCCACCGGGTCTGGCAAGAGCCATATCGCCGGCATATGGGCGCGCCGTGCGGGTGCGCGGACCATCGCGATGTCGCAGATCGGTGAGCTGGCGGCCGACGGGCCGGTGCAGGCCCTGGTGCTGGAGGACGCCGGCGCAACACCGGTCGACGAGACCGCCCTGTTCCACCGGCTCAACCTGATCCGGTCGGCGGAGAGCTGGTGCGTGATTACCTCGCGCACCTGGCCCTCGGCCTGGGGTATCGGGCTGGCCGATCTGGCTTCGCGCCTTCGCGCGGCGCAGATGGTGGAGATCGGCCAGCCCGATGACGAACTGCTGCGGCAGGTTCTGGTGAAACTGTTCGCCGACCGACAGCTGCCGGTGGATGCGAAGGTGATCGACTATCTGGCCCTGCGCATGGAGCGATCGCTGGAGGCGGCCGGTGCGGTGGTTGAAAATCTCGACCGGCTGGCGCTCGCGCGCAAGCGGCAGGTCACCCGTGCGCTCGCCGCCGAGACCCTGGCCGCTTTGGAAATGCAATAAAAACGTCTCATAGTGCGGTTAACCTTGAAGCTTGTTTCATCGGGTGCCGAGCAAAATTTGACCGCCCACTCGCGCATTTGCGTGTAGAGTTTGTACAAGCGAGGGCAGGGATGTAGATCACCATGGACGCGACGAACACCGACACCGCTACCAAGCCCAACCTGGCAGGCATCCTCACCCGCGCTGATGAAACCGGCCCTGGCGACCTGTTCGACGACCCCTCGCGCTTCATGAACCGGGAATTGTCCTGGCTGGAGTTCAACCGGCGGGTGCTGGAGGAATCGGAGAACGAAAATCATCCGCTGCTGGAGCGGGTGCGCTTCCTGTCGATCTCCGCCAACAACCTCGATGAGTTCTTCATGGTCCGCGTCGCCGGCCTGGCCGGCCAGGAACGCGAGGGGGTCGACCAGATCTCCGACGACGGGCTCACCGTGCGCCAGCAACTGGCGGAGATTTCGAAGGTGGTCGCCCAGCTTCAGGACGACCAGCAGTCGAGCTGGATCGAACTGCGCGCACTGCTGGCGGCCGAGGCCATCTGCATCGACGAGCCCGCCGATCTGGATGACGAGGACCGTGAGTGGCTGAGCGGCTACTTCCGCGGCACCCTGTTCTCGCTGCTGACGCCGCTGTCGATCGATCCCGCCCATCCTTTCCCGTTCATCCCCAACCTCGGCTACACCCTGGTCTACGATCTGGTGCGCAGCGCCGACGGCGAGGGCATGACGGCGCTGGTTCGCCTGCCGGTGGGGCTGCGCCGTTTCGTCGAACTGCCGCGCGGGGGCGAGCAACCGATCCGGTTCGTCGAAATCGAAACCGTGATCGGCCTGTTCATCTCCCGGCTTTTCCCCGGCTACGAAGTGATCGGGTCGGGCAACTTCCGCGTCATCCGCGATTCCGATCTGGAGGTGGAGGAAGAGGCCGAGGACCTGGTGCGCACCTTTGAAAGCGCACTCAAGCGCCGCCGCCGCGGTTCGGCGATCCGGCTGGAGATGGATTCCGACACGCCGGAGAATCTGGTCACCTTCGTACGCGACAAGCTGCGCGTCGACGATGACCAGGTATTCCTGCTCGACGGCATGCTGGCGCTGCACAATCTCGACGAGATCGTTTCGGTCGACCGGCCGGACCTGAAATTCATCCCCTTCAACCCCCGCTTTCCCGAGCGCATCCGCGAGAAGAACGGCGACTGTTTCGCCGCCATCCGGCAGAAGGACATCATCGTCCACCATCCCTACGAGTCGTTTGACGCGGTGGTGCAGTTCCTGCGCCAGGCCGCCGCCGATGACGATGTGGTGGCGATCAAGCAGACGCTGTATCGCACGTCGAACGAATCGCCGATCGTCGCTGCGTTGATCGAGGCCGCCGAGACCGGCAAGTCGGTCACCGCGCTCATCGAGCTCAAAGCCCGGTTCGACGAAGAGGCCAACATCCGCTGGGCGCGCGATCTGGAGCGTGCCGGCGTGCAGGTCGTGTTCGGCTTCGTCGAGTTCAAGACCCACGCGAAGCTGAGCCAGGTGGTGCGCCGCGAGGACGGCAAGCTGGTCAACTACGTTCACATCGGCACCGGCAACTACCACCCCATCACCGCGCGCATCTACACCGATCTGTCCTATTTCACCGCCAACTCGCAGGTCGCCTTCGACGTGGCCAAGGTGTTCAACTTCGTCACCGGCTATGCCGAACCGGGCCAGCTCGATCATCTGCTAGTCTCGCCGCTGACGCTGAAGTCTTCGATCCTGGAGCATATCGAACGCGAAATCGAGCTGGCCGAACAGGGCAAGCCGGCGGCGATCTGGGCGAAGATGAACTCGATCGTCGACCCCACCATCATCGACGCGCTGTATCGCGCCAGCCAGGCCGGCGTGCAGATCGATCTGGTGGTGCGCGGCATCTGCTGCCTGCGGCCGAACATCCAGGGCATGTCGGAAAACATCCGGGTCAAGTCCATCGTCGGCCGGTTTCTCGAGCACAGCCGCATCCTGTGCTTCGGCAATGGCGGCGGACTGCCGTCGAAACAGGCGCAGGTCTATATCGGGTCGGCCGACCTGATGCCGCGCAACCTAGACCGCCGGGTCGAGGTGATGGTGCGGCTGGAGAACAAGACGGTGCGCCGCCAGGTGCTCGACCAGATCATGGTCGCCAACCTGCTGGACAACGAGCAGAGCTGGGAAATTCTGCCCAACGGCACTTCGCGCCGGATTTCTCCCCAAAGCGGGCAAGAATCGTTTAATGCCCAACAGTACTTCATGACCAACCCGAGCCTTTCGGGTAGGGGGGCATCGCTGAAGGATGACGCACCCAAGGAATTCATCCGACTCGAACACGGCGACCGCTGATCCTCATCCGAACGCGCACGATGACGCACAGGGGCGCCTGCGCCAGCGGGTGCCGGTTGCGGTCATCGACATCGGATCGAACTCGGTCCGGCAGGTCATCTATGAGGGGCTGACGCGCGCGCCGTCGGTGTTGTTCAACGAAAAGGTGCTGTGCGGGCTGGGCCGCGGGCTGGCGCAGACCGGCCGCCTGGACGATGAAGCGGTTGAACGCGCGGTGTCGGCCATCCGCCGCTTCCTGGCGCTGGGCCGGCAGGCCGGCGTCGCCAAAACGTTCATCCTGGCGACCGCCGCCGCACGCGATGCGGTGAACGGGCCGCAGTTCGTCGCCCGGGTTGAGGAACTGTCCGGCGGCCAGGTTCAGGTCCTGTCGGGCGAGAAAGAGGCGTACTACTCGGCGCTTGGAATCGCCAGCGGCTTCTTCCGCCCGCACGGCATCGCCGGCGACCTGGGCGGCGGTTCGCTGGAGTTGGTCTCGGTGGTGGGCAATGGACCGGGCGATCTGCCAAACCAGCCGGACGGCACCACGCTGCCGTTGGGCGGCCTGCGGCTGCACGATCTGGCCGACGGCTCGTTGAAGAACGCAAGGAAGATCGCCTGCGAACATCTGCAGGGCGCACAGATCGCCTGGCCGAACGGCGGCAAGAACGGGCGGCGCACCTTCTACGCGGTCGGCGGCACCTGGCGGTCGCTGGCGCGCCTGCATATGAGCGCGATCGGCTATCCGCTGGCGGTCATCCATCACTATTCGCAGCCGGCCGATGAGATCATCGACTTCTGCGATCATCTGGCGGAAGCGGACCTGACCGATTTCGCCGGGATCGAAACGGTGTCGCGCAGCCGGCGCAACCTTCTGCCCTACGGAGCGGTGGTGCTGGCCGAAACGCTGCGCGCGCTGGAAGCCAAAAAAATGACCACCTCGTCGCTGGGCGTGCGCGAGGGCTATCTGTACACCCAGTTGCCGGCTTCCGAGCGCCGGCGCGATCCGCTGCTGGAGGCGGCGTGGGATCTGGCGGTGCTGCGCGCGCGTTCGCCCCGCCACTCGCGCGAGTTGGCGGACTGGACCGGCGAGGCTTTTGCGTCGTTGGGCGTCGAGGAAAGCGAAAACGAGGCGCGTTACCGGATCGCCTCGTGCTATCTGGCCGATATCGCTTGGCGCGCCCATCCCGACTACCGGGCCACCCAGAGCTTGGGCATCATCTCGAACGCCGGCTTCGTCGGCATCACCCACGAGGGAAGGGCCTATCTGGCGCTGGCCAACTTCCACCGCTATCGCGGCATGAGCTCGAAGATCGAAGCGCCGCCGATCGGCGCGCTCGCCGGCAGGCGGGTGAGTGAGCGCGCGCGCATGTTGGCCGCCCTGTTCCGGGTTCTGTATCTGTATTCGGCCTCGCTGCCGGGCGTGCTGCCCCAGTTGGCGCTCAAGCCCAATGGCGGGCCGGGTTCGTTCGTGCTCAACGTGCCCGCAAAGTTCCAAAGCCTGACCGGCGAACGCCCCCAGTTGCGGCTGGAGCAGCTGGCCAAGGAGGCGCAGGTGTCGATCGAGCTGAAGGTGGGGTAGGGGTTGTTTCGGGGGTCTGAGGGGTGCTGCCAAGGCCACCCCCGCGTCACCCTCGGGCTTGTCCCGAGGGTCTACTGGTCCATCCAGCGCTTCGGCCTGTCGGCAACGGGGTTAGATCCTCGCCACAAGGGCGAGGATGACGCGAAAAAGGGCGGCCAGTGCCTACAACTGCATATCGGTCATCGCCCGCCATCGTTCGATCAACGCCGCGTAGTTGTCGGGCGGTTGGCGATCGTAGCAGAGTTCGTCTTCGCAAAACCGCATGAAAGGCTGCTTCGAGCGGACCCAGATGTGGCCTGCGGGAACCAGCCAGGACGTATCATCCAAGGTGCCGGCCTTGATGTTGACGAACTCGCTGGCGTTGACGGAGCCGTGGATCAGGCGAACGCCGCATTGCGGGCAGAACCGGCCCTCGCGAGGGGTTCCCGATTCCGAGCTGCGATATGTGGCGGACATCTCGCCGGTGAACTCCAGATCGCCTGCGCGCACCCGCAGGGACTCGCCGAAGGCGCTCGAGGTGTGGCGCTGGCATTCGGTGCAGTGGCACAGGTAGAAAACGACCGGCAATCCGGACAGGACGTAGCGCGCCTGGCCGCACTGGCAGCCGCCGGTGATCGGCATCGGCGGGATGGTGACCTTTGCAGGCAAGGCCCGGCGCCGCCCTATTCGGCCGCCTGGCTGGCCGGCTTGGCCGCCGGCTGGTCGGCGAGATCGATGATCGAGATTCTGCGCCCGCGCAGGCCGAGCGCCATTTCGCCGTTCTTCAGCTTCAGCGCCTTGTCGCCGAACAGCGTGCGCCGCCAGCCCTTGAGCGCCGGCACGTCGGCGCCGTCATCGGCGGCGATCCGTTCCAGGTCGTCGACGGTGGCGATCACCTTGGCCGCGACGCCTTCTTCCTCGACGATCAGCTTGAGCAGAACCTTCAACATCTCGGTCGCCGCTCCGGTGCCCTCGGGTGCATGGCGGGGCTTGGGCATCGACGGCAACTGGTCGTCGGGGATCGCCAGCGCCCGCGCGACCGCGGCCAGCAGCGGCTTGGCGTAGCGGCCGCGGTCGAAGCCGCGATTGATGCCGCGCAGCTCCAGCAGCTGCTTCATATCGCGCGGCGGCTGGGCGCAGATTTCGTAGATCAGATCGTCCTTGACCACACGCCCGCGCGGCACGTCGTTGCGGCGCGCGGTGTGCTCGCGCCACTCGGCGACAACCTGCATGACCGCCAGTTCGCGCGGCCGGCGGATGCGCAGCTTCAGCCGCTGCCAGGCGCAGTCCGGAGGCATGTCATAAGTGGTCGGCGAGGTCAGGATCTCCATCTCCTCGCTCACCCAGTGGGCGCGGTCCTGCTCCTCCAGGTTGGCCTTGATCGACTGGTAGACCTGGCGCAGGTGGGTGACGTCCGATAGCGCGTAGGCGAGCTGCTTGTCCGACAGCGGCCGCTTGCGCCAGTCGGTGAAGCGCGACGACTTGTCGACCCGCGCGCCGGTGATCCGGAACACCAGCTGGTCGTAGGAGATCGAATCGCCGTAGCCGCACACCATGGCGGCGACCTGCGTATCGAACACCGGGTGCGGGATCAGTCCGCCCAGTTTGTAGATGATCTCGATGTCCTGGCGGGCGGCGTGGAACACCTTAACCACGCTCTCGTCCGCCATCAGCTCGAAGAACGGATCGAGCTCGATGCCGTCGGCCAGCACGTCGACGATATAGGCGTGATCCGGGCAGGCTATCTGGACCAGGCACAGTTGCGGCCAAAACGTCGATTCGCGCAGGAACTCCGTGTCCACGGTGACGTACTTTTGCGTCGCTATCAGGCGGCAGGCCTGCGCCAGTTCGTCGGTACCACGCACGATCTCCATCACGCTGGTATAACCCGTCGCTGGCCGCTTGTCGCCATCCGAACCCGCCCGCGGCCGACTTTGTCCCGCCGGCCGCTCAGCTGCCGTTGCCGTTCGAGGAGCGCCGGGTGATCTTCATCATCATCGGCGATGTCTTGATCAGCATGGCGAAGCGCCGGCGCTGCGCCACCGGCACGGCGGCGCGTGCGCGCATGCGCCAAAGGGTGAAGAAGATCAGGGAGGCGTGGACGGCGCTGGTAAACGTGAACAGGATCGAAGGTCCGCCGATCTCCATCAGCGCGGAAGCCGCCAGCGGGCCGACCATCGCGCCGGCCGACCAGAAGAAGCCCAGACCGGCGGCGATCTGCACGAACTCGCCCGACTTGGCATGGTCGTTGGCCTGGGCCGCCGACAGCGAATAGAGCGGCAGCGAGAACGCGCCGAACAGGAAGATTCCCAGATAGTTCAGGTTCTCCGACGTGCCGGCGAAAGTGGTGATGAATATGCCGGCGAGCGCCGCGCCCGCGGTCGCGACGATCAGCACGATGCGCCGGTCGTAGCGGTCGGAAAGCCACCCCAGGGGATATTGCAGCACCACGCCGCCGACGATGCCGGCGCTCATGAAGGTGGCGACCGACGCGATCGACATGCCGATGGACTCCGCATAAACGGGGCCGATGATGCGGAAGGTGGAGTTGGTCAGCCCGATGATGATGCAGCCGGTGGCGGCGACCGGCGAAATCCGCCACACGTTGAACACCGAAAACGACATCTCCGGCGGCGGCTTGGGGTTGGAGCGGTCGGCCAGCGAAATCGGCACGAGCGAGACCATCACCATGATCGTCATCACCGCGAAGATGGTAACCCCTTCGAAGCCGAAGAACGGGATCAGATATTGCGAGCCGGTGACGCAGCCCAGGTCGATCAGCCGGTAGATCGACAGCACTTTGGCGCGGATGTCGTTGGAGACGCCGGAATTGATCCAGCTGTCGATCGAGGCGAACAGGCACACGAAGCACAGGCCGGACAGGGTGCGAAGCGCGAACCAGGCGATCGGGTCGACCCACAGCACCAGCAGCAGCGAGGCGGAAGCCGCCAGCGCCGCCATCGAGCAGAACACCCTGATATGGCCGACCGCGCGCAGCAGGTGCGGCACCAGCAGGGAGCCCGCCATGAAACCGGCGAAATAGCCGGTGCCGATCAACCCGATCAGCGTGGTCGAAAAGCCTTCCGCCGAGCCGCGCAGCGCCACCAGCGTCCCCTGCAGGCCGTTGCCGGCGAGCAGAATGCCGGCGGCGATGAACAGCGGAATAAGGGGGCGTAGCGCGTGCATGGTGGGCATTACCTACTCCAATTCCCGCGCTATTGGCATGATGATTGTGCATGGCTGCCGGGTAACTGAAGCGGGCTTTGGAACGTTTCACGTTCGGATTGCATCGATCCTCGCCCCCAAAAGCCATCGTCGTCTCCACCTCCACTCTGCGTGGCACACGCACTGCGTCATCCTCGCCCTTGTAGCGAAGATCTAACCCCGTCGCCGATGGGCCGCAGAATTGGCTAGGTGGTTAGATCCTCGGGACAGGCCCGAGGATGACGCCGTGGAGGGATGGCTAGGCACGGCCAGGCCCCGCCGTCCGCTTGACAAACCGAACCGCCCATGTGTTTGTCGCGCCGCCTTATTCGATCTCCCGCTGACGCGGGAACGGCACCAGCCCACTCCCCCACCCAGCCACCCACGGCAGTATCCTTGATAGGGTGGCTGGGTGGGGGAGTGGGCTGGTGCCGTTAGAACGTCAAACGCCATGGCCTTAGTCAGGCCGCCGAACAATCCAGGAAAACCCAAATGCACCGTTACCGCAGCCACACTTGCGAGGCGCTTCGAAAGTCCGATGTGGGCGGCACCGCGCGCCTGTCGGGCTGGGTGCACCGGGTGCGCGACCACGGGGGCGTGCTGTTCATCGATCTGCGCGATCACTACGGCGTCACCCAGGTCGTCGCCGATCCCGATTCGCCGGCGTTCGCCACCGCCGAGTCGCTACGCGGCGAATGGGTGGTGCGCATCGACGGCGAGGTGAAGGCGCGTTCGGACGATACCGTGAATCCCAACCTGCCGACCGGCGAGATCGAGGTGTTCGCGCGCGAGATCGAGGTGCTGTCGGCGGCCGACGAACTGCCGCTGCCGGTGTTCGGCGAGCCCGACTACCCGGAAGACATAAGGCTGAAATACCGCTTTCTCGACCTGCGCCGTGACAGCCTGCACGCCAACATCGTGGCGCGTTCGGCGATCATCGCCGACATGCGCGCGCGCATGGTCGACGCCGGCTTCACCGAGTTCCAGACGCCCATTCTGACCGCGTCGTCGCCGGAGGGCGCGCGCGACTTTCTCGTGCCCAGCCGCATCCATCCGGGCAGGTTCTACGCCCTGCCGCAGGCGCCGCAGCAGTTCAAGCAGCTCATCATGATGAGCGGGTTCGACCGCTATTTCCAGATCGCCCCGTGCTTTCGCGACGAGGACCCGCGCGCCGACCGCCTGCCGGGCGAGTTCTACCAGCTCGATCTGGAGATGAGCTTCGTCGAGCAGGACGACGTGCTGGGCGCGATGGAGCCGGTACTGCGCGGTACGTTTGCCGCCTTCGCCGACGGCAAGCCGGTCACCGAAACCTTCCCGCGCATCCCTTATGCGGAAGCCATGCGCAAATACGGCACCGACAAGCCGGACCTGCGCAATCCCGTCGTCATGGAATCGGTCACCGAACACTTCGCCGGCTCGGGCTTCAAGGTGTTCGCCGGGATGATCGAGAAAGACCCGAAGGTCGAGGTGTGGGCGGTGCCGGCCAAGGGCGGTGGCAGCCGCGCCTTCTGTGACCGGATGAACTCATGGGCGCAGGGGGAAGGCCAGCCCGGGCTGGGCTACATCTTCTGGCGCACCGAAGGCGAAACGCTCGCCGGCGCCGGACCGGTGGCCAAGAACATCGGTCCGGAGCGCACCGAGGCGATGCGTACGCAACTGGGTCTCGACGATGGCGACGCGGTGTTCTTCGTCGCCGGCGATCCGAAGAAATTCGCCGCGTTCGCCGGCGAGGCCCGCGACCGGGTCGGCCGCGAACTGGGGCTGATCGACGAGGAGCGGTTCGAGCTGTGCTGGATTGTCGACTTCCCGATGTATGAATGGGACGAGGAAGCGAAAAGAATAGATTTCTCCCACAACCCGTTCTCGATGCCCGAAGGCGGGCTGGAGGGGCTGGAGAACACCGACCCGCTCGAACTCAACGCCTATCAGTACGACCTGGTGTGCAACGGCTACGAGATCGCCTCGGGCGCCATCCGCAATCACAGGCCGGAAGTGATGGAGAAGGCGTTCGAGATCGCCGGCTACGACAAGGCGACGCTGGAAGACCGCTTCGGCGGCATGTATCGCGCCTTCCACTACGGCGCGCCGCCCCATGGCGGCATGGCCGCCGGCATCGACCGCATCGTCATGCTGCTGCGCGGGGCGAAGAACCTGCGCGAGGTCACCATGTTCCCGATGAACCAGCAGGCCCAGGACCTGCTGATGGGCGCGCCCGGCGAGGTCACTTCCGCCCAGTTGCGGGACCTGAACCTGCGCGTCCTGCCGACCAAGAAGGACGGCGGCTAGGCGGCCCGTCCGCGCCCTTGAATTTGCCGGCGAACTCGGCCATGTAGCAGGCGCAGGGGAGCTGCTGGCGGCTTCCGTCCAGAAGCTTACAAAAACCGAGGATTTCCATGGATCACCGTCGGCTTGCCGGGTTCGTGACCTGGGTTGTCGCGATTGCGATCGTGGTGCTCGGCGTTCCGGCGGCCGGCGCCCAGTCGACCGGCAAGGCCAATTCGCTGTTCGCGCCCGTGCAGTTGACCCCCGGGGAACCGCAGATCACCAAGGACGTGGCCATCGGCGGCGGGCTGAAGATCGATATATATGCCCCGGCCGCCGCGCAGTCCCGCGGCTTCTTCTCCGCGCGCAAGAAGGTGCCGGTACTGCTGTACGTGCATGGCGGCGGCTGGATCAAGGGCTCGCGCGATAAGGTCTACAACCTGCCGAAATTCGCGCTGGAGCGCGACTGGCTGCTGGTTTCCGTGCAGTATCGTCCGGTGCCGCGCACCGACATCGACGGCCAGGTCAAGGACGTGGTGCGCTCGATCAACTGGGTGCGCAACCACATCGCGCGCTATGGCGGGGACGCCAAACGCATCGCCATCATGGGCCATTCGGCCGGCGCCCATCTGGTCGCCATGATCGGCGCCAAGAAGCTGGGCGGCGCCATCCGCGGCGTCATCGCCAACGACGTGCAGGCCTACGACATGGTCGCCTATGGCGGCATGCGCGGCAGCCTGCCTCGTGTTTACGCGGCCGCCTTCGGCTCCGATCCGGCCGACTGGATCCGGTGGTCGCCGGTGACCTATGTGCGCACCTCGCGTGGCCACCCGCCGTTCATGATCCTATATTCCGGCTCCAACTACGACCGGCGCAAGGTGCTCGCCAACGGGTTCGCCCGCGAGCTGCGCCGCAAGGGCTCGCATGTGACCCTGTTCGACGGCCGCCGCTACCGCCACGGCTCGATTGCTTCGCGCATCGGCACCAGCGCCGAAGTGACCAACGCGGTCGAACAGTTCCTGCGGCGGGTGTATCGGTAAAAACAAGCCGGTTAACCCGACCATGAACCTGATGTTAGCGGCTATTCTACTGCGTCATCCTCGCCCTTGTGGCGAGGATCTAACCCCGTTGCCGATGGGCAATGCCAGTCGGTCGGATAAGCAGACCCTCGGGACAAGCCCGAGGGTGACGCAGGAGAGTTAGGCAACGCCGAACAGATGTTGAGGCATCCTGATCGTCCGCAAGTCTTTGCGGTCGCGCTCACTGATTCTCGTTCGCGCGCACCGTCACGTTGAGCTTGCCGAACAGCAGCGCGGGTAGCGCCAGCGCCAGTTCGGCGATTTCGGAAACCGGGACAGGCTCGTCCGGGATGCCGGAAACGGTGATCGACTTGGGATCGGTCAGGAACTCGCCAACCGCGGCCGCCATCGCCTTCGACAGATCCGCGCTTAGCAGCTTCGAATGGCTCGAGCCGATCAGTTGGCGCGCGATCGCCACCAATTGTTCCCGTGACAGGCCGCTGGCGCGCGTCTGCAGATCGAGGATGCGGTTGGCGAGCGATTCATCGCGCCACGACAGTGAGAAACGCTCCAGCGCGATGTCGGCCAACTCAGCGTTTGCCTCATCCGTCGCCGCGACGCGCTCGTCGGCGGGCAGGGCGGCGATGCGGGCGTTGATCGTGCGCAGCCGGTCGATCTTGTCGCGGCCATAGCCGGTGAGCGCGAAGGTGAGCGTCAGCGCGCCGGCATCCGTCATGGCCAGTTCATACCGGTCCAGCTCGATTCGCCCGGCCTGCAAGTCCCAGCTGCCGGCCAGTTCGGCATCGAGGCTCAGCCGCTCGTAGCCCAGGTCGGCCAACTGCCGGCGAAGCCGGCCATCCTCGATCGCGGCGGTGTCGATCTCCAGCCCGCCCATCGAGCCGCCGCCGGCGACCCTGGTCTCGTCCTCGCTCACGCGGAACGCACCGTCGAACTCGGCCACCGAGATCACGGCTTCGCCGTCGACGGTGATCCGCAGGTCGTCCAAAGCGAATTGCGGGTCATTGTAGAGAAAGAGCGGCGCGTTCACATCCGCCTGGTCGGGCAGGTACAGCCCATGCGCGGTGAACGAGGCCACGGTGGCGGTGGTTTCGCGCCGGCGCCGGTCGCGTCCGACCCAGGAAAGTCCTTCGACCTCGACCGCTTGGGCGGCCAGCCCGTCGCCGTCCAGCTCGACCGGGTCTTCGATCGTCAGCGATTTGATCTTGATCGGCTCCTCGACCCCGTGACGGATGACGGAGACATCGCGCAGGACGAAGCCGGTCTGGTGCACGGCTTCCAGTTCGCCATAGGTCAGATCGAAGCCGCGATTGGCCGCAATGCGCTGATAGTGCGTCACCCAGGCCTGCGCGTCGAAGGAGGGAGATTCGCCTTCCTGCTGGGAGCAGCCGGCTACGATCACGGCCGCCGCCAGCGCCAGCCAACGGTGACGGACGTCGAGTTGGTGTCCCCTCATCGCGCCATTCTCCACAGCCCGCCGCCGGAACAGGCCCGCACGTTGGGCCGAAAAACAGGTGACATCATGGCCACATTATGCTTATGCACCAGCCTCATCGGCGCGGTGGGCACGATGGCGGGCCTTGAAAATCCCGACCCAGGGGGCTTAGGGTATGGGCTTGCATGCCGCTCATCGGCCATGAAGACCCAAGCAAGCTGATTTCAGGTAGCAAGACGCCATGTTTCCGCTGTCCAATATGATGAGCTCGTTCGTGAAGACGGGCACGCTTAACATTATCGATGCCGATGGCAAGCGTCACGTCTTCTCTGGCGCGCCCGGTCCGCAGGTCACAGTCCGCATCCACGACAAATCCTTGTATTGGGCGTTGGTGCTCAACCCGGAATTGCGGGCTGGCGAAGGCTATATGGACGGGCAGATCACCCTTGAGGACGGCTCGACGCTCAAGGACATGCTGCAGCTGTACAACCTGAACCGCAGGGAGCTGCGCGCCTATCCGCTGCAGGCCCTGCTCGGGCGCATCTCCATGTCGTTCCGGCGGCTTCAGCAGTCCAATCGTCTGGGCGGTGGCGCGCGCGCGAACGTGGCGCACCACTACGACGTGGGCAACGATTTCTACAAACTGTTCCTCGACGAGAACCTGCTCTACTCGTGCGCCTATTTTCGCAGCGACGACGACACGCTGGAACAGGCCCAGCGCAACAAGCTGCGGCTGCTGGCGGCGAAGATGAACCTGAAGCCCGGCATGAAGGTGCTGGATATCGGCTGCGGCTGGGGCGACACCGCGATGTACCTGGCCAAGCTGGCCGAGGTGGAGGTGACCGGGGTTACGTTGTCGACCGAACAGCAGGAGTTGGCCACCGAACGCGCTCGCAAGGCGGGGCTGGCCAACCAGGTGCAGTTCCGTCTGCAGGACTATCGCAACGTCGAAGAGAAGTTCGACCGGATCATCTCGATCGGCATGTTCGAGCATGTGGGCGCGCACCACTATGACGAGTTCTTCAAGAAGCTGAACGACCTGATGCCCGACGATGGCGTCGCCGTGCTGCATTCGATCGGCCATATGGATCCGCCGACCACGGCAAGCCCCTGGTTCCGCAAGTATATTTTCCCCGGCGGCTACGCGCCCGCTTTGTCTGAGGTCCTTGAGGTTACCGAGCGCAACGATCTTTGGGTGCTCGATCTGGAGTTCCTGCGCCTGCACTACGCCAAGACCCTGGAGCACTGGCACGACCGGTTCCAGAAGAACCGCGCCAAGGTGGTCGAGATGTACGACGACCGGTTCGCGCGCATGTGGGAGTTCTACCTGGTGGCGGCCGAATCCATGTTCCGCTTCGGCGCGCAACTGGTGTTCCAGATGCAGATGTCGCGTTCGCGCGACGCGGTGCCGATCACCCGCGACTACACGGTCGACACCCAGCGTGCTTACGAGAAGCTGGAGAGCGAGCTGAAGATGGCGGTTTAGGAGCGGGTTTTCATTTATCTACCCCCACCCCTAACCCCGCCCCACAAGGGGGAGGGGACTTGGGCCGTGCCGCCCCTCACCGTCGTCATCCTTGGGCTTGTCCCGAGGATCTAACCCACCATCCACTCTGAACAGCGTCGCTGATCGCCTTAGATCCTCGCCACAAGGGCGAGGATGACGGTGGAGGGTGGGGGCGGGGTGGATCTGTGACGGAAGCTGCCCCACGACCTTCCCTCCCCTTGTGGGGAGGGAATGAGGGTGGGGGTATTCAACAAGACTCAACGACCACAGCCTAAGCCGCCCGGTCCAGCGTCCAGATCTTCACCGGATCGCCGCGCCCGCGCACTGCGCGTTTCTCCTGCGCTTTCAGCCCGTCGAGTAGCTCGTTGCCATCGCCGGTTTTGGCCTGGCGCACTGCGCTCACCAAGTCCTCTGAGACCACCGTCTCCACCGACAGATCGCGGGTCATGGCCTCCAGCCGGCTGGCCACGTTGACCGTGTCGCCTAAGGTGGCGAACTCCATGCGCCGCTCCGAACCGATGTCGCCCAAGATCACATCGCCATAGTGGACGCCGATCGACAGGTCGACGGGCTGCTGGCCCGATTGCCTGCGCGCGCGGTTCCATTCATCCAGCCGACCCATCATGTCGCGGGCGCAGGCGAGCGCGTTGGCGGCGTCGTGGGGTCCCGGCTGCGGCGTGCCGAAGGTGGCCATGATGCCGTCCCCCAGGAACTTATCCAAAGTGCCGTTGTGCTCGAACACCGCCTCCTCCATCATCTTGTGGAACTCGCGCAGCATGTCGACCACCTTCTGGGGCGGGTGCTGTTCGGCGAAGCGGGTAAACCCGACGATGTCGGTGAACATCACCGCCACCTTCTGCGAGCGCACATGGCCCAGCGGCTTGTCCTGGTGAGCCATCTGGTCGACGATCGTTGGCGGGAAGTGGCGGGCCAGGTTGGAGCGCTCGCGGGCCATCTCCGCCTGGCGGATCAGCAGCTCTCTCGACCGCCAGCTCCCTAACGCCAGGATGCCGGTGACGATGATCAGAACCACGACCTCCTGGATGCGCGGGCTGATGAGGATGATATTGGGATCATACAGATCGGCCAGCGCTTCATAGCCAACGAAAACACCGGCCATGCGCTCGCTCAGTTCCGGTATGCGCGGACCGAAGAAGATCGCCAGGCCCATGGCGCCCAACCATAGTCCCGTCGTCCACATTCCGAACGCAAACAGCGTGCGCCACGAATAGGCCATGACGGCGGCGGCCAGCAGTACGTAGAAATATGCGAAATTGCCGAAGCGGTATTGAAGGCCGATCGGAGCCTCGATCGTACTGAACGGGTTGGGCAACACGATCACAATCGTCATCAGGGCCAGATCGGTGGCGAGCAGCAGCAGTTCGCGGCGCGATTGCCCGACCTCGCCGGACTTAAGCTGCGCCCAGCCGATCAGCGCGAAGCCGGCGATGAGCGCTTCGTAGTAGAGCACCTCCCAGCGCGGATTGAGAACGGCGATGAAGACGGCGATGATCGCCAACGCCACCCAGCGGGCCCTGACGGCCAGCACCAGACCTTCGCGTTTGTCGCGGTCGAGCGCCTCGAGCAGGTGAGGGTTGCTTTTGGCCAGTTGCTCTTCGCGTTGACGCGCGCGTCGCGGCGCGGAAAGCATGTATGAAACTCGCTCCACCAAGCCCTGGTTCGTGGTTTCGGCCATAGGGTGATCCTCGCTGTGCGTTTTTGCGATCTAACGGGGAGATCGGTCGCCGTGGGGCGATTATCAAGCAATCGGCGTACCATACCCGGTTATCGGCCGATTGTGGCAGTGATGGGTATGGCGCGGCGTCTTGCCCGCCGCCGGTTGCCGCGCTAATTGCCTCGCCCATGGGACAGCAAGTGATTCCCCCTTCAGGCGGTTCGGGCGCCGGCGACGGCATCGAGGGCATCGATCTGAAATCGGCGCTGGAAGAGCGCTATCTGGCCTATGCGCTGTCGACGATCATGGGCCGCGCCCTACCGGACGTGCGCGACGGGCTCAAGCCGGTACACCGGCGCATCCTGCACGCCATGCGCATCCTGAAGCTCGATCCCGACACGGGCTTCAAGAAGTGCGCGCGCATCGTCGGCGACGTGATCGGCAAGTTCCATCCGCACGGCGAAGCGGCGGTCTACGACGCGCTGGTGCGGCTGGCGCAGGATTTCGCGGTGCGCTATCCGTTGGTCGACGGCCAGGGCAATTTCGGCAATGTGGACGGCGATAACGCCGCGGCCATGCGCTACACCGAGGCACGCATGACCGAAGTGGCCACCCTGCTGATGGAGGGCATCGGCGAGGACGCGGTCGACTTTCGCGACACCTATGACGGCGAGGACAACGAGCCGATCGTCCTGCCCGGCGCGTTCCCCAACCTGCTGGCGAACGGCGCGGCCGGCATCGCGGTGGGCATGGCCACCTCGATCCCGCCGCATAACGCCGCCGAACTGTGCGACGCGGCCATCCACCTGATCAAATATCCGAACGCCGGCATCGACAAGCTGACCGAGTTCGTCAAAGGCCCGGACTTCCCAACCGGCGGCACCATCGTCGACGATCGCGCCTCGATCGTGGAGGCCTACAAGAGCGGACGCGGCGGCTTTCGCGTGCGTGCGGCGTGGCGGCGCGAGGACACCGGCCGCGGCGGCTACCACCTCGTGGTTACCGCCATCCCCTACCAGGTCGCCAAGTCGCGACTGATCGAAAAGATCGCCGAACTGTTGCTGGCGCGCAAGCTGCCTCTGCTGGGCGACGTGCGCGATGAATCGGCGGAAGACATCCGCCTGGTTCTGGAGCCCAAGAGCCGTTCGGTCGATCCCGAGCTGCTGATGGAATCGCTCTACAAGCTCACCGATCTGGAGACCCGCGTTTCGCTCAATATGAACGTTCTTTCGGGCGGGCGGGTGCCGAAGGTGTTGTCGCTGCGCGAGGTGCTGCGCGAATGGCTCGACCACCGCCGGCAGGTGCTGATCCGCCGCTCGCGCCACCGGCTGGCGCAGATCGAGCGGCGGCTGGAAATCCTGAGCGGCTACCTGGTCGCCTATCTCAACCTGGACGAGGTGATCCGTATCATCCGCGAGGAGGACGAGCCCAAGGCGGAGCTGATGACCGCCTTCAAACTGTCCGACCTGCAGGCCGAATCGATCCTCAACATGCGCCTGCGCTCGCTGCGCAAGCTCGAGGAGATGCAGATTCGCTCCGAGTTCGACGCGCTGACCGAAGAGAAAGCCGGCCTTGAGGCGTTGCTCGCCTCGCAAGATGCCCAATGGGCGGCGATCAAGGAACAGATAGCGCAAGTCAAGAAGCAGTTCGGTCCCGACACGGAGCTCGGCCGGCGGCGCACGGACTTCGGCGATGCGCCCGAGCGCGATCTGGCCGACATCCAGGAAGCGATGATCGAGCGCGAGCCGGTCACCGTCGTTCTGTCTGAGAAGGGCTGGATCCGCGCCATGCGCGGCCACCTGGGCGATCTGTCCGCGCTGACTTTCAAGGAGGGCGACCGGCTCAGAACCGCCTTCCATGCCGAGACCACCGACAAGGTGCTGCTGTTCACCACCGCCGGCAAGTTCTACACCGTCGGCGCCGACAAGCTGCCCGGCGGGCGCGGTCACGGCGAGCCGGTTCGCGTGATGATCGACATGGACAGTGACTGCGACGTGGTCGCCGCCTTCAAGGCCGAGCCCGGCCGCAAGCTGCTGGTGGCTTCAACCGCCGGCAACGGGTTCATCGTTGGCGAAGACGAGGTCATCGCTAACACCCGCAAAGGCAAGCAGGTGCTCAACGTCAAGACGCCGGCCGAGGCGGCGGTGTGCGTGGAGGCGGCAGGCGACACAGTCGCCGTGATCGGCGACAACCGCAAGCTACTATGCTTCCCGGCCGACCAAGTGCCGGTGATGACGCGCGGCAAGGGCGTGCGCCTGCAGCGCTACAAAGACGGCGGCATCAAGGACGCCCGCGTGTTCACGCTGGCCGACGGCCTGTCGTGGCAGGATTCGGCGGGGCGGACCCATACGCGTGACGCAAAAGAATTGGCCGAGTGGATGGGCGAACGCGCGCAAGCCGGCCGACTGGCGCCGAAGGGCTTTCCGCGGAACGGGAAGTTTGATGGCGGGTGAGGGGTGAAGGCCGGTTCTGGATCGTGGGCTAAACCTAACTGGCGGACCGCTTTGGAATGTCCTTGGCTAGGTCGGCAACGCTAACGCGCTGCAGTTCCGCTTCCAATGCCTCGCGCGCGATCTGCATGGCTTTGCCGGTCGCCTCGTTCGCGGCTTTTTCTAAAAGGCAGGTTGACGATGGATGGGGAACGCCTATGGCGAATAACGCCGGTGGTCCGAGCGCTTGGTAGACGTCCATCAGGCTGATCTCACCTAATGGCCTTGCAAGCCGCCATCCGCCTCCGTGGCCTTTGATCGAGCCGACTAGTCCCTGGGCGCGCAAGCCGCCCATCGTGCGGCGGATCAGCGAGGGGTCGATTGCGAACATTTCACCCATTTGCTCCGAGGTGATCGGGTCTTCGATCTCGTCGAGATGCAGCAGGATGTGCAGGACCCGGGGCAGGCGATTGTCGGTTCTCATCCGTTGGCCTCCTGCGGGCCATACATAGCGATGATGATGTTACGTGACAACTCAAAACACGTGAGATTGACTCACTCAATCTCGTGACATATGAAAGCACGAGATCGAGCTCGCCGCAGCCACCCCGCCCGGGCGCACGCGCCTGGCGCTCCTATGTCCTGCAGCCGCTCCCGCATCTGAAAAATGGAGCAGCCCTGATGAAGCCCAAGCCCGACCAAACGCCCTATGAATTCTGGGAGGAAGTCTATGAAGCAGCATCGCCGAAGACGAGCGGGAAGCCTTCGGCCGTTCTCGAGCGCTTTGCAGCCGGCCGTGCGCCCGGGCATGCGTTGGACCTGGGTTGCGCGAAGGGCGACGACGCGGTCTGGCTGGCGCGCGGCGGTTGGCGCGTTACCGCGGTCGACATCTCTCCCACCGTGTTGGACTACGCGCGGGCCAACGCACGGCGACACGATGTCGAGGACCGAATCGCCTTCGAGCAGCACGACCTGACCCGCTCCTTTCCTCAGGGGCGCTTTGACCTCATTTGCGCAATGTTCCTGCAGACCCCGTTCTCGTTTCCACGCCACGCGATCGTGGCTCAAGCCGCATCGGCCTTGAACAGCGGTGGATTGTTGCTGGTCGTAACCCACGGATCGGCCGCGCCCTGGTCCTGGGCAGATCGCGACCACGTCTTCCCGACAGCCCAACTGGAGCGCGAAGACCTCGAACTGGCGCGATCGGATTGGTCGGACGAATATGTAGGCGCCATCAAAAGAACCGCGCGCGGCCCCTCAGGCCAGACGGCGGATGTCCTCGACAACGTCATCGCGATTTCCCGGCGCTGACGCTCGGCTTTCTGGGTCCTCGGGTCAAGCCCGAGAATGACTAGAGGGATGGGTGGCAGCAAGAGCAACCGGCACCGAGCAAGCGGTAATGCACCTGGATTCCGGCCTTCGCCGGAATGACGGAGGGTGGGGTGCGCGCCCGGGCCCAATCTCCCCCCTTGCGGGGGAGATGTCGGCGCAGCCGACAGAGGGGGTGGGCGGAATTGCACGGCCTTTCGCGATAAGCCGCAAAAAACTTATCCCCGTCCTCTCTACCTCCCGTATCCTCCCCCGTATCGCCGTCTCACGCAAACGCCAATGGGATCCGTGGCCATCTGGGAGCCGGCGACAGCGGAGCCGGAGACCTTGCCGCGGCGG
>JANQKQ010000023.1 GCA_028281105.1 Rhizobiaceae bacterium
GGTTCCTCGGAAACCTCATCGAGACCATCAAACCAAGCCAGTGCGCAAACTACGTCTCCAACGCAGGATACGCTTCAATCAAAATGTGAAACGCTCTAGGCGTTTCATCCACCGGTTCATGGGAGGTGCATCATGGACAAGGAGCGCATCGGAGCATTCGCCAATGCCGTGTATCGGGACATGGCGGGCGCGATGGCCATCGGGATGGGCTATCTGGGCCTCAAGTCAGGTCTTTTCGACGCGATGAAGGACGGGGCTGCGATCGCCGCCCAAGATCTTTCGCAAAAGACGGGACTGACACCCCGCTATGTGGAGGAATGGCTGAACGGCATGACGGCGGCCGGTTGGCTGGAACACGACGCAGAGGCCGGCACCTTCTGCCTGCCGGCCGAACATGCCTACCTTCTCGCGTCGCAGGGAACGGATCATTACATGGGTGGGCTGTTTCTGGCCGGGCCTTCGCTGTTGTCGCAGGCGCCAGAGGTGGCGCGGGCGTTTCGCGAAGGGGGCGGGGTGCATTTCGGTGCGTTCGACGACGACTGGATTGAAGCGCTCGATCTGATGAATGCCGGCGCCTACCAGCATCGATTGACCAGCTACTGGTTGAAGCAGTTGCCGGACATAGACGAACGGCTTGCAGCGGGCGGCCATGCGCTCGATATCGGCTGCGGCGTCGGCAAGGTCTCTCTCGCCCTGGCGCAGGCCTATCCAGAGGCGCAGATCACCGGGTTCGATCCTGACGGCAATTCGGTGGCGCAGGCGCGCGCCGCTGTCGACAAGGCAGGAGCCGAGCGGGTGACGATCATCCAGGGGCTGATCACCGACCTGGAGCCGAAGCCCATCTTTGATTTCGCCGGCATGTTCGATTGCCTGCACGATCTGGCCGAACCAGAGGCAACCCTGAGCGAAATACGCAGCCGCATGGCCCCCGGCGGAGCGCTGATGGTTATGGAGCCACGCGCCGGCGACCGGCTTGCCGACAACTCAAATCCGCTCGGCACGGTCTATTACGGCTTCAGCCTGTTTCATTGCATGACCCAGTCGCTGGCCGAGGGCGGGCCCGGGCTGGGCACCTGCATGGGACCGCAAAAGACAATGTCGCTGCTTCGCGAAGCGGGATTTTCAAATGTCGGGGAACTGCCAATCAGGAGCCAGACGAACATGTTCTACGCGGCTCGCGCGTAACGTTCGTAGTTGGGCCCCTAATCCAGCGACTTAACCACTTCCTCGACCATCTTCTTGGCATCCGAAAACAGCATCATCGTGTTGTCCTTGTAGAACAGCGTGTTGTCGATGCCGGCATAGCCCGAACCCAGCGAGCGCTTGACGAACAGACAGGTGGACGCCTTGTCGACATCCAGGATCGGCATGCCGAAGATCGGCGAGTTGGGATCGTCGCGGGCGGCCGGGTTGGTCACGTCGTTGGCGCCGATGACGAAGGCGACGTCGGACTGGGCGAATTCCGAGTTGATGTCTTCAAGCTCGAACACCTCGTCATAGGGCACATTCGCTTCCGCCAGCAGCACGTTCATGTGGCCGGGCATGCGCCCCGCCACCGGGTGGATGGCGTATTTCACCTCCACGCCTTCCGCCTTGAGCTTGTCTGCCATCTCGCGGAGCACATGCTGGGCCTGGGCTACCGCCATGCCATAACCGGGCACGATGATCACCTTGCCGGCGTTCTTCATCAGGAAGGCCGCGTCGTCGGCCGAGCCCTGCTTGACGGTTCGGTCGATGTCGTCATCGGCGGCGATCGCCGTCTCGCCGCCAAAGCCGCCCAGAATGACGGAGATGAACGAGCGGTTCATGCCCTTGCACATGATGTAGGACAGGATCGCGCCAGACGAACCGACCAGTGCCCCGGTGATGATCAGCGCCAGGTTGCCCAGCGTGAAGCCGATGCCGGCGGCCGCCCAGCCGGAATAGGAGTTGAGCATCGAAATCACCACCGGCATGTCGGCCCCGCCGATGGGAATGATGATCAGCACACCCAGCAGCAGCGAGACGATTGTGATCGCCCAGAACGCGAAGCGGCTCTCGGTCTGCACGAAGACGACGACGAGGACCACCAGCGCGACGGCGAGGCCGAGATTGATCAGGTGGCGGGCCGGCAGCATGATCGGCGCCCCCGACATGCGCCCGTCGAGCTTGGCAAAGGCGATCACCGAGCCGGTGAACGTAATCGCGCCGATGGCGACCCCGATCGACATTTCCACCAGGCTGGCGCCTTTGATGTTTCCAATCTCGCCGATGCCGAACGTATCGGGCGAATACAGAGCGGCCGCGGCCACCATCACCGCCGCCATGCCCACCAGTGAATGGAACGCGGCCACCAGCTGCGGCATCGCGGTCATCGGAATCGAGCGCGCGATATAGGCGCCGATGCCGCCGCCGAGCCCCAGGCCGATCACGATCAGGATCCAGCCGCTCAGATTGGGTGCGGCCAGCGCCAGCGTCGTGGCGCCTGCGATCGCCATCCCGGTCATGCCGTACAGATTGCCGCGCCGGGAAGTCTCCGGATGCGACAGGCCACGCAACGCCATGATGAAGGCGACGCCTGAAATCAGATATAGAAGGGCGCTGATATTGGCCGACATGGTCTTAGGTCCCCAGCTTGCGCCCTAGCGCTCTTTTTTCTTGTACATGGCGAGCATGCGCTGGGTGACCAGGAAGCCGCCGAATATGTTCACCGCGGCCAGCACCAGGGCAATGAAGCCGAAGAAAGTGGCTGCCGCGCCGGCGGCCTGGATACCCACGGACAGCAGAGCGCCCACCACGATGACCGACGAGATCGCATTGGTCACGCTCATCAGCGGGGTGTGCAGCGCCGGGGTCACCGACCAGACCACGTAGTAGCCCACGAAGATCGCCAGCACGAAAATCGCAAACTGGAACACGAACGGATCGATCGCGCCACCGGAGGCGCCATGGGCGACAAGCGCCGCGGCATCGGCTCCCGCTTCGCCCGCCTCGGGAAGCTGCGTCACCGCATTGCGCACCGCCTCGACTGCAGCCGACAGGCTCTCCAGCGCCTGGTCCAGTGTGGAATCAGCCATCGCGTCGCTCCTATTGTTCGCCGGCGGCCAGCCGCTTGGCCTGGCCCACCCAGTCTTCGCGCTCGATACGCCCGGAAAAAGAAAGTCTCTCGTTGAAGCTGGCGCGATCCGCCTCGCTCCACCCGGCGATCTGCTCGAACCGGGTGATGCCCGCGTCCGCCAGCTTCTTGGCGATACCGGCGCCGACGCCCTTGATCCGGGTCAGATCGTCGCCGGCGCCTTCATTGGCGGCCGGTTTGTCCTTTTTCGGCTTGGCGTCGGCTTTCTTGGCCTGACCGCCGAAGGCCGGGTGCACGATCGTGCCGTCGCGGGTCAGCAGCGTCGCTGCGACCAGTTCATCGTCCCAATTCACCGCCAGCGCTTTGGTTTCCTTGTCGATCATCGTCTCGACGAAGGCCAACAGGTTCTTGGCATACAGCAGCGAGGCGGTAGCGCCGATCCGTCCGGCCATGTTGAGATGGCCGACTACGGACACCTCACCCACCTTCGCCACCTTGCCGGCCTGCGCGCCTTCCACGTTGCCGCCGCGCTCGACCGCCAGGTCGACCACGACCGAACCGGGGTTCATCGCCGCCAGCATGTCCTTGGAGACCAGTCGCGGCGCCGGCCGGCCGGGGATCAGCGCGGTGGTGATCACAATGTCCTGCTTGGCCAGATGGCCGGCGACCAGCTCGGCCTGCTTGGCCTGGTACTCTTTCGACATTTCCTTGGCGTAGCCGCCGGCAGTCTCGGCCTGGCGGAATTCCTCGTCCTCGACGGCGATAAACTTGCCGCCCAGGGATTCGACCTGCTCCTTGGCCGCCGGTCGAACGTCGGTGGCGGTGACGATCGCGCCCAGCCGTCTGGCGGTGGCGATGGCCTGCAGACCGGCGACGCCGGCGCCCATCACGAACACTTTCGCCGCCGGCACCGTGCCGGCCGCCGTCATCATCATCGGCAGCGCCCGGTCGAACACCGCGCACGCCTCGATCACCGCCTGATAGCCGGCCAGATTGGCCTGCGACGACAGCACATCCATGGTCTGCGCGCGCGTGATGCGCGGCATGAACTCCATGGCGAACGCGCTAACTCCCGCCTTCGCCATCGCAGCGACGTCGCCCTCGTTGCCGTAGGGATCCATGGCGGCGATCACCAGCGCGCCACGTTTGTACTTGGACGTTTCCGCCGGGGCCGGCCGGCGCACCTTGAGCACCACGTCGGCATCGCGCGCATCGCCCGCTGCACCGATCTTGGCGCCGGCATCGGCGAATACCGCGTCGGGAATGCGCGAACGCTGGCCCGCGCCTTTCTCGATCGTCACTGCGAAACCCAGCGCGGCAAGCTTCTTGGCGGTCTCCGCAGACAGCGCCACCCGCGTTTCGACCGGGTCGATTTCCTTGGGCACGAACAGCTTCATTGCGGCCTCGGTTGGATTGCCGTCGCCCGTCGCCCGGACGCCACGGCACTGGTTTGCGCGGTCGTTAAGCCGCCAATCGCGGCGGCCGCTAATCCTTACAAGAAAAACAAAGCCAGCAGGATCAGGATCACCACGACCGCGATCACACCCCACTTGGTCAGGCTCAAAAACAACTCATAGGTGCGCACATGTTCGGGATAATCCATCGCGGTGGTGGCCTTCGAGGCCGCTTTTTTTGCCATGGGAGATTTCCTGTGATGACGCGGACTGACGACCGCCAATGAGGTGAACGCAATCATTCCCGTTTACACGATGCGCGCGTGCACCGCAACATGAACAGCGCAAAATCCCATGAAATCTGCATGGTACAACGTTTTACCAAACTGCGGCAAATCAGCCGGGTATTTTGGCGCCCGAGACCTGCGCAAATCCTCAAAGCCGCCGCAGCGCAAACTCGTTCCCCATCTCGTCGGTGCACTGTAACAGTGAACTGCCGACCAGATCGCATTGGGCCGAATTGTCCTTGCCCGAGACGATGCCGAACCAGTTGATGGTCACTTTGCCGCCCGTGTGGGTGTAGCTGCCCTGGGAGATCAGGCCACCGGTGTCGTTGGCGCGCGCCTCGAACCGTCCGCGTGACAGGCTTGCCGTGTAGACGTTGTCCGCCGACACCCACGACCCGTCGATGCCGGTGGTGCGCGCAGGCGGCGCCGTCTGACACGAGGCGGCCACCAATGCCATGGCGAGAAATACAGCCGTGGGCCAGGCCACACCGCCCGACCTTACGCAACGAAAACGCCTCATCTGGGTTTCCTCGTAAAAGCTCCCGCCGCCGCCCGGCCGCTTAACGATCGCTTAATCCTGCCACTTAAGCCGGAGTTCACGATCCCCTGATACACCTTTGGCCAGGCTGGTAGACCAAGCCTGAACGTCGGCAATCTGCAGCAATTTTCGGGCGGGAACAAGGATTTGATGGCCTCCAAGATACTCATCGTCGATGACGATCCGGTTCAGCGCCGCCTGCTTGACGCCACCGTGTCGAAGCTCGGTTACGCAACCGCGCTGGCCGAAGACGGCGCCGAGGTGATCGCCCGGTTCGACGGGCCGCAGGCGGACAAGATCTCGCTGGTCATTCTCGATCTGGTGATGCCCGGCGTCGACGGCTTCGCCGTCCTGGAACATCTGCGGCGCCAGCAGATCCACGTGCCGGTGATCGTGCAGACCGCCAAGGGCGGCATCGAGACGGTGGTCACCGCCATGCGCGCCGGTGCGCAGGACTTCGTGGTCAAGCCCATCTCGCCACAGCGGCTTCAGGTGTCGATCGAGAACTGCCTGTCGATGGGCGCGCTCAAGTGCGAAATCACCCGCATGAAGAAGACCGCCGCCGGCAGCCTGAGCTTCGCCGAGATTCTTTCCGCCAGCGCCAACATGGACAAGGTCAAACGGCTGGGCGCCAAGGCCGCACAATCCAACATCCCGATCCTGATCGAAGGCGAGTCCGGCGTCGGCAAGGAACTGATCGCCAGGGCCATCCAGGGCTCCGGCGCCCGCGCCAAGGCGAGCTTCGTCACCGTCAATTGCGGGGCGCTGCCCGAAAACCTGGTCGAGAGCATCCTGTTCGGTCACGAAAAGGGCGCGTTCACCGGCGCATCCGACAAGCATATCGGCAAATTCCAGGACGCCGACAAAGGCACCCTGTTTCTCGACGAGATCGGCGAACTTCCCGCGCTCGCCCAGGTCAAGCTGCTGCGCGCGCTGCAGGAAGGCGAGATCGATCCCGTCGGCGGCAAGAAGCCGGTCAAGACCGACTTTCGCCTGATCTCGGCCACCAACCGCACCCTGGCCGACGAAGTGGCGGACGGCAATTTCCGTGAGGACTTGTACTACCGTATCTCGGTATTCCCGATCTGGGTTCCGCCGCTGCGCGAACGCCGCGAGGACATTGCGGTGCTGGCGCGCCATTTCACCGCCAAGTTCGCGGCGGAAGAGGGCTGCGCGCACATCAAGTCGATCAGCCCGCAGGCGCTGGCCATGCTTGAACAGCACGACTGGCCGGGCAACATCCGGCAGCTTGAGAACGCGATCTTCCGGGCCGTCGTGCTGTGCGAGGGCAATGAGCTCACGGTGGAAGACTTCCCGCAGATGATCTCGCGCAGCGGCGGCCTGGCCGTTTCGCAAGGCCAGGCCAATCCCACCCAACCGTCGGACGCTCCCGACGCGGCGAGCCTGGTATCGCCCGAACCCGGTGCGCCCGTCAGCCCGTCGACCCTGCCCGTGCAGACTTCAGGCGTCGCCTGGCCCGATCCGTCGACGGTGCGGCACGGCGCCACTTCGCTGGTCGACGACGAGGGCCAGATCAAGGAACTCCACGATCTGGAAGAGGAAGTCATCCGCTTCGCGGTGGAACTCTACAACGGCAAGATGTCGAAAGTCGCCCGCAAGCTGGGTATCGGTCGCTCGACACTCTATCGCCGGCTCAAGGAGCTGGGCATCGCCGAGACCGAAGAAGATCGGCAAACCGCCATCGGCGGATGATGGTCGGCCGGCTCCGCAAGCCGTTAACCATATTCTCTTTACTAAATGTTAGCCCTATCCCCGTTTGTTGAGTTTGCGGCCCGGTTTCGCTACCTTCACTCGCTGCGATCTGCCATGCAATGACCTCAATTAACTGCTTGATGCTGGTGGATTAATCGGGCCTGAGATTGGGTCGGGGTGTTGATTAAACAGGCTTATGATCTGCTGGCCGGCTACCGCCATGTCTGCCGACGAGGGTTCTATAGCGCCGCCAAGACCGGCGCGCTTTTGCTCGTCGCTTTGATGGTGCTCGCCCCTGCGACGAGCCTGGCCCAGACCCGCAGCCTGAAGCTGTACTTTCTCCACACCGGAGAAAGAGACAACATCACCTACATGCGCAACGGCAAATACGTTCAGGCCGGGCTCAATCGCGTCAACCATTTCCTGCGCGACTGGCGGCGCAACGAACCCACCAAGATGGACCCGCAGCTTCTCGACCTGTTGTGGGAGGTCTACCGCGAATCGGGCTCCAAGGACTACATCCACGTCATCTCCGCATATCGCTCGCCAGCCACCAACGACATGCTGCGCCGGCGCGGACGCGGAGTGGCGCGCAAGAGCCAGCACACGCTCGGCAAGGCGATCGACTTCTTTCTGCCCGACGTCAAGCTATCCAAGCTGCGCCGCATCGGGCTGATCGAACAGGCTGGCGGCGTCGGTTACTATCCGCGATCGGGCTCGCCGTTCATTCACCTGGACACCGGCAATGTGCGCCATTGGCCGCGCATGAGCCGGCGTGAACTGGCGCGCGTCTTCCCTGACGGCAAGACGCTGCACGTTCCCGCCGACGGCAAGCCGATGCCCGGCTACAAGGTGGCGCTGGCCGCTTACAACGCACGCGTCGCCTCCGGCCGCCGCATCCAGGTCGAAGATGAGAACCAGGGCGGCGGATTGAACTTCTTCCAGCGCCTGGCGCGCGCCGGCCGGGATGAGGAAGAGGACGCCGTCGCCAACGTCACCCCCGCCCCGCGCCCGGTACGCACAACCGGCCAGCCGGCGGAACCGGAAACCGAAGCCCCGGCTGCGCAAATCGAGTTGGCCAACGTCCCCGTCCCCACCGTCGCGCCGCGCGGCGACCGGCCCGGGGTGGCCCCGGCCGCTGAAACTGCCGTTGCGCAAGCCGAGCCCGGCCCGATCGAGCAACCCGAGCCGACCGACGAGGCCGTCGCGGTAGCGGCGACGCCGGTCCGCCGGCCGGTCATCGACTCCGATCCACGGCCGGCGGAGCCACCGGCGACGACCCAGTTGGCCGCGTCACCGCCGGCAGCGGACCGCGGCACCATTGAATTGGCCGCAAACACGACACAGAGCCCGCGCGCCGGCCTGAACGACCAGGCCCGGCGTCCGTTGCTGTCCGCGCCGCGGCCCGCCGCCGACATTCCCGGCGGCGATCTGACCGCCGGTACCCCGCCCCCGGCCGATACCGACGCGACCCAAACCGCCGCCATCGAGGTCGACTCGCTACCGCGGCCGAGCGACGCTGCGCCCGCCGAACCGGTTGATCAGGCACCGCCAACCACGACCGAGTCAGCCGACCCGGCGGTCGAGCCGATCGAGACTTCCACCGAACCCGTTGAGACCGCTGTCGAACCGACCGAACCGGCAGTCGAACCGCAATCCAGCCCGACGCTCGTCGCCGCGTTGCCCGAAGACGA
Source organism: Rhizobiaceae bacterium (assembly GCA_028281105.1). Classification (GTDB taxonomy): domain Bacteria; phylum Pseudomonadota; class Alphaproteobacteria; order Rhizobiales; family Rhizobiaceae; genus JANQKQ01. The sequence continues at coordinate 8,682 of JANQKQ010000023.1, forward strand.
ACCGCCATCCGCCGAAGAGCCGGAATTCGCGGTCGCCATCCCGTCACCCCGGCCGGAGTTGATCGACGCCGACTCGCCGATCGCGCGCAACGTACGGTTCGCACTTGCGCTGGTCGAAGACAGCGCCGCCGACGATCTCGCCAGCGTGGATGACCTGCCAGAGATGATGCGTCGTCAACAGGCGGAACTGACCGCGTCGGCGCTGGCGGCAGGCGAAGTTGAAGAGGAGCCCGCTCAGATCGTCGCCGTGGTGCCCACGCCCGCGCCGCGCTTCGAGCCGCAGCCGCCCATTCTGGCGGGAGCATCGCAAATCCCCGCTGGTTCCGACCAAGCTGAAGATGAGATCGTGACGGCCGCACTGGAACCGTTGCCGGAACAGCCCGCCAACGAAACCCAGCCGCTCGGTCGCGGCCCCGCTCCGCTCGATGATCTGTCGGTGGACTGGTTCAACAATTCGCTGGTCGGCAAATGGGTGCTGTCGGCCTCCGCCGGAATCGACCGGGTAGATGACCTGCGTGCGCCCGCCTACGGTCGCGCGGCCATCCGCAAATCGCCGGATACGGTGTTCACCGCCGGGTTCGAGCCGGCGGCCGGCGTTCAAAGCGCCGGCGAGTTTGCCGGCAAGGCCGTGGCGTTCCTGGACTTCGCCAGGTTCGAGTAGACCCCGCTACTCCGCCGACGTCACAGCCGAATCGGGCAGCATGCCCAACGCGTGAAGATACAGATCGCGCACCGCGTCCTGTTCCTGGCGCTCGGTTAGATCCTGCTTGCGCAACCGGATGACCTGGCGCAGCACCTTGGTGTCGAAGCCGTTCGCCTTGGCCTCGCCATAGACTTCGCGGATATCGTCGGCAATCGCCTTCTTCTCTTCCTCAAGTTTCTCGACACGCTCGACTATCGAGCGCAGTTGTTCACGCGCCACCGTCCCTTCGGCCATGTCTGCATTCCTCGTGATTTGCTTGTTGGCGGGCCGATGCCCGCCCGTTCAGTGATCCCGGTGTGACGCTTCGAACGCCGCTTTCTGTTCATCGTTGGCCTCGGTCTGGTGCTCCGCGCGCCATTCCTCGTAGTCCATGCCGTAGACGATGCGCCGCGCGCCGGCCTTGTCCAGCTCAATTCCATGCTCGGCGGCGGCATCGGCATACCAGTTGGCCAGGCAGTTCCGACAGAAGCCGGCCAGGTTCATCAAATCGATGTTCTGCACATCGGTGCGTTCGCGCAGATGATCCACCAGCCGCCGATAGACCGCGGCCTCCAGTTCGCCCTGTAATTTTTCGTCGATCGATTTCATGGTGATCTTCCTCAGCCGGGATGCGTTTGCCAGAAGATAGGATCGACCGGCCCGGTTCGCGAGGGTCCGTGGACGACTTTGCGCAAACAGGGCTTCGCAAGCGTCCGCTCCAGCAGCGGAGACAGCCGGCCGACCCATTCCTCGATGCCGGCCTCGCTCTCCAGCAGGTCTTGGCGAATCTCGATGAGCGCGTTGGCGAGCCCGCGCCGGGTCCCGTGTGTGAAAAGCGTGTCGTTGCCCAGTGCGCCGTCATAAGGTTCGTTGTCGCCGGTGACGATATCATCGTACTCGCGCAAGCCATCGATGAGCGGGCGCGGCAGCCGGTCGTCGCTGTCCCAAAGGATCGCCACGTGCCACGGTCGCCCGTTGCCGCGCCAGATTCCGGTGAATGTGTGCACCGAGAACAGGGCCGGCGGCGCGCCCGCCGCCATCGACCGATCGATCGTTGCGTTTACCGCATCGTGATAGGGCCGGTAGAAGCTCTCGATCCGCTCGCCGCGCTCGGCATCGCTTACCGGATAATTGCCCGGGATGACGGTGCGATCGGACAGCTGCATGATCAGTGTGGGATCGTCCATGCCCCTGTTGGGATCGATCAGCAGGCGCGAGAAACCGGCAAGCACCGCGGGAACGCCCAGCGAGCGCGCCAGGCCGCGCGCGACGCCCGCCGCGCCGATGTCGTAGGCGATGTGGCGCGAGAATTCCTCTTTCGGCAGGCCCAGCGTTCCGTAACCCGCCGGCAGGCTGTTGACCGCATGATCGCACAGGACGATCAGGCCCCGGGCCGGGTCGCCGTCGATGATTTCGAAGGGAGCGGAATACTGATGCAGTGGCATAAGGCAAGCGCTTGGCGAACTTGTACCTCACAAGGAGGACCCGGTCTCTTGTCACAGCGCGCCGATTCAATCAATGGTCCCCGTGCCGGCCGTCGGTTTCGTTACAACATAACGAACCGGCGGCGATGATCCGGCGCGAGCGGAAACCTGTTGCAGCCGGCTGCCCGGGTTGGCGGGCGTCGCAAAACGGTCATAGCGGTGTGCCGATCATCCGGGCGATCACATAATTGCGAAGCCGTCGCCGGCATACCGGTTTGACAGGATTCCGCGAACGGGTCACAAGGGCGCGCATCAAGCTGCTGCGATGAAAGTGAAATTCGATCCTGGAAACCTACCTTCTCGCCGCCACGACCGTCGTTCGTCGGTGTCCTGGCTGGCGAGTCTCGCTGCCGGACCGGCGTTTGTCCTGGCCGCGGCCGCATTTTCGCCGGCTCATGCGGATTTCCGTCTGTGCAACGACACGACCAGTCTGGTCGGCGTCGCGCTTGGATATTGGGAAGACGAACAGTGGGTCACCGAGGGCTGGTGGCAGATCCCCGGTGAAACCTGCGCATCGCTGCTGGAAGGCGACCTGCGCTCGCGTTTCTACTATGTCTACGCGGAGGATGCGGATCGGGGCGGCCAGTGGCGCGGCGAAATCTTCATGTGCACCAGCGATCGCGAATTCAAGATCGAGGGCGTCCACGATTGTTTCGCCCGCGGTCACCAGAAGATCGGGTTTTTTGAGGTCGACACCAAGAACAAGGACAGTTGGATGGTCCGGCTGACCGAGGCGGGCCAATCAGGGGGGGCTCAATGAACCAGCGATCCAGACGGGTGAAGGTCCTGGCGACCCTGGGGCCGTCATCGTCCGACCGCAAGACGATCTCCCGGCTGTTCGCAGCCGGCGCCGACGTGTTCCGCATCAATATGAGCCACACCGACCATGACGGCCTCAAGCGACTGGTCGAGATCATCCGCAAGGTGGAAGCCGAGCAAAAGCGCCCCATCGGCGTTCTCATTGACCTGCAGGGCCCGAAGCTGCGGCTCGGCGTCTTCGCTGACGATCGCGTGGAGGTCTCGGCCGGCGATCGGATCACTTTCGATTCAATAGACAAGCCGGGCAACGCCAGCCGGGTGCGCTTGCCCCATCCTGAAATCCTGGAGGCGCTGCGGCCCGGCCACCGCATCATGGTCGACGACGGCAAGGTGCTGCTCAAGACCATCGAATGCGATGGCAAATCCGCGCTGCTGGAGGTCGTCAGCGGTCAACAGTTGTCCAACCGCAAGGGCGTCAGCCTGCCCGACACCGAGCTGCCGGTCACGGCCATGACCACCAAGGACCGGCAGGATTTGGAGCAGGCCCTCGAACTGTCGGTGGACTGGATCGCGCTATCCTTCGTGCAGCGGCCCGACGATTTGTCGGAGGTTCGCAAGATCGTAAAGGGCCGCGCCGGCATCCTGTCCAAGATCGAAAAGCCGCAGGCGGTCGACCGCCTTTCCGAGATCATCAACCTGTCGGACGCCGTCATGGTCGCCCGCGGCGATCTGGGCGTGGAGATGCCGCTGGAGTCGGTGCCCGGCATGCAGAAACGCATCACCCGTGCGTGCCGGCGCAGCGGCAAACCGGTCGTGGTCGCCACCCAGATGCTGGAATCGATGATCAGCGCGCCGATCCCCACCCGTGCCGAGGTCTCCGACGTCGCCAACGCCGTCTACGAGGGCGCCGACGCGATCATGCTTTCGGCGGAATCGGCGGCCGGCGATTACCCGATCGAGGCGGTCTCGATGATGAACTCGATCGCCGAGCAGGTCGAGCGCGATCCCACCTATCCGTCCATCATCTACGCCCAGCGGTCCGAGCCGGAGCCGACCGCCGCCGACGCGATCTCGGCCGCCGCCCGCCAGATCGTCGAGACCCTCGATCTGGCGGCGATCGTCTGTTACACGGCGTCCGGCACCACCGGCCTGCGCGCCGCGCGCGAAAGGCCGGCCAAGCCGATCATCGCGCTATCGCCGATCGCCGACACCGCGCGCCGCCTGGCGTTGGTCTGGGGTCTGCATTGCGTGGTGACCGAAGATGCCCGCAGCTTCGACGACATGGTCGATCGCGCCTGCAAGATCGCCCATGACGAAGGCTTTGCCGGTCCCGGCGATCGCATCGCGATAACCGCCGGCGTCCCGCTGCGCACTTCGGGCACCACCAACCTGCTGCGCATCGCTTCCGTCTCCGAGGACGGTAAATCCGATACCCATTGAAGCAAATCAGCCTGTCCCTGGCCGTCAGGTTCCCTGGCCGGAAAGTCGCTCTTCCAGGTCGATAACCGCCTTCTGCGCGGTGCGGTTGGCCGGATATATCTCCAGCACCCGGTGCCACATGAACAGGGCCCGTTCCTGGTGGCGAAGCTTCTGCATGATCGCCGCCATGCCGGCCATGGCACCGAAATGGCGCGGCTCCAGATCCAGCACCTTCTCGATATCGGCGATCGAGCGGCTGTAGTCGGAATTGAGATAATGGACCGTCGCCCGGCGGTTCCAGCCCTCCGCATAGTCTGGCGCCAGCACGACCACGTGATTGAGCACGTCGATCGCCGCGTTCCACTTGCGCTCCGTCATGGCGCGCTGTGCCCAGCCCATCAACAGATCGATGGAATCGGAACCCGAAGCGGTCCACCTCATCCAGATCTGCCGCTCCAGCCGCCTGGCATCCTCGGCGTCGGGCTCACGCTTGAGATCGGCGAACAGTTGATCCAACGAAGTGTCGGATTGCGGCCGGTCGCGGGCGTCCGGCAGATCGGGGGCAATGAACTCGCGCTGCGGATCGGGGTTCGAAGGGTCGGGAATTTCCAACTCTTGAGCCGCTGCGACCGAAAACAACAGGCCGGCAGCGCTCAGCGATGCGGCGATTCGATACATCCCCCAACGGTAATGGATCGCCCGCGCGGAGCAAATTCACTTTTTGCGGCGCGGCTCGTACTGGCTGTTGGCGGAACGGATCAGGCCGGCTGAAAACCTAGCCCTGGCGGGCCTTGAAGCGGCGGTTCTGCTTGTTGATAAGATAAACGCGTCCACGGCGGCGCACGACCCTGGTCGCGCGGTGGCGGTTCTTCAGCGAACGAAGCGAGTTTCTGACTTTCATGACGATCGACCATCGATAGCGTGCTGGCGGCGCGACAGGCGCACGCGCGAAATTTGCCGGTGGTCATACCGGGCGCGCAGGGCGCTGTCAAACACCCAACGCACCGCCTCAATCCCACTCATGCGCGTTGAAACTCAAATCCGCAGTTCTTTGCAATAGCCACCTTCTCGATAGTCTCCATCACACCCTTAAGGCGGGCAACTTCCGTCTCCGTCGCCCCATCGCCCTTGATGAAAAGCAGAGCCGGCCAGAACAAAATCAATCCGATCCCCATCGCCACCGCGTCGCCGCCGGCCTTTTTCTTCTGTACTCCGGTAACCTCCGCCGCCCGTGCCGAGACCCGCTGAGCTTCTGCGGCAAGTTGCGTGCAGTCGTATGCTTCGTAAGTTAGCGGCGAAACATAGCTCGCATCGATGTCCTCCGGTGGTGTGGCGCAACTGGCGATCACCGCGCCACTCAAGAAGATTGCGGCAAGCCTCCGCCCTATTCTTCTACGCTCCATGAGTCCCCCTCCCTGTCAGGCAACCGAGCAGGAAATACACTAGAAGTTGTATTTATTCTTTTCAATACACTGAAAGTTGCATGTAGCCATGGTGATGGAGGACGGGACCCAGTTCGCAACTTCGCACCCACGCCAGCGCGTGTCGCGGCGGCGCTGTCTGGTTGCCGTTCGCCCTGTGATATGAGACACGGAAAATCAGTTTCCGCACCGGCAGCCATTTGGCCGGCCGCGCGGATTTCGTCGTGACCGGGTGGACCCGCATGCGCAGATATTCTGCCTTTTCTCTGGCCCGCGAGGCCATGCGCTCCCACACCGGGTGGGACAAGCAGTGGGACAATCCCGAGCCGCGATCGCGCTACGACGTGATCATCGTCGGCGCCGGCGGCCACGGGCTCGGCACCGCCTATTACCTGGCCGCCGAACACGGCATCACCAACATCGCGGTGCTGGAAAAGGGCTGGCTGGGCGGCGGCAATACCGGCCGCAACACCACGATCATCCGCTCCAACTATCTCTATGACGAATCCGCCGGCATCTACAACCACGCCATCAAGCTGTGGGAGGGCCTGTCGGCGGAATTGAACTACAACGTCATGTTCTCCCAGCGTGGCGTGATGATGCTCGCCCACAACGTCCACGACGTGCAGGTCGCCCAACGCCACATCCACGCCAACCGGCTGAACGGCGTCGACAATCAGTGGCTGACGCCGGAGGAGGCCAAGGCGTTCTGCCCGCCGCTCAATATCTCCCGGTCCGCCCGCTATCCGGTAATGGGCGCCGCCCTGCAGAAGAAGGGCGGCACCGCCCGCCACGACGCGGTCGCCTGGGGCTATGCACGCGCCGCCTCAGCCCGCGGCGTGCACATCATCCAGAATTGTGAAGTGACCGGCATCCATCGCGGCGCCGACGGTGCGGTCACCGGCGTAGAGACCACCAGAGGCACCATCAACGCCGGCAAGGTCGGCGTGGTCGCTGCCGGCCACACCTCGGTGCTGATGGAGATGGCCGGCCTGCGCATGCCGCTTGAGAGCTTCCCGCTGCAGGCGCTGGTCTCCGAGCCGGTCAAGCCGGTGTTTCCCTGCGTGGTAATGTCGAATTCCGTCCACGCTTATATCTCCCAGTCCGACAAGGGCGAACTGGTGATCGGCGCCGGCACCGATCAGTACACGTCCTATTCGCAGACCGGCGGGCTGCACATCCTGTCGCACACGCTGGAAGCGATCTGCGAGATGTTCCCCATGTTCACCCGCATGAAGATGCTGCGCACCTGGGGCGGCATCGTCGACGTCACCCCGGACCGTTCGCCGATCCTCGCCAAAACCCCGGTAAAGGGCCTGTACGCCAATTGCGGCTGGGGCACCGGCGGTTTCAAGGCGACGCCCGGCTCCGCCCACGTCTTCGCCCACACCATCGCCCGCGACGAACCGCACGAAATCAACGCCGGCTTCACCCTGGAACGCTTCCGCACCGGCCGGCTGATCGACGAGGCGGCGGCGGCGGCCGTGGCGCATTGAGGACGTTGGGATGGAGATCGAAATGACCGTCTGCCATCTGTCTGCCCCGTCATCCTCGGGCTTGTCCCGAGGATCTAAGGCTACCTCAGCGGTTTCGTTAGATCCTCGGGACAAGCCCGAGGATGACGGAACGGGGCTGCACCGCTCCAGCTCTGTCGATGGAACGGGAATCGTGCACGACGGCCGAGGACACCGGCCATGCTGCTGATCCGCTGCCCCTATTGCGAGGAAGAGCGCCCCGAATTGGAGTTCGCCGGCGCCGGCGAGGCGCATATCGCCCGGCCCGCCAACATGAGCGATATCTCGGATGAAGACTTCGAGGCATTCTTCTTCATCCGCGAAAACCAAAAAGGAATCGTCTTCGAGCGCTGGCGTCACATCCATGGCTGCGGCCGCTTCTTCAACGCCGCGCGGCATTCGGTCAGCGATAAGTTCATCGTCACCTACAAGGCGGGCGAGCCGAAGCCGGAACTGACCGACGAGCAGATCGCGGCCGTGGCCGGTGCGACTGGAAAGAGCGGGAAATGAGCTTCACACCGCCCCCCGCCGCCTATCGCGTCGCCGGTAAGGGTCGCCTGAGCCCGGCCAAGACCGTGTCGTTCACCTTCGACGGCCGCCGCTACAGTGCGCTCGAAGGCGATACGGTCGCCTCCGCCCTGCTGGCCCACGGGGTGCACCTGGTCGGCCGTTCGTTCAAGTATCACCGCCCGCGCGGGATTCTCTCATCGGGGCCCGAGGAGCCCAACGCGCTCCTCGACGTCGCCCGCGACGCCACCCGCCGCCAGCCCAACGTGCGCGCCACCACGCAGGAAGTCTTCGACGGGCTGATCGCCACCAGCCAGAACCGCTGGCCGTCGCTCGCCCTCGACGTGGGCGCGGTCAACGATGCCTTCGCCCGCTTCTTCCCGGCCGGCTTCTACTACAAGACCTTCATGTGGCCGCGCACGGCCTGGGAACGGCTGTACGAGCCGGTGATCCGCCGCGCCGCCGGCCTGGGCACCGCACCCACCGAGCCGGACCCCGACCGCTACGCCAACCGCTTCGCCCATTGCGACCTGCTGGTGATCGGCGGCGGCCCGGCGGGGCTGGCCGCCGCGCTCGCCGGCGCCAAGGCCGGGCTCGATGTGATCGTGTGCGACGAGAACGCTCAGTTCGGCGGCTCGTTGCTGGCTGAAAGCCGCGCGCAGATCGACGGCGAGCCGGCCGGCCGCTGGGCCGAGACGATGGCTGACCAACTTCGCGCCATGGCCAATGTGCGCCTGCTGCCGCGCACCACCGCGTTCGCCTACCACGCCCAGAACATGGTCTCGCTCGCCGAGCGCATCACCGACCATATGGCCGCGCCCGACACCGACGCACCCCGCGAGCGCCTTTGGCAGGTGCGCGCCGAAAGGGTCGTGCTCGCCACCGGCGCCATCGAGCGCCAACTGGTGTTCGCCGACAATGACCGGCCGGGCGTTATGCTGGCTTCCGCCGCGCGCGAATATCTGAACCATTACGGGGTGGCGGTGGGCCGCAAGATCGGCGTCTACACCGCCTGCGATTCGGCCTACGCCGCCGCCTTCGACCTGGCCGAGGCCGGCAGCGAGATCGTCGCCATCGTCGACGCCCGCGACAACCCGGACAGTGCCTTGCTGGCGCGCGCCAACGACCTGGGGGTCAAGGTGCTCACCGCTCACGCGGTGACCGGCACCACCGGCCGCCGCCGGGTGCGCTCGATGACCGTCGAGCCGATGCACCAGTCGGTCCGACGCAAGGTCGAGATCGATGCGCTGCTGGTCTGCGGCGGCTGGACGCCCTCGGCACATCTGTTCTCCCAGTCGCGCGGCAAGCTCGCCTATGACGCGGCAAACGGCCGGTTCCTCCCCGACGCGCCGGCACAGAATTGTGTGTGTGTCGGCTCGTGCAACGGCACCGACGATCTGGCCGGGGCAATCGCGGAAGGCGCGGCCGCGGCCGGCGGCGAAGCGAAGGTCGATGTGGCCGAAGCCCCGTCGATGACCGGACACCTGATCGGCGCTGCCAAGGGCGCAGGCGTCGGTACCACCTCAAAGGCCTTCATCGACTACCAGAACGACGTCACCGCCAAGGACATTCGCCTGGCCGTGCGCGAGGGCATGCACTCCATCGAGCACGTCAAGCGATACACCACCACCGGCATGGCCACCGACCAGGGCAAGATGTCGAACCTGCACGCGCTGGCGATCGCGGCCGAGGCGCTCGACGCGGAAATCCCGCAGGTGGGACTGACCACCTTCCGCGCGCCTTACACGCCGGTCACTTTCGGCACCTTCGTCAACCATGCGCGCGGCCCCCTGTTCGACCCGACCCGCCGCACGCCCATGCATGCATGGGCGCAGCGCAACGGCGCGGTGTTCGAGGATGTGGGCCACTGGAAGCGCGCCTGGTATTTCCCGCGCGGCGCGGAGGACATGGGCGAAGCCGTGAACCGCGAATGCGCCACCACGCGGCAGGTTGCCGGCATCTTCGACGCCTCGACGCTGGGCAAGATCGAGGTAGTCGGCCCCGACGCGGTCGCCTTCATGAACCTGATGTACACCAACCCTTGGGACAAGCTGGCTGTCGGGCGCTGCCGCTACGGCATCATGTGCCGCGAGGATGGCTATATCTACGACGACGGCGTGGTCGGCCGCCTGGCGCAAGACCGCTTCCACGTGACCACGACGACCGGCGGCGCCCCGCGCGTGCTCAACATGATGGAGGACTATCTCCAGACCGAGTTTCCCGACTGGAAAGTCTGGCTGACTTCCGTCTCCGAGCAATGGGCGGTGATCGCGGTGAACGGCCCCAAGGCCCGCGAGATCATCGAGCCCTTGGTCAAGGGCATCGATATGTCCGGCGAGGCCATGCCGCATATGAGCGTGCGCGAAGGCACCATCTGCGGCGTGCCGACCCGGCTGATGCGCATGTCGTTCACCGGTGAGTTGGGCTTCGAGATCAACGTGCCGGCTGACTATGGCGCCACGGTCTGGGACGCGGTGTGGGCGCGCGGCGAGCGGATGGGCATGACGCCATACGGCACCGAGGCCATGCACGTGATGCGCGCCGAGAAGGGCTACATCATCGTCGGCCAGGACACCGACGGCACGGTCACCCCGCACGATGCGGGGTTAAGCTGGGCGATCGGCAAGAAGAAGACCGACTTCGTCGGCATCCGCGGCCTCGCCCGCCCGGACCTGGTCGCCAGCGGCCGCCGGCAACTGGTGGGGCTGAAGACCAAGGACCCGAACATCGTGCTGGAGGAAGGCGCGCAGGTGGTGGCCGACCCGAACCAGGCCGTGCCGATGACCATGATCGGCCACGTCACCTCGTCTTACTGGTCGCAGGTGCTCGGCCATTCGATCGCCATGGCGCTGATCGAAGGCGGCCACGAGCGCATGGGCGAGACGCTCTACGTGCCGATGGCCAATGAGACCATCGCGGTCGACGTGTGCGACCCGGTCTTCTACGACCCGGACGGAGGCCGTCTCGATGGCTAAAGCACCCAAGGTCGCGCGCGCCCACCCCCTGGCCGGCCGCCAGTTCGCCGGCAACGGCGTGACGCTGGCGCCGGTCGACATCGCCAGCCGTGTCTCATTGCGCGCCGAGGCGGGAGCGCTCGCCGACATCGGCAAACTGCTCGGCTTCGCGCTGCCGACCAGGCCGAAGACTTCCGCCGCCAAGGGCCGGCGCACCGCCCTATGGTTGGGGCCGGACGAATGGCTGATCACCGATGCGACCAACCAGCGGCTGGCCGCCACGTTGGCCAAGGCCGAGCCGGCGGGCTGCTCGGTGGTCGACATCGCCCACCGCAACACCGCGATCGAGGTCTCCGGCCCCAACGCGGCGGCCGCCCTCAACGCCGGCTGTCCGCAGGACCTACGCGCGGCCGCCTTCGCTGTAGGCGCCGCCTCGCGCACCGTGCTCGCCAAGGCCGAGATCGTCCTGCTGCGCACCGGCGAAGACGCTTTCCGCGTCGAATGCTGGCGCTCGTTCGCCGACTATGTGTGGACCTATCTGGTCGACGCGGCAAAATCCGCTTGAAGTACGGCTATTGCCGCCCGCTTTGCGCCGGGATAAGGAACCGGCACCCCTTCGATTCCCGGACACCGGCCATTGGCAAAATCTCCGCGAAAACCCAAGGCCCATCGCCGCCTGGTTCTCAACTTTCTCGGCTTCGAGGCCATGGACCCGCGCCGTCAGCTCGAACGCATGACCGGCAATGGCGAGAAATTCGCGCGTGTGTGGAACTGCCGCTACGAGCGCACCGACCTCGAAGACGAACCGGAGAACCATCTTTCCGTCGCCCATTTCGACACCACCGGACCGAACTGGCGCACCCACACGCGCTTCGTTCAATTCGGCTGGGACGATGTGCTGGCAGAGTATGAAGGCCAGCCCTACCCGGCCGGCTTCTTCGCCAATTTCCCCAAATATCTGAGCTTCTACTTCGACGGCAGCGTCTGGCGCTATCTGCGTGCCCACTGGCGCTACGGGCTTTTGACCATCTACCCGCTGGTGGCGATGATCGCATTTGCCATCGTGTCCTGGTTTGTGCTCGGCTACGTGGTCTCCGCCACCATCGGCCCCTCCTGGGTCGCCACGGCAATCGCGACCATCATCGCAGTCATGGTGCTCAACAAATGGCCGGGCGATAAACTGCACCTGAACCTGTGGGTCAGCACCTGGGGCTTCACGCGCGATCTCGCCAACGGCTCGAACCCGCGCATCGAACAGCGCTTCGATGATTTCGCCGGCCGGCTCACCCAGGAAATCGAGACGAGCAAAGCCGACGAGATCATCGTATGCGGCCACTCCTTCGGCACGGTGTGGGCGGCCCAAGCGTTGGCCCGTGCTCTGCGCAGGCAACCGGACCTGCTGGCCGCCCGCAAGGTCGTGTTCCTGGCGCTGGGCTCCAGCCTGCCGAAGACGAACCTGGTGCCTGGAGCCGAGGCGATGCGGCAGGCAACCCGCGATGTGATGGCCCACGACGGGTTGATCTGGGACGAGACCCAGACTCACATCGACATCCTCGGCTTCCATCGCACCGAGCCGCACATTGGGCTGGGTATCGAAGCGCCGCAGGCCGAAACTCACGTCCACCACGTACGCTATTCGCGGGCGATGGAAAAACGGCGCTACCGCAAGATGCGCAGGTCCTTCTACCGCACCCACCGCCAATACGTCCTGTATCAGGACGTGCGCTGCCATTTCGACTATTTTCTCAAGTGTTTCGGCCCGATTCCGACGACCGAGCTCGCCCGCGATGAAGAAGCGATCGCCCGCATCGACGAAAACGGCGCCCTGCACGCCAACAAGCTGGAAGAGATGAACTAGATGGACTGGTCGCTGATCGGACAAATCATATGGGGCCTGGGTCTGGTGACCTGGGTCGCCATTCGCGTCGTGCCCAATCGCCGCTCGCGCAAGCGCAAGATCGCCACCACCGCGCGTTCACCGGTCGAAACCGCCGCGATGGCGATTTCGTTCACCGGACTGGGCATCATTCCGCTGGTGTGGATTTTCACCGGCTGGCCGTCCGCGCTGGAGCATGAGACCGGCGCGGGGCAGGTCATCGTCGGCGCAGCTCTGTTCGGCGGCGCGCTGATATTGTTCCGCGTCACCCACAAGGCGCTCGGCGCCATGTGGTCGGTCAGCCTCGATCTGCGCGAGGACCATCGCCTCGTCACCACCGGCATCTACGAGAAGCTGCGCCACCCGATGTACACCGCTTTCTGGCTGTGGGCGGTAAGCCAGCCCTTTCTGCTCGCCAACTGGCTGCCGGCCTTTTCCGGCATCGTCGGTTTCGGCACCCTGTTCTTCCTGCGGCTCGGCCGCGAAGAACGGATGATGGAGGACGAGTTCGGCGAGGAATATCGCGACTATCGCGCGCGCACCAAGCGCGTCATCCCGTACATCTATTGAGTTCGATCGCCGATCGCCGACGCACCATGCCATCAACCATGGCCATCCATCGGCTCGGCTGCTGCATATTTGCAACAGATGGGCGAAACCTGACCTGCCACGGCGCCAAACGCCGATGGCGGTGATTGCCAAGCTACCGTTCGTTAACCATAAGATTGCAGTCGAACGTTCTTTTGCGAATCACCAAGCTGTTTAAGGGTCGCCTGTCGATGAAAATCCCCGCCTTCCTCCTAAAGTTGGCAACCTTGTTGGCGATCGTCGCAGCGCTCGGCATATCCGGATGCTCGTCGACCGCGTCGTCGACCAGCGACAGCAAGCCCGAGCGCACCGCTTCGGCGCAGAGGCCGGAAAACCCGGTCGCGCGCCACAACGTCTCGCACGTAACCCGCACCGGCGAAGTCATCCTGCTGCGCGGGCTGGCCAATATTTTCTCGCGCGGAATGGACGTGATCCATCAGCGTCTGGTCGCCAAGGGGGTGGATGCGCGGGTCTACAATCACGCTTCTTGGGAAGATCTGGCCCGTGATCTGGTCGCGCGCGCCAAGCGCAAGCAGGTCTCCTATCCGATCATCATCATGGGCCACTCGCTCGGCGCCAACCAGGCGGTGGTGATGGCGAGTTACCTGGGCGCGCGTGGCGTGCCGGTTGAATTCGTGGTGGCGTTCGATCCGACTGTGGCCACCGTGGCCGGCAAGAACGTGCGCCGGGTGGTCAACTATTACCTGCCGAACGGCGAAAACCGCGTGCGCAGAGGCTCCGGCTTCAAGGGTAAACTGTCGAACGTCAACGTCACTAACATGACCGACGTGACCCACATGAACGTGGAAAAGAACGCCACGCTGCAGAGCCGGTCGATCAAGACGGTGATGTCGCTGACCAAGAAGCGCCGTTCGTCCAAACGCCGGCGCAGCTAGCTGCCACCGTTCCAATCCATCTGACGGGATTTCCCGGATTTTGGTTCCGGCCCTTGCGCTGCGGCTTCACAGACCCAATCTCAATCGGATTAACCGGTGTGCCGACCGTCGGTCCTCGACCGCGTGAGATCGCCATCGTTTGAGCGAAAGGACGCAAGTCAACCAATAACCGTTTCGGACCGGTCGGAGGAGGCCGGTCACCAGTGCCGATGACCAAAACCCAAAGCCCAGAACCGCCTGCAAAACCGATCCCGCTGTCTGCGATCAAAAACGAGGACGGAGAAAGGTTCTACGATCATGTCGACGCCGTGCTGGAAAGCGTCGGCCCGCAATTCGACTGTGAGGAACTCGCCCGCGCGGCAACGGCCTCGTACGAACCGGTGGATCCCGGCATAATCGAGAAGATCCGATCGGACCGCGACTATATCGAGCTAAAGGCGGCGTCATTCGCTCGATGTTCCTACCACAACGGCGATCACTGGGACGGCGTCGCCAGCCGCGCGGTGGACTTGGCAAGATTTCAGGGTTTGAGCGAGACGGAAGCCACGTTGCTCGAACTGTTCGGGATGTTTCACGACATATCCCATCAAGGAGTCGTCGGGGGCGAGGACTGGGAACGCAACATCCAACCGTCCATCAAAGTGACGGCCGAGTTCTGCCAACGACATCGAATTGGCAAAGCTGCCTGCCTGAAGCTTCTGTGCATGATCGCATCGAGCACGTCGTTCGATGATAAATTCCAGCCTGAAAACGATCTAAGCCGAACCGCCGTGATGGCCGATCTGGGAAGCTTCGTTCGAGGCGGGCAGTATTTTCTGGAGACTTCCCTGAAGGTTCAGGGCGAAGTCCAGGAGCATAAAAGACCGAAAAACTTTGCGCAGTGGTGCCATTTCCAGCGGGTGTTCTGCACCGACTATCTCGAGCCCCGCCTGAAACTGGCTCTGCGTCGGCGGCTTGTTCCCGTTTTTTGGCAGGATCAGTACCGGCGCATCCTCTCCCTGTTCGATTCCCTGCTGGCCGCACCCGATTGGCAAGAACTCGATTTTGAGAGTTTTCAGATCGGCAGGCCGTACTTCTGCGGCTTCGTGGAGCGGGTCGAAGGGCTCCTGCCCGAGTCGTCTTGAACGAAGATGTCCGATCCCGTCAGGCTCTTCGAAACGCCTGCCGCTGCAACGCTTTGTTTTTTGTGGAGCCGGAAGACATTTTGCGAAGCAAAATTTCCGATGGTGGGCGTAACTGGGATTGAACCAGTGACCCCTTCGATGTCAACGAAGTGCTCTCCCGCTGAGCTATACGCCCATCTGCGCCGAAGCGGCAGGTCTCGGCGATACATCATAGAATCGCAGTCGAGGTCAAGCCGCCCGTTTGGGCACGCCGTCGAACCTGGTCAAAGTCGCCCTGACTAGAGCACATCCAGGATAAGTGGACACCGGTTATCCGTCCGGATGTGCGCAAAACAATGAACTAGAGCCCGGTTTTGATTCAATCAAAACCGAACAGGCTCTAGGCCGCTTCCAGCATTTTTTCGACCTCGTTGACGAGGTCACGCAGGTGAAATGGCTTGGATAATACCCTGGCGTCCTTGGGAGCCTCGGTATCGGCGCGCAGCGCCACGGCCGCAAATCCGGTGATGAACATGATCTTCAGATCGGGATCGATCTCTGATGCCCGCCTGGCCAACTCGATTCCGTCCATCTCCGGCATGACGATGTCGGTGAGCAGCAGCGAAAACGGTTCCTCGCGCAGCCGGTCGTAGGCGCTGGCGCCGTTGTCGAAGGCGACCACATGGTAGCCGGCCTTGCCCAGCGCCTTCTCCAGAAAGCGACGCATGTCGCCGTCGTCTTCGGCCAACAGAATCTTCTTCATGACGAATTCATGATCGTTCGCGACAGATTTCACATCCTTTGAAGGAAGCAGACCGCCTCAACCGCATCGGGCACTGCCACTGGCCCGTTCTTCACAACGGCTCAACCCCATTTACCCTTATAGGCCATGATTCGGGTAAACAAGCGATGAACGCTCTTCAATCGGCAGCCAATGGACTTATCGAAGGCTTGCTGGCAGGATATCGCGTGTTTGGATTCGACGCGGAAGAGCCCGTTCATGGCGCAGCAACTGTCGGCTGACAGCCGATTTGGACCGCATTCGCCGGCCGGTGAAGGCTGGGGCGGCGGTTCCGTGGTAGTCCCCTACACGCTGCGCGAGAACAACCGCCGTCAGGTGCCGTATGTGTTCTCCTCGCCCCACAGCGGCCGCGTCTATCTGCCATCGTTCCTGGCGCAATCCCGCCTCGACGAGCAGACGATCCGCAAGTCCGAGGACTTCCTGGTCGATCAGCTGTTCGCCGGCGTCGTCGAGATCGGCGCACCGCTGTTGACGGCCAACTTCCCGCGCGCCTATCTGGACGTCAATCGCGAGCCCTATGAACTGGACCCCAACATGTTCGCCGGCAAGCTGCCGCGTCAGATCAACGCGCGATCGGTGCGCGTCGCAGGCGGACTGGGCACGATCGCGCGCATCGTCGCCGATTCGGAAGAGATTTACGCCGGTAAGCTGGATCCGGTCGAGGCCATAGGGCGCATCGAGACCGCCTACAAGCCATATCACCAGGCGCTCAGGAACCTGCTGGCCCGCACGCATGTGGGGTTCGGCTACGCGATCCTGATCGACTGTCATTCCATGCCGTCGGCAGACGGCCGCCCGTACGATCGCGACGGCGGCGGCGAGGCCGCCGGCCGGCCGGACATCGTTCTGGGCGACCGCTTCGGCACCAGCTGCGCCTCCCATGTCGTCCACTACGCGCGCGAACTGCTGACCGACATGGGATATCGAACGGTGGTCAACAAGCCCTATGCCGGCGGCTTCATCACCGAACATTACGGCCGTCCCGGCGAGGGGCTGCACGCCCTGCAGATCGAGATCAATCGCGGCCTCTACATGGACGAGGCCCGGCTGAAGAAGACCGAGAACTTCGACGCACTGGCCCGCGATCTGCGCAAGTTCGCCAAGCGCATCGTCGCCATGCCCGACGCCGACCTCGGCGGCCGGCTGCCCGCCGCCGCCGAATAAAATGCGCACCGATGAGACGATCGAGCCGTTTCTGCATCGGCTGTGCGACGCGGCCGCGGACCACACCATGCGCTGGTTCCGCGGTTCCGTGGCCATCACCAACAAGCAGTCGGAAGGCTTCGATCCGGTAACCCGCGCCGATAAAGACGCCGAGACCGCCATTCGTGCGTTAATCGCGGCCGAATATCCCGATCACGGCATTCACGGCGAAGAGGAAGGGCTGCACAACCCCGCCGCTGCCCTGCGATGGGTGATCGATCCCGTCGACGGCACGCGAGCTTTCATCACCGGCTTGCCGGTGTGGGGAACCTTGATCGGGCTGACCCGGGACGGCACCCCGGTTGCCGGCATCATGCATCAGCCCTTCACCGGCGAGCGGTTCGTCGGCCACGAGGACGGCGCGTTCCTGGTCCGCGACTTCGGCCAGGGCGATGGCTCCGCACGCACGCGCATGGCCACCCGCGATACGCCCACGCTGGCTCAGGCGACGATAGCGACCACCACGCCGGCACTGTTTTCGAATGAAGAACGCGCTCGCTACGACGAGCTCGAGGCCGCCTGCCGGCTCGCCCGCTACGGGCTCGACTGCTACGGCTACGCGATGGTGGCCGCCGGCCACGCCGACCTGGTGGTGGAATCGGGCCTGCAGGCCTATGACATCGTCGCGCTGATCCCGGTCATCGAGCGCGCCGGCGGGGTGGTGAGCGACTGGAGTGGCGGGCCGGCAGCGCAGGGCGGCAAGATCATCGCCGCCGCCAACGCGCAATTGCACGCCCAGGCGCTGGAGTTTTTGGCCGGCTGACGGAGGCGGGGCTAAACCAGCTCCGTTCCCGGCACGAACGAACCGAACGCGCTCAACAGTTGCTCACGATAGACGTCCCGCTCCTGCAGGATCTCGTGCTTGGCCCCGTCGATGGTCAGACATGAACCCGAACGAAGCCGCCCGCCCAATTCCTCGATCGCGGCGCATGAGACCACCTGGTCGCCTCCGGCGCAGATCAGCAATGTCGGTATGGTGATCTGGCTGTGGAATTCGGGGTCTTCCACCCTGTCCATGGCGCGGAACGCGGCGAACAGCCAGGCGGCGGTCGGGCCGCCGACGCCCAGTTCCGGACGTTCGCGGATAAATCCGGTGTTGCGCATGTAGCGGTCGAGGTCGGACGTGAGCCGGTTGCCGGCGAACGACCGGCTGTCGTCCGGCGTAGGACCGCCGTGCATAAAAACCTCTCCCAGCCCGATGGTGGTGAACGTGCCGGCTATGAATTTCAGGAAACGCTGGGATCCCTCGCTGATCGCCAGATGCAGCAGCGGCGCGCACAACACCATGCGGCGAATGCGGTTGCCGAACTGGGGCGCCGCCAGCAACGCCACCAGCGAGCCCGTCGAGTGGGCCAGTATGTAATATGGGCCCGGACAGTCCGGCAGCACGATTTCGCTCATACAGGTTTCCAGATCGACGATGTACTGATCGAAATCGTCCACATAGCCGCGCCTCGGGTCCGACAGCATTCGCGTCGATCCGCCCTGCCCGCGCCAGTCCAGCGTGAACACCTCGAATCCCATCTGCCGCAGGTTGGTCACGGTCTCGTACATCTTCTCGATGTATTCGGCCCGCCCGTGCAACAGCAGCACCGTGCCATTGACCGGATGGGCGAGCGATCTCCACCTGGCGTAGCGCACGCTCATCCCGTCGGGAGTCTGCACGGTGCCGGCGATCGCTCCCGGCGGCATCGGGTTATCCGCAGTTTCAACCAGGTACATTGAAGATTCGCCGCATTCGCAAAGTGCTTGAAAGCGATCCCTACCCCATTGCGGCGCGCTCGCTCAAGGCCCGGCGTCGGCCACCCCTGGGGTTTGCCGCACTACCCTTGAACTGACTGGCGGGCCGCCTACATTAAAGACTGCGGACGCCATTCGGGTCCGCAACTTGAACGCTGCGCCTGCCAAACACGGAGGCGCAGATCAAAATGAAACGCGCAAACGTCGCTTCTCAAGGAGGGCATTGCCATGCGTGCAATCGACTTTTCACCCCTTTACCGCTCCACCGTCGGCTTCGACCGCCTGTTTTCGATGCTGGACAACGTGTCCCAGCCCGAAACCGGTCAGACCTATCCGCCCTACAACATCGAAATCACCGATGAGAACGCTTATCGCGTGACCATGGCGGTGGCCGGCTTCGCCGAAGACGATCTGACGGTCGAAGCGCGCGAGAACACCCTGACCGTCAAGGGCGAGAAGACCGCTGAGGAGAGCGAGGACGGTGCCGAAGTGCTGTTCCGCGGCATCGCCTCACGCGCCTTCGAACGCCGCTTTCAGCTCGCCGACCACGTCGAGGTCCGCGAAGCCAAGCTGGAGAACGGCCTGTTGCACATCGATCTGGTGCGCGAGATTCCCGACGCGATGAAACCGCGCAAGGTCGAGATCAACTCCAAGGTCAAACAGATCGAGGGTAAGGCCGCCAAATAGGCCATCACCCTCGTAGCGAGCGAAGCGGGCGCCTTTCTCCTCCCGGGGCGCCCGTTTTGCGTTCTAGACTTTTTGTTGTTCAGTCGGCACCAGCCCACTCCCCCTCCCAACCACCCACGCAAGTATCCTCGAGAGGGTGGTTGGGAGGGGGAGTGGGCTGGTGCCGGCTTCCGCGTCAGCAGGAGATAACCTAACTCCCACGCCGCGACAGCAGATGGTCCAGCGATACCCGCCCCGCGCCCTGGACCACCAGGACCAGCAGCAGGAACACCCACAGCATGCGCTGGTCGGCGATCAGCGAATCCGACGCCCGGTCGAACAGAGCTCCGATGGTTTTGTCATCGACCCCATGGAAGGCCACGTCCACATAGGACTGCACGGCGATAAACCCGATCATGGCCAGCGCCGCGCCACGGGTGAACAGACCCAACACGATCAGGATGGGCAGCAAGATCTCCGTATAGGTGCCGGCATAGACGATCACATCGTAGATGAACGGCACGTTCGCCGTGTCATAGCCCGCCGCCTCCACGACCGAAGGGACGATCTGGAAATAGGCGCCGTCCTGGACCTGGAAGAAACCCAGCACCCCGTCGCCGATCTTGGTCATGGCCGAGTTGAGATAGTAGAAGAACAACACGGCCAGAAACGTGAACCGCGCGGCAAATCCGACGAACCAGTCGCCCGCCAGCCGTTCGATCGCGCCAAACACGCTGCGGTACAGGCCAGTTAAAGTCCCCAACATGGCAATCTCCTTTGTCTGAAATCTCTTCGTCCCGATGGTTTCAGGTTCAATGGTTGTCATCGTTTTTCCAGTTCCGCGAACGCGCCGGCCTCCAGCATCAACGCGATGGTTCGCGCGGTATCGAAATCCCCGCCTGCTTCAAGGCCATCGCTCACCGCCTGGCCCAGAGTGCCGCCGCCGCCCAGGCTCTCGAAGAACACGGCCTGCGCCTGGTCGAGGCCGCGAACTTCAACCGTCATCAAAGGGCGCGTGACCAGCGCCGACTGGGCTTCATCAAATCGGATCCGTTCGCCCGGTTCGCCGTCACGCCAGGCGGCCAGGTCGGCTATCGCGTAGCGCGAGCGGACGAGCGCGAATGCCGGGTGCGGCCGCAGCTTGGCCGCCATCACCGCCTGCTCATCGAGCCCGGCCATATCATCACCGGTCAGGACCGGGTCGTCCGCGGCATGATAGGCACTCAGCCAGGCCATCTCGACGCGGGCCAGATCGCCCAGAAACGGTGCGTGGGCGAGCGGCTCGAAGCCGTCGATGAACTCGGCGAAACCCTCGCCATAGGCCTGCATCATCGGCGAGGTCGGTGGGTGGCTTCGCGCATAGGCGCGGGCCAGGATGGTGAAATTCTCATCGCCGATGAAGTTACCGATCGCCGGGAAATTGGCGCCAAGCGCCTCAATCAGGCTCACCGTCACATTGTTGCGATAAACGGCGAAGCGCTTGGGTGCGAGCGCACCGTCAGGTCCGACGACACCGGGCGGCGGGGCCGGTTCGCCGCCTAGCAAGGCGGTGGCGAAACTGTGCTGCGTAGGGTCCGACATGGCGGCGGGCCTCACGCGACCCGGCGGCCGCTCGCCTCACACGCGGCCAGAGCCGCATCGGCGCGGGCCGCCTCGGCCGCGAGCATCGGCCAGTCGGGCACGTTATTGTCCCACTCGACCAGCGAAGGCAGCGCCCGGGTGCGCGCGAGCACCAGGTCGTAGAGCGCCCACACATCGTCGCAGACTTCCCGGTCGTGGGAATCGATCAGCAGCGGCGCGCCGGTGTCATCGGCATCTTGGGCGTGGCCCGCCAGGTGAATCTCGCCCACCAGATGCAGCGGATAGGCCTCAATATATTCGCGCGGCGAAGTGCCATGGTTGGTGGCGGACACGTAAACATTGTTGACGTCGAACAACAGCCCGCAACCGGAGCGCTCGGCGATTTCTGCCATGAAATCCACCTCGCTCCAGGTGGACTGCTCGAAGACGACATAAGTCGACGGGTTCTCGATCAGGATCTGCCGGCTGATCGCTTCCTGCACCTGATCCACATGCTCGACGATGCGCGCCAGCGTCTCGTCGGTATAAGGCAGCGGCAGCAGGTCGTTGTAGAACACGTCGTCGTGGGTCGACCACGCCAGGTGCTCGGAAACCAGCCCCGGCTCGTAGCGCTCGACCACGGCCGCGAACCGGGCCAGATGGTCGGGATCGATCTGGTTCTCGCCACCGATCGACATGCCGACCCCATGCACGGACACAGGATAACGCTCGCGGATCGCGGTCAGCTGGGCGTGCGGCGGGCCGCCGGCGCCCATATAGTTCTCCGCATGCACCTCGAAGAAGCCGACATCGGCATCGCTCTTAAGGATATCGCTCACATGCTTGGCTTTGAGTCCGACCCCGGCGCGTGCCGGAATCGGAAGTTTTGCAAATCCGCTAGTGGCGGGGCGGGAGGACAGTATGGTTTGCATGAAATCTCTCGCTAGTAGGCATTGTGACCAATCGCATTCCCGCTCAAGGCTCTCCGGGTTCAGGAGGCCAAAAGGCGCTTAGGTGGGAAGGTCGCGCTCGAGTTCGCTCAGCGAGCCCATACGACCACCCGGCAGTTCCATGGTGGTGCAGGTGCCCGCGTCGACCAGGCTCCAGGCATTGCCCTGATAGTCGACGGTCGAGGTGCCGGCGCAGGTGGTGCCCGCTCCAGCCGCGCAGTCGTTCTTGCCGGCCAGGGCGACGCCGAAGCATTTCTCCTTGGCTCCGGCGGCCGAAGCCGGCGTGGTGTGCGCGACCATGGTAACGGCCGCGGCGACGGCGCCGGCCACAATGGCTGAGGTAGCTACTTTCTTCGACATGGATCAGTTCCTCATATTCAAGTTGGGTTGCACGGTGTCGCTTTAGGGCGACGCCGGCGATATCGGGTCTAATCCGGTCAAATGGAAATCAACTAACAGTCAGCCGCGATAACACGTGGGTGATCGCGTCGTTAGCGCTGCCGCTACCGGCGCGTGAGCGCCGGCAATGTGACAGTTTGGGACCGGATGCGGACCCGATCCCCTGCCGGCCTCAACACTCGGCAACCCACGTTAAGATGCGGTTAGGAGATAGGGTTAAGGGTTGCCCCACTGAGCCGGTCAGGCATCGTTCAGCGCTTCGATGAACCGATCGGCATCATCCTCGGTGGAAGCGAAGCTGGCGACCAGGCGATAGATCGCCTCGCCCTCCACGTCATGCGGCATCGGCCAGCGATGGAACGCAGCGCCCGCCGCCTGCAACGATTCCGCGACACCCTCGGCGGCGATGAAGAACACCTCGTTGGCCTGGCTTGGCCAGGCCAGCCTCGCCTTGCCGGAAGCATCGATGCCTTTGCGCAGACGCTCGGCGATAGCGTTGGAGTGGCGCGCCAGGTCGAGCCATAGATCATCGGCGAAATATCCGGCGAACTGTGCGGCGATGAACCGCGACTTGGAGAACAGGTGGCCCGCCCGCTTGCGGTGATAGGCCATGTCGGCGGCTAGGTCGGTGTTGAAGAACACCAGCGCCTCCGCGCACCAGCAGCCGTTCTTGGTGCCGCCGAAGGAAACCATGTCAACGCCGGCTCGCCAGGTCATGTCCGCCGGCGAGACGTCTAGATGCACCAGCGCGTTGGCGAACCGCGAGCCGTCCATGTGCACCGGCAGGGATAAAGCCCTGGCCATGTCCGCCAGTCGGCGGATTTCTTCGATCGAATAGACCGTACCTACCTCGGTCGACTGGGTAAGCGACAGCGCCGTGGCCCGGCCGTGATGCAGAAAAGGTGGATCGAAGCGGGCCAACTCCTTCTTCAGGCCGTCGGGATCGATCTTGCCAACGGCGCCATCGAGCAGCACCAGCCGGCCGCCGGCCATGAACAGTTCCGGCCCGCCGCATTCGTCCTCGGCCATATGCGCGCCGCGATGGCACAGAGCCATGCCCCCGGGCCGGCCCACCGCCGCCATCGCCAGCGAGTTGGCCGCCGTGCCGGTGCCGACGAAGAACACCGCCACCTCGTGCTGGAACAGTTCGGCGAAGGTCGCTTCCACCCGGGCATCGAGATCGCTGTCGCCGTAGGCGCGCGCCATGCCGGCCGAGTGTTCCGCCAGCGCCGCCGATATCTGCGGCGCCGCCCCCGCCCAATTGTCGCTGCCGAAGATCATGATCGCTCCCTACGCGCCCATCAAGCCAACGGCTCTATTGCCACAGCCGGCCCAAATTGCAATGGGCGTGGGCAGGAGTTCCGGCATCATTCGAAAGACCGACAGGCAACCGCGATAAACTGGCCCCGCGGCCCCACAGGGGATGGATTTTTCCCGCAGGTTGCGGCAAAATAGGACAGGGATGCTGTCTTTTTAGCCGCCGCAGCTTGCAATTCACTGGGAAATCCTCTTGATCTCGGCCTGGTTGGCTTGAGATCGAGACGGGGCCGGACGCGCTCCATGCGGCTTCGTCACAGGCTACCTAACGATCTGGGGATGAAATGATGCACACGGCCCGTTCATCGTTTGACGCACAAGTCCGCACCGACGGCAGCGCGCCTGAACGCGCGGGCTTGTACGACCCGGCCAACGAGCACGACGCGTGCGGCGTCGGCTTCATCGCCCATATGAAGGGCGAGGCCTCCCACCAGATCATCGCCGACGGGCTGCAAATCCTCGAAAACCTGACCCACCGTGGCGCGGTGGGCGCCGACCCGCTGATGGGCGACGGCGCCGGCATGCTGGTGCAGTTACCGCACGAATTCTTCGCCGCCGAATGTGCCAAGCTCGGCATCGACCTGCCGGAGCCCGGCGAGTATGCCGCCGGCCACGTCTTCATGCCGCGCGACGATAAAGACCGCGCCCGCATCGAACAGATATTCGCCGACGTCTGCGTCGAGGAGGGCGTGGAACTGTTGGGCTGGCGCGACGTGCCGGTCGACAATTCCTGCCTTTCACAGGACCCGGAAATCGCCGCTACCGAGCCGGTGCACCGCCAAGTGTTCATCGGCCGGGGAAGTTTCGAAGGCTCGATCGACGACTTCGAGCGCCGCCTGTTCATCCTGCGCAAGGTGGTCTCCAACCGCCTATACGAGGAAAAGGGCGGGCTGGACGAGGACTTCTATCCCGTCTCGCTGTCGACGCGCACCATCGTCTACAAGGGCATGTTCCTGGCCTACCAGCTCGGCGCCTATTTCGCCGATCTCAAACACCCGGACTTCAAGTCGGCCCTGGCGCTGGTCCACCAGCGGTTCTCCACCAACACCTTCCCATCCTGGAAGCTGGCCCACCCCTATCGCATGGTCTCTCACAACGGCGAGATCAACACGCTGCGCGGCAACGTCAACTGGATGGCCGCGCGCCAGGCCTCGGTCTCCTCGCCCCTGTTCGGCGACGACATTTCGAAGCTGTGGCCGATCTCCTACGAAGGCCAGTCCGACACCGCCTGCTTCGACAACGCGCTCGAATTCCTCACCCAGGGCGGCTATTCGCTCGCCCACGCGGTGATGATGCTGATCCCCGAGGCCTGGGCCGGCAATCCGCTGATGGGCGAGGACCGGCGCGCCTTTTACGAGTACCACGCCGCGCTGATGGAGCCGTGGGACGGTCCGGCGGCGGTCGCCTTCACCGATGGCCGCCAGATCGGCGCCACGCTGGACCGCAACGGCCTGCGCCCGGCCCGCTATGTGGTCACCGACGACGACCGGGTGATCATGTCGTCGGAAGCCGGCGTGCTGCCGGTCGACGAGGCCACCATCGTGACCAAGTGGCGGCTGCAGCCGGGCAAGATGCTGCTGATCGACCTGGAGAAGGGCGTCATCATCTCCGACGATGAGATCAAGCGCGATTTGTGCAACGCCAACCCGTATCGCGAATGGCTGGCGCGCGCGCAGATCGTGCTGGAAGACATGCCGAGCGCGGCGCGCCCCTCGCCATCGACGGCCGCCGAGCTGATCGACCGCCAGCAGGCCTTCGGCTACACCCAGGAAGACCTCAAGCTGCTGATGTCGCCGATGGCGACCACCGGCCAGGAGGCGATCGGCTCGATGGGCACCGACACGCCGATCTCGGTGATGTCGCGCAAATCCAAGCTGCTCTACACCTATTTCAAGCAGAACTTCGCCCAGGTGACCAACCCGCCGATCGACCCGATTCGCGAGGAATCGGTGATGAGCCTGGTCTCGTTCATCGGCCCGCGCCCGAACCTGTTCGACCTGGAGGGCATGGCTACCTCGAAGCGGCTGGAGGTACGCCAGCCGATCCTGACCAATGACGATCTGGAAAAGATCCGCGCCATCGGCGATATCGCCGACAACCAGTTCCAAACCAAGAAGCTCGATACCACCTATGCGGCAGACAAGGGCGCCGGCGGCATGGCCGACGCCCTCGACAAATTGTGCGCGCGCGCCGAGGAATCCGTCCATAACGGCTACAACATCATCGTCCTGTCGGACCGCCAAGTAAGCGCCGAGCGCATCGCCATTCCGGCGCTGCTGGCCACCGCCGCCGTCCACCACCACCTGATCCGCAAGGGCCTGCGCACCTCGGTCGGCCTAGTGGTCGAATCCGGCGAGCCGCGCGAGGTGCACCATTTCTGTACGCTCGCCGGCTACGGCGCGGAAGCCATCAACCCCTATCTGGCATTCGAGACCCTGGGGCAGATGCACGCTGACGGCGAGTTCCCTGAAGAGGTCGACGCCTTCGAGGTGATCCAGCGCTACATCAAGGCGATCAACAAGGGCATCCTGAAGGTGATGTCGAAGATGGGCATCTCCACCTACCAATCCTATTGCGGCGCGCAGATCTTCGACGCCGTCGGCCTGTCGTCGGACTTCGTCGCCCGCTATTTCACCGGCACCGCCACCACGATCGAGGGCGCCGGGCTTGCCGAGATCGCCGCCGAGACCGTAGCGCGCCATCGCGACGCCTTCGGCGACGTGCCGGTGTTGCGCTCGGCGCTCGACGTAGGCGGCGACTACGCTTACCGCATCCGCGGCGAAGACCATGTGTGGACCGCCCCGGTGGTCGCTTCTTTGCAGCACGCGGTGCGCGGCAACTCCCGGAACCAATATCGCGAATTCGCGGCCCAGGTGAACGAATCGGCCCAGGCGGATCTCACCATCCGCGGCCTGTTCCGCATCAGGGACGCGGAGGAATTCGGCTCCAAGCCGATCGACCTGGATGAGGTCGAGCCGGCCGTGCAGATCGTTAAGCGCTTCGCCACCGGCGCCATGTCGTTCGGCTCGATCAGCCGCGAGGCCCACACCAATCTGGCGATCGCCATGAACCGTTTGGGCGGCAAGTCGAACACCGGCGAGGGCGGCGAGGAGCCGGACCGGTTCGAGCCGATGGACAACGGCGATTCCATGCGCTCGGCGATCAAGCAGGTGGCTTCCGGCCGCTTCGGGGTTACCGCAGAATACCTGGCCAATTCCGATATGATCCAGATCAAGATGGCCCAGGGCGCCAAGCCCGGCGAGGGCGGCCAGTTGCCCGGCCACAAGGTCGACGCGGTCATCGCCAAAGTGCGCCATTCCACCCCGGGCGTCGGCCTGATCTCGCCGCCGCCGCACCATGATATCTATTCGATCGAGGATTTGGCCCAGCTCATCTACGACCTGAAGAACGTCAACCCGCGCGCCGACATCTCCGTCAAGCTGGTCTCCGAAGTCGGCGTGGGCACGGTCGCCGCCGGCGTCGCCAAAGCCCGCGCCGACCATGTGACCATCTCCGGCTTCGAGGGCGGCACCGGGGCGAGTCCACTGACCTCGATCAAGCACGCCGGCAGCCCGTGGGAGATCGGGCTGGCCGAAACCCACCAGACCCTGGTCACCAACAAGCTGCGCTCGCGCATCTCGGTGCAGGTGGACGGCGGGCTGCGCACCGGCCGCGACGTGGTGATCGGCGCGCTGCTTGGCGCCGACGAGTTCGGCTTCGCCACCGCGCCGCTGATCGCCTCTGGCTGCATCATGATGCGCAAGTGTCACCTGAACACCTGTCCCGTCGGCGTCGCCACCCAGGACCCGGTGCTGCGCAAACGCTTCGTCGGCACCCCCGAGCACGTGATCAACTATTTCTTCTTCGTCGCCGAGGAGGTGCGCGAGGCGATGGCCGCGCTCGGGTTTACCCGATTCGACGATATGATCGGCCAGATTCAGGCCCTCGACCAGAACAAGCTGCTCGAACACTGGAAGGCCCAGGGCCTCGACTTCTCGCGGCTGTTCTACCGGCCGGATGTCTCCGACGACGTTGGCATCTATCGCAGCGAGGACCAGGACCATCACCTTGAAGAAATCCTCGACCGCGAGCTGATCAAGCAGGCCAAGCCAGCACTCGACGACGGCAAGCCGGTCAAGATCAGCCTGCCGATCCACAACACCGACCGCACCGCCGGCGCCATGCTGGGTGGGGCGATAGCCGCCAAGTACGGCCATGCCGGCCTGCCCGACGACACCATCCACATCCGCCTGACCGGCACCGCCGGCCAGAGCTTCGGCGCCTGGGCCGCCGCCGGCATGACCATGGAACTGGAGGGCGAGGCCAACGACTATGTGGGCAAAGGCCTTTCCGGCGGCCGCCTCATCGTCTACCCGCCGGAGATCGCCAAGAAGCTGGTGCCGGAAGACTCCATCATCGTCGGCAATACCGTGCTTTACGGCGCCATCGACGGCGAGTGCTATTTCCGCGGCGTCGGCGGCGAGCGCTTCGCGGTTCGAAATTCCGGCGCCATCGCGGTGGTGGAAGGCGTCGGCGATCACGGCTGCGAATACATGACCGGCGGCATTGTCGTCGTGCTGGGCCATACGGGACGCAACTTCGCCGCCGGCATGTCGGGCGGCATCGCCTATGTGCTGGATGAAGCGGGCGACTTCGAGACCCGCTGCAATCTTGCGATGGTCGAGTTGGAGCCGGTGCCCGAGGAAGATGACATGCTCGAACAGCTCCACCACCACGGCGGCGACCTCGAGCACAAGGGCCGCATCGACGTCTCCTCCGACATGACGAGATTCGACGAGGAGCGCCTGCAGCAATTGATCACCCGACACATGAACTACACCAACTCCGCCCGCGCCCGCGACATCCTGGACAATTGGGACGATTACCGGCCGAAATTCGTCAAGGTGATGCCGGTCGAATACCGCCGGGCATTGAAGGAGATGGAAGAGCAGCGCCTGAGCGCGGCGGCGGAATAGGTTTTGAGGCCTGGAGACAGATCATGAACCTCTCATCTGCATCAATGCTCTCTTGCGCCCCTTTCTTGGCCGCGACAATAACAGTTTTCTCTTACCTCGAAGCCACCGCCGAAACCAGCAAATGCGGAGAGGCTAATGGATGCTTGCTGCTGAAGAATGGAAAACCCGATTATAGATCGTATGAAGCGCAGGTTATCAAGGTAATTGATGCCGATACTTTGAGATTAAGAATATATGTTCTTCCGGGATTAACGTATGAAATTAATATCAGGTCTCGTGGAATTGATGCTCCCGAGTTTTTCCAACCGGCTTGCCTCAAGGAAAAACTATCTGCAGAAGAAGCAAAGTCGTCGATTGAAAGAAAATTTCCGGTTGATTCATGGGTTTTGGTGCGAAACCTGGAATTCGGCAAATATGGGCAGCGTCTGGTGGGCGACATTGACAGATGGATATCTGACAGGTTTCAGAGCGTTACAGAAGAACTTCTGGACAAGCCAGGTCGGTGGGGAGTTCCCGATCCTGATGGAACCAGTGAATATGATTGGTGCAAGGAGGCTAGTTAATTGGGTAAAGTAACCGGCTTTCTCGAAATCGATCGCCAGGACCGGCGTTATCGGCCCGCCGCCGATCGCATTCGCCATTACAAGGAATTCGTCATCGAGCCGCCCGCCGACCGGGTACGCGAGCAGGCGGCGCGCTGCATGGACTGCGGCATTCCCTACTGTCACACCGGCTGCCCGATCCACAACCAGATCCCCGACTGGAACGATCTGGTCTATCAGGACAACTGGGCGGACGCGCTCGCCAACCTGCACTCGACCAACAACTTCCCCGAATTCACCGGCCGGGTGTGCCCCGCCCCGTGCGAGGCCGCCTGCACGTTGAACCTGATCGACGCGCCGGTGACCATCAAGTCGATCGAGCTGGCGCTAATCGATCGGGGCTGGCAGGAAGGCTGGGTCGGCCCGCAGCCGGCCGCCGCCAAGACCGGCAAGCGCGTCGCAGTGATCGGCTCGGGACCGGCCGGCATGGCCTGCGCCCAGCAACTGGCCCGCGCCGGCCACGACGTGCATCTCTATGAGAAACACGCCAAGGCCGGCGGCCTGCTGCGCTACGGCATTCCCGACTTCAAGATGGAAAAGCACCACATCGACCGCCGGGTCGAGCAGATGCAGGCCGAGGGCGTCACCTTCCACTACGGAGTCCATGTCGGCGAGGACGATGGAACCGACAAGCTGGTCGACGGCCACGACGCGGTGGTGGTCGCCACCGGCGCCGAGAAGCCGCGAGACCTGCCCATCGAAGGCCGCGATTTGCGCGGCATCCACTTCGCCATGGACTTCCTGCCCCAGCAGAACCGTCGGGTCGGCGACGAACCGCTCGACAATGCCAGCCCGATTCTCGCCGGCGGCAAGCATGTGGTGGTGATCGGCGGCGGCGACACCGGGTCGGACTGCATCGGCACCTCGGTGCGCCAGGGCGCGCTTTCGGTCACCCAGCTGGAGATCATGCCGATCCCGCCCGAGCGCGAGGACAAGCTGCTGACCTGGCCCAACTGGCCGCTGAAGCTGCGCACCTCGTCAAGCCATGAGGAGGGCGCCCAGCGCGAGTTCTCGGTGATCACGCAGGAATTCGATGGCCGCGACGGCGACGTGACCCACCTGGTCTGCGCTCGAGTTGACGACAAGTTCCAGCCGGTCGAGGGTTCCGCCTTCAAGCTGAAGGCCGACCTGGTGCTGCTGGCGATGGGTTTCGTCTCGCCGGTGCACGAAGGACTGCTGGAACGGCTGGGCCTCAAGCTCTCCGATCGCGGCAACATCGACGCCGACGATCGCGATTACGCCGCCAGCGCGGACAAGATCTTCGCCGCCGGCGACTGCCGCCGCGGCCAGTCCCTCGTCGTGTGGGCGATCCGCGAGGGCCGCCAGGCCGCCCGCGCCGTCGATGAATTTCTGATGGGATCGAGCGACCTGCCGCGCTGATGCGAGCCTGATCAGTACGGGCTCGCGCCGCCTTCCGCCACGGGCTCGGGCGCGCCGGAGAAGCTGGCGTAATCCACCCTGCCCGGCCGCGGCCTGGAGAGCATCCCGTTCACCACCAGCTCATAGGCGACGCTCTGATCCGCGCTTTCGTCGCTCATGATCTCGCCGGCGCCTTCGAGCACGAAACCGCCGTCCACCGCCGGTCCGGCAAGCGATACGACGATGGTCCGTCCGGTCGACGCGGGGTCATATTCCGCCGTTTGCGTGTCGCTCGCATCCGCACCGGGCAACGATGCCAGCAGTTGCTCATTGCCGATGCCCGTCGCCCGCCGGATCGCCCGCTCGGCATAGAAAGCCAGCTTGCGTTTTCCGGTCCGTGTCATGTTGATGCCGTCGGAACCGCGAAGCCGCTTGATCTGGCCGGAAACGTCCGGACCGGCGCTGACGAACTTGCCTTCCGCGTTGGTAAACCCGTCCCAGATGTCCACGAAGGCGCCGCCCACCGCCTCGCTCTTTTCGCGATAGATCTCGTTGAGCACCAGATAATCGTTCGACATGCGGGTCGAGCGCACCGGCGGCAGGCCCATCCAGATCAGCGGCACACCCTTCTCGTTGACCGTGTTGGCGAGCTGCTCGACCCGTTGGTTGTAATGCCCCGTCCAGGTTTCCGTGAACTTCTCCACCCGGCCGTCGGGAAGACGCATCTGCTGCCGGTCGTTCATGCCCAACAGCACGACCACCGCCGACGGCTTGAATTCGTCCATGTGACCGGCGATGGAGCCTGGCCAATCCTTGACGTCGTCGCGCACGAAACCGGATAGTCCCTGTGACTGATCGACGACGATCACGTTGGCGTTGGCGGCATAGAGCTGTTCCAGACCCCAGGCCAATCCGCCGGCCATGAAATCGCCGACGATGAGGATTTTGGCCGCGTTCTCGCTTTTCTCCACCGCAGCCGGCTCCGGCGCTCGCGCCACCGCCTGGCCCGCGGGCTGCCTACTTCCGGACCGGTTTCGCCGGCGCTCGACGCGCACCCGGCGTCCTCGCTCGATCCTCTCTCGCGCGCGCTGCGCGCGTTCGCGAAACGTGCCGCGCTTGCCGAACAGGATTTCGAAGATGTTGCCGGGCTTTTTGGCCTTGGGCTTGGATTGCGCGAACGCCGGCGCAGTGCCCAACAGGCCTCCCTGCGGCAACGGCGTTATCGCCAGCGCGACAACGATGAGGACAATCGCTTTAACGGCGGTCTTGTACATGGCTTCCGGTGGTCTCGTACCACGCGCGGGCGAACTTGGCACGCAAAACCCGCGTTCAAGCCGGCTATCCGCCGTTCAATTTATCCAGCAGCTCGCGCGATGCAACGCCATCCTGCTCAAGTCCGTATTGGTCCTGATAGGCGCGGATCGCCGCGCGCGAGCCCGAACCGATATTGCCGTCGATATCGCCGTCATAAAGCCCCAGCCGCGCCATGTGCACCTGCACCGCCTTGCGGCCGATCTCATCGAGCGGCGTATAGCCACGCGGCCAGGGCTGCACGAAGCCGTCGCCGCCACGCAGGCGGTCGGCCAGATGGCCCACGGCCAGCGCATATTTATCCGCATTGTTATAGCGTTTGAGCACGAAGAAATTGCGCAGCATCAGGAAGCCGGGACCATCTTTGCCCGCCGGCAGCTTCAGCACCGCCTGGTCGCTCGGGCGCGGAAACGCCTTGCCGCCTACTCGGCGGAAGCCGGCACGGGCCCATTCGCGCAACGTCATCTGCCTGCCGTCCGCGAGGCTTTTGGCGAACCTGGCCGGCAGCTGCACCTCGTAGCCCCAGGTCTTGCCGGTCCGCCAGCCGTTCTTCATGAGCAGGTTGGCGGCACTGGCCAGCGCGTCCGGCACCGAGTTCCACACGTCGCGCCGCCCGTTGCCGTCGATGTCGACGGCCCAGGCCTGATAGCTCGTCGGGATGAACTGGGTGTGGCCCATCGCGCCCGCCCACGAGCCCACAAGACCCTCCGCCGAAATGTCGCCCGCCTGGACGATCTTCATCGCGGCGATCAACTGCTTACGGGCGAATTTCGCACGCCGCGCGTCCGCATAGGCGAGGGTCGCGAGCGCTCGCGCAATCCGGTGCAGCCGGCCTTCCTGCTCTAACGCCTTGCCGTAGGAGGATTCCATCGACCAGATCGCCAGCAGAATGTGGCGATCCACGCCGAACCGGCTCTCGATCCGGTCGAGCCAGCCCGCATATTGTTGCTTATGCGCCTGGCCGTCGCGAATGATCTGCTCGGAGATGCGCGCATCCAGATAATCCCAGACGTTCGATTTGAACTCGGGCTGGTGGTTTGCCGCGCGCAGCACTTC
The DNA here is from genome assembly GCA_028281105.1 of Rhizobiaceae bacterium. Classification (GTDB taxonomy): domain Bacteria; phylum Pseudomonadota; class Alphaproteobacteria; order Rhizobiales; family Rhizobiaceae; genus JANQKQ01. Next base: position 41,826 of record JANQKQ010000023.1, read on the forward strand.
GGGGTCCGGGCTGCTGATGCCGGCAAACACCTTGTCATAGGTGGCGCGCTCGACGCCGGATTTGGCGGCGACGTTGCGAAAATCGCGGATCCAGCGCTGAAAGCCCTGATCCGCCTTCATGTCCGTCGGCATGGCCAGCATCATTGCCAATCCCATCACCGCCAACGCCCGGCCGGCGGCGCGCACCACAACGCTCATCTTAACCGATGACGGCATCGCGATCTCCATTCGCCTACTTTATTAGCAGATTCTGGCAAAAACCGACCCGGCCCGGCGACGGCCGCAACTGGTCGCGCGGACCTTGTACCGCGGCGCGGGTCAACAATTGGTTTACCGGAGCATTAACCAGGGAAGAACCGGTCGCGCGACAACCGCGCGATTGGGCGTGAGCCGCTAGCTGGCCTGGCGCAGTCGCGGCAGATTGGCTTCCCACGCCAACGCGCTGGAGATGATCGCATCGAGATCGTCATATCGCGGCTTCCAGCCCAGCCGGCTCATCAACCGGTCGGCGTTCGCCACCATTTGGGAGATGTCGCCCGGCCTGCGCGCGCCGTTGCGCACCTCGAAATCGCTGCCCGAGATGCGTTTGACCGCCTCGATCACCTCGAGCACGGAGTAGCCCTGTCCATAGCCGCAATTGGCGGTGAACTTAAGCCCGCCGCCGCGCAGGAAACCAAGAGCCGCATAGTGCGCATTCACCAGATCGCTGACATGGATGAAATCGCGCACGCCGGTGCCGTCGCGCGTGTCGTAATCGGTGCCATGCACCACCAGATGGCTGCGCTTGCCCAGCGCCGCCTCGCAGGCCAGCCGGATGAGATGGGTCGCGCCGTCGCTGGAAAGGCCAGTGCGGCCGGCGGGATCCGCGCCGGCGACGTTGAAGTAGCGCAGCATGACGTAGCGCAGATCGTGAGCCACCGCGACGTCGCGGATCATCATCTCCGTCATCAGCTTCGACGCGCCATAGGGCGACATCGGCGCCAGCACCGCGTTTTCTTTTATCGGCTCGCCGTCCACCGGGTCCCCATAGACGGCGGCGGTGGACGAAAAGATGAACTTGTCGACGCCACGGTTGACCGCCGCGGCGACGAGGCTGCGCGATTTGGCCGTGTTGTTCTCGTAGTATTTGAGCGGATTGCGCACCGATTCAGGCACCACCGCCGAGCCGGCGAAGTGGATGATCGCGTCGATGTCGCGATCAGCGATGATCTGTTCGGAGAGCTTGCGGTCGCCCACATCGGCGACGATCAGCTCGGCGCGCTCTGGAACCGCCCAGGCAAAGCCCGTGGACAAATCATCGAGCACCACCACGTCCTCGCCGTGGTCGAGCAATTCCCAGACCATATGGGAGCCGATATAGCCGGCTCCACCAGTAACCAACACTGCCATGACGCCCGCCGGATTGTCGTTATTGGGGTGTCACAGGCTAACAAGGAAAACTTAGGATTGAATAAACCGTCGGATGGTAGTTTACCGATTCCGTTCAAGCATTTGTAACCAGGCAAGAAACGCTCCAATGACCAGCTTCAAGCCCGTGCGCAAGGCGGTTTTTCCGGTCGCCGGACTGGGCACCCGGTTCCTTCCCGCAACCAAAGCGGTGCCCAAGGAGATGCTGACCGTCGTCGACAAACCGGTCATCCAGTACGCCGTGGAAGAGGCGCGCGCCGCCGGCATCGAGCATTTCATTTTCGTGACCGGGCGCAACAAGTCGGTGATCGAGGATCACTTCGATATCCAGGTCGAGTTGGAACAGACCCTGCGCGAGCGCGGCAAGGCGGAGGCGCTGGCCACCCTGGCCGAGTTCCTGCCCGGTCCCGGCCAGACTTCGTTCACCCGTCAGCAGGAGCCGCTGGGCCTCGGCCACGCGGTTTGGTGCGCGCGCGAGCTCGTCGGCGACGAGCCGTTCGCATTGCTGCTGCCCGACATGGTGATGCAGGACGTGGACGGCTGCCTTTCGTCCATGGTCAGGCTGTATGAGCGCACCGGCGGCAACATCATCGCCACCGAGGAGGTGGCCTGGGAAGAGACCCACAAATACGGTGTGGTCGAAACCGGGGAGGCGGTCGACGGCGGCTTCCAGATCACCGGCATGGTGGAAAAACCGCCGGCCGGCACCGCGCCGTCGAACCTGTTCATCAACGGCCGCTACATCCTGCAGCCGGAGATCTTCGCCATCCTGTCAGAACATCAGAAGGGTGCGGGCGGCGAGATCCAGATCACTGACGCGATGGCCCGGCTGATGCAGATCCAGAAGTTCTACGGCTACCGGTTCACCGGCCGCACTTTCGACTGCGGCTCCAAGGAGGGTTTCGTAAAAGCCAATGTGGCGTTCGCCATGTGGCAACCGGAACTGGCCGACGCGCTGCGCCCCGAATTCGAGGCGTTGATCGAACAAGCTGAATGACGGCGCGCTCCATCACCTGCGCATAGTGAGGCCCATCGTGATCGTGGTCGACTCGTAGGAGGTGCCGGCGGCCGAGGATTCCAGCGCCTGATACTCGGCGTCCGCCGACAAGGCGACGAAGCGGTTGAACCAGTGATCCACGCCGACGCCGACCGTATAGAGCGTGTCGGTGCGGCCCAGGCTGTCATAGCTCGTGTAGTCGACGCCCGCCGTCGCGTTCACCTCCAGGTTGGCACGAACCCGCCGGGTGGCGACCAGATTGGCGCCGTAAGCCACCGACCCGTTCTGGCCGGCCTGCGTCGATCCGCCCAGGTCGGTCGACAAGGTCAGCGCAACATTGCTGTCGCGCTCCGGCGACCAGTTAAGCGTCCCGTCCACGGTGATCCCGGCCAGATCCTCGATGGCGTCGTCCTCGAAACTCTGCCGCGAGTAGCCGATGGCAACCTCGCCGGTCAGCTTCTCGTTCAGATCGATCTCGACGCCGCCACGCAAACCGACCGTGACGGAATCGCGCCGCTGACCGTTGCGATCAAGCGCAAGGTCGTGGACGTCGGTGGCGATCCCGGCCTCGACGAACGGCTGGAACGCCGGGCTTGCGCCATAGCCCAGCCGGGCGGACACGCCAAATGCGTTGAGGTTGCGGTCGCTCTGGTCGAGCACGCCGCCGCCGATCAACGTGGCATTTTCGTAGACCTCCCGGCCGGCCGAGCCACGCAGGGTGAAATCCAGCTTGCCGCCATCGCGCTCCAATTCCACATAGCCGCCGAACTCATGCGCACCGGCGCGACCGTCCACGGACGATGACAGATTGGCGCTCGAAGCGCTTTCGGTGGCGTATTCGTAGTTGGAGCCGAAAGCGAGGCTGAAACCGTTGCGCAGATCGAACCGCAACTCGCCGTCGACGGCGGCCTGCGGGATCGGGTCGGTGTCAGCGTCGATCCGCTCGGTATATTCGCCGGCCGCGGTGACGGTCAGTTGGTGGCGAGCCCAGTCCGAGCGCAGCTCGAGTTCGGCCTCGGTGCGCGAAATCAGCCCGGCTTCCCCGCCCGCCGAATAGGCGCTGTTGCTGGCCACGCCGATGCTCTGGGTCAATCGGGGAAACAGCAGCAAGCTGCCCATGCGCATTCCGATCGGTTCGAACGGATCGCCGGCATCGACGGCCGGACTACCCGGTTCGACCACACCCTGGGCCACGTTGGTCCGGCCCGCCGGCCCTGGGCCAGCTTCCCCATCGTCCGCTACCGCGGCGTCGGTCAGCCTGGTGGCGATTCCATCATTGATGGGTAGCGCCTGAGGCGCGCCGCCGGCTCCAGCTTCATCATCGGTTTCATCACCACTAAGCGCCGGCCGCAACAACAGCTCGTCCAGCGGACCGGCATCGTCCACCGGCCCTGCCGACTGCGCAAACGCCGCCGATGCGCCGGCAAGCGTCAACACTCCCGCCAGCAGGTGCGACAAACCCCATGCGAGAGGAAACCGCGCTTCGCCCACGTGCCTGCCCGTTCAGCTTCGTCAAATCTTGCCAAACGGTAAAGGCTTGTGGTTAACGCTTGGTTTCGCGCGGGCGATCGGCGGGCACGTCTTGGCAGCCGGTCGCCGCATGATAAGGTCGATCGCCATGAACGCCTCTGACATCGTCCGTTCCGCCCTGCGCACGGTGGAAATTGAGCGCGCGGGCTTGGGCGCGCTCGAGCAGGCCCTGCGCGGCGCGCTGGCCGACCCGTTCAACGCTGCGGTGGAAACCTGTCGGGGGATTTCCGGTCGTGTGATCGTCACCGGGGTGGGCAAGAGCGGCCATATCGGCTCGAAGCTGGCCGCCACCTTCGCCTCGACGGGCACGCCGGCCTTCTTCGTCCACCCGGCCGAGGCCAATCACGGCGATCTGGGCATGATCGCGCCCGACGACGTGATCATTGCCATGTCCTGGTCCGGCGAAAACACCGAGTTTCAGGGCATTCTCGCCTACTCGCGAAGGTTTTCCATCCCGCTGATCGCGATCACGTCCAACGCCGCCTCCACCCTGGCCCGCGAAGCTGATCTATGCCTGGAACTGCCGCGCGAGGAGGAGGCCTGCCCGAACGGGCTGGCGCCGACCACCTCGGCGATGATGATGCTGGCGATCGGCGATGCGCTCGCCGTGGCGCTGTTGGAGAGCCGGGGCTTTTCGGCGTCGGATTTCCGCATCTTTCACCCCGGCGGCCAGTTAGGCGCCAACCTCACTCTGGTCCGCGACATCATGCACGGCGGCGGCGAGATGCCGCTGGCGAGCCCCGACACCGCCATGTCGGAGGCGATCCTGGTGATATCGCAGAAGGGGTTCGGCTGCGTCGGCATCGTCGACGATGACGGCAGGTTGGTCGGCATCATCACCGACGGCGACCTGCGCCGCAACATGGCCAACGACATGTTGCAGATGGCCGCCGGCGACGTGATGACCGCCGGCCCCAAGACGGTCCGCCCGGAGACGCTTGCCAGCGCCGCGATCGCGCTGATCAATGAATCGGCGATCACCACCCTGTTCGTCACCGAAGACGACAGGCCCGTGGGCATTTTGCACATGCACGATCTGCTGCGGATCGGGGTGGCCTAGATCCACCCTCCCAATTCTCGCCGCACGATGTGCTCGATCACCTTCATTCCCGCCTCGGAATCGTTGAGGCACGGGATGTGTGAGAACCGCTCGCCGCCATGCTCATGGAAGCTGGCGGCCGCCTCTACCGCAATTTCCTCCAGCGTTTCCAGACAGTCGGACACGAAACCCGGGTTGAAGACCGCCAGGTTCTTGATCCCCTGATCCGCCAACTCCTCCACCGTCTTGTCGGTGTAGGGCTGCAACCATTCCTCCGGCCCGAAGCGCGACTGGAAGCAGGTGAGCAGCCGGCCGGACTTCCAGCCCAGCCGCGCCTCCAGCAGGCGGCTCGTCTTCTTGCAGTGGCAATAGTAAGGATCGCCCCTGTCGAAATAGCTCTGCGGGATGCCGTGATATGAGGCGATGACCTTCTCCGGCTCGAAGTCGAGACCTGCCAGGTGCTGCTCGATCGAGGTCGCCAGGGCGTCGATATAGACGGGATCGTCATGCCACGCATAGGCCGTGCGGATTGCCGGCATCCAACGCATCGCCGAAAGCGCCTGGAACAGCTTGTCGTTCACCGTCGCCGTCGTGGTTGCGGAATATTGCGGATACAGCGGAACGGCTAAAATTCGCTCGCACCCTTGCTCCTGCAATGCCGCGACACGATCGCGGATCGACGGCTGGCCGTAGCGCATTGCCCAGTCGACGATCAGGTTTCGATGGGACGCCAGCGACACAGCCAGATGGTCCGACTGGCTGCGGGTGAAAGTGCGCAACGGCGATTCATCGCGTTCATGGTTCCAGATCTTCGCGTAGGCCGCCCCCGATCTGGCCGGGCGCGTATTGAGTACGATGCCAAAGAGAATCGGATACCAGATCGCGCGCGGCCACTCGATCACGCGCACATCGGTAAGGAACTCCGCCAGATAGCGGCGCATATTGGCTTTGTCGTATCCGTCCGGCGTGCCCAGATTGATCAGCAGCACACCGACCTTGCCGGACCGCACCGTCGGGTGATCCGCTGGCCGGGGATTCATCGCCGTGTCTGTGGTATTATTGGCGGACTTCCGATCGGCCATCGCGCGGCTCCTCGCCCGCCTCTTTAGAAAGGTTCAAAGCGAGAAGATAGGGCACCCGCGCGGTCGATCAAGTCTGCCCGGTCAGCTGATTGATTTGTCGCACGATCGCGCTGCTGGGAGTTACGTCCCCACCAGGAACATCCAGCCGTAGCCGATGATGAAGGCGGGAATGGCGCTGTACAGCGTCGCCAGTATCGCGGCGCGCGGCGCCAGCGCCAGCGCCGGGAACAGCGCATCGCCGTCGTTGGCGATGGCGTTGGCAAGCTGCGCCGACATCGGGATGGCGCCGGCCAGATACAGCGACGTGACGACGATCTGCGGCCCGCAACCGGGGATGAAACCGATCAGGATGGCGATCGTCGGCATCGCGAATATGAAACCCTTGAACATTTCGCCGAGATCGACGCCGCCAAACACCACCAACAATTCGAAGCTGACGAAGGCCAGCACCACCCAGGCGGTGACGAAGTTTGTATCCTTGACCACCCTTGTGACCAGCGGGTCTTCGATGCGCGAATCCGCGCCGATGGCGCTGATCGGCCGTTTGGAGAACGCCCACAGTGTGATGGAAAGCCCGGCACCGATAAAGCCAAGCCACAAGGTCGGCTGCATCGAGGCCCAAGGCCCGAACCATTCGTCGACCTCGACCAGGAACGCCAGGAAGATGCCGGCCACCAGGCCGACCGCCACAAGAGCGATCCACAGCCAGTAGACATTGGGTACACGCTCGCCGACGAGCCCGCCGAAACGCGGCTCGTCGATCGCGTCGGCGCCGTCGACCTTGTCGCGCTCGACCATCATGAAGTCGTCGTCGTGAATGGCATCGGCGATCCAGCCGGTGATGATGCCCGCCACCAGGCTTAAGGAAAACACGATGACCGCCGAAGTCGGATCGCGCGCGATCAGCAGGAACGCCGCGTCCCCCATCGTCGCCACCAGCACCGAGATCAGCGCGCCGAAACTGGCATAGCCCTTGGTAAACTGCGTCACGACGATGATCGCCCCGCCGCAGCCCGGCAGCACGCCCAATGCGCTGGCGATCAGCGGCTGCAGGCGGCGGTTGTTGGCCATCACCTGACCGAGATTGAAGGAGAACGCCCGCTCCAGCCAGAACACCAGCGCCAATGTGGCGGCCACGAACACCGAGACCGCCAGAAACGCGTCGGCCATCGACTCCATCAGCACTTGGCGCGAGGAACTCGACGCCAGCAGCAGAAACAGCAGGAAGCCGAACAATATCAACCGCCAGCGATTGGCCTTCATCCGGCCGAAAAGGCTCGGACCTTCCCCGGCTGAATGGGTTGCTGCAACCGAGTCGCCCATAGAACTTCTACCTTTGCCTCGCAGCAGCGGTCACGCATCGTGCTCGTGGCTTGCGAATGATAATGAGAATAATTCGCAACTAATAGCCCAAACAAGCGGATCAATCAACACGGAATTTCAGCGCGATACCGCGAAGGCGCTGCGCGATCAGGAGTCGGCCGGGCCGCCGACCAGGAAGGTCGAGCGGGTCTGACCCCCGTACAATACGGCGGCGATGGCGCTGATGCAGGCGTCCATCTGGCCGGCAAGCGCATCGTGGCTAGCACCGGCCACATGCGGCGACATGATCACATTGTGCCTGGCGAACTCGGCGAAACGCGGCGTCGGCTCGTCTTCGAACACGTCGAGGCCGGCGCCTGCGAGCCGACCCGAAGCCAGCGCGCCCAACAGCGCGTCTTCGTCGACCAGTCCCCCACGCGCGGCATTGACGAGAATGGCGCCCGGCTTCATTGCCGCCAGCTCACCTTCACCGATCAGCGGCTTGTCCCCGGTTCTCGGTAGGTGCAGGGTGAGGATATCGGCCCGCTCGATGATGCCGGCGAGATCGGTGACCAGCGAAACCTCCGGCGGCCGCGACCCGCCATCGAGAACGGGATCGCACACCACCACGTCAATGCCGAAGCCGGCCGCGCGCCGCCCAACCGCCTGGCCCACCGGCCCGTAGCCGACGATGCCCAGGGTGCGCCCGGCAACGCCTACAAAAGGCCCGCGCAACCAGTCGCCCGCCTTCATCGCCGCGTCCCAGTTGTGAAGATCGCACGCGAGCGACAGGATCATCGCCCACGTCAGATCGGCCACCGAATCCGCATTGACGCCGCGCACGATGGAAACGGCGATGCCGTTGTCGCCCGCCGCATCCAGATCCACCGCGTCATAGCCGACGCCGAAGCGCGCGATCAGCTTCAGCCCGGAGGCGCTGCTCAGCAGCTCGCGGTCATATCTCTCCGCACCGGCGATGATCGCCACCGCATCTTCCATCTGCCGGGCCAGATCATCGCCCGACGGCCCGCGGCCCGTTTCATTCCAAACGACGCGACGGTCGAGAGCAGCCAGACGACCTTCAAATTCGGGCCGCAGATGGTCGATCGTGGACGGGTTGACATAGATGGTGCCGGACGCCATGGCGGGCTCGTTATTGTTGTTGTGCGGGCTTGGACGATCGAATGCGATCGGCCGTGGCCACCGTCGAACACCGGCCGGGCCGCGTCAAGCCGGCCATGCCGGTCCCCCTATGCGACAAGTTCCATACGACACCTGCCGCCACGGGGACCCTGACGCGATTTTAGCCGTGGTAAAAATCCTTGACAGGCGCGGCCTGCGGCGGAATAATTTTACCAATACTAAAATGGGGAAGGCGTGTGACCGCAGGCAATTCCAGTCCAGCCCGTTCCGCAGCGCAGGATGACGCGGCCGATGACAGCCATCGCCCTTTGGGCGAACGGCTGCGTCAGCGCAGGCGAGAATTGGGCCTGACATTGAAGGACGTTGCCAGCGGCGCCGGGCTCTCGATCGGCTTCATCTCCCAGGTCGAACGAGAGCTAACCATCCCCTCCCTGTCGTCGCTGGCGTCGATCTCCCGGGTCCTGCAGACCCACTTGACCGAGTTTCTTTCGCCACCGCCGGCAGGGACACCTCACACCCGCAGCCACAAGCGCGACATATATTCAGTCAGCGAGGGCTCGCTCAACTACGAGCGGCTTTCGGCAAAGTTCCCCGGCAGCGTGCTGAACTCGGTGATCGTGCACGAACCACCCGGCCACCGCTCGGAGCCGATCCGACACGAGGGCGAGGAACTGTTCTTCATTCTAAGCGGCTCGATCACCGTCGAGGTCGACGACGAGGTCACCATCCTCAATGCCGGCGACACGATCCACTTCGACTCCATGCGGCGTCACTCGTCCTGGAACCACACCAGCGAGCCCGTGGCGATGCTGCATGTGTGCACGATGGACGTGTTCGGCGACGGACCGCAGGATGCCGACAAACCGGGCAACCGCGCCGGCCACGACGACAACAACAAGAACTGACCAACCATCCAACAGGAGAGCAAAGAACCATGAGACCGATTGTGAAGACCTTCGCGGCGGCCATGCTGGCGACCAGCATGTTGGCCGCCATGCCGACGGCCGCCAATGCCGGTGGTACGCTGCGCCTCGATGAAGTGGCCGTGGGCGAACTCGACCCGGCCAAGGCGTCCGACTACGCCGACTCCATCTTAATGTTCAACGTCTACGACACCCTGGTGCTGCCCCGGCAGGGTGGTCCGGGCCACGTGCCGCACCTGGCCGAGAGCTGGGAAGGATCGGGCCAGACCTACACCTTCAAGCTTCGTGACGACGTCAAGTTCCAGAGCGGCAACCCGCTGACGGCCGAAGACGTGGTGTTCTCGGTCGACCGCATGCAGGCGCTGGGCAAGGGCCTGTCCTATCTGATGAGCGATGTCGAATCGGTGGAAGCCATCGATTCCCACACCGTGCGGTTCAACCTGTCCCAGCCCTATTCGCCCTTCGTCGCTTCGCTGGTGCGCCTTCCCATCGTCGACAAGGCCACGGTAATGGCCAATCTGGGCGACGGTGACGGCGAGATGAAGGACTGGGGCGAAGCCTATCTGTCCGCCAACGGCGCGGGCACCGGCGCCTATGTGGTCACATCCCATAACCCCCAGGAAGAAACGGTTATGGAGAAGAACCCGAACTACTTCCTGGGCATCGCCGATGCCGCGCCCGATACCGTGCGCCTGCGCTACGGGCTGGAAGCGGCGACGGTTCGCACCCTGATCGCCCGCGGCGAGCACGACATCGCCTCCCAGTGGCTGCCGCCGGAGGTGATCAAGGCGCTCGTCGACGATGGCGCGCAACTGTTGACCGAAAGCGGAACCGGCGCGTTCTACTTCAAGTTCAACACCACCAAGCCGCCGCTCGACGACGCCAACTGCCGTCTCGGCCTGTCGAAAGCCTTCGACTACGCCTCCTCGATCAAGATGATCGCGGTAACCGACGAGGTTTCCCAGGGCAGCCCGTCCACGGGAGCGATCCCCGTCGGCATGTTCGGGGCCAACCCGGCCGATCAGACCCTGTCGCGGGACGTTGATGCGGCCAAGCAGCATCTGGCCGACTGCGCCCACGACATCGCCGACCACGAGATCGAGATCTCCTGGATCGCCGAGGTGCCGCTTGAGGAACGGTTCGCGCTGCTGATGCAGGCGAACTACGCCGAACTGGGCATCAAGTCGAAGATCACCAAGCTGCCTTGGGCCTCGTTCACCGAGCGGGTGTCGAAGCCGGAAAACACGCCCCACGTCTCGCAGCTGTTCGTCAACGCGGTGACCGGCGATCCGGACACATTGCTGTACGGCATGTACCACTCGTCGGTACCGGGCACCTGGCAGTCGCCTGAATATCTGAGCGACGCCCAGGTCGACGCAGCGCTCGAGGCCGGCCGCACGGGAGCCGACGATGCCGCGCGCGAAGCCGCCTATTCGCAGCTCAACGCCAGGCTGATGGAGATCGCACCGACCATCTACGGCTACGATCGCCAGTCGGTGTTCGTCGCCTCGAACCGGGTCTCCGCGCCGGCGCTGTCCGATCCCGCGCATGCGTTCGGACTGGATGGCATGGGCTTCTCGTTCCGGCTGATGGAAGTCGCCGAATAGGCTATAAAGAGCGGGGCGGCCGGCAGCCGGCCGCCCCTTTTTGTACAGGCGGCATCGTCATGTCACAGATCGTTCGAGTGCTCGCGAAGAGGCTTGCCACCTCCTTGCTGGTGCTCATCGGCGTGTCGATGCTGATCTTCGCCATTGCCCGGGTCATTCCGGGCGATCCCGCGCGCATCGCGCTGGGGCCCAACGCCACCGTCGAGCAGGTCCAGCAGCTGCGCACCGAACTGCACCTGGATGAGCCGATCTGGGTGCAGTACGGCATATTCATTTCCGATCTGAGCCGTGGTGATCTGGGCACTTCGCTCTACACCAACCGGCCGATCATCCTGGACATCGCCCAGTTTCTTCCCGCCACCCTGGAACTGGTGTTCATCGCCGGCATCATGATGGTCGGCTTCGGTCTGCCGTTGGGACGGATTTCGGCACGCTACCGAGGTAGCGCCATCGACAACGGCATCCGCGTGATCGCGCTGTTGGGGGTTTCCGCCCCCAGTTTCGTTTGGGCGGTGATCTTGATGCTGTTGTTCGCGTTCTATCTGCCGATCTTCCCGATCGCCGGGCGCATCTCCGACATCTACTCGATCGCGCCGGTGACCGGCTTCCTGCTGATCGACACGCTGATCGCCGGCGAGCCTCGCGCCTTCGCCAACGCCGCCTGGCACATCATCCTGCCGGCGTTTGCGCTGGCGCTGTCCGGCATCGGCCAGGCCGCCCGGCTGACGCGAGCCAACATGATCGAGACCTACGACAAGCCCTATGTGGAGATGGCCCAGTCCTACGGCTTCCCCGAGCGCCGCATCGCCAGGAAATACGCCTTCAAGCCGTCGCTGATCCCCTCGCTCACCATCATCGGCCTCGACTTCGCCGCCATGCTCGGCAACGCCTTCCTGGTCGAGGCGATCTTCGCCTGGCCCGGCCTGTCGCGCTACGGCGTCGCCGTCATCCTGCGCAAGGATTTGAACGCCATCGTCGGCACGGTGCTGATCATCTCGGCGACGTTTCTCATCGCCAATATCATCGTCGATCTGCTGATCGCGCTGATCAACCCGCGCATCCGCTACTCCCAGAGGCCGCAATGAAGCGCTCGTTCGCCATATTGCTGTCCAACCCGATGTCGGTGGCGGGTCTGATACTGGTCTCGATCGTGGTCCTGTCCGCCGTGTTCGCCGACTATATCGCCCCTTTCCCCGACCATCGCGGCGCGGTCGTCGACTTCGCCAATTTCAACCAGCCGCCCCACTGGCCCAACATCATGGGTACCGACCTGGTCGGCCGCGACATGCTCTCGCGCATTCTCTACGCCTATCGCATCTCGCTCGTCCTGGGCGTCGTGGTGCTGGCCATCGCCGTGCCGATCGGTGTGACCATCGGGCTGGCCGGCGGCTATCTGGGCGGCTGGGCGGAGTACATATTGCTGCGGATCACCGACGTATTCCTGTCGATCCCGCCGCTGGTGCTCGCCATGTCGATCATGGGCGTTCTCGAACCTACCCTGATCAACGGCATGATGGCGGTCACCGCCATGTGGTGGCCCTGGTACACCCGCCTCGTCTACAACATCACCCGCGCCGAGCGCGAGGAGGGCTATGTGCTGGCGGCCGAGGTGATCGGCGCGTCCAAGCTGCACATTATGTTCCGCGAGATTCTACCCAACTGCGTGCCGGCGGTGATCACCAAGATGACGCTGGATCTGGGCTTCGTGATCCTGATCGTCTCGTCGCTGTCGTTCCTGGGCCTGGGCGTGCAGCCGCCGACGCCGGACCTGGGTTCGATGGTCGCCGACGGCGCGCGTTACCTGCCCGATTCCTGGTGGCTCACCGTGTTCCCGGGGCTGGCCATCCTGGTCGCCGTGTTCGGCTTCAACCTAATCGGCGATGCCATGCGCGACGTGTTCGGAGGCGACCAATGACCCCCTCCTCGCTGAAAGCCCCGACGCTCGCCATCGCCGACCTGACCCTCGGCTTCAGGTCCTGGCGCGGTTATGCGCAGGTGCTGCACGGCATCTCGCTCGACATCAAGCCCGGCGAGCGCGTCGCCCTGGTCGGCGAGTCCGGCTCCGGCAAGTCGGTGACCGCGCGCATCGTGCTCGGCCTGTTGCAACAGCTTAAAACCGCCCGCATCTCCGGCCGCGTCGAGTTCGAGGGTCATGACCTGGAGGCAATACACCCGGCCGAACGGCACCGGTTGCGCGGCACCGCCATGTCGATGATCTTCCAGGACCCCACGTCTTCGCTCAACCCGGTCTTCACCATCGGCGTGCAGTTCCACGAGGTGCTCAAGCGCGCCGACGCGAACCTGACCTACGAGGCCGCCGCCGACCGCGCCGCCGCCATCCTGGCGGAAGTCTCCATTCCCGATGCCGACCGTGTGTTGTCCGCCTACCCGTTCCAATTGTCCGGCGGCATGAACCAGCGCGTCATGATCGCCATGGCGCTGGCCAATGAACCGAAACTTCTGATCGCCGACGAACCCGGCACCGCGCTCGATGTCACCGTGCAGGCCCAGACCCTGCACCTGATGCGCCAGCTGGTGGAGGACCATGGCACCGCCGTGCTGTTCATCTCCCACAATCTCGGCGTGGTGCGCGAATTCGCGGACCGGGTCTACGTCATCTACAAGGGCCGCATCGTCGAGACCGGTCCGACCGAAGCGATTTTCGCCGATCCCCGCCATCCTTACACCCGGGTGCTGATGGAGGCGGTGCCGCGCATCACCGGCGGCGGCATTCCGGAGATCGAGGAGGACGCGGCGGGATTCGGCGACCCGCTGGTGGTCCATGAAGAGGCGGTCCGATGAACGCGTCGCTGCTTTCGCTCGAGAACGTGACGAAGCGCTTCGGCGCCGGCGCCCAGCAGGTGTTGGCGGTCGATCGGGTTAGTCTGGAATTAATGGCCGGGGAATGCCTGGCCATCGTCGGCGAATCGGGATCAGGCAAGAGCACCATCGCCAACATGGTGCTCGGCATCTATCCGCCCAGCGAGGGGATCATCCGCTTCCACGGGGAGGAACTTCCCGCCCGGCGGCAACTGCGCCACCGCCAGCTCATCCAACTGGTGCAGCAGAACCCGCTGTCTGCGCTCAACCCGCGCCGCTCCATCGGCGCCTCGATGCGCCTGGCGCTGGACGTGCACAGAATAGGCCCGGCGTCCTCGCGGCGCGCGCGCGTGAGCGAACTGCTCGAAGAGGTCGGCCTGCCCGCCGATTTCGCCGATCGCATGCCGGCGTCGCTGTCCGGCGGCCAGCGCCAGCGCGTCGCCATCGCCCGCGCACTCGCCTGCCAGTCCCGGGTGCTGGTGCTGGATGAACCCACCTCGGCGCTCGATGTGCTGGTCCAGGCCCGGGTGCTGCGGTTGCTGGGCGAGCTGCGGCCGAAGCGGGATCTGAGCTACATCTTCATCACCCACGATCTGTCCGTGGTGCGCAACATCGCCGACCGGGTCGCGGTGTTCGAGAAGGGTCGGCTGGTCGAGCTTGCCGACACCGCGACGATTTTCGATCATCCAGGCCATCCCTACACACGCAGTCTCATCTCGGCGGTGCCGGTCATCACCGATGATGAGCTGTCGCTGCGCGGGCGGCTGGCCCGGGAGCCGGAACATGAACACTGAACCCGCCGCCACGAGCGCGGTCGTCAGCAGACAAGGAGCTAGGTAATGTCGGCAAAGACCATTCGTGTCGCCACGGATGTGGGCGGAACCTTCACCGATCTGGTGTGTTTCGAAACCGATGCGCGCACGGGCGCATCCTCGATACGCACCGCCAAATCGGACACCACGCCGCCCGATTTCGAGGTCGGTGTGCTCAACGTTCTCAAGAAGGGCGACGTTGACCCGGCCACGGTGAACTTCCTGGCTCACGGCACTACGGTCGTCATCAACGCGCTGACCGAGCGCAAGGGCGTCAAGGTCGGCCTGATCACCACCGAGGGCTTCCGCGACACCTTGGAGATCGCCCGCGGCAACCGGCCGGATTTCTTCAACCTGCACTATCAAAAGCCCGAGCCGTTCGTGCCGCGCTACCTGCGCCGCGAACTACCCGGCCGCATGACGTACAAAGGCGAGGAACGCCAGCCGCTCGATCTTTCGGGGCTGCCGGCCATCGTCGACGACTTCAAGGCCGAGGGCGTCGAGGCGGTCGCCATCTGCTTCCTGCACTCCTACGCCAATCCGGCGCATGAACGCGCAACAATGGAGGCGCTGGCCAAGGCGTGGCCGGAGGTCTCCGCCGTCTCTTCCCACCAGATCACCCGGGAATGGCGCGAATACGAGCGCACCAACACGGCGGTCCTGTCGGCTTATGTGCAACCGGTGGCCGAGGGCTATTTGAAGCGGCTTTCGGGCGGGCTCAAGGATGGCGGCTTCGACGGCAGCCTTTACATCATGCAGTCCAATTGCGGCGTGGACTCGGTCGAAGCCGTCTCGCGCATTCCCATCACCATGGTCGAGTCCGGCCCGGCCTCGGGCTGCTGGGGCGCGGCTGAGCTGGGCAAGCTGATCGGCGAGCCCAACGTGCTGGCGCTCGACATCGGCGGGACGACGGCCAAGTGCTCCCTGATCGAGAACGGCCAGGTCAAGATCATGACCGACTACTGGATCGAGCGCAGCCGCACCTCGGCCGGCTACCCGATCATGGTGCCGGTGGTCGATCTGGTCGAGATCGGCAATGGCGGCGGCTCGATCGCCTGGGTCGACGATTTCGGCAAGCTGCATGTGGGTCCGCAGTCGGCCGGAGCCGTGCCCGGCCCCGCCGCCTACGGCAAGGGTGGCGTCGAAGCGACCACCACCGATGCCAACCTGTGGCTGGGGCGCATCAACAAGGATTATTTCTGCGGCGGCGAGGTCGACGCGGACATGGCCGCCGTTGAAAAAAGCCTGACCGCCGTCGGTGAAAAGCTAGGCGTCGGCATCGACGAGGCCGCGCGCGGCATCGTGCGCATCGCCAACTCCAACATGGTCAACGCGCTGAAGCTGGTCTCGCTCAATCGCGGCTTCGACCCGCGCGACTTCACCTTGGTCGCCTTCGGCGGCGGCGGCGGCATGCACGCGGTGGCGCTGGCCGGCGAGCTGGGCGTCAAGAAGGTGGTAATCCCCGCCGGCGCGCCGGTGTTCTCCGCCTGGGGCATGATGATGTCGGACCTGCGCCGCGACTATTTCGTCACCAGGCTGGCCGACCTGACGTCCGACGGCGCGCAGGCCATGGAGACCCTGTTCGCCGACACCGAGGCAGCCGCCCGCGACCAGTTCGCCGGCGAGGGCGTCGACCCCGGGGCGGTGAAGTTCCTGCGCTTCGCCAAGTTCCGCTACCAGAACCAGGAGCACACCACCGAAGTGCTGCTTGAGGAAGGCAAGATCACGGGCGAGCGCATCGCGGCGATCGAAGCGGATTTCCACGAGACCTATGAGCGCGAGTACACCTACCGGCTGGACGCACCCGTCGAGATGGTCGGCATCCACCTGGTGGCCTTCGCCGAGGTCGGCAAGCTCACCATGACCAAAGCCGAGCCCGGTCCGGCCGACGCCAGCCCGGCCGTCAAGGGCTCCCGCGAAGTCGATTACGCAACGGAAGGCGCACACGAGGCGACAATCTACGACGGCACCAAGCTGGCGCCGGGTATGAAGTTCGCCGGCCCCGCGATCATCGAGGACCCGGGCACCACCACCGTAATCCACCCGTCCAACACGGTTGAAATCGACGGCTACAGCAACATCCACATCGAGATCGGTTGAGACGATGCCCTTCAATCCGCTTCTCACCCCCACCCCTAACCCCTCCCCACAAGGGGGAGGGGGACTGGGCCGTGCCATCCCTCTCCTGCGTCATCCTCGGGCTTGTCCTGAGGATCTAACCACCTATCCCCGCCCATTGGCGTCGCTGACCGCATTAGATCCTCGCCACAAGGACGAGGATGACGCAGCGGATTTGGGCAGGCAAAGTGCCACACTTTCCTTCCCTCCCCCTCGTGGGGAGGGAATGAAGGTGGGGGTAAGGCGCAAATCTCAGTGGTCCATCACCCACGCCATGGACAGAACACACCGCGAAACCAGCAATCGTCCCACAAGAGGAGCGATACAATGACATCCCCCTCCAACGATCCGATCACCGCTGAGATCATCCAGAACTCGCTTCAGGCCACCGCTGACGAGATGTTCGCGGCGATGAAGAAGACGGCGATGAGCTCGATCATCTACGAAGTGCTCGACATGGGCACCGGCATCATGGCCGGCAACGGCGACCTGGCGTCGTCGGGCGCAGGCATTCCCGCCTTCATCGGCGTCCTCGACAAGGCGGTCAAAGTGATCATCGACAAGTTCGATGGACCCGGCGACATCGAACCCGGCGACGTGTTTGCCACCAACGATCCCTATTACGGCGGGGTCACCCACTTGAACGACATCGTCGTCGCCATGCCGGTGTTCGCCGACGGCCGCATCATCGCCTGGACCGCCAACATCGCGCACAACTCGGACGTGGGCGGCATGGCGCCGGGCTCGCTTTCCGGCGAGGCGACGGAGATCTTCCAGGAAGGCCTGCGCCTGCCGGCAATCAAGGTCATTTCCGCCGGCGAGCCGATCGCGCCGGTCTTCGAGATCATCAAGGTCAATTCGCGCATGCCCGACGTGCTCGAAGGCGACGTATGGGCGGCGATTGCGTCGGTGCGCATCGGCGAGAAGCGTCTCAAGGAACTGGCCGGCAAATACGGCGTCGCAACGTTCGAGAACGCGATGACGGAATTCATGGACTATGGCGAGCAGGTCTCGCGGACCGCGCTCGCCAATCTGCCCAAAGGCACGTTCGAGCTGACCGAGGAGCAGGACGACGGACGGCAGTTCAACGTCAAGATCACGATCGCCGAGGATGAATTCACCGTTGATCTGACCAACAATCCCGACCAGTCGAACAACCCGGTCAACACCAGCCGCGACGGCGTGATGGTGGCCGCGCAGATGATCTTCAAATCATTGACCGATCCCCATTCGCCGGCCAATGGCGGCTCGTTCCGGCCGATCAGGCTGCTCACCCGCGAGGGTTCTGTGTTCCAGGCGAGTGAACCCGCGCCGATCGGTTTCTACTACGAAATCGAGCTGCGCGTGTACGACCTGATGTGGCGCTGCCTGGCAGCCCACATGCCCGACAAGCTGGCCGCCGGCCACTTCGCTTCCGTTTGCGGTACCTTCATCGGCGGCATTCATCCCGACACCGGCCGGCAATACACGATCATCGAGCCGCAGCTCGGCGGCTGGGGCGCCAGCCGGTCCGGCGACGGCAATTCGGCGATCTTCTGCGGCTTCCACGGCGAGACCTACAACTGTCCCGCCGAGATCAACGAGGCGCGCAACGGGCTCTATGTCGATCGCATGGAACTCAATCTGGAACCGGGCGGCGAGGGCAGGTTCACCGGCGGGCGCGGCATCGTCATGGATTACCGCATCCGCGCCGACGACGGGTTCCTGACCGCCGGCTACACGCGGTCGAAGTTCCCCGCCTGGGCCGCCGACGGCGGCAAGGACGGCTCGCCCAACTATGTGGAGTTCATCCCCAACGAAGGCGAGCGCCAACGCTTCGCGTTCGTCTCGGGGCTGGCGACGAAGCGCGACGACGTCATCCGCGTGGTCACCGGCAACGGCGGCGGGTTGGGCGATCCCAAGGAGCGCGACCCGGAGCTGGTGCGCCGCGATGTGAAGAACGGGCTGATCACCGCCGAGCGCGCGCGTGAAGTCTACGGATTGGAGGTGTGAGATGACCGAGCAAAGCACACAATCGAGCGAACCCATCAAGGTGATGTATCTAAGCCCGGTGGGCAATCGCGGCGCCGATGACGGCATCTTCGCCGACATGGCCCGCGCCAACAAGCTGCCGGGCACCGAGGTGCACATCACATCGCTCCCCGACGTCGACGGCGCGTTCACCCACATCGAGTACCGCTCCTACGAAGGCATCGTTACCCGCGGCATTATCCGCGCCGCCCGCGCCGCCGCCCGCGAGGGCTTCGACGCGCTGGCCATCGGCTGCTTCTACGACACAGCGTTGTGGGACGCGCGCGAGATCTCCGGCGACATGATCGTCACCGCGCCGTGTGTCGCATCGTGCGAGATCGCCGCCAGTCTTTCCAACCGGTTCGGCATCATCGTCGGCCGGCGCAAGTGGGTGCACCAGATGCAGACCACCGTGCACGAGCACGGCCACCGCGACCGGCTGGCCGGCTTCTACCACGTGGAACTGGGCGTCAACGACTTCCAGCGCGACCACGCCGAGACCAACCGCCGATTGACCGAGGCCGGCCGCAAGGCGGTCGAGGAAGATTATGCCGAAGCGCTGATCCTGGGCTGCACCCTGGAAGTCGGTTTCTACAAGGAGCTGGAGAAAGAGCTCGGCGTGCCTGTGATCGATCCATCGATCGCCGCGCTCAAACGGGCCGAATACGCTGCCATCCTCAAGCGCCAATGCGGCTGGAAGCCGAGCCGCAAATGGTCGTGCGAAGCGCCGCCGGAAGAAGAGATCGCCCGCTTCGGCGGCTTCGACGAAGGCGAGGCGTTCGGCAACCGGGTCGTCGTGCCGGCTACCGCCGCGGTGCGGCTGGGCGCGGCGGCTTAGCTCGGTGCTTCTATTGTTTGCAGCTTCACCCCTAGCCCCTCCCCACAGGGAGGAGGGGGACTGGGCCGCGTCACCTTCTCCTGCGTCATCCTTGGGCTTGTCCCAAGGATCTAACCGACCATCGACGCTGAACAAAGTCGCCGACCGCATTAGATCCTCGCCACAAGGGCGAGGATGACGGTGGACAGAGTGGCGAGGATGACGCCGGTAGCTTTGCTACGTAAGTCAGCCGCACCAACTTCCCTTCCCTTGTGGGGAGAGAATGAGGGTGGGAGTCAATAACAAACCAACTCAAGGAACTTCGCATGGCCAACCACGCCACCAGACTATCAAGCCTCCGCGCCAAGATGGCCGAGTCGAGCGTCGACCTCCTCGCCGTCGGCCCTGGCGCGCATATGCAGTGGCTGCTGGGCTTCGCCACCCATGCCGACGAGCGCCCGTGCTTCTTCCTGGTCAGCGCCAGCGCCGAATGCTTCCTGATGCCGGCGCTCAATGCCGAAGGCGCGCGCGAGCACACCGACGCTACATTCTTTTCATGGGCGGACGCCGAGGGCCCGGACAGCGCGCTCGCCGAAGCCCTGGCGCATATCGGTGCGGCATCGGCCAAAACAGTCGCACTGGACGAGACCATGCGCGCCGACTTCGCCCTATTGCTGCTCGGCCAGCTTCCCGGAGCCGCACACCAGTTCTCCGACCACACCGTCGGCGCCCTGCGCATGCGCAAGGATGAGGACGAACTGGTGCAGCTCAAGGCCAACGCCGAGATGAACGACCGCGCCATGCAGGCCGCGTTCGCCGCGATCAAGCCGGGCATGAGCGAGATAGAACTGGCCGATGTGGTGCGAGACGCCCATGCGGCCGACGGCGGCGTCAGCGAGTTTCGCATCGTCGGCTCCGGCCCCAACGGCGCGTTTCCGCACCACCATACCGGCGAGCGCAGGCTCCAGCCCGGCGACGCCATCGTCATCGACGTCGGCGCGCGCAGGAACGGCTTCCCCTCCGACATGACGCGCATGGCGGTTCTGGGCTCCGCGCCGGACGGCTATGACGAGATCCACACGATCGTCGACCGGGCCGTCGAGGCCGCACTGGCCACCGCCCGACCGGGCGTCAAGGCAAAGGACGTGGACAAGGCCGCCCGCGACGTGATCGCGGCCGCCGGCTACGGCGAATATTTCGTCCACCGCACCGGCCATGGGCTGGGCATCGAGACCCACGAACCGCCCTACATCACCTCGACGTCTGAGACCGTGCTGGATACCGGCATGGTGTTCTCCATCGAGCCGGGCATCTACCTGCCCGGCCGCTTCGGCATTCGGCTCGAAGAGATCGTCATCCTGCGCGAAGACGGGCCGGAAATCATGTCGTCGCTGCCGCGCGACGTGGTCGTGGCGAAAGTCTAGTTACGTTGTCCGGCCCGCAGACCGATCCGGTTACGCTTTCGGTGATCCAGGCCGCGCTGGTGGCCGCCGCCGACGAGATGTTCGCCGTCATCAAGAAGACGGCGATGAGCCCGATCATCTACGAGGTGCTCGACGCGGGGACCGGGATCACCGACGCGCATGGCGATCTGGTCAGCTCCGGCGCCGGCATCCCCACCTTCGTCGGCGTGCTCGACAAGGCGGTCAAGCGCATTGTCGAACTGCACGGGCTGGAGGGAATCGAAGACGGCGACATCTTCATCACCAACGACCCGTATTTCGGTGGCGTCACCCATCTGAACGACGTGGTGGTGGCCCAACCGGTGTTCGCCGGCGGCCGCTGTGTCGCCTGGACGGCGTCGATCGCCCATTGGAACGACATCGGCGGGCTGACGCCGGGCTCCATGTCGGTCGACGCTGCGGAGATATTCCAGGAAGGGCTGCGCCTGCCGGCGGTACGCGTCGGCAAGGGCGGCGCGATACTGGACCCGGTTCTCGACATCATCACCGCCAACTCCCGCCTGCCGGATTTCGCGAAGGGGGATCTTTGGGCGCAGATCGCCGCCAGCCGCCGCGCGGCGACCCGGATCGCGGGCCTGATCGAGACCTATGGTCTTCGCGCCTATCATGCTGCGCTCGACGACGTATTCACCGAAGGCGAGGCCCGCGCACTGAAGGGGCTGGCGGAGCTTCCCGCCGGCGCCTACGCCATCGAGGAGGAGCAGGACGACGGCGCGCTGTGGCGCGCCCAGATCCGCGTCGCCGAAAATCGGTTCACCGTCGATCTCACCGGCAACCCGGCCCAGCGCGCCGCGCCTTACAACACCAGCCGCGACGGCGCCGTCATCTCGGCCCAGATGATCTTCAAGGCGCTCACCGACCCGGAACTGTTCGCCAATGCCGGCTCCTTCCGCCCGCTCGAGGTCGTCACCGAGGAAGGCTCGATCTTCCACGCCACCGGTTCGGCGCCCCACGGCTACTATTTCGAGACCCGCATCCGCCTCTACGACATGCTATGGCGCTGCATGGCCCAGGCGCTGCCCGAGCGCCTGCCCGCCGGCCATTTCGCCTCGATCTGCGGCACCGTGCTAGCCGGCGACCACGCGGACACCGGCCGGCGCTACACCATGGTCGAGCCGCAGATGGGCGGCTGGGGCGCCACCGCCGACCGCGACGGTCTCGACGCGATGTATTCCACCAGCCATGGTGAGACCTACACCTGCCCGGTTGAGATCTGCGAAGCCCGCTACGGGCTGGAAGTGCGCTGGAAGCGATTACGAGATGACGCGGCCGGTCGTGGCGCTCATCGCGGCGGCAAGGGGCTTACCGTTCGCTATCGCGCCCGCGCGCAAGCCATGTTGTCGGCCGGCTACAGCCGCAACAAGCAACCGGTCTGGGGCTCGGCGGGCGGCGAGGCGGGCGGCACCAACGCCTTGTCGGTGGTTCGCGAGAACGGCGAGCGCGAGGAGCACGCTTTCGTCAGCGGCCTGGTGCTGCAACCGGGCGACGAGATCGAGATCTCCACCGCCCGGGGCGGCGGCTGGGGTCCGGCGGACCTGGCCGGCTGAACCGCGTTACCGGATCGATAAACCTGTGTTTTTCGTTGGACCGGCCGCCGTCTCACGCCCGCGCGGCCTGCGATTGGCCGGAATGGACCCGTCGCTTGCCACCGAGTGCACGCAACGCGGTGAACACCGATTTCATCTTCTCTAGAATCTGCTCCTTCAGCGCCTGCGACTGGCTTTCGGCGTCTTGCGTTGTGGCTTCGCGTGCCGCCGCCGTCCGCAACCGCCGCTCGGCGATCAGCGCGCTGATCTGATCGGCGATCGCGGGCCGCGACGACAGCAATTTCTCGAAGTGAGCCTGGGTGATTTCGTAGACCACCACCCCGGTCACCGCGACCACCGACGCCGAGCGCGGTTCGCCGGTGAACAACGACATCTCGCCGAAGACCTGGCCCGCCTCGATGCGGCCGACGACGATCGGATCGCTGTCCTCGTTTTCGCGCAAGCGCACTTCCGCGATGCCCTCGGTGACGATGAACATGGATTCGCCCACCGCTCCCTGGCGGACCAGATCACGTGCGGGCCCGAACGCCGCAACGCTCACCTGGCCCGCCAGCGTCTCCAGCTCCTTCGATTTCAGCGCACGCGCGAACAGGTCGACCCGCGTCAGAACCTCGACACGGTCGCCCAGATCCTCATGGGCCAGTATCCGGTTGGGCCGGCGTTCGATGAACACATCCTCCTTGGGCAACGCCGGCGTCAGTCCCGCGATCCGCAGATGCTGCAGCAGATGGGTCATCACCTCGTCCAGCATCGTGCTTTGAGAGCTTGCCGTCACGTCGCCGGAGAACCGGATGAAGTACTTCACGCCGTTATCTGTAGCATCACCGATGACGACCTCCGGCGGCGGCGCTGGCAGGATGCCCGGCTTGCCCACCGCTGCGGTCACGCCGGCCAACAGGATGCGCCGCGCCCGCTCGGTAGGCACGTCGAAATCGATCACCAGCTCGGTCTGGAGCCGGGACACATAGTCTGAATGGGCGAAGTTGGTCACCGGCATCATGCCCATGCGGCTGTTTGGAACCACGATCACGTTGCGGTTCTCCAGCTGCATCCGGCTGACCCTCCAGCCGATGTCCAACAGCTGTCCGTATTTCTCCTCCGCCATCCCGAAATCACGGTCGTGCAGCGCGATCCAGTCGCCCGCTTTCAGCGACCCGTCGAGGTTGATCGCGATCCCGGTGAAGATGTCCTGGATCATCGAACGCAGCGCGAAGCCCAGCACGATGCCGACCACGCCCGAGGTGGCCCAGATGCCGGTGACATCGCGGCCGAACACCACCCCGATAATGCCGGTGATCGCCAAAACGAAAACGATGACGGCCAGCACGTTCTTCAACAGCGTCGGCACCGGCCGGCCGGCAATCTGGGCGACCAACCCTTCCCAAAAGAAAAGGTTGACGGCGGAGATCGTCGCGAACGCGCCGGCTATCCACGCCAGGCTGTGGAATGTGCCGCGGCCGAAGTCGCGGCTGGCGGCATCGGCACCGATACCGACGGCGCTCATCAGCGCGTCGGCGTAAATCGCCGCGACGGCAAACAGCGCAAACACCACCACTCGAACCACAAACCCACGCATCGCGTGATCTTACGGTTCCGAAACATTCGCGCAACCCACTTCTTTCGACCCGGTTAGACGACGCGCCCCAAGGCCGGCTTGACATCACTCGCCGGTCTGTGATCTCCTGACTGAACGATCAGTCAGGATTGACATTAGTTTGCCCCGAGATCTCTAGTGGGCAGGTCAATAAGGGAGGAAGCGGCTTGGCGCGGGCGCGTTTGCAGGCGAGACCGCAGGCCGACACGGTTCGCGAGCCGGCCGTCGGCAGCCGATCGGTCGCGATCCTCGACGCGGCCGAAAAAGTGTTCGCCAAATCCGGATTTGCCGGCGCTTCCATGCGGGAGATCGCCGAGACCGCCGGCGTTGCCCAGGCGCTGATCCACTATCACTTCGACAACAAGGAAAAGCTGTTCGAGGCGATGATCGCGCGCCGGTCGGGGGAGATCAACGACGTCCGCGCCACCCAACTCGACCGCCTGCTGGCGGCCGGGCGCGCGCGACTGGAAGACGTGGTCGAAGCGCTGTTCCGCCCGACGATCGAAGTCGGCCATTCGCTGGCCCGCGGCGGTGACGGCTTCTCGCGCATCCTGGTCTCCGCCGCCAACTCGGTCGACGAGCGTGACGCCAGGCTGACGGAAACCTACTACGACCCGATCGCCCGCAAGTTCATCGACGCCTTCTGCCTGATCGAACCGGGACTTTCGCGCAAGGAAGCGGTGTGGGCTTACATGTTCTCCATCGGCGTCGGCATGACCATGATGGCCAGAACCGGCCGCTCGGCCCGCCTGTCCGATGGTTTGTGCGACGACACCGACATCGACGAAATGCTCCGAGAGATCGTCATCTATGTGTGCGGCGGCATCCGCGCCATGCTGACGGCAAATCCAAATCGAGATTGAAGAAATTCAACGGGAGGAAACCATGAAGAACAAGCTTCTTTCGACTGTACTGGGCCTGAGCCTCGCCATCGGCGGGCTGGCCCTGACGACGCCGGCTGTCGAAGCCGACGAGATAAGCGCAACCATCGTCGCCGGCCATCCGCCGGTGTTCCGCTGGGTCAAGCACGCCAGCCAGACCTTCATTCCGGCCGTCAACGCCGCGCTGGAGGGATCGGGCCATTCGATCACCTGGTCGGAACAGTATGGCGGCTCGCTGGCCAAGGTGGGCGATGAACTGGAAGCGGTCGAGGAAGGGCTGGCCGAGGTCGGCCTGGTCTCTTCCCTGTTCGACCCGGCGAAACTCTCGGTCCAGAACGTGACCTATTTCACCCCGTTCGTGCACTCCGATTCCACCCTGGTCTCCGAACTGATCGACTCGCTGCATCTGAGCGATGCGCAACTGCGCGCCTCGTGGGAGGAAAACGGCCTGGAATATCTGGGCGGCGCCATCGGCATCGACGACTATCTGCTGATGACCACCTTCCCGATCAACTCGATAGCGGACCTGGACGGCAAGAAGATCGGCGCGCCCGGCCCGGCGGTCAACTGGTTGAAAGGCACCGGCGCGGTCGGCGTGTCGGGCAACCTGACCACCTACTACAACGAGATCAAAACCGGGGTTTACGACGGCGTGGTGGTGTTCGCCTCCGCGGCGCTGCCCGGCAAGCTGCATGAAGTGGCGCCCCACATCACCAAGGTCGGTTTCGGCGCGCAATATGCCGGCGGACTGGCGGCCAACAAGGACTGGTTCGACAGCCAGCCCGAGGCCGTACAGAACGCGCTGAGGTCGGCGGCAGAAGCCCATCGTGTCGCCTACCACAAGGACCTCGATGAATCGGTCGAGAAGTTCCTCGGCATCATGCAGTCGCAGGGCGCCACCGTGACCGAGGTCGACCAAGCGTTCCGCGAGCAGTGGGCCGGTGGCATGGACAACGTGGCCAAGCAGTGGGCGGCCACGCTGGACGGCGAGGGCAAACCGGGCACCGCCGTCCTGAAAACCTACATGGACGCCATGCGCTCGGCCGGCGCGACCCCTGTGCGCGACTGGGACAAGGAGTGACCGTAGCGACCTGTTCGGAACTCCTCCATGTTCGCCCGCGATGACCAAGAGCCGGATGCACCGCCCGTCGCGCTGCATCCGGCGCTGGCCGCCGTCCGACTCGCGCTCGATCGCATCACCATGGCTCTCAACGTGGTCGGCACCCTGCTGATCATCGCCATCATGGTGCTGGTCAATGCCGACGTGATCGGGCGCGGCGCCTTCAACCTGCCGATCTCCGGCGTGCCGGAACTGGTGTCGATGTCGATCGTCGCCATCGTGTTCCTGCAGGTGGCCCAGGCGTTCCGCATGGGCCGGCTGACGCGCACCGAGGCGCTGCTGGGCGCGATCGAGAAAAGAAAGCCGCGCTTGCGAGCCGCCATCGAGTTTGTCTTCTGCATCGCCGCGATCGCGCTGATGATTCAACTGCTGAGCGCAAGCTGGCCCCTGTTCGTCAAAGCCTGGGTCCGCAACACGTTCGAAGGCACCATCGGCGACTTCACCGCCCCGATCTGGCCGGTCAAGCTGGTGATCCTGGTCGGCTGTACGGCGCTGATCATCCAGATGACCCTGTCGGCGATCATCGCCGCCGCCACCGCGACGGGCTTCGGCCGCCAGAGAGGTGGGCAATGACCGGTTTTGAGATCGGCCTGGCCTCGCTCGCCGTCATGGTGGTCCTGGTCTATGCCGGGTTCTGGGTGCCGTTCGCGCTAATGCTGACGTCGTTCGGCGGAGTGTGGCTGATCAAGGGTTCGCCGGTGCTCGCCGGCAAATTGCTGGCGCTGGCCGCGTCCGAGACCATCTCCAGCTACTTCTTCGGCGTCGTGCCGCTGTTCGTGCTGATGGGCTACATCGTGGCGGTGACCGGCATGGGCCGCGATGCCTTCGACGTCGCCAACCACCTGTTCCGCCGCCTGCGCGGCGGCCTGGGCATCGGCACCGTCGGCGCCAATGCAATCTTCGCCGCGATCACCGGCATATCGATCGCATCGGCCGCCGTGTTCACCCGCATCGCCGTGCCCGAGATGGCGCGCCACGGCTATACCAAGCGTTTCTCGGTGGGCGTAGTCGCCGGCTCCTCGGTGCTGGGCATGCTGATCCCGCCGAGCCTGCTGCTCATCCTGTACGGCCTGCTCACCGAGCAATCGGTGGGCGATCTGTTCATCGCCGGCATCATCCCCGGCCTGCTGCTGGCGCTGGTGTTCGGCGTCGGCGTCGTGGTGATGGCGAGCGTATGGCCGGCCTTCGTAGGAGAGAACCTGTCCGGCGCCACCGATACCGACGGCACCCTGTCAAGTTGGGAACTGCTCACGAAGGGCCTGCCGATCGCCGCCCTCATCGCCCTGGTGTTGGGCGGCATCTATCAGGGCTTCTTCACCCCGATCGAAGCCGGTGCCGTCGGCTGTCTGGGGGCCATCGTCTTAGGCCTGGCGCGCCGCCGGCTCAGCTGGGCGGATTTCTGGCAGGTGTTGACCGACACCGGTCTCGTCACCGCCGCCATCTGCTTTCTGATCATCGCCGCTCAGATGTATTCGCGCATGCTGGCCCTGTCCGGCGTGCCGGCCGGGTTCGGCGAGTTCGTCGCCGGCGCCGACATCGGCTTCTGGGGCGTGATCTTGGCCTATGTGGCCCTGGTGATCGTCATGGGCACGATCCTGGATTCCTCATCGATCATGCTCATCCTGGTGCCGCTGATGCTGCCCGTGGTCTCGTCGATGCAGGTCGACCTGATCTGGTTCGGCATCGTCACCGTGCTAGCCGTCGAGATCGGCCTGCTCACCCCGCCATTCGGCATATCGGTGTTCGTCATCAAGTCGGCCCTGGATGACCCCTCGATCACCCTGGGCGACATCTTCGCCGGCGCCGCGCCGTTCGCGGCGATGATGCTGCTCGTCTTGATCGCCGTGCTGATGTTCCCGCCACTCGCCACCGCCCTGTTATAACGAGGAAACCCGATGCCACGCCGTATCGTCGATCTGTCCGTCGCGCTCGAAGCGGAGATCATCTCCGACCCGCCGATGGCGTTGCCCAAGATCGATTACATCGATCACAAGCAGTCCGCAGAGCAGGTGACCTCCTTCTTTCCGGGGCTGACCACCGATCAACTGCCGGGCGGCGAGGGCTGGGCGATCGAGATGCTGCAGATCACCACCCACAACGGCACCCATCTCGACGCGCCCTACCACTATCATTCCACCATGAACGGCGGCGAGCGCGCGATCACCATCGACGAGGTGCCGCTGGAATGGTGCTTCAATCCCGGGGTGAAACTGGACTTTCGTGATTTCGACGACGGCTATGTGGTAAGCGCCGCCGAAGTAGAAGCCGAGTTGGCTCGCATCAGCCATGAGCTGCAGCCGCTCGACATCGTCGTGGTCAACACCTCGGCCGGCGCGCGCTACGGCCATGACGATTACCTGCTCAAAGGCTGCGGCATGGGCCGAGAGGCGACGCTCTACCTGCTCGAGCGCGGGGTCCGCGTCACCGGCACCGACGCGTGGAGCTGGGACGCGCCGTTCGCCCACACCGCGAAGAAGTTCGCCGAGACCGGCGATCCGTCGATCATCTGGGAAGGCCATCGCGCCGGCATGGAGATCGGCTATTGCCACATCGAGAAGCTGGCCAACCTGGACACCCTGCCCGCCCACGGTTTCCAGATCGCCTGCTTTCCCTGGAAGATCAAAGGCGCGTCCGCCGGGTTCACCCGCGCGGTGGCCATTTTCGAAGAATAACCGGAGACACGCCCATGGCCCGCAACATGAAGAAAGTCATCATCACCTGCGCCGTAACCGGCGGCGTGCACACGCCGACCATGTCGGACGCGCTGCCCGTCACCCCCGACGAGATCGCGCACCAGTCGATCGAGGCGGCCGAGGCCGGCGCCTCGATCATCCACCTGCACGCGCGCGACCCCGAGACCGGCATGCCGACGCCGGACCCGGACGTGTTCATGCAGTTCCTGCCGCGCATCAAGCAGGCCACCAACGCGGTGGTGAACATCACCACCGGCGGCGGGCTCGGCATGACCATCGAGGACCGCCTGGCCGCGCCCTTAAAGGCGGAGCCGGAGATGTGTTCGCTCAACATGGGCTCGATGAACTTCGCGCTGCATCCGCTGGCCGACAAATACACCGACTGGAAGCACCCCTGGGAACAGAAGTTCCTGGCGGCCTCGGACGATTTCATCTTCCGCAACACGTTCAAGGACATCGCCTATATCCTCAAGCACCTCGGCGAGGGCTGCGGCACCAAGTTCGAACACGAGTGCTACGACATCGGCCACCTGTACAACCTGGCCCATTTCGTCGACGCCGGCATGATCAAGCCGCCTTTCCTGATCCAGTCGATCTTCGGCATCCTGGGCGGCATTGGCGCGGAGATGGAAAACGTCATGGTGATGAAGCAGACCGCCGACCGGCTGTTCGGCGACGACTATGTCTGGTCGGTGCTGGCGGCGGGCCGCTTCCAGATGCCGTTCATCACCCAGGCGGCGATGCTGGGCGGCAACGTGCGCGTCGGGCTTGAAGACTCGCTGTTCATCGGCAAGGGCCAGCTCGCCAAGTCCAATGCCGAGCAGGTCACCAAGATCCGCATCATCCTGGAGGAGCTGGGCCTGGCCATCGCCTCGCCCGACGAGGCGCGCGAGGCGCTTGAACTGAAAGGCGGGGACCGGGTGAACTTCTGATGGCGTCACCCAACCCCATCGACGGCTTTCAGGTCGATCCCGCGCAGATCAGAACCATCGGCCACGACTTGCAGCGACCGGAATGCATCCTGGCCGAGCCCGATGGTTCGCTGTGGTCGGCCGACGCACGCGGCGGCGTCATGCACATCCGGTCCGACGGCTCGCAGCAGCTGATCGCACAAGCCGAGCGCACCGACTTCGCCGAAGCCAGCGACGCGGCGGCCCGCTTCACTGAAGGAACCCTGCCCAACGGACTGGCGTTCGCCCGCAACGGCGACATTCTGATCTCCAATTTCGGCACCGACCGCCTCGAGATCATGAAGCGCACCGGCGAGACCGAAACCCTCTACGACACCATCGATGGTGAGCCGATCGGCAAGGTCAACTTCGTCCTGCGCGACAGCCGCGACCGCATCTGGCTGACCGTGTCGACCCTAGTGCCCAACTGGATGGACGCGGCCGCCTCCAAAATCAGCGACGGCTATATCGCCATGGCCGATGAGCGCGGAATTCGCATCGTCGCCGACGGCTTCGCGTTCACCAACGAAATCCGCTTCGACGCCGAGGAACGATGGCTCTACGTGGTCGAGACCACGGCAATGAAGGTGACCCGGCTCAAGGTCGCTGACGACGGTTCGCTGAGCGGGCGCGAGACTTTCGGCCCGCAAAGCCACGGCGCGTTCATCGACGGCATCGCCTTCGACGCGTTCGGCAATTTGTGGGGCACTCACGTGATGACCGACCGCGTGTTCGCCATCACGCCCGACGGCGATCTGCGCATCATTCTTGACGATGATAACGGCTCGCCCGCCGGCGCCGCGCTGTTGGAAGCTTTCGAGCGGGGCCGCGCCACCCCGGAGCTGATGATGGCCTGCGGCGGAACGATCGCCCCATGGATGGCCAGCGTCACCTTCGGCGGTCCCGACCTGTCCACCGTCTATATCGGCTCGCTGCGCGGCACGACGATCCCCTATTTCTCCGCCCCCGTCGCCGGCCTTCCCATGGTCCATTGGAACGAAAGGAACCCGTCATGACCGACAATGCCGGCCTGCCGGCCAAAGCCATGGTGCAGTTCGACTGCCATGGCCGCGCCACCGGCAAGATGCGCAACGAACTCGACGTGCGCATGAAGCTGCCCTACGAGGAGGGCCCGTTCCAACTGGCGAGCGACGAAGGTCCGTTCCATGGCGGCGACGCCAGCGCGCCGCCGCCGCTTGCCCTGTTCGTCGCCGGCCTGACCGGCTGCATCATGACGCAGATCCGCGCCTTCGCCAAACGCATGGATGTTTCACTGAAAGATCTGAACGTAGAAACGAGGGTGCAGTGGAACTGGGAGGCCAAGGGCCGGATTTACGAAACCGCGCCCCATTCCTTCGAGATCGACGTGCTGATCGATTCCGACGACGAGCCGGACAAAGTCGCCGATCTCATCCGCGCCGCCCAGAAGGGCTGTTTCATCGAGCAGACGCTGGGCCGCGCCAACACCATCCGCCATCGCATGAAAACCGCGGACGGCTGGCAGTCGGTCTGACGCCGGCTATCGCCGCCGCGCTCGCCGGGCGGCGATATCCCCGGGCCGAATCGCCCCACATCCGGCCGCAGGCCGTCCGCCGTCCCTTTTTGACCGGCGTTTGAGCAACGTCCGACCGGCGCCCGCCGCGCCAATTCCCGCTCGCGCCATTCAAGCCGGCGTGAAAAGTCGGCCGCGATTATGCGCGAATTTATACCTTGCGTCCGCCAGAAATCACGCTGCTTTCACGCTCGGTCTCTACCGTCCAAACTCAAGAATGCTGAGACGGGTGGGCAAACATGGGGTAGCCGGACGCCACAATAACGAAACAACAGCGAAACCACCGGCGGATTTCAAGTTTACCTCCCAGGATTCACCGCTTTGCTCGTCGGAGCCCTTCCGCCATCCATGATCCGACCAGTTCGGCATGGATGGCGGCTTTTTGAGCGGTCGTCCACGTCAACACCGAGTCAGCCATCGATGCACCGCGGCTCCGGCGGCAATTCGATCGCATTCGTGTTGAGAGCCACATGTCGTCATTCGTTCCACCAGCCCGCCGCGTCGGCCCGTGCCTTGCGCGCCGCAACGTTCACCTCCCCCAGGCGCGCCCAAGCCTGAAGCGTCTGTAGCCGGGAGGGCGATATGGCAGACCCGCGCGAATATCACTTCAACCTGCCGCCATCGCGCAGGCCGCACGACGTGCTGATCCACGAAACCTGGTATCCCGGCGTTGGCCACTACTGGCCGCGCTGCACATCCAGCCGCCTATTCGATCCGATCATGGGAATACGCGCGATCGTGATCCACGCCACCGGCGGGCACAGCTCGGCCGACGCCATGTTGACGATGAGGACCGGCAACGGCAGCTGGCATTGGCTCGTTCCCGACGAGAACGAGGCCCAGCACGGCCAGTTCGTCTGGGCATGCGCCCCGGAGGCACGCGCGGCCTGGCACGTGCGCAACAGTAAGTTTCACCCCAAGGTCAATGGGGGCAAGCGGCGGGTCAACCACTGGAGCCTGGGCATCGAAATCGTCAACAGCCAGCCGACCGAAAACCCGGACCCGTTTTCCCAATGGCAGATCGAGGCGACCGCCGCCATTGTTCGCTACTGCTGGGCCAAATACCCGAACCTCAAACACGTCCTCTCCCACGCCGCCCTCGACCCGGCGCGCAGTTCGGACCCGGGCGAGCAGTTTCCCTGGGACAGGTTCAAGCAGGCGGTGCTGGAGGGAACCGGCGATCTGGCCGAAAACCCGCTGGTCTCCGCAGCCACGCCCATGCGCCAACTGGGCCGGCAGCCACGCCCGCGCAAATACCCGCTGACCGCCTAGGGCACATCCAGGATAGGTGGACACCGGTTATCCGTCCGGATGTGCGCAAAAACAATGACCTAGAGCCCGGTTTTGCTTCAATCAAAACCGGGCTCTAGCATCCGGCCCGTCGGGGCCAATCCGGCAGCCCACTCGCAGCCTCCGCAAATCCCGCAAAACCGGCAAACCGCGGCAAGCATCTGGGCCTGACCGAGGGCACGGTCTCGCGCGCCATCAACGGCTATGCCGACATATCCTCAAACATGCGGCAACGGGTCCTGCAGCCCGCCGACACGTCCTTAAGCGTCAACTGCGGGCCGCTGTGCGTTCTGACCGTGCGCGCCGACGCGGCAGGCGTCGATCTGAAAGGCAAACAAGTGCATCTGCGCTTCGACGAACAGCTTCTGCACTTCTTCGACGAGGCGGACTCGGCCCTGGGTGCAGCCTGGAGTTTGGGGTGGCGGAGTTACACCCGCCGCCTTCGCGCCCGATCAGGAAATGCCCGACGCGCGCAGTGCTTCGGCCACCGCCTGGCCCGTCTTCGAACGGTTGGCGGGATGGTTCTTCAGATAGTCGGCCACGGTGAAGCCGGGTTGGCGGCGAAGCAGATCGACCGCCGTGGACCGCGCTTCTTCGGTCCTGTCGAGATGATGCAGCGCCGATATCTTGACCCGCAGGGTCGACAGATGCCGGTCGTTCTTGCGGATCGACCGCTCGGCGAATTCGAGCGCTTCCTCA
Organism: Rhizobiaceae bacterium; assembly: GCA_028281105.1. Classification (GTDB taxonomy): domain Bacteria; phylum Pseudomonadota; class Alphaproteobacteria; order Rhizobiales; family Rhizobiaceae; genus JANQKQ01. Next base: position 75,222 of record JANQKQ010000023.1, read on the forward strand.
TAGTTGCCGCCGGACAGATGCGCCGTCGCGCTGAGTGTGTCGTAGAAATATCCAAACGGATCGATCGGCGACAGCCGCCGGGCCGTGTCGGTGGCCGCGATCGCGCTTTCCGCCTCGTCGCGAAACGCGTGCAGCGCACCTTTAAGCAGCCACGACAGTGAATCGTTGGGATTGAGGTCGAGCGCGCTGTCATAGCGTTTCTCGGCGATGTCGAGGCGTTGCAACAGATTGTTGTGGGCGAAGCCGTCGATCGACAGGCAGAAGGCGTTCTCGGGATCGATGTCCAGCGCCCTTGCGGTGCAGTCGATTGCCGCCTGGGTGTCGCCGGCCGGGTCGGCGCTCCAGCCGTTGAACACGCTCAGGATATACCAGTTGCCGTGCCAGGCATGAACCTCCGCCGAAGTCGGCGACCGTTTCACCGCCTCCTCGATCATCTGCCGCGACCGCGAGAACGCGCGTATGGTGCGCTGATGCATCAAGCTGACGCCGGCGACCAGCAGGCGGTGGTCGCGGATGTCTTCGACCTGCCGGTCACGCACATAGGTGATGGCGTCATCCGCGATCGAACGGCCCACCGAGCTCACGATCTCCGCGATGCCGCGCGAGTAACGCTCGAGGATGTCGTTGACCGAAACCATGAACTCACGGGTCCAGATGATCCGTCCCGTACTCGCATCGATGAAATCGGCATTGATGACGACGTCGTCCCTGAGCGCCCTGATCGTGCCGGCCACGCAATAGTCGACCTGCAACTGGCGGCGAACCGCGCCGATTTCGACGGTGCGGCCGGCCAGCGCCCGGCTGGACAGGTGCGAGATGACCGCCAGCAGGTTGGATCGCGACAGAGACCGGCAGATCTCCTCGGCCATCCAATCGCCCAGAACGCGGTCGCTGTTGTCGCCGGCCACCAGTTGAAACGGCAGGATGGTGATCGCAGGGACCGGCAGCGTCGCGATCGGCCGCGGTGACGCGCTGAACAGAGAGCTCAGCTGCTCGGGATTGGCGCGCATGCTGCGCAGCCAGTCGTTGAACCCTTCCTCACGGATATCCAGACCTTCGAGAAACTCGCCGCGCCCCGGCTGGCCGATAAACCAGACCTTGGACAGATCAAGCGTGACTTCCGAATTGTTGGTGGTGATGAGCTTGGAGAAATCGTCGCCGAGAATCTGCTTGATGTCGGACAACGCCCGGCGCAGGCTCTGCCGGCCGCCGTCATATGATGCGACGCTCCACAGCATGTCCTGCAGAAACGTGCGCGTTCTTCGACCAAACGGTGCGGTTGCAAGCAGCGCGAACAATGCACGGTGCTTCGTGCCCGTGATCTCGAAGCCGCCTTCATCGGGAGAGCGCACGATGCAGGCCCCGAACAGGCTGACCTCCAGCCTCTTACCTCCTGCAATTCCTGCCATTTTCGCCCTCTCTTGACCTATCAGGTTGCAACACGCGCCACGCATCTGCCTAGGCACTTCACAGTTTATTCACGGTACCCGGATCTCGATTTGCGCGGAAAAATGATCCTGCACCTGACTTTAACTCAACCAAAAGTTGCATAAAATCCATGCGCCAGCGAGATACATGGCATAAAGGAATTAATCGAATTTTATACTAGCCGGCAAAAACATCGAAAAACAGTATGTAGTATGGTGAGGCACTGCAAACTCAATGTGCAAGAAAAGCCAACACCCGATCGCGCGGCTGAATTACTCGACCGCATCTGCGGCCACCATCTGGCGGTGAGCCGCAACTAACCTTACCACCAAGCCGGCAATATTATGAAATGCGGCTGGCGCGGGTATTTATACCGAGGATTATTGGCAGGACGCATCGCGAGCGATTTTGCCCGCGGCCGGAACCGGCCGCCGACTCGAAGTGTCGTTTTTCGCCACCCCAAGTTGCTGTTTTCAGGCGATTTCCGCGACCCGGCCGGCGTCAGAAGGTCGGCCTGTTCTCGTTTTGAGCGCAACCTGGCCGGCTAGCGGCAGGCGGGGCCGCACGGCAATGGTGTATGCGCCGCATGGAGATTGCGGCGAAGCAGGGCGAACGAGCTTGCGCACGCCGCGCCGTTGCGGCGCATCAGGCGGTCTGCGAGCGCCCCAACGCGAGGAACGCGATCATCGCGGCCGGCCGGAAATCGCATATCCGGCTCACCCGTTCCGGCGTGTAGTAGCCGGCCTTTTCCAGCAGATTGATCGTACCCAGAAACGAGCCGGACACCTTGATCGGCACGTTGACGGCAGCTCCGCAGCCCAACTCGGCGATCAACGGGTGATCGGGGAACACTTCGGCAATCTCGGCGATCGAATTGGCGACGAACGCCTCGCCATTGTCCAGCACTTTGCGGGTCCAGGCATTGGCGATGATGTCCTTCAGGCCCGACAGCGGATAAGCCTCGGGCTGGTTGGTATAGACGCGCTCGGCCTTGCCCTCCTTCAGGTCGAAGATGGTGCATGAGAATATGATGGCGCCGACCTCGCGCTGCACCAGTTGATCCAGCGCGGCGAACATATCGAGCGCGCTGGCGCTCTCCGCCACATCAACGAACTCACCAAGATCAATCACTTCATCCCCCCACCACCGTCAGCGCCCGCTCGAAACCGGTGAGCGAACGCGCGCCGTCGGCCTCGATCAGCACGTCATCCTCGATTCGAACCCCGATGTCTCCCGCGCGATAGAGCCCGGGCTCGATCGTCAACAACATGCCCGGTTCCAGCCGCTGATGGTTGCCGACCATCACATGAGGCGCCTCGTGCACGTCGAGCCCCAATCCGTGCCCGGTTTTGTGCACGATCATATCGGCGAACGCTGATGTGGACAGGACCTGAGTGGTACGCGTGTCGAGCTCATGGGCGGAAAGGCCGGGGCCGGCCACCTGTCGGCCTTTTTCGTTGGCGGCAAGCACGGTTTCGTACACACGCGCGTGCTCGTCGCTCACATGCTCGCAAAAAAACGTTCGCGTAATGTCGGCGTTATAGCCGTCGAACGCGGCGCCGAAGTCGAACAGCAGCGGGTCTCCGGCGGCAAGCCGGGTCCCGTCCGGCACGCCGTGCGGATTGGCGGACTTGCCGCCGGCGAGCACGAGCGGCTCGAAGGCAAATCCGTCCGCGCCGCCGGCGAGCATTCGCATCTTCAGGATGTTCGCGATCTCGCGCTCGCTCATGCCGGCCCGAACCTGTTCCAGCGTTTCGCCCAGCGCTGCTTCGCTGATCGCGATCGCGCGTTCGGTTGCCTCGACCTCCGCCGGCTCCTTGCAGATGCGCAGGTCGGCTAGGCTGGTTCCACCGTCCACCACACGCTCAGTCCCGAAGTGCTTGCGCAGCGCCTCGGCCTCGAACACCCGCATGCGCCCGCCTTCGACGCCGATCAGCCCGTCTCCCAGTTCGCCGGCCGCGGCCGCAAAGGCCGCATCGAAGCCGTCGGCATCCTGCCAGAAGAACGTCGGCGCGTCGGCGAAGGTCTCACGCCACTTCTCCCGCTCCAGTTCCGGCATGATCGCCATGACGTCAGCCGACGCGGTGACGAACACAATGGTCGGCCGTTCCATCAGATGGAAATGCAGACCCGTCAGGTAGTAGAAACTGGCGCCGGGAACAAACGCGGCCGCGTACAGCCCCGCCTCGCGCACCAGCCCTGCCAGCCTGTCGCGCCGCGCTGCCAGAGCCCCGCTCACGCCAGGTCTCCAACCGTGACGGGATGCTCGTCCATCGGCATTTCATTCGCGAACTTCGGCTCCAGCGACCGGATCACGATGGCGAACTCCGCGCGGATAAGCTCACTCATCCTGGCATCGGAAGCGTTGGCGTCGCCGCCCACTACCGCGCCCGCCAGCTCTTCAAGCCTTTCGCACGACGCCCGCAACTCGCCGCCCGTCGCATTGGGGAAATAGTACATGATCTTGGTCCTCACCCCGGCGTCCAGCACCTGGTCGAAATACTTCATCTGGAACATGTTTCCGGTCAATCCCGCCAGGCGGCGGCGAAAGGCGTTGTCGGTGCGCAGCGCCTTCTCGAAGTCGCCGTCGCCGATCGCGGCGCGGTAGTTCTCCAGATAATCGGCCAGCATATCCTCGTCGGCAAGCGCGCTGGTCGCCGCAGAGCGCGCCACCGCGCGCGACAGGACTAGGAACGTGTCGAGATAGTCGCCCACATTGTTGAGCAGCATGGGAGCGACGATGCTGGTCCGGTTGGGCAGGAAGTGAACGAACCCCTCCCCCGACAGAAGAAGCAGCGCCTCGCGGACCGGCGTGCGCGAAATCTCGAACCGCGCCGCGAGCGCCATCTCATCCAGCGCCGAGCCCGGCCTGATGCGCAGCCATAAAATGTCTTCGCGCAACGCGTCATAGACCTGCAGCGCGCCGCGCCGGTTCGTCCGCCCGGTGGGTTGATGGCCTTGTTGCAACGCCGGTTCGTCCGTTTCTGCCGCTAAGGAATCTCTTGTATAATGTTTGCATTATTGTAAGATAGCTTGCGGCGTAACACAAGCAACTGGGGAGGAAGTGTGGATGATACGGCATCTGAAGGCTCTGACGCTGGGCGCCGGTTTGGCGCTCGCGCTTGCGGCGGCGGCCACCGCGCAAACTAAGAAAATCGCATATTTCGCTGCTGCTTCGCAGAACGGCTTCAACCAGGCCACCTATGCCGGCGTGGAAGAGAAAGCCAAGGAGCTCGGCTACGAGACCGCCATCTTCGACGGCAAGTTCGACGCGGCGCATCAGTACAGCCAGATCGAGGACGTGCTGGCGAGCGGCAACTATGCCGGCTTCATCGTCGCGCCCAACGACACGGTCGGCATCGCCGGCGCGTTCGAGCAGGTGATCGCGGCGGGCACGCCGATCGCCACGGTGCTGTTCCCGGTCGGTCCGGATCTGACGACGCTCGAACCGCAGGTGGAGGGCATCACCGCTACGGTCGCTTCACCGCCGGTGCCGGGCGCAACATCGCAGGCCGAGGCTGTGGTCGCCGAATGCGAGGGCCGCGATCCCTGCAACGTGGTCATCATCATCGGCGCGAAGATCTTCCCGTTCGACAATCTGCGGCTGGAAACCTTCCAGAAGGTCCTGGCCGCCCATGACAACATCAAGGTCGTGGCCGTCGGCGAGGGCTGGTATTCGCCCGACAACTCGCTGACCGCGATGACGGACATTCTGCAGGCCAACTCCGACGTGCATGTGGTTCTGTCCAACGCCGACCAGCACCTTGTCGGCGTGGAGATCGCGCTTGAGGCGGCCGGCTACACCCCGTCCGATCTGTTCCTGAGCGGCGGCGGCGCGGCGGCGATCGCCATCGACGCCATCCGCGAGGGCCGCTGGGACGCCACGCTGGCCTACTTCCCGAAAACCATGGGCGCGCTCGCCATGGAGCAGATCGCCAACGCGATCGAAGGCAAGCCGGTGACCCAGGTCATCAACATGGATACCGCCGGGCCGCTGGAAGCGATGATCGACAAGGCTGTTCTCGACGCCAACCCCGACTTCAAGGGCGAGTGGGAGCAGTAGGAAACCCGGCCGGGGCGGGCTTGCGCCCCGGCCCTTTCATCTCAAGTCGCTTAAGAGGGCTTTCGTGAGCAAGCACTATCGTGTTTCCGCCGACATCGGCGGGACGTTCACCGACATTGTGTTTCAAGACAGCCGGACCGGCACCTGCGGGGCCACGAAGGTGCTTTCGACGCCGGACAATCCGGCGCTCGCCGTCTTGAACGGCTTGCAGGCGGCGATTCCCGCCGACATCGAGATCGACTTTTTCGTGCACGGCACCACGGTGGGGCTCAACGCGCTGCTGACCCGCAACGGCGCCAAGGTGGCGCTGCTGACGACGAAGAACTTCCGGGACATTTACACCATCCAGGGCAACGACCGCGGCGAGATCTTCTCCATCCGCTGGGACAAGCCCGAACCGCTGGCGGGCCTGGAACACACCTACGTGGCCACCGAACGCATCGCCGCCACCGGAGAGATAGTCGAGCCCCTCGACACCGGCGATCTCGACGCCCTGGTCGAGGCGGTCAAGCGCGAGGGCTACGAGGCCATCGCCATCTGCTTCTTGTTCGCGTTCAAGAACCCCGCCCACGAGCTGGAGGCGGCCGCCTATCTGCAGGAGCGGTTGCCGGACATCGCCATCGCGCTGTCCCACAAGGTATCGCCCGAGTGGCGCGAGTTCGAGCGCACCTCGACGACAGTGATGAACTCATACCTCGCCCCGGTGGTGCGCAAATATCTCGACACCCTGATCGGCGAATTGAAAGACCGCCTGCCCGCCGGCCGCGGCCTGCACGTGATGCAGTCGAACGGCGGTGTGATGACCGCCGTCTCCGCCAGCGAGACGCCGTTACAGACGCTGCTGTCGGGACCGGTCGGCGGCGCCATCGGCGGCAAGGCGCTTTCCGCGGAGACGGGCAGGCCGAATCTGATCTGCGTCGACATGGGCGGAACGTCCTTCGACGCCAGCCTGATCATCGACGGCCTGCCGTCGGCCTCCAACGAAGCCAAGCTCGAAGGGCTGCCCGTGCAGATGTCGGTGGTCGACATCCACGTTATCGGCGCCGGCGGCGGCTCGATCGCCTGGCAGGAGGCCGGCGCCATGCGCGTCGGCCCACAGTCGGCCGGCTCCAACCCGGGACCGATCTGCTACGGTCTTGGCGGCACCCAACCCACCGTCTCCGATGCCAACCTGGTGCTCGGCCGTCTCGACGGCGCCAACTTCTCCGGGGGGCAGATGACCCTGGATCGCGAGGCGACCACAAAGGCCCTGGCCGAAATGGGCAAGGCGTTCGACATGGACGCCCACGCCATGGCCCAGGGCATCGTCGACATCATCAACGCCAAGATGGCCGACGCCATCCGCACCATCACCATCCAGCGCGGCATCGACCCGCGCGACTTCTCCCTCGTCGCCTTCGGCGGCGCCGGCCCGGCCCAGGCCGTGGCGCTGGCGCAAGAGCTGCGCATCGGCGAGGTCATCGTGCCGGTGCACCCCGGCGCATTCTCCGCCTGGGGCATGCTGCAGACCGACGTGCGCCACGACTTCAAGGAGACGCTCTATAGCTTCTGGGACCTGATGGATGTCGAAACGCTGGACGCCGCCTATGCAGGCCTGGCGGACACCGGGCGCGCCCATCTGCTCGAGGAAGGCGTGTCGGCCGATGCGATCAGCTTCGAGCGGGCCGTGGATTTCCGCTATTACGGCCAGGAATATGTGCTGACCATTCCCATCCCCGACGGCCCGATCGACATGGATGCCGTGCGCAAATCCTTCGATGTGGCCTATGAGCGCCAATACGGCCATTGCAGCCCGGAGAACCGGGTCGAGATGGCCAACATTCGCCTCGCCACCCTGGGCCGCCTGCCCCGGCCCGACAACGCGCCGCCGGCAGCCGAGGAGGCCAGACCGGCGCGCGAACGCGACGTCTATTTCGACGGTGCGGCAACCAAGACCGCTATCCTCGACCGCAATTCCATCAAGGCCGGCGACTCGATCGAAGGCCCGGCGATCATCGAGGAAGGCACCGCCACCACCCTGCTCCCGCCCGGCTGGCGCGCGGCCGCCATCGATGGCGGCCATCTGGTTCTCACCCGCACGGAGGCATCGGTATGACCGCTTCAGCCGACCCGATCACCACCGAAGTCGTCCGCAACTTCGTCATCAGTTGCGCCGAGGACATGAACGCGTCGCTGTGGCGCTCGGCCCATTCCGCGATCATCTACGAGGGCAAGGACAGCGCGGTGGCGCTGATGGACGAGCACGGCAACATGCTGGGCCAGTCCACCGGCGTGCCCCTGTTCATCGGCGCCATCGACGCCTGCGTGCACCACGTCAAGGAATATTACGGCGACGACATCGCCGAGGGCGACGTCTTCATCATGAACGACAGCTACATGCAGGGCACCCACCTGCACGACGTGACCGCCATCGGCCCGATCTTCCACGAAGGCGACCTGGTGGGCTTCGGCGCGGCGCGCGCGCACTGGAATGACATCGGCGCCATCGATCCCGGCTCGACGATGGGGTCGACCAACATCTACCAGGAAGGCCTGCGCCTCGGCCCCACCCGCATCATCAAGCAGGGCGTGCCGATCCGCGAATGGTACGATCACCTGCGTCTCAACACCCGCCTGCCCGACGCGACTATTGGTGACCTTGGCGCGCAGATCGCCGCCATCCGCACCGGCGAGCGCCGCCTGTCGCAGCTGCTCGAGCGCATCGGCACGGATACCTACCGCGCCGCCTGCCACAACATCTTCGAGCAGGCGCGGCGCATGGACCGCGAGGCGATCGCCGCCATCGAAGACGGCACCTGGTCGCGCGAAGGCTATCTCGACAATGACGGCGTCGGCGAGGAGCCGGTCAAGGTGGCCCTGTCGCTCACCATCAAGGGCGAGGAACTGCTCGTCGACCTGACCGGCACGTCGGGCCCGGTGGCGGGTTCCGTCAATTGTGGCGCCAAGCAGACCGAATCCCTGCTGCGGCTCGCCTACAAGACGATGATCAATCCCGACCGGGCGATCACCGGCGGCTCGTTCGAGACAATGAGCGTGAAAATCCCAGACGAATGCATGTTCAACGCCCGCGAGCCGGCCGCCTGCGAATGGTATTTCACCGGCCTGGGCCTGCTGGCGGACCTGTTCATCTCCTGCATGTCGGAAGCGATGCCCGAGCGCTCGACCGCCGCTCATTACGGTGACTCGATGGTCGCGGCCTTCTTCTCGGTCGACCCCAAGCGCGGCCAGTGGATCGCCATCGAACCCACCGCCGGCGGCTGGGGCGGCCGCGCCGACGGCGACGGCGAAAGCGCGCTGATCAACCTGGTCAATGGCGGCTTCCGCAACATCCCGGCGGAAGTCATGGAGACCAAGTTCCCGGTGCGGCTTGAGGAATTCGCTTTGCGCATCGATTCGGGCGGCGCGGGGCGGCATCGCGGCGGCTGCGGCGTGATCCGCCGTTACAAGCTGTTGGAAGACTGCTTCTCGGCGCTGTGGTTCGAGCGTTCGCGCACCCCGGCCTGGGGGCTCAACGGCGGCGGCGACGGCGCCAAGCCGTTCATCGAGATCACCCTGCCCGACGGCTCGACCGAGAACATCCTGAAGATGCGCGCGCGCGGCTTCGAGACCGGCACCGTCGTGGAAACCATGACCGGCGGCGGCGGCGGCAATGGCGATGCACAAGCCCGCCCGTTCGATAAGGTGCTCGCCGACGTTCGCCAGGGCTATGTCTCCGCCAAGGCCGCCTGGAACACCTATGGCGTGAAGATCGGTTCTGATATGCTGGTCGACGAAGCGGCGTCAAAGCCGCGAAACTGATCACGACGGGCAGCGGCGGCACATGGATAGCGATACCTCGCCTGTCCCCGCGATTCGCACCACGAACGTAGGAGTCACCTTCGGCGGCGTGCCGGCCCTGCGCGAAGTGAGTGTCGACATCCACCGCGGCGAAATCCACGGCCTGATCGGCGAGAACGGCGCCGGCAAGTCGACGCTCGGCAAAGTGATCGGCGGCTACCACGCCGCCACGTCGGGCGGCATGGAAGTGTTCGGCGAACCCGCGCTCGCCTGGGACCCGCCCGCGGCTCTCGCCCGTGGCGTCGCCATGATGCATCAGGAACTGCAGCTGGTCCCGGCGCTCACCGTGGCGCAGAACGTCTTTCTCGGCATTGAAGATCAGAACTGGGGCATGCTCCGGCCCACCGAAGCCGATCGGCTCAGGCGCCTGATGGAGACGAGCGGCTTCTCCCTCGACCCCCACGCGGTGGTCGCCGATCTTTCCATCGCCGACCAGCAGAAGATCGAGATCCTACGCGCGCTGGCGCGCGACGCCCGGGTCATCGTCATGGACGAGCCCACCTCGTCGCTTTCCAAGGACGAGGTGACCCAGCTGCACCAGTCGATGCAGGCGTTGCGCGACGAGGGACGCACGGTCATCTACGTGTCACATTTCCTCGAAGATATTCTGGCCGTCACCGACCGGGTCACCGTGCTGCGCGACGGCGAGCACGTCAAAACCGGCCCCACGTCGCAAGAGACCAAGGCGTCGCTCGTCTCCGCCATGCTCGGCGGCGGCAAGACCGAGACCCCGTTCCCGCAAAAGCGCCCACCGAGCGACAGCGAGATCGTGCTCGACGTGGCCGGCCTGCAAAGCGACGCCGGCGTGCGCAACGCCACGCTCACCGTCGGCCGGGGCGAGATCGTCGGCCTGATCGGCCTGGTGGGTTCGGGCCGCAGCGAGATCGCCCGCGCCATCGTCGGCGCCGATCCGGCATCGGCCGGCACCGTCAGCCTCAACGGCACGCCTTATGAAAACCGCTCGCTGGCCGTATCAACCGAACGCGGCATCGTCATGGTTCCCGAGGACCGCCGCAAGCACGGGCTGGTGATGACCCTGCCGGTTCGCGGCAACATGACGCTACCCCATCTGACCCACTTCTCCGCCGGCGGTCTGATCAGGCGCCGTCTGGAGCGAGCGCGCGTCACCGAACTGATCGACTATTTCCGCGTGCGCCCGACCGCGATCGACGGCGATGTGTCGACCTTTTCCGGCGGCAATCAGCAGAAGGTGCTGATCGGCAAATGGCTGCTGGAAAATCCGCAGGTGGTGATCCTGGATGAACCCAGCCGCGGCGTCGATGTGGGCGCGCGCGAGCGCATCCACGAGGCGATCGCCGAAATGGCGGCGGGCGGCGCGGCGGTGCTGCTGATATCGAGCGAGATCGAAGAGGTGCTCGGCCTCGCCCATCGGGCCTATCTGGTCGACAAGGGCGTCACCGTGGAAGAAATCGACCCCAACCAAAGCGACGAAGCCGGGGTGCTGTCCGCCCTGTTCGCCCACCAGGCTTCGGCGGAGATAAAGAAGGCCCCATGAACCAGTTCGCGATCGCCCGGTTTCTGCAAAGCTATGCGGTGCTCATCATGGTGGTGGTGCTGATCGTGGTGCTGTCGACCATGTCGGACAGCTTCCTGACGGTCCGCAACCTGCTCAACATCTTGAACCAGAACGCGCCGCTGGCGATCATGGCTTCCGCGATGACCCTGGTGATCATCGCCGGCGGCTTCGATCTGTCGGTGGGCGCGATCTTCGCCATGGGCGCGGTTTGCTCGGCCTGGATCGCGCTGCACGTGAACCCGTTTCTCGGCCTGGCGCTGGCCCCGTTGATCGGCTTGGGGCTGGGCACCGTCAACGGCCTGGTCATCACCATGCTGCGGGTGCATTCGTTCCTGGCCACCATCGCCACCAGCCTGATCTTCAAAGGGATAGCGATCGTCATCTCCGACGGCCGACTGATCCCGGTGCGCATGGCCGAGTTCACCTGGCTCGGCCGCGAGAAGATCGCCGGCGTCTTCAACGCGGTGTGGATCATGCTGATCTTCGCCGTCATTCTCACTTTCGTGCTCAACCGCACCACGTTCGGCCGCAAGGTGTTCTCCGTCGGCGGCAACGAGGAGGCGGCGATCCTGTCGGGCATCCGCACCGACCGCATCAAAATCGCCACCTTCGCGCTCGCCGGCTTCGCCGCCGGGCTGGCCTCCGCGATTGCCGTCTCCCGCGTTTCGCTCGGCCAGGCCTCCGCCGGCACCGGCATGGAGCTGCAGGCGATCGCCGCCGTTATCCTGGGTGGCACGTCGATCTATGGCGGCGTGGGCGCGGTCTGGCGCTCCGTCGCCGGCGTTCTGCTGCTGGCGCTGATCAACAACGGGTTCAACATCCTGAACGCCGACCCGTTCTATCGCGACCTCACCACGGGCCTGGTGATCCTCGCGGCGATCGGTATTTCCGCCGGCGGCAAACGGCGCTAGGAATGCGTTTTTCAACGGGGTAAGCCGGAAATGGAAAACATCGTTCCCGAAGATCGGGGCGACGCGGCGCTGGTCGGCCGGCTGTGGCGGCCGGACGTCGACGGACCTTCGCTGGTCGTGGTCCGCGGCGACGAGCTGGTGGACATCACCTGCAGCGATCACCCCACAATGCGCGACCTGCTGGAGGCGGACGACCCGGCCGCGACCGCCCGCGCCGCTTCGGGCGAGACCGTCGCCAAACTGCCGGACCTGGCCGGCGAGCCGCAACCCGCCTCACCGGACCGGCCTCATCTCCTCGCACCCTGCGATCTGCAGGCGGTCAAGGCATGCGGCGTGACGTTCGCGCGCTCGATGATCGAGCGGGTCATCGAGGAGCGGGCCGAGGGCGACGCCTCGCGCGCCGACGAGATCCGCGGCAAGGTGGCAAGTGTGATCGGCCACTCGCTGCGCGATCTGGTGCCTGGATCGACACAGGCCGAAGAGGTCAAGGCGTTCCTGCAGGGCGAAGGCATGTGGTCGCAATATCTCGAGGTCGGGATCGGACCGGATGCGGAGGTCTTCACCAAGGCGCAGCCGATGTCGGCGGTCGGCTGGGGCGCCGATATCGGCCTGCACCCGGCATCGGATTGGAACAATCCCGAACCGGAGGTCGTGCTCGCCGTCGACAGCGGCGGCACGGTGAAAGGCGCGACGCTAGGCAACGACGTCAACCTGCGCGACATCGAGGGCCGTTCGGCGCTCCTGCTAGGCAAGGCCAAGGACAACAACGCGTCCACCGCGATCGGCCCGTTCATCCGCCTGTTCGACGACGGCTACACCATCGACGACGTGCGCGCCGCCGAACTCACCCTGCGGGTCGACGGCCCCGAAGGCTACGTTCTGGAAGGGCGCAGTTCAATGGCCGAGATCAGCCGCGATCCGCTCGACCTGGTCGCCCACACCACCGGCCCGCACCACCAATACCCTGACGGCTTCATGCTGTTTCTGGGGACCTTGTTCGCACCCACACAGGACCGCGACACGCCGGGCGGCGGATTTACTCACAAGATCGGTGACAATGTAACGATAGGCGAACCCCGGCTGGGCTGCCTGCAAAACACCGTCAGACTATCGAGCGAATGCCCGCCTTGGACAGTCGGCACCGCCGCGCTGATGCGCAATCTGGCGCAACGCGGGATGATCTGATGCATCGAGATGCGCTGGCAGGACTCGAGCCTCCCAAACGCCGATCGTGATTCCGCACAGCCGGGCGAGGCGCGCATTGACCTATTGGCCTCACCGCCATTTCAAACCGACCGCCAAATCCATCACATTCGTGCCGGTCGGTCCCGTTATGATCAAACCGCCGCTATCGCGCAGCCACGCGCCGCTGTTGGCGCGTTCGATCGCTTCGTCGCCGTGCGGCGTGCGCTCCCAGCTCTCATCGGTCACGAATCCGCCCGCCGCCTCTCCCGGTCCATCGCCGCCATCGGTTCCAGCCGCGACAAAGGCGATGTGCTGAGATCCGCTGATCCGCTTCGCCGCCAAAAGGGCCAGCGCCTGGTTTCGCCCGCCTTCGCCGGGCTCGTCGGGAAGTTCCAGAAAGGGCTCGCCGCCGAACACATAAACGCCGGCGCCGCCGTCAATCATGCTCGCGGCGATGTCGTCCACAACCGCTCCAATCTCCCCGTGCAGGCCCTCGCGGCATTCCACGACATCAAGACCGAGCCGCTCGGCCTGCTTTGCCGCGAAGCTTCGCGCCGTTGCGTTCGATGCGACGATGGCGGTGCGCACCTGCCCGGCGTCGCACAATCGCGGATCGCCGATCCCTGAACCGATCACCGACAACTCGTCGCCGGGAACGTCGGAAACCGCAAGCACGGTGACCGACGCTCCGTTGTACGCGGACAAAAGCCGCCCGCCCTTGATGCGTGAAATTTCCCGCCGGCGGGCATTGATCGCACCGATGTCCATCGCCCGCGCCAGCATGTCGCGGTTCAGGCCAATCAGATCATCGAATGTATTGGGCGGAACCAGCACTTCGGCCAACGCCGATGCCCCGCCCGATATCAGCAGCAGCAAATGAGAATCGGCAGGCGCCGTGGTAACGAAATCCAGTATGCGCTGCCCGGCATCCAGACCGGCTTGATCGGGAACCGGATGGGCGCTTTCGATCTGGTCGACGTCCCGCCGCGCAGCCAGTTCCGCGTCGCGATGACCGTGCTTTGTGACAACCAGGGCCGGCAGGTCGAACTGCAACCGATCCAGCGCCCCCAACGTCATCTGCGGAGCCGCCTTTCCGACCGCCAAGATGTGGGTGGCCGAGCATGGATTGGCAGCGAGCCAGTTGGAGACTGCAACGCGGCCTCCGACAGCGTCGACGCCTGCCCGCCAGATCGAAAGCAACGTTTCGCGAGCTTCCTTCACGCGGCGCTACGTGTTGCCGGGATTGTCGTCGACGGTACCAGCCACATGCTGATCCAGATCGACGACCGCGCCGGTCATCATCGATGCCTCGCTGGAAGCCAGGAACGCGACCAGGGCGGCCGGATCTTCGGGCATCAGCAGCCGGCCGAAGGGTTGCTTGGCGCCGATTTCCTCTCGCCAGTTGTCGCTCATGCCGTGAAGCTCCGTCTGCACGGCTTGCTCCGCCGGCGTCCACGTCCAGCCCAGATTGATTCCAAACACGCGCACATGATCCCATTTCAGTGTATTCGCGGCGCCCCTGGTCAGGGTCGCCAACGCCGATTTGCTCGCCGAATAGGCCAGCAGAAACGGCGGACCGCCATAGGCTAGCATAGAGCATATGTTCACGATAACCGACCCGCGCGGCATCACGGGCGCGATCGCTTGCATGGTGAAGAACGGCGCGCGCACATTCAAGGAAAAGATGTGGTCGAACGTTTGAGGTGTCGTGTCGGTCAGGCCGCCGCGGGCCGTGGTGCCGGCGGCGTTTACCAGGATGTCTATGTCCCCCAAACCTGCGACCGCCTGTGAGATCGCCTCCCGACTGGGCTCGATGTCGGTCAGATCGAGAACGAGGCTGTCGACCGTACAGCCAAGGTCCTTCATCCGGCCCGCTACTGCCCGCAGTTTCTCGTCCTGGCGATCGACCAGGAGGAAGTTCCGCACACCCTCAGACGCCAATCGCATCGCTATTGCCTCGCCGATCCCCTGCGCCGCGCCGGTAACGACTGCCGTTCTTTTTGTTTCGCCCATCAGATCGCTCCTATCCCGCGAATTTCGGTTCCGGCAGGCCACGAACACCCAATCCGGTGACGGCGAACACGGAGCCGCGCAGCGGCCCGTCATCCGGGTATTTCGGCAGGGGTGGAACGGCCATCGACGTGACGAAAAGCGTGTCCAGCTCGGGTCCGCCAAACGCAACGCTTGTCGTCTTGCACACCGGAAACTCGATCACCCGATCGACGCTGCCGTCGGGCGCGTAGCGAAAGACGCGGCCATCGAACACCGTCGCGCTCCACACGAACCCCTCTTCGTCGACGGTCGCCCCGTCCGGCGCGCCGCCGCGGGATTGGTCGACCTCGACGAAGGTGCGCTTGGCGGTCGCCGACCCGGTGTCCAGATCGTAGTCATAGGCGTAGATCGTGCCTTTGAAGCTGTCGGCGAAGTAGAGCGTATCGCCGCTCGGGCTCCAGCACGGCCCGTTCGAGCAGATGATATCACCGTCCAGCCGCGCCACGCGCAGGCCCGGATCAAGCCGCCACAAGGACCCGGTCGGCGCCTCTTCGCCGGTGTCCATCGACCCGCAGACAAACCGGCCCATCCGGTCCACTTTTCCGTCGTTGAGCCGGTTTGTCGGCTGATCGGGCTCCGGATCCGTCAGTGGCTGTGTCTCGCCGGTTTCCAGATCGAGGGCATGAAAGCCCGAATCCAGCGCGGCGATCGCTCCGCCACCTCTGCGTAGCGCCATCGACCCGATGTGGCCGGGCACTTCCCAGCTTCGCACTTCGCCACCGCGGGCGTCGCAGCGCCACACCCGGTCCCCGAGGCTGTCGATAAAATACAGTCTCTCGACATCGGGATCCCACAAGGGCCCCTCGCCTAAGCGCGGCTTGACGTCGATCAGCACATCGATTTGCATCGCCTAGAACCCAACTGCATCGCCACCCTTCAGCGACAGGATCCCCCGGGCTTCATCCGGGGTGGCCACCTTCATGCCAAGCCCTTCGATGATCTTGCGCGCAAGGGTTACCTGGTCCGCATTCGATCGCGCCAGCACGCCCTTGCCGGCCCACAAACTGTCCTCCAGTCCCACGCGAATGTTGCCACCCAGCGCGGCCGCCTGCGCCGCGATGCGCAGTTGCGAGGCGCCGGCGCCAAGAACCGACCAGCGATAATCGCCGCCGAGCAGCCGGTCCGCCGTGCGTTTCATATGGGCCACGTCTTCCGGGTGGGCGCCGATGCCCCCCAACAGTCCGAACACCGACTGAACGAAGAAGGGCGGCTTCACCAGGCCACGGTCCGCGAAATGTGCGAGATTGTAGAGATGCGCGATGTCGTAGCATTCGAACTCGAAGCGCGTTCCGTTGTCGTAGCAGGTCTCCAGGATATACTCGATGTCCTGGAACGAGTTGCGGAAAACCAGGTCGCGGGTCGCTTCCAGATGCTCGCGCTCCCAGTCGAATTTGAACTCTTTGTATTTGTCGAGCAGGTGATACAGGCCGAAATTGATTGAGCCCATGTTGAGCGATGCGACTTCCGGCTTGTACGTCGCCGCCGGCAGCACCCTTTCCTCGGCCTTCATATAGGGGCTGCCGCCGGTGGTGATGTTGATGGCGGCGTTGGTGCCCTGTTTGATGCGCGGCAGAAATCGGCCAAAGGCCTCCGGCGTCTGGTCCGGCCTGCCGGTTTCCGGATCGCGCGCGTGCAGATGCAGGATGGCGGCCCCGGCTTCCGCCGCCGCGATGGCCTCGGCCGCGATCTCGTCCGGCGTCACCGGCAGATGGGGCGACATGGAAGGCGTATGAATTGCGCCGGTGATCGCGCAGGTGATGATGACCTTGCCGTCTTGCGTCATTTACCCACTCCTCACTCACCCAGCTCCTTCGACGCGCGTTCGATATAGGCGGCCAGCGACGCCAATCTGCGGTCGCGCCAATCCTGCCGTGCGCGAATCTGATCGGCCGGCAGCAGATCGCGCCGCGCCCGGGTGATGTCGTCGGTCAACTTGTCGTTCCATGAATGCCGTGAGGATCGATGCTTGCCGATGTTGTCGTAGGCGGCCCCGTATCGATCGATGAAATCGCGCACACCGTTTGGCGCGTTAAGGTCGATCGTCTCGAACGGCCCCATGAACGACCATCGCCGGGCCAGGCCGTCCTTGACCGCGATATCCACATCGTTCGGTGTTGCTATGCCGTCCTCCACGATCGCAAAGGCCTCATCGAGCAGAGCGCCCTGCAGCCGGTTCATCAGAAAGCCTTCGGTCTCACGCCGCACAAGGATCGGCCGCTGGTCGGCAAGACCCAGGATGTTCATAGTGACTTGCACGGCTTCGTCGGACGTTTGCGCCGAAGGCACGATTTCGACGGCGGGAATGAGATGCGGCGGGTTGAGCGGATGCGCGACCAGGCAGCGCTCGGGATGGTCCAATCCGGCCGTGAACTGGCTTGGCAGCAGCGCCGACGTGGAACTCGCGATAATGGCGCTGGCAGGCGCTTTGCAGTCTATCTGCTCAAAAACACTCTGCTTGACCGCAATGCTCTCGGAAGTGTTTTCCTGGATGTAGATCGAGCCGGTCACGGCTTGGTCCAGGCGGTCGCAGCATCGCACTTGCTTCAACAACTGGTCGGCGGTGTGGCCGTTCAACAGATCGAGTTGGGCCAGATTGTCCAGCGCCTGGCGGATCTCCGCGACCGCGGCAACCAGCGCTTCCGGCTCGTGGTCATAGGCATTGACCGTAAAGCCGGCCCGCGCGAACGCGATAATCCAGGAGCGGCCGACAAGGCCGCAGCCGACAACGGCCACGGTATGGTCCGATACCGTCATGCCTGCCGACCTCTGGCTAAAACGCTACACAACACGGCGGCCGCTGCTCCCGTCGAATAAGTGGCAATCGGACGGGTTGATGCTCAGCCCAACGCTGTCGCCTACCGAAATGCGCGCATCGCCGGCTGCAATCGCCGTGATTTCGGTGTCCTTGGTCTTGCTTGTGATGATGGAGAAGGCGCCCAGCCTTTCCACATCGCTCACGCTGGCGACGATGTCCGAGCCGGTATCGTTTGGTGTAACCTGGATGGCCTCGGGCCTGATCCCCAGACGAAGCGCTTTCGCGGACTTCAGCTTCTCGCGCCACCCGGTGACCATCGCAAGCTTGCCAAGTGGTGAGACGACACCACCGGCCGTATATTCGGCGTTCAGCAGATTGATCCTGGGCGATCCGACCAGCGAGGCCACATAGGCGGTCGCGGGCTTGGCGTATATGGCGTCGGGAACGTCGATCTGTTCGATGCGGCCTTCACGCAGGATGGCCATGCGGTCGGCGACGCTCATCGCCTCTTCATTGTCATGGGTGACATAGATGAACGTATGCCCGAACTCCGATTGCAGTCGTTTGAGCTCCACACGCATCACGTCGCGCAGGCGCGCATCCAGGGCCGCGATCGGCTCGTCCATCAGGTAGGCGGACGCGTCGCGCACCAGAGCCCGGCCAATGGCGACCCTCTGGCGCTCGCCGCCAGAAAGCGCCGCCGGCTTCTTATGAAGGATGTGAGAGATGCTCAGGATGCCCGCGACCTGATCCAGGCGGTCGTCGATCGTGCCGGAATCGATGCCACGTCGCACGAGCGGAAACGCAATGTTCTCGCGGGCAGTCAGATGAGGGAACAGGGCCAGGTTCTGGAACACCATCGACAGATTGCGTTCCTTTGGCAGGGCGTTGGTGACATCCATGCCGTCGATGAAGATGCGGCCGGCATCGACGGTCTCCAGGCCCAGCAATAGTCGCAGAAGCACCGACTTGCCGGAGCTGGGCGGCCCGAATATGGACGTAAACGAGCCGCTTTCGATCGTCAGCGACGCATCGTCGAGTGCTACGGTCGAGCCGTATCGCTTGGTCACGCCTTCCAATACGATTCTAGACATGGGCCGGGTCCCGTTCGAGCGTGAGGCAGGTGCCGTCCACGAAATCAAACAGATGGCACTTGCCGGTATCCAGTTTGATGCGGACGGCTTCGCCGGCGGATATCCGCTCGCCCCGGTCGAACACGCCGAGGAAATCGATCATGCCGCTTCGGAAATGAACGATTTTGCGACGGCCCACGGTCTCGACCAGTGCGACCTCGGCGCCGAAAGTCTGCGGACCCGCCGAGTCCGTCAGCGAGACAATTTCGGGCCGGAAACCGAACAGCACCTCTTCGAGATTCTTGTCTTTGACGACGGCCGCCTGTCTTTGGTTGAGGGTGATCGAATCGGCTTCCAGATCGCCCAGCCGGGCCTGTAGTTTCTGACCTTTGGGGTGAATGCGCGCCCGAACGATGTTCATGGAAGGCGCGCCGATGAATTTCGCGACAAAGGTATTTGCCGGCCGCGAGTAGATGGCTTCCGGACTGTCGAACTGCTGCAACCTGCCTTCGTTCATCACCGCGATACGGTCGGCCAGGCCCATCGCCTCGATCTGGTCGTGGGTCACGTAGATCATGGTCTGTTTCAGATCGCGCTGGAGCTGTCGCAGGTCCGAGCGCATGCGCTCGCGAAACGCGGCGTCGAGATTGGACAGTGGTTCGTCGAGCAGAAAGATGCGCGGCTCGACGATGGCCGAGCGACCGATCGCAAGCTTCTGCATCTCGTTGACGCTCAGCGAGGCCGATGGCTGATCGAGCCGGTGCGACAGCGCCATGAATTCCGCCATCTCTTCCACTTTCTTGCGAATCTCGGGCTGCGGGCGCCGGGCTACTTCCAGGCCGAAGGCCAAGTTCTCGCGAACCGACATGTGAGTGAAGATCGCGTAGTTCTGGAAGACGAACCCTACGCCCCGCTTCTGCACCGGCATGTTGGTCACCTGTTGCGCGTCGAATTGAACCGTGCCGGCGGTCGGCTTCTCGATCCCGGCGATCATGTTCATCGTCGTCGTCTTGCCGCAGCCCGACGGGCCTAAGATCGCGACGAATTCCGCGTCGTTGACCAAAAGGTCCATGGAGTCGACGGCAGTGAAATCGCCGAACGTCTTGGAGACCTGCTGAAGGGTTACCGAGGCCATCAGACCGCCCGTCCCTGTTCCACGGGCTCGGCCGTCGCGGCCTGCGGCTTCGCAGTTGTCTTGGCGATGATGATGCCGGTGATGAGCGACAGCACGATGAGCACGGTGATGCCGATCGCCGCGACATACGACCATTCAAGGTCCTGGAATGTCCTTTTGTAGAGATAGAGCGACAGGCTTTCCGTCGCGACGCCGGGGCCTCCGGACGTCATGATGAAGATCGGGTCGAAAATCTTGAACGCCTCGATGACGCGCAGCCCGATGGCGATGACGATCACCGCCTTGATGCGCGGCAGGGCGATCCGGCGAAAGCGGTCCCACCAGTTGGCGCCGAGAATCGTAGCCGCGCGCATCTGGTCGTCGGGCACGCTCATCAGGCCGGCGTATAAAATGAGGAACATCAGCGGGGTCCATTGCCACACGTCGGCGACGATGATGGCGATGAAGGCCCGGTTGACGTCGTTGAGCCAGTTCCAGTCGAGCGCACCGGAATAGACGATTGAGATCGCCGCGTTGACGGGCCCCGTCTGCTGGAACATCAGGAAGAAGATGTATCCCGCCACCGCCGGCACGATCATCATCGGCATCAACAGGATCGAGTAGAAGAACGGCCGGCCGGCGACGCCTTCGTAGAAGATCGTCGCGAAAATCAGCCCGAGGAAAAACTCCAGGGGCACCGAAATGAGAACAAACAACACGGTGCGCCAAACTGCCGCCCATAACGCCTCGTCGCGAAACAGGTCGATGTAGTTCAGGAACCAGACCCACGAACGATAGGCGCGATACCAGGGCTCGCCGTCGAGCGGCGTCCACCACGTCATGGAGATGTAGATCTGCATACACAGCGGAAAGGCGACGATGAAGACGAGCAGCAGCTGGGTCGGCGCCAGCAGCCGCTTCGCCAGGGATCGGCGTTCACCGGCAAGGGTGGCCTCAGCGCTCACATTGTCTTGCGCCACGGAAATCGACGTCGTTCTGCGGGAGGCCACTTCGCTCATTGTTTCAATGCTCCGAAGGTCAGCCCACGCACCAGAAAGCGCTGGATCGAAATCCCCAAGACAACCGGGGGGATGGCGGCAATCAGCCCGAGCGCGGCTTTGGCTCCGTAGAGCTGGCCGCTCGCGGCCGTTGCCAGCGCATTCATGTAGACCGGGATCGTCGTCCAGTCCTTACGGGTCAGCAGCAGCGCGATGATGTAGTCGGACCAGTTCAGGATGAAGATGAACAATGCGGTACTGGCGACGGCCGAAGCCACGATCGGCAGGGTGATCTGCCGGAACGCCATGAAAGGCGTGCAGCCTTCCACGATCGCCGCTTCCTCGATCTCGCGCGGCAGCTCGTCGAAATAGGCTTTCATCAGCCAGAACGAGAAGGGCAATGTGACGATGCCGTAGATCAACGCCAGGCCCCACCAGGTGTCGATCATGCGCAGGAACGCCCACATGATCATGACCGGGATCATCACCGCGAGCGGCGGGAATATTCTCAACTGCAGCAGCGAAAGACCGATGCTCTCGTTGATCTTCTCGCGCGAAACCGCGTAGGCCGCAGCGGTGCCGCAAACGACGGCGATCAAGGTGCCGATGACGGACGTCAGCAGGGACGCGAACAACGGCCCCCACACGGTACGGTCGAGCGAAACGACCTGATCGGGCGCGTTGCCGGTGAAGACGTAGACGAAGTTGGACAGGGTCGGATTCTTCGGGATTAGCGAGATCTCGCCGGCGGCCGTCGTCCATTCAGCGGCCGGCTTGAACGCCATGGAGATCATCCATGTGATCGGAAGCAGCGCGATACACGAGACGATTGCGATGGCTACGGTTCGAATGATGAGGCCGTTCATCTGCTTTGACCATTGCGTTGGGACAAGCCCGGGTTGTTCCGGTCACACCCGCGGTGTGACCGGATCGGTTGTCGCAGCCTTGGGAGGTTGCGTTAGGACTTGTCGATGATCGACGGCCAGGCCGCGCGGCTGGCCTGGATGATCGGGATCATCTTGTCTTCACCCTTGCGCTGAATGATGCGCTTCCACTTGCGCGACGCATCCTTCATCGCTTCTTCCGGAGACTTCTGTCCCGTCAGCGCCGCCTGCAGCTCTTCGTCCAGTGCGGTGTCGAGAGACGTCTGGCCGGCGAAGTTGATGGTCGGTACCGAGCGCGAAATCGTGTCGCGGATCGCGTCCATCATGTACGGGTGATAGGTCTCCGCCACGAACGGTTCGTCCAGGTTGGACTTCTGGAACGGATCGAAGTAACCGGCCGGATTGCCCGCCATCCAAGAATAGACCCGCGTCGACGACAGCCACTGCAGGAACAGATAGGCGGCCTCCGGATTGGCGCTGCGCGACGACACCGTGCCGGTGATGTTGTAGTAGATCACCGAGCGCCGGATCAGGTCGTCGCCGTGCTGGACCCCGGGCGGCGCATACGCGCCGAGCATTCCGTTGGCAGGATTGTCGGGCGTGTCGACGAACTTCGTGACGTTGGTGTACGTCATCAGATGCGCCGTGCGGCCCGAGCCGATGCCGGAATAGCCTTCCGCGTAGGTCCACGACAATACGTCGGGATGCGACCAGTCCTTGAGTTTCACATACTCGGTCGCCGCCTTGATGCCTTGTTCGGTGTCGAGGTTCGGATTGCCGTCCTCGTCGAACCAGTACATGTTCGGCACCGCCTGGGCGGCAAAGCGCGCGTAGAAGCGAGGCAGGCCCCAGAACGGAGACATGTCGTTGCCGTTGCCGTAGATGGTCACGCCGTTGACGCCGGTGCGGCCGGTGAAGAACTCGGAAATGGCGTCCGATTCGGCCCAGGTGCGAGGCGGCGCGAGCGGCCGGCCGTACCTGGCCTGGAATTCGTCGGCGTTCTTGGGATCCTCGAAGTAGGCCCTGTTGTAGACCCAGGTCTGGAAATCGCCGTCTAGCGATGCGCCGTAGAACTCACCGCCATACTTGTACAACAGTTCGGCAATCTGCTGGGTGGGCGTACCGCGCTCTTCATCGGCCCAGTCCGGCTGGTACTTGGCGACATAGTCGCTCAGCTTCTGAGCGCCGCCCGCCTCGACCAAGTCGCCGAGGCTGTTCCATGGGTGGGTGTAGATGTCGAAGGCGCCCGACTGCGTCGTCACATCCTGAAGCACCCGCTTCCAGATGTCGCCCGCCGGCGCTCCGACGATTTCAAGCTCGATGCCGGTTTCGGCTTCCCAGACATCCTTGACCGACGGGCCGGACGGGAACGGCTTGGTGATCTGTCCGATCGCTCCGTCCGTCAGCAGCATGGTGATCTTGGCCGGAGCCTTGCCGGCGTCCTTCAGTTTCCTGATGCCCTCGATCGCGCGCCCTTCGGAATGCGATTCGTTGTACTGAAACCGTTCGGCGCCGGCGAAACCGGTCGGGCCGCCGGTCATGCCCTGGGCAAGTCCGCCAGCGCGCGCCGGCCTGATGAAGCGCGGCGCGAGCCCTACAGCCGCCGTTGCGGTGAATGCTGCCGATCCCTTGAGCAGAGAACGACGGGTCGGGGAAAGAGATTTCATGTGGTCCTCCCGTAGCGATTGTCGCTGATGAACATGGAGCCAGCGGCTACCAACGGCCGAGCATATAGAGGTAAACGTTTACCTTAGTCAATCCCTTTCGGCGATTTTTGCCATCAGAAGCCGCCCAGGCTCGACCGCAGATGCGCGGCGGATTAAGAGGAACACTCAGTACCGACAGCCACGACCATCAGTGTTTTCACATATCATCCTACTGATATTAAAGATCATTTTTGTTCAGCTTGATGACCCCGGAGATTTTGGTTGCCAGTCGTTTTTGCGGATACGGGCTTGACAGGGAGAGATCGCGGTGGATAAATGTCAAACTGTAAACGTTTACGGAATTGATGTAGACGTCTCAAAGTCTTTCAGTAGCCAAACGCCCGTTGCGGGCTCACTCTCGATGGGAGGAACTCATGAAGACACTCAAGGGTCCGGGCCTGTTTCTCGGACAATTCGCCGATGACAAGGCTCCGTTCAACTCGCTGGCATCCATCTCCAAATGGTGCGCCGATTGCGGTTTCGAGGCCGTTCAGCTTCCGATGTGGGACGGCCGATTTATCGATGTGGCCAAGGCGGCGGAAAGCACCGACTACGCACAGGAGCTGACTGGCACGGCCAAGGAAAACGGCGTCGTCATCTGCGATACCGCAAGCCATATCCAGGGGCAGCTCTGCGCCGTCCACCCCGCTTACGACGCCTGGATGGACGGGCTGTGCCCGCCGCAAGTGCGTGGTAATCGCAAGGCCCGCCAGGAATGGGCGATCGATCAGCTCATCGCCTGCGCGAAGGCGTCAAAGAATATGGGACTGACCGAGCACGCCACGTTCTCCGGCGCGCTCGCCTGGCCGTTCTGGTACCCGTTCCCGCAGCGCGACCAGAACCTGATCGACGAAGCTTTCGACGAGCTCGCCCGAATCTGGAAGCCGATTCTCGATGTCTATGACGAGTGCGGCGTCGATCTGTGCTTCGAACTGCACCCGACCGAGGACCTGTTCGACGGAGAGACGTTCGAACTGTTCTACGAGCGGGTCGGCAAGCATCCGCGCTGCGCGATCAACTACGATGCCAGCCATTTCGTGAAGCAGGGTCTCGACTATGTCGACTTCATCCACATCTATCACGAACGCATCAAGATGTTCCATGTGAAGGACAGCGAGTTCAACCCGACCGGCAAACAAGGTTTTCTTTCGGGCTACCAGCCGTGGCTGAAGCGGGCCGCCCGCGACCGCTCGCTGGGCGACGGCCAGACCGATTTCGGCCGGGTGTTCTCGCTGTTCACCGAATATGGGTTCGAAGGCTGGTGCGTCTACGAATGGGAAGACTGCATCGAGCATCCCGAAGACGCCGCACCGAAGGGCGCCGCGTTCATCCGCGATCAGATTCGCCGCGTGACCGACAAGACGTTCGACGACTTTGCCGGCGGCAAGGGTGACACGTCCGGCGCGCGCAAGATCCTCGGCCTGGAGTAGACGTCATGGCGATTGAGTCCTTTGGAACCGAGCGCGCGGCACGGCGCCTGCGCCTAGGGATGGTCGGCGGTGGCCGCGGCGCCTTCATCGGCGCCGTTCACCGCATGGCCGCGCGCCTGGACGACAAATACGAACTGACCGCCGGCGCGCTTTCGGCAAACGCCGAAAACGCCAAGGTCTCGGGCGAGGACCTGGGACTGGCACCAGATCGTATCTATTCGAGCTGGGAGGAAATGGCGGAGAAGGAGGGCGCCCGCGACGACGGCATCGATGTCGTCTCCATCGTCACGCCCAACAAGCTGCATTTCGGTCCCGCCAAGGCGTTTCTGGATGCCGGCATCCACGTCATCTGCGACAAGCCGATGACGCTGACGCTCGATGAGTCCCTGGAACTGGTGAAGATCGCCAATGACAGCGGCCTGGTGTTCGTCCTGACCCAGAACAACACCGGCTACCCGCTGGTGAGACAAGCGCGCGCGATGGCCGCCGATGGAACGCTTGGCGACATCCAGGTGATCCGCACCTCCTATGTCCAGGACTGGCTGACGACCGCTCTCGACCAGGAAGGGCAGAAACAGGCGGCCTGGCGCACCGACCCGAAACTGGCGGGCGCCGGCGGCTCCATCGGCGACATCGGCGTGCACGCCTTCAATCTTGCCGCCTTCATCAGCGGGCTTGAACTGGAAAGCGTGTGCGCGGACCTGCGAAGCTACGTGCCGGGACGGCAGCTGGACGACAACGCCAACGTGCTGCTGCGCTACACCAACGGCGCGACGGGCACCCTGTGGACGAGCCAGGTCGCGCCCGGCAACTACAACCGGCTTTCGATCGGCGTGTATGGAACCAAGGGCGGCATCGAGTGGGTTGGCGAGGACAACGACAATCTGCAGTACACGCCCTTTGGCGAACCGACCCGCACGATCACCCGTGGCGGGCCGGGCGCCGCCGATGTCGCCAATCGCGTCACCCGCATGCCGCCGCGCCATCCCGAAGGCTATATCGAGGGTTTCGCCAACGTCTATACCGACGCCGCGGAGCTCATCTGGGCCAAGAAGGACGGACGCGATCCCGATCCCGGCGCGACCGACGTGCCGACCGTCGAAGACGGCGCGCGCGGATTGGCCTTCATCGAGGCCTGCGTCGAATCGAGCAGTAAGGGCGGTGTGTGGGTCGACGCCCGGCCGGATCTATAGGGAAACTCGCGAGGCAATGTGCGAAGCGACAACTCGCTGATGCGCCAGAAGCCCGATATTTGCGACCTGCGCAGAAAATCGGCCTTCCTGCGCGGGCTCGCCGAAATTCGCCAGGTGCAGGCGACCAACGGTGCCGGCACGAGCGGCCGCCTGCTGGAAGTGCGAACCCCGGCGGGATTGCATGCCGACATCGCGCTGGATCGCGGCGGCGACCTGTTTCGTGTGAACTGGCGGGGCAACGAACTGGGATGGCACGGCGCGACCGGTGCGCCGGTGCCGTCACCCGCCCCGGACATCGAGAACGGTCTGGGCACCCTGCGCGGCTTCGACGGCTTTCTGGTAACCTGCGGGCTGGATCATCACGGCGTCGCGTCCCGACTGCCCGCCGACGATTTCAACTACCCCCTGCGCAGAGATACCCATCATCCGCTGCATGGGCGCATCGCGACTTGTCGCGCCGATCTCAAGCAGGCGCACATCGATTGGAACGACGCCGAAGCGATAATCATCCGCCTGACGGTCGTGCAGGCGGCGATTTTCGGCGAAGTGCTTGAATTGGAGCGGACTTACCGGTTCAATTTGTTCGACGGCCGGATTGTCATCGACGATGAAGTGAGGAACATGGGGTATCGGCCGACCAGGCATGGAATTCTCTATCACTTCAATATCGGCTATCCGCTACTGGATTCAGGCAGCAGACTGATCGGCAACAACTGGGAATTCCGGGATCGGCTGGATGGCGACGGAGCGAAGCCCACCGATGATCATGTCGAGATCGTTGAAGCCGGGCGGACCCCGCTTCAAGCCGGCGACAGGGCGCGTATCGGGATTACCAATCCCGCCATCGGCGCCACGCTCAGCCTCAGCTACGATGGGGCCGCATTGCCGGTGACGGCCATCTGGCGCGCGTTCCAGTCCGGGGTCTTCGCGCTCGGTCTGGAGCCGCAGACCGACCTTACCGGCGAGGTCGGGGGCGCACCGACGCTGGCGGCCGGCGAGGCTCGCAATTATGCAGTCGAAATCGATATCGTGGAGACCTAATTTATCAACTGAGCTTCAGCTCAGGACAGCAAAGGTGACCCGTTGGACAACAACAGCAAGAAAACCGTCTCCATCAAAGACGTCGCAAAACGCGCCGGGGTCTCGATTGCAAGCGTATCGCGCGTCGTCAACGACAACCCGAAACATGTGTCGAAAAAGACGCGCGCGCTCGTCCAGCAGGCCATTTCGGAGCTGAACTACAGCCCCAACCGGATCGGGCGGGCGCTGCGCGCCCAAACCTCCGACAGTCTGGCGCTGATCATATCCAACATCCAGAACAGCTTTTACGCCGCCGTCGCTTGGGAGCTTGAAAGCAAGCTCAACGAGACCGGGACGGCCATGCTGCTGTTCAACTCGAACGAAGACCCGCAACTGCAGGACCGGTTTCTGGAGGAAATCAAGTCCCGGCGCGTCGGCGGAATATTCATGCTGTGCGCCGTCGAGAGCGAGGGACTGCGCGAGACCGTCAAATCCTTTCCGACCATCTTCCTAAACCGCCCCATCCCGTCGATACCGGATGTCTCCTACATCGGCATAGACGACTACGCGGCGGCCAGGGAACTGGCGACATCCATGCTCGCCAATGGCCAGGGCCGGTTGGCGATCCTGCATGGCCCGCGATCGTCGGAGACCAGCTCCAGGCGCCTTAAGGGCGTGCTCGATACCTGCAATGATCGCGGCTACCAGATCAGCGAAGACGACCTGTTCGAAGCGGAACTGTCGATGGAAAGCGGCTATCAGGGCGCGAGCGAGCTGCTGGGCGAGCGCAACTACAAGGCGGTCTTCTGCGGCAACGACCAGATCGCCTACGGCGTCTTCCGCCGTTGCCGCGAACTGGGCCTGGCCGTTCCCGGCGACATCCGCATCTACGGCTTCGACGATAACCCGCTGAACGAATGGCTGGCTCCCTGGCTCAATACCGTCCGTGTCCCCCACGTCGCCTACGCCGAAAACGCCGTGCAGCAGATGAAAAAGCTGACCAGAGGCGGAGACACCAGGCAGCTCATCCTGCCCTACGATCTGGTCATCCGGGCGTAAATTGAAAACCGGGAGAGATTTGGTAGCGGGAGAGGGACTCGAACCCCCGACACGCGGATTATGATTCCGCTGCTCTAACCACCTGAGCTACCCCGCC
>JANQKQ010000037.1 GCA_028281105.1 Rhizobiaceae bacterium
AGGCTCGTTGAAGCCTGACCGGCGTGGTCGGGGCGCCTGACGCCCTCACCAGCGTCGCTTGTCTAAAAATCTCCGCGCGGGACGCTGATTGGAGCGTCAATAAAACAGAACTCGGCAGGCGCATCGATCAGCGTCCCGCAGTTTGCAGGTTCTTTGACATGACGCTGATGTGAAACGCATCGAGTGAACGAATTCGCGCGTCGGAGTGCCCCCTCTCTGTCGGCTGCGCCGACATCTCTCCCCCAGGGGGAGAGAGGGAAACGGCACTCGCCGCGATGCGTCGGGAAGACTGAGGCGGAGGCATGACCGCTCTCCCCCCTTCAGGGGGGAGATGTCCCGAGGGGACTGAGGGGGGTGGAGCCGCCTGCTGACAACCGGCCGTCCTCTCTTCGTTATCGTCGGACTTGATCCGACGATCCAGGATCGAAGTCCCTGGGTTCTCGGGTCAGGCCCGAGGATGACGAGATTGGGAGGCGGGCCGCAAGAGCAACCCGCACCGAGCAAGCGGACATGCACCTGGATCCTGACCTTCGTCAGGATGACGAGGGTGGGTGGGGCGGCGCCTCGCCTGTGTCCTGAGCCTCAAGTCAGGATGCTGTGTGACGACCGTCTTACTCGGAGCGAACGAGCGCCAGTGCGTCGGCGGCGATGCGGCGCTCTTCTTCGGCCGGGACGATCCATGCGGTGACGGGTGAGTCCTGTGCGTGCAGCCGGTCCGCGCCGGCCTGGTTGGCCCGCGCGCGAGACCGAAGGCCGGTCCATTCAAGGCCCGCCATGATCCGTTCGCGCACCCCGGCATCGTTCTCGCCGATCCCGCCGGTAAACGCGATCGCATCCAGTCCGCCCATCGCCGCGATCATCGAGCCGGCATGGCGGGTGGCCCAGTAGCAGAAGTGGTCGATGGCGAACTTCGCCTCGTCGGTGTCCGCCGCCTTGAGCGCGCGCATGTCCGATGCACCGCCGAGCGCGTTGAGACCCGATCGCGCGTTGAGGATCGCCGCCGTCTCGTCGATGCCGTGGTCGGTAGCCATGCGCAACACCGCGTTGGCGTCGATGGCGCCGCAGCGCGTACCCATCGTCAGGCCGTCCACCGGCGAATAGCCCATGGTGGTGGCCACCGACCTGCCGTCGCCGATGGCGCACAGCGATGCGCCGTTGCCCAGATGGAAGGCCAGCAGTCGTCGCGGCAGCGGTTCGCCCGAAAGTTGCGGCAGACGGTCGGTCAGGCTGGCGAAGGAAATGCCGTGAAAGCCGTAGCGGCGAATGCCGCGCGCGTCTTCGGAACCGGGAATGGCATAGCGTAGCGCCACTTCCGGGTTGGTGGCGTGGAAGCCGGTGTCGAAGCTGGCATACTGCGCCAGGTCGGGCGCCAGCCGTCGCAGGGCCCGCACCGCGGTCAGGTTGGCGGGGTTGTGCAGCGGCGCCAACGGGACGCAGGCCTCGATCTCGGCCTCGATCTGCGCGGTGATCCGGCACGGCGCGGTGAGCCTTCGCCCGCCATGGACGATGCGGTGGGCGGCCGCCATGATCGAGGTTGGCGAATGGCCGGCTTCGTCCAGAGCATCCAGGCAGGCGGAGATGGCCTCCTGGTGATCGCCAAGCGCGGCGTCGCGCGCCTCATCGCCGAGCCGCATTTGCGCCTTGCCCCCGATCTCGGTCACCGCGCCGTCGAGCCGTTGCTCGAGTTCGGGTGAAAACAGCGCAAACTTGATCGACGAGGATCCGGCGTTGATGACGAGCAGGTCAGCCATGATGGCTCACGAGGCCGCGGACAAGGTCGGGTCCAGCGTTTTCGTCATGTCGCATACCTCGATCTCCAGGCCGCCGCGGGTCTTCCACCGCTTGCGTGCGACCACTTCATAGCCGTGCGCGCGGTAGAACGACAGCGCCGAAAGCGCGGCGGTCAGGCGCACATGGGAGTGACCGCCCGCGGCGATGCGGGCTTCGGCCTCGGCCAGCAGCACCGAACCAACGCCGCGTCTGCTGACATCGAAGTGAACATACAGGCCGATGACTTCGTTGTCCTTGAAGGAACAGAAGGCCCGCGGCGACCCTTCGGTCTCGGCCAGGAGATAGCGCTCGCCGTCCGTCATCGCCTCCACATACCGCTGCGGCCGCAGGTCGGCCGCCCAGCTTTCACATTCGGCGTCGCTATAGGCGGTGCGGCCCAGGCTCATGATGGCGGATTTGTGGATCTCCAATATGCCCGCTGCGTCGTCGGGGGTGCCGGGGCGAATCTTCGCCATCAACTGCGCTCCTGCGGCGGACCCGAACGCGCCACGCCGACCTCAGTCGAACGCAGCGAGCTCGGCCTGCGCCTTCTTGGTCAGGCTCGCGCGAACCAGCCGGTAGGAGGCGGCTATGCGATGCTCCAGCTCGTCGGCCGGCGTATCCCAGGGCAGGTTGATCCAGGAGCGATGAAAATACGGCGCCTTGACCCCGACACCGACGTCGATCAGCATCTGTGCGGTCTCGATGGAGTCGGTCTTCACCGACACGCCGGGCGTCTTCGCCCCGATGCTGGCGAACATCTTGCCGCCGACCTTCCAGGCGTCATGGCCGCCTCCCCACGGGTCCGATACCTCGGCGCCGGGAAGCGCCTGGCAGATCTTGTTCACCAACTGCCGGCTCATCAGCGCACCTCTTCGCCGGGCCGTCGCCCGAAAGCTTCAGTCCACCCGTTCCCAGCCGGTCATGGCCAGATGTTCCTGCGGGCGGAAGCGGGTCTTGTATTCCATCTTCTGCGAACCGCGCACCCAGTAGCCCAGATAGACATAGGGAAGCCCCAGCCGCTTGGCGCGTTCGACATGATCGAGGATCATGTAGCTGCCCAGGCTGCGCGCCTCTTCGCCGACGTCATAGAACGAGTAGACCATGGAAAGCCCGTCTCCCATCACGTCGGTCAGACTGACGGCGATGAGCGGCCCCTGGCCGCGGCCGTTCAATCGCGAATCGGGTCCCCGCAACCGGTACTCGATGACACGGGTTTCCACATGGCTGTCCTCGACCATCATCGAATAGTCGAGCGCGGTCATGTCGGCCATGCCGCCTTCGGGATGCCGGTCGTCGAGATAGCGGCGGAACACGGAGAACTGCTCGCGGCTTGGAACCGGCGGCAATTCCTCGCCGATCAGGTCGGCGTTGCGGCGCACGATGCGCCGTTGCGAGCGGGTCGCGGTGAACTGATCGACCAGCACGCGCACCGAAACGCAGGCGCGGCAGCGTTCGCATGCCGGCCGGTAGGCGATGTTCTGCGAACGGCGGAAGCCGCCCTGGGTGAGCATGTCGTTGATCTGCGGCGCCTTGTTGCCGACCAGGTGGGTGAACACCTTGCGCTCCTCGCGGCCCGGCAGATAGGGGCAGGGGGCCGGTGCGGTCAGGAAGAATTGGGGAGCGTCTAGGGCGTGTTTCGTCATAGGCCGTAATACCAGGGACCGACGAAAGAGTAAGCGAGCCAGATGATCAAGACAAGCGGCAGACCCGCGAGCAGAAAATCGGAGAAGCGATAATGGCCGGGTCCCAATACCAGCAGGTTGGTCTGGTAGCCCACCGGGGTGGCGAACGAGCAGTTGGCGGCGAAGATGACCGCGATCACGAACGGCTCGGGCGGCACGCCGATGCCACCGGCGATGCCGATGGCGATCGGCGTGAACAGGACCGCGGTGGCGTTGTTGGACAGGATGTTGGTGATCAGGGCGGTGGCGAGGAAGAACGCCGACAGCAGCATGGCCGTGGACTGGCCGGCGAAGGCCTCGACGACGAAGGTCGCGATGGCCATCGCGCCCCCGGTCTTCTGCAGCGCAATCGCGCTGGCCAGCGAAGCGCCGACCAGCATGAAGATGCGCCCGTCGAACGCGCGCGCGGCCTGGCGCACATTGATGCAGCCGGCCGCGATCATGGCCAGCGCTCCGGCGAGCGCGGCAACGACGATCGGCACTACGCCGGTGGCGGCGGCCGCGACGATGGCTGCAAATATCACCAGCGCGCGCGGGGCGTAACGGCGCGCCGGTACGATCGCGGCCGACCATTCGAGCAGGATAAGGTCGCGGCTGGCGCGCAACCGGCCCACATCCTCGGGCAGGCCACCCACCAGCAGCGTGTCGCCCGGCTCCAGGCGGATGTCGGCCAGCGACTTGCGCTGCATGCGGCTTTTTCGCTGAACGCCCATCACAACGACGCCAAGGGCGGAGCGGATTCCGGACAGTTGGATGGTGCGGCCGACATAGCGCGAGCCGGTGGCTACCACCGCTTCGGCCAGCGTGAAGTTGGCCTCGATCGGCGCCTCGCGAGCCTCCTCATCGTCTTCTTCGTCGACCGGCACGCTCGCCGAACCGGTGGCGAGCGCGGTAGCCAGCGCCTGGCGGGTGGCCGCGACGATGACGATGTCGCCCGGCGCCAGGGTAACCGCCTCGAACGGCGGCAGCAGCGGACTGTCCTTGCGCATCACCATGCGCACCGTCATGTCGGCGAGCTCGGGAAACAGGCCGGAGCGGGATTTGACCCCTTCCAGCGGATGGCCGTCGGAAATCTCGATCTGGGCAATGAACTGGCGGCCGGAGACGGACTTGATCTCGTCGGTCATCGACGCGCGCCCGCGCAGGAACACCGGCATGACGAAAACGACATAGATTGCGCCGACGCCGGCCAGAATGAGGCCGGGCACGGTGAAGTCGAAGAAGCCGATGTGAATGCCGGCGTCCTCGGCGACGCCGGCGGCGAGCAGGTTGGTCGACGAGCCGATCAGCGTGGTCATGCCGCCGAGAATGCCGATGAAGGAAAGCGGCATCAGCGCCTTGGCGCCGTCGAAGTTGCGCTGGGCGGCGATCGCGGTGACGATCGGGATGAACATCAGCACCACCGGAGTGTTGTTCAGGAAGGCGGACGTTACCCCGGCGGTGATCAGGATGATGGCGATCGTCGCGGTGCGCCCGCTTCCCGCGCCGGCCAAAAACCGCGATGGGGCGTCGAGCGCATCGGTGTTGAACAGCGCCTGGCCCACCATGATCAGTGCCAGCACGGTAACCAACGCCGGGTTGGCGAAGCCGGAGATGATCAGCGTGGGCGTCATGCCCGCCCGGTTTTCGACGGGCAGTGCGGCGAACAGCAGCAGGTAGGCGACGATGGCGGCGAGCGAGATCGCTTCGATCGACCAGCGCTCCAGCGTGTAGGCGACGATCGTCGCCGCAATGACGGCGAACGTCGCCCACATGGCGAAATCTGCCGGCAGACCGGCGGACAGCGCCGTCAAACCGTTCATCGAAAGTCCCCGCTATGGCCGGCGGACCCAGGTCCGCTCCCAACCGTGTTCAAGCCCAGGGCTGACCCGCCAACCCTGTGGCGTAGGATTATAGACCAGATCGAGGGATTTTATCGTGAGTTATGCCCACACCAGCGGTTTGCGCACCACTTCGGTGCCCAGCGCGAGATCGTGAAGCAGCCGTTTGCGCGAGGAAAACAGCGAGGCGACGAGCAGAACCGGCGTGCCGACCACATGGATGGCCCAGAACAGCACCCCGTGCACGATCGCCATCATGCCGTCGATCGGCCGGTTGTCGAGCCGGCGAAGCTGCAAGGAAAACAAGGCCATGCCCCAGGTGGCCTGGCCCGGCCCGCCCAGGGTCAACGCCAGATAAACCAGCGCAACCAGCGGCACCAGAACGGCGAAGAGCAGCCATGCCAGGCCCAGGGTGAGAATCCCGGCGACGAAAATGACGAAGGCTGCAGGCACGGAAAGCCCGATCACGACCACATAGTCGACCAGGAACGCCAGCATGCGCCGTCGGCGTACCTCGTCATAGGCTTCGCTGGTGTCATGGTGGACTTCAACGGGTGCCGACAGTTCGACCATAGGACAATCCTCTGCTTGCGAAACTCTATATGGCGTCGGCGAATGCAGGGTTCAACAGGGAGGTTATGGCGCGTCGTTGCGCATGCGCCCATCTTTACCATGCTGCCAACTTTCCCGCCCGCGCACCCATTGACGCTGGCGAAAATGGTTAAGGGGCGGTACAAAGCGCGATCACGAGGGTTTGTGGCCCGTGCGTAGACGTTCGCGGGTGCGGAAGGGGTTTTAGTATGAAACACACGCTTATTCTGGTCGGCGCCGACAAGGGCGGAGTGGGCAAGACCACCGTCGCGAGGGCGCTGCTCGATTTCCTGGCGCGCAAGAATATCCTGGCGCGCGCGTTCGATACCGAGAACCCGCGCGGTACGCTCAAGCGATTCTACCCGCGCATCACCGAGATCATCGATCTCGACAGCGTTTCCGACCAGATGAAGCTGCTCGACACGATCGAGACTTCCGCCGTCAAGGTCACGGTGGTTGATCTGAAAGCCGGTAATCTGTCGACCGCGCTCGACATCTTCGATCGCATCGGTGTGCTCGACGCGGCTGCGGCCGGCGAGTTCGACCTGGCGCTCATCCATGTGGTCGGGCCGGCGATCGCCTCGCTCGACGAGATGAACGAAGTTACTCAGTACACCAAGGACATGGCTTACGTGGTGGCCAAGAACTTCATCAACGAGACCAACTTCTTCGAGTGGGACGACCGCACCTACCAGAAGTATTTCGCCAAGCTGCAGGACGCGCGCGAGATCGAGGTGCCCAAGCTCAACGAGATGGCCTACGAGCAGGTCGATCTGGCCGGCGTGACCTTCTCCGATTTCATCGCCAACCAGAACGCCAAGGGCGGCGCGGGCGACTTCTCGTTCGTGTTGCGCGGCTATGTGCGCAAGTGGATTGCCGACCTGGACGCCGAATGGGGCCATCTCGACATGATCAACAAGCTGCTGGATGCCTCGCGTTCGCCGATGGATGAACCGGCAGGCGGGGACGCGGCGGAGTAGCGGCGGCGTGCAATCGCCGGGTTGCCTACGGACCGTTCAATAGACCGCGGGGCGATTCGCGCGTAAGATCGCGCCCATGATTTCGCCGATCGTCTATATCGTGTGCTCCGACAAGACACGCAACGGCAAGACGTTGCTGGCGCGGCTTTATACGGATTTGCTGTCGCTGCGGTCCCAGCGCAAGCCGCTGATCTTCGACACCGATCTTTCCGGCAACGGGATCTGCAACTACTTCCCCGATCACACCAAGATCATCGATCTGTCGCGCGTGGGCGACCAGGTGGCGATGTTCGACACCATGCTGGCCGGCGATGAGCGGGATTTCGTCGTCGACGTGGCGGCGAACGAAACGTCGCGGTTCTTCCGCATCTTCACCGAGATCGGCTTCGAGACCGGTGCGCAGGAAGTCGGACTCGAAGTGCAGATTTGTTATCTGCTCGACTGGTCGCTCAATTCGCTGAAGATGGCGGCCTATATACGCCAGAAGCTGTCTTCGAGCCGATTCGTGGCCGTGCGCAACCTGGCGGTCGAGGAAATGCCGATCGCGCCGCGCAGCGACGAACGCTGGCCGGAGGTGGAGATCGATCTGTATCTGGCCAGGCTTGGATCGGAGGCTGCGCGCACGGTACAGGCCGCGGATTTCTCGTTCGCCGACTTCATCTCCGAGCAGCGCGGCGATCTGGCGTACGAAGTGCGCGCTGAGATTTGGAATTTCCTGGAAGACGTCTACAACCAGACCAAGTCGGTCGGGGTTACGTAGTCTGCGCGAGCATCTGCGCCACCTTGGGCGCGAAGTAGGTGAGCACAGCGTCGGCGCCGGCGCGCTTGAACGCGGTCAGGCTCTCGAGGATGGCGCGATCGACGTCGAGGAAACCCTTCTCTCCGCCTGCCATGATCATCGAATACTCGCCGGAGACCTGATAGGCGAAAGTGGGCATGGCGAACTCGGCCTTCAGCCGGGCGATGATGTCGAGATAGGGCATGCCGGGCTTGACCATGATCATGTCGGCGGCCTCGGCGATGTCGAGTTCGGCTTCGCGCAACGCCTCGTCGGTGTTGGCAGGATCCATGAAATAGGTGCGTTTGTCGCCCTTCAACATCTGGTCGGTGCCGATCGCCTCGCGATAAGGGCCATAGAAGGCGGACGCGTATTTAGCGGTGTAGGCGAGGATGGCGACGTCGTTGTGGCCGGCGGCGTTGAGCGCGGCGCGGATTGCGCCGACGCGCCCGTCCATCATCTCCGAGCAGGAGATGATGTCGGCGCCGGCGTCGGCCTGGATGACGGCGGCCTTGGCAATCTGTTCGACCGTCTCGTCGTTGACGATGATGCCGTCGCGCAGGATGCCGTCGTGGCCATGGCTGGTGAACGGGTCGAGCGCCACATCGGTGATGATGCCGATATCGGGCACGGCCGCCTTGATGGCGCGGGTGGCCTGGTTGATCAGCCCATCCGCGTCGAGCACGGCGGAGCCGGTCGCGTCGCGCTTGTCGATGGCGATATTGGGAAAAGTTGCAAGCGCGGGGATGCCCAGATCGAAAGCACGCTTGGCCGCGTCCACCGCCGCCTCGACCGAATAGCGCTCCACGCCGGGCATCAGGTCGACCGGCTCGCTGCCACTGGTGTGCTCGCACAGGAATATCGGCCAGATCAGGTCGTCGGTGGTCAGGCGGTTTTCGCGCACCAGGCGGCGCTGCCACTCGAACCGCCGATTTCTGCGCATGCGGCGTGAGCCGGTGATGTCGTCGACGTTGGTCATGGGTGATGTCGTGGGGCCGGTTTGCGACGCGCTTGCCGCGATGGCGGCCAGCAACGCATGAAACCGGGATCAATGCAAGCGGGCCGATGCGCGGTTATCGCTTCCGTCGGCGTGCGAACCGTTGTAGCCATCGCTCATGCCGTTGGTCGCAGAACAGCCGCAGAATCGCGAAGTCGCGTTTGTCGAGAACGTGCGGGTGATCTTCCTGCGCATGGTCGCGCTGTTTCTTTTGATCTTCACCGTCCAGTACTGGATGCGGGCGATCGGTCTTTATGAAGGGCCGGAGGTCCGCTTCGACACGATGCAGACCCACTGGCAGATCGCGGTGGCCGTGTTGTCGGTGCTGCTGCCGGTCGCCGCGCTCGGGCTGTGGGGGCTGTTTTCGTGGGGGGTGCCGGTGTGGATCATCGCCGCGACCATCCAACTGGGGATGCATCTGGGGTTCGCGGACCTGTTCGGAGTTCAGCGCCTCACGGCCGCCTTCCACGCCTCCAGCCTCCTTGTGTATATCTTCATTCGCGTCGCACTGGTCGCAGCGGCTTCCCGCGCCCGGGTGCGCCGACGCAGCGAGTGAGGCGGCCCGGCCGAAATTTGTCCAATAGATTAAACCGATTGCGCGTCTTTTATGATGCCGCGCTAACGGGGAATTAAGCTTTCGGGTTAAGTCGAATTTTAGACGAGTTGTGTACAGTCGCTTCTGCAACGGGAGAAAATACTCCCGGCACAGTACAGAGAGGCGACTTCAAATGAACATGAATATGGCAATGGTAGGGGAAGCCGTTTCGCCAGCATCGGCCGGTGACATCAAACCGCTTTACCTCGAGGCCCTGACCCTCGTCGAGCGTCTGCATCGGCGTCTGCTGGATGTCATCAAGGATGAGTTCGACCGGGCGGGACGTTCCGACATCAACGCGGTTCAGGCCTTGCTGCTTTACAATATCGGTGGCGCCGAACTGACCGCGGGCGAGTTGCGTTCGCGCGGCTACTATCTGGGCTCCAACGTTTCCTACAATCTGAAGAAACTGGTCGACCAG
This sequence comes from Rhizobiaceae bacterium, assembly GCA_028281105.1. Taxonomy (GTDB): domain Bacteria; phylum Pseudomonadota; class Alphaproteobacteria; order Rhizobiales; family Rhizobiaceae; genus JANQKQ01. The sequence goes on from JANQKQ010000037.1 coordinate 9,638, forward strand.
GGCTTCATCAACCATGAGCGCTCCAAGACTGACCGCCGCTCGGTCCGGGTCAGCCTGACCGAAAAGGGAACGCAGATCGCCGAACTGGTCGATGCGCTCTATGACCGTCAGGTCAGCTCGATCGAGCATGTGGGCGGCATCAACGGCGAGGAGTTCACCACCATGAACAAGTCGCTGCAGCGGCTGGAGCGGTTCTGGACCGATCAGATCCTGTATCGCCTTTAAGGTTGTCCGCATCCCGCCACAGAGCGGATGAACGAAACGAAAGGCCCGCACCGCGGGCCTTTTTTGCTTTTGGCCGACCTCATTTTCGTTCTTCACTTTTTTGTGCGGCGCGAGCCGGCGCGCCGCCATTGAATCGCCGGGTTTGCGCACCAATCCTGTGGTTCGGCGGGTTGGAGCGGTACGTGCGCATGCCCGTTTTGTCGATTTGTTAACCTTGTTTGTGGTAGCCGGGATGACTACAAGACCGGCGGCATGAACGGCCAGGCGAAGATATGCGCGGCGCCAATGTCGTGCCGTTCTTGTGGGAACTCACGAATGCGTTCATCCGACGAACCCGGGACGATCTCCAGACGCAGGCTTCTTGCGATGGCCGCGGCCGGCGGGGGAGTGGCGTTTGCCGGTGCTGCACGGGCGCAAAATCCGCTTGAACTGATCTTGAACAGCCGCAATCGCGGGGTTTGGAGCGAGCAGTTCGATTCGCGTCGCGACGAGGGCTCGCTGACGACGACCACGATCCCGATCTTTTCGCCGCAGACTCCCGGCTTCATCGAAGTGGCGATGGCGCGCTATCGCGACGTAGTGGCGCGCGGCGGCTGGCCGGTGGTGCCGGCCAATGCCAGCCTTGAACTGGGATCGACCTCGCCCGCGGTCGCGGTTATGCGCAGGCGGTTGATGATCTCGGGCGATCTGGACCCTGCGGTGGGCCAGTCGGACATTTTCGATTCCTATGTCGACGGTGCGATCCGGCGGTTCCAGGCCCGCCATGGGCTGCCCGCCGATGGGGTCGTCGGGCGCTACACGTTCGCCTCGATGAACATTCCGGCCAGCGTGCGGCTCGGCCAGCTGGAGACCAACCTGATCCGGTTGCGCTCGATGTCCGGCTATCTGGGCGACCGCTACGTGATGGTCAACATTCCCGCCGCGCAGATCGAGGCGGTCGAATTTGGCCGCATCGCTTCGCGGCATACGGCCATCGTCGGCAAACTGGATCGCCAGACCCCGATCCTCAACTCGAAGATCCACGAACTCAATCTCAATCCCTACTGGACGGCTCCGGTCTCCATCGTCAAAAAAGACCTGATCCCGTTGATGCAGAAAAATCCGCAATATCTCGACGAGAACAAGATTCGGATTTTCGCGCCCGACGGCACCGAAGTGTTCGCGCACGAGATCGACTGGAACTCCGACGACGCTGTCAACTACCGATTCCGCCAGGAGCCGGGCAAGATCAACGCCATGGGTTCGGTGAAGATCAACTTCCCCAACCCGCACGCGGTCTACATGCACGACACGCCGCAGCAAAGCCTGTTCGGCCGGCTGTTGCGGTTTGAATCGTCGGGTTGCGTGAGGGTGCAGAACGTGCGCGAGCTGGTGGCCTGGCTCGCCAAGGACACGCCCGGCTGGCACCGCGAAGCCATCGAGCAGGTGATCGTCTCCGGCGAACGCATCGATATCGAGCTTGCCGATCCGGTGCCGGTCTACTTCACCTACATCACGGCCTGGTCGACCCATTCGGGCATCATCCACTTCCGCGACGACATCTATCGCCGCGACGGTGTCGACCAGCTGGCGCTGCGTTAGTCGGATACAGCCAGTTCGCCGGTCTCGCCAAAATAGTTCTGCCACGCGAACCAGTATGAGATGTGCCCGGGCAGCCGCGGCAGCCGTTGCCCCGCGGGTCCGGTGAGCGCGTCCTCGCCGATGCGCCAGACCGCGCCATCGGCAACAATTTGATCGCCGCCGCCCTCCGCCGGGGTGAATTTCAGGCCGCCGGAATCATAGGCGCGCACGGATCGGGTCGCCGCATCACCGATCAGAACGATCGCCCTGCCGCCAATCGTGTCGTTTACGACGGCGCCACCCTCGAACCGGGCGAGCGGCCAGGCTCTTTCGGCTTCCTGTTCGCGCAATACGAACACATAGTCCTTCTGCTTGAGATCGGTCTCGTCGACGAGGGCAGGGAACATCAGGTCTGGAGAGGCAAAATAGTCGCGATACGCGACGTCGGTGCCGTAATCGCGGGGAAAGCCGGTATCCAGGTCCAGGACGTTGGTCTGCGGATGATCCGCGCGCCAGCGTCGCCAGGTGGTGATCACGACCGGCCGGACCTTCAAGACGATCCCGGAGTTGGTTAGTGCACCCACGACCGGTCGCCCTGTGAACTGGTTCCATAGGGAATGGGTGTAGGTGTCATACATCAGCTTGTTGGATCGGTAGAGGAATCCCGACGAGCCGAACAATAGCGGCCGCGGAAAGCCGGGCACGTTGCGCTCGAACAGAATTCCCGATCCGCACAAGGTGCAGTAGGCGAGCGCCACCGGCACGCCGCCGACCACGTCGTTGAACATCTCGTGCCAGTTGAGGATGCGCAGCGGATAGGCCCGTGCGTCCCCGTTGATGGCGACGCCGAAGACCAGGTTGTCAGGCTCGAGATAGCCCGCGTCCTGCGCGCCGATCATCTTGGGGAAGTTGAGCGCCGGGATGCCATCCTTGCGCACCCCGCCCCAGGTGATCTCCTCCAGCCGGATTTCGTGCTCGACACCCGGACGCACAAAGACGCGAAAGGCTGGATCTATCCTCGAGTGCACCCAGGCGTGCAGGTCGTCGAAATCCGAGAACGGTTTGATTTGTGGGTTGGCCTGTTGCCACAACATCCACTGCTCCCAGTCAGGGCCGAGTTTCTCCCCGGTCAGGGCCTGGAGCGCCACCAGCACGTCATCATTGAGGCTACGCTGATAACGCATCGCCAGGATCAAGGCGGCCGTTGCGTCCGGGTTGCCGCGCTCCATGAAGAAGTTGGCCGCCGCCGAGATGCGGTCTTGAGAACCGAAGGCGAATAAATCTTGAGCGCGATCGAGAACCTCGCCGGCCGCGGCGCGCGCCACCAGAAACATCGTGAGAGCGAACATAATCAGCGCTCGTGCAACTGGGCTGGCGGCTTGATTCATCGAATTGTCCCTGAGCGGTCGAGGTTAGCAAACCTAGGCGGTCTCGTAGCTCACGGTCGAATGGATTTTATGTGAGATTGGCCGCCATGAAGGCGGCGCATTGTTCAAAACCGCCATGCGGGGCCGCATGGCGATTGTCTTGAGCGGTGCGGCCATGATATGGGCGCGGCTTCAAGTGCATGCCGTCTTGTGCACCACCCGATCACCGCGCCAATCCCCTCCCAGGACCTAACGCCATGAGCAACCGCGCAACCGCCGCCGAACTCGACCGCTTCTTCAATGCTCCGCTGGAGCAGGTGGATCCGCAGGTCCATGCCAGCATTCGCGACGAACTGGGCCGTCAGCGCGAGGAGATCGAGCTGATCGCGTCCGAAAACATCGCCTCGCGCGCGGTGATGGAGGCGCAGGGCTGCGTGATGACCAACAAATATGCCGAAGGCTATCCGGGCCGACGCTACTATGGCGGCTGCCAGTTCGTCGATGTAGCCGAGGAACTGGCGATCGAGCGGGCCAAGCAGCTGTTCGGGGCCGGCTTCGCCAACGTGCAGCCCAATTCGGGCAGCCAGATGAACCAGGCGGTGTTCCTGGCGCTGCTCGAACCCGGCGACACCTTCATGGGGCTCGATCTGAATTCGGGCGGGCACCTGACCCACGGCTCGCCGGTCAATATGTCCGGCAAATGGTTCAACGTGGTCTCTTATGGCGTGCGCGAAGACGATCATCTGCTCGATATGGAAGCCGTCGAGGCGACGGCGCGCGAGCACCGCCCAAAGCTGATCATCGCTGGCGGCACCGCCTATTCGCGCGAATGGGATTTCGCACGGTTTCGCGCCATCGCCGACGAGGTCGGCGCCTATCTGATGGTCGACATGGCGCATATTGCCGGGCTGGTCGCCGGTGGCGTGCATTCCTCGCCGGTGCCGCATGCCCATGTCACCACGACGACGACGCACAAATCGCTGCGTGGCCCGCGTGGCGGGCTCATCCTGAGCAATGACGAGGCGATCGCCAAGAAGATCAATTCGGCGGTCTTCCCCGGCCTGCAGGGCGGGCCGCTAATGCATGTGATCGCCGCCAAGGCGGTGGCGTTCGGCGAGGCGCTGCGGCCGGATTTCAAGGCTTATGCGGCGGCGGTAGTCGCCAACGCCAAGGCTCTGGCTAGAAGCCTGGAACGGTCGGGCTTCGCCATCGTCTCGGGTGGTACCGACAACCACCTGATGCTTGTGGACGTGCGGGCGAAGAATGCCACCGGCAAGCGGGCCGAAGCCGCGCTCGGGCGAGCCGCCATCACCTGCAACAAGAATTCCATTCCGTTCGATCCGGAAAAGCCGTTCGTCACCTCGGGCATCAGGCTCGGCACGCCGGCCGGCACGACGAGGGGTTTCGGCGAGCGCGAATTCGAGCAGGTCGGCGACATGATCGCCGAGGTGCTGGACGGGCTGAAAGCGGTCAATTCGGACGAGGGAAATGGCGCGGTCGAGGCGGCGGTGCACGACAAGGTGGTTGAGTTGACCCGGCGTTTTCCGCTCTACTCCCACATGTAGACCCGATCCAAGGCGAACGACGGGACCGAAACCGATGCGCTGCCCTTACTGCGGAAGCGGCGACACCCAGGTCAAGGATTCACGACCCACAGAGGACGGCGCGGCCATTCGGCGCCGGCGCGCCTGTCCCGATTGCGGCGGTCGGTTCACCACGTTCGAGCGGGTGCAGCTGCGGGAGTTGACCGTCATCAAGAAATCCGGCCGCCGGGTGCCGTTCGATCGGGACAAAATGGCCCGCTCGCTGGAAATCGCCCTGCGCAAGCGCTCGGTCGATCCCGAGCGGGTCGAGCGGCTGATATCCGGGGTGGTGCGGCAGTTGGAAAGCCGTGGCGAAAGCGAGATTCCAGCCGAGGAAATCGGTCTGCTGATCATGGAGGGGCTCAAGGCGATCGACGAGGTCGCCTATGTCCGCTTCGCCTCGGTCTATCGCCAGTTCCGCAAGGCGCGGGACTTCGAAGCCGTGCTCGACGAGTT
>JANQKQ010000010.1 GCA_028281105.1 Rhizobiaceae bacterium
GTTCCGCAATCGCCGCTTGTCTACGGCGCGACGACGGTCCTGTTCGCTGTCGGATACGGTCTGACCTATTCGGTGCTCAACGGTATCGTCGCCAACATCGAACAGCAGGCATTGGCAGCGCCGGCTCTCTTGGTGTTCCCGCTCGCCTATTTTCTCGGTCTTTACGGCGCGCCGTTCCTCGGCGGCTGGGTGATCGCGACCCATGGCGTCCAGATGCTTCTGCTGGCGCTCGTCGTGCTCGGCTTTCTTGAATGGTGCCTGGCCTGTGTCGGATTGAGAAGCAATCTCGATCATCGGGACTCATCCTACTAACGCTTGCATAACCAGAACGCCACCAGACAAGAGCAGCAATGCAAGCACCAAGCGGCGAAAGCGGTTCGCCGAAATCCGCTTGTAGAGCCGCGCGCCGATCCACGATCCCAGCAGCGTCGCCGGCAGACAAAGCACGGCGATCAACAGGACATCCGCCGTGATCTGCCCGGCGATGGCTATGCCGATACCGGCGAGCGTCAGAATCACAAGGTTGAAGGGCTGATAGATGGCGCGGTGCGCGTCGGCGGTGGCGTTGCGGTCGGTGAGTTGCAGCCAGATGAGCGGCAGTGGGCCAGAGAGCCCGGCAAAGCCGCCCAGAAAGCCGCCGCCGAGCCCGATGCAGCCATCGGCCTGCCTGCTCTTGAGGCTGGGGAACCTAAGCCCGGAACGGCCGAACAATTCGATGCTCGCATAGGCCAACAGAAACACGCCGATGACGGTGCGAAGCAGCAAAGGCGAGACAGCCGAAAGTGTGGCGACGCCGACCGGTACGCCCGCCGCGCCACCGGCAAGGAACGGCCCGGTGCGGCGCCAGTCGAAGGCCTTGCGGACCGCGATCAGGCCGACCAATTGTGCGGCAACCGACGACAGCGCCACAAGCGGCGGCACCGTCTCCGGCGGCAGGACATGAAACCATACGCCCGACGCCACCAGTCCGGTGCCGAAGCCCGTCAGCCCGGTGGTGAAGCCCGCCAGCAAGGCACCGAAGCCGACCAGGATCAGGGCCGTGGCGTCGAGTGCGATGACGCCCATCAGGATCGTCTGGCCAGCATATGGCCGAGCCGCCGGCGCTGGTGGCGCCCCATCACCCGAACTTGAACGCGGAGACGTGCCCCGGCATTTCGACGCCCTCAAGGTTGCGGGGATCGGGTTCGGGCGGCAGCACCTCCATCCGCACGGGCAGCACGCCGCCCCAGATCGGCAGCGCGTAGTCGTCGTCATCGTCGAGCGGCTGACCTGTCCGGATCTTGGCGGAGGCCTCCTCGATGGGCATGAACATCAGGGTCGTGGCTTTCAGTTCCTGTTGCGTTATCGGGCGCAGCATGTCCCAGCGGCCGGGAAACAGGCCGTCGATGAAGCGCTGAAGGTGCCGTTCCTTCTTTTCAGTATCGGTGACCTTGCGCGCCGTTCCGAACAGCATGGCCGAGCGCGAATTGACGGAGTGGTTCATCCCTGAGCGGGCAAGGACGAACCCGTCGAAACTCGCGACCGTCAGACAGACCTCGGCGTGATCGACGCTGCGCAGCATGCGGCTCGCCGAGGAACCGTG
>JANQKQ010000021.1 GCA_028281105.1 Rhizobiaceae bacterium
GAGGGCATCGCGTTGATGTGCCTGGCCGAGGCCCTGCTGCGCGTGCCCGACGCGGAGACCATCGACGATCTGATCGCCGACAAGATCGCGCCGCACGACTGGTCGACGCACTTAGGCGATTCCGGCTCCATCCTGGTCAACGCGTCGACCTGGGCGCTGATGCTGACCGGTCAGGTGCTCGACGAGGCCGACGAAGGCGTCATCGGCGCGCTGCGCGGCGCGGTCAAACGCCTGGGCGAACCGGTGATCCGAACAGCCGTCAGCCGCGCCATGAAGGAGATCGGCGCGCAGTTCGTGCTCGGCGTCACCATGGAAGACGCGATGGCGCGCGGCGCGGCCATGGTCGAAAAGGGCTATCGATATTCCTTCGACATGCTGGGCGAGGCCGCGCGCACGGCCGACGACGCCGAGCGCTATCACCAGGCTTATGCAAGCGCCATCGAGGCGATCGCGGCGGCGGCCAAAACCAATGACGTGCGCGACAATCCGGGTATCTCGGTTAAACTTTCCGCGTTGCACCCGCGCTACGAATATGGTCAGCGGGCCACGACGGTCCCGGATCTGGTGGACAGGACCTTGACGCTGGCCCGCGCCGCCCGCGACGCGCGGATCGGCTTCAACATCGACGCGGAGGAGGCCGACCGGCTTGATCTTTCATTGGATGTGATCGGCCGGGTGCTGGCCGACGAACAACTGGTCGGCTGGGACGGGTTCGGCGTGGTCGTCCAGGCCTATGGCCAGCGCGCCGGCCCGCTGATCGACTGGCTGTACGCCCTGGCCGAACACCACGACCGCCGGCTGATGGTGCGCCTGGTCAAGGGCGCTTATTGGGACACCGAGATCAAACGGGCGCAGACGTTAGGCATCGCCGGCTTTCCGGTGTTCACCCGCAAGGTGAACACCGACGTCAGCTACATCTGTTGCGCGCGCAAGCTGCTCGCCATGGGCGACCGCATCTACTCCCAGTTCGCCACCCACAACGCACACACCGCCGCCGCCATCGTGCACATGGCCGGCAACACCGGTCGCGAGGATTTCGAGTTCCAGCGCCTGCACGGCATGGGCGAGGCCCTGCACGAGATCATCCGTAAACAGGAGGGAACGCGATGTCGCATCTATGCGCCGGTGGGCGCCCATCGCGACCTGCTCGCCTACCTGGTGCGGCGGCTGCTGGAGAACGGAGCCAACAGCTCGTTCGTGCACCAAATCGTCGATGAAACCGTGGACCCGAAACAGATCGCGGCCGATCCGTTCGACGCAGCGCAGTCGCTCGGCTGGTCGGCCAACCCGGCGATCGAAACCCCGGACGGCCTGTATGGAGACGAACGCCCCAACTCGAAAGGTTGGGACATCACCGATCCCCTGGAGATGGATGCGATCGAAACCGGCCGCTCTCAATTCGCAGGCCCGTTCGAATGGTCCGCCGGCATCGGGGAGGGCGAGGGGCGGCCGATGACCAATCCGGCCGTCGCCGATCAGACGGTCGGCCGGGTATTCGAGGTCTCGCCCGCCGACATCGCCGAGGCGGCGGGAAGGGCGCAGGCGGCGCAGCCCGGCTGGGCCGCGACGCCGGTGGCCGAACGCTCGCAGATGCTGCGCACTGCCGCGGATCTGTATGAGGCCCATGCCGGCGAACTGTTCGCCCTGGCCGCGCGCGAGGCCGGCAAGACCCTGGCCGACTGCGTGGCGGAAGTGCGCGAGGCGGTCGACTTTCTGCGCTACTACGCTGCCGAAGCGACGCGGGCCGAGCCCGGCACCGGCGCGCGCGGCGTCATCGCCTGCATCTCGCCGTGGAACTTTCCGCTCGCCATATTCACCGGCCAGATATCCGCCGCGCTCGCCGCCGGCAACGCCGTGATCGCCAAGCCGGCCGAGCAGACGCCCCTGATCGCCGCGCGTGCGGTGGCGCTGTTGCACGAGGCCGGCATCCCTAGCGACGTTTTGCAGCTGACGCCCGGCGACGGACCGAATGTGGGCGCGCCGCTGGTTGCCGATCCGCGCATCGCCGGCGTGTGCTTCACCGGCTCGACCGAAGTCGCAAAGCTCATCGACCGCCAACTGGCCCGGACCGCCGCGCCCGACGCGATGCTGATCGCCGAGACCGGCGGGCTCAACGCCATGATCGTCGATTCCACCGCGCTGCCCGAGCAGGCGGTGGGTGACATCGTCGCCAGCGCGTTTCAAAGCGCCGGCCAGCGCTGCTCGGCTCTGCGGGTTCTGTATGTGCAGCGCGACATCGAGGAGCGGCTACTGGAGATGTTGTTCGGCGCCATGGATGCGCTCGTCGTCGGCGATCCGTGGGACCCGGCCACGGACGTGGGTCCTTTGATCGACCGCGAAGCGTATGAGACCATCACCGCCTATTGCGACAAAATGAGAGACGGGGGGCGGATGCTCAAGCAAATGCCGGCGCCGGACAAAGGCTTATTCGTGCCACCCTGTGTCATCCGGGTTGAGGGCATCGGGGAGATCGAGCGCGAGGTGTTCGGCCCGGTCCTTCACGTGGCGAGCTACGAAGCCGATGAGGTTGGTTCGGTAGTCGATGCGATCAACGCGCGCGGCTACGGGCTGACATTCGGCGTACACACCCGCATTGACCGCCGGGTCCAGGACATCGTCGACGGGGTGCGCGCGGGCAATCTGTACGTGAACCGCAACCAGATCGGCGCCATCGTCGGCTCGCAACCGTTCGGCGGCGAGGGGCTCTCGGGCACCGGGCCGAAGGCCGGCGGGCCGCATTATCTGCGCCGCTTCCGCACTGCGAAGTCCGACGGTGGTGAACAGGCCGCCAGCGAACCGGTGGTGAGCACAGGAGAGGTCGCCAAAGCGTTGGCGGGTCTGGACGCGGGCGGCTGGGCGGCGAGGCCGGACCGCATCTCGGTGTTGCGCGGCCTGCTGCGCGGACGGGCCGGCGAAGCCATGGCCGCCGCGGCCGCTCTCGACTGTGGGCCCGTCGATCTGCCCGGTCCCACCGGGGAATCGAACCGTCTGGCGCTTGCGCCGCGCGGACCCGTTCTCTGCCTCGGCCCCGACGCCGAAACTGCGCTCGACCAGGCGGTGCAGTCGCTGCGCGTCGGCAACGCCACCATTGTGATCTGCGATGGCTTGAACGGCGGATTGGAACCCTTGCTCGACTCCGGCCTGCCTCTGGCGGTGCTCGAAGGCGCGATCGATGCCGAGGCGCTGGCGGAACTGGATGTGAGTGCGGTGGCGTATTGCGGTTCGGGCGAAGCGGCCGGAGCGCTGCGAGACGCACTGGCTTCCCGGCCGGGGCCGATCGTGCCGCTGATTACCGAACGGATCTACCCGGCCGCGTTCGCGCACGAGCGCGCGATCTGCATCGACACCACCGCCGCCGGGGGCAACGCGGCGCTGCTGGCGAAAGTGTGAAATAGGCGGTTTTCAGCCCATGAACCGTTCGGCGATCGCCAGCAGCCACACCGCCGCTGTGATCACGATAGCCACGAACACCGCCGCCGAGCCGCAATCCTTCGCCACGCCGATCAGCGGGTCGTGCTTAAGCGTCACCTTGTCGGCGAGCTTCTCGATCCCGGTGTTCAGCAACTCGATCGCCAGCATCAGCGCGATCGATCCCAGCATGGCCAGCAGTTTCCATGGATCGGTGGTGATGAACGGCGCAACCACCGCCGCGATGACGAACAGCACGGCCTCCTGCTGAACCGCCTTCTCCCGGATCAGCCCGAATTTGAGCCCGGCCATGGAGCTGAAGAACGCCTTAATGATCCGCTGCAATGATCGTCCCCTCGAATGGCGAAATGTTGGATATCGGCCGCTTGGGTTCGAAGAGCCCTCTAACGCCGGAACGGCACCATCAGCGACCAGTCGAGCCGCGTCGGCTTGTCGTTCTGCCATTGCGGCAGGCCGATCGCCATGCCCTCGTGGCCCATTTCCGGCTGGTCGGTGTAGGTCGAGAACATCCGGTCCCAGAAGGAGAAGTTAAACCCGTAATTGGTGTCATGCTCGCGCCGTTCGATCGAATGGTGCACCCGGTGCATGTCGGGGGTGACGACGACCAGCCGCAGAAGCCGGTCCGCCCACAGCGGCAGGCGCCAGTTGGAGTGGTTGAACATGGCGGCGCCGTTGAGCACGATTTCAAACGCGAGGACCGCCGCCGCCGGCGCGCCCATCGCCAGCACGACCGCGTATTTCCAGATCATCGACAGGACGATCTCGATCGGATGGAAGCGGATGGCGGTCGTCACGTCGAAGTCCACATCGGAATGGTGCATGCGATGGATGCGCCAGAGCACCGGTATCTTGTGCGAGGCCACGTGCGACAGCCATACCGCGAAATCGAGCACCAGGAATGAAACGGCGAAGGCGAGCCAGAACGGCGCGTCGACGATGTTGAACAGGCCGTAGCCCCGCTCCGCCGCCCACAGCGCGCCGCCTACCGCGGCAGTCTTGAACAACAGCCGCACCAACACCGAATCGATGATCACGATCGACCAGTTGGTGACCCAGCGCATCCGCTTGACCGGCTTGGGCTTTCGCCGCGGCGCCAGCCATTCCAGCAGCGCCAGGCAGGCAAACAGCCCGAAGAAGATCACCAGCCTTGTTGTGGCTTCATCCATCGCGGTTTGCCGGCGGCGAGCTTTCCATATGCGCCGAGTTCGCCCTACAGCGTCTGATGCCTGGCCCGCGCGCCGCGCTCGATCGCCGCGGCCGTCAACCGGTCTACCCCCAGCTTGTTGCGCAGGATTTGCAACAGCCGCAGCTCTTCCTGCTCGACCCTCAAATCGGCTGCGGCCACATCCACCGCCAAAGCATAAGCGGTCTCATGCAGGTGCGCGGGGATGATGTCGTAGGCGTTGTTCATGATCCGGTCCAGCCCGTCGTTCTCCTGCAGGATCTCGCTGCATTCGCGCGCGACGGTAACCAGCCGGCTCTCGTCGAAGTCGGCGAACACCGGCAGCGTCTTGATGATATCGCCGATCTTGGCCAGCTCCAGATCGCTCATGCTGCGGTCGGCGGCCGAGGTGGTGACCATGACATGGATGAGCGCGTCATGATGGGAAAGCTGAGCCATTGCGAAGTTCCTGGAAAGGGGCTGAGGGATGAATCGAATTCGCGCCTAAACTATGCACTCGCGGCCACGCTCGCAACCGGTTTACCCGCGCGCGCCGGCGGCTTGGATTGACGCTCGATTTATGCCATGGACGGGCCGCCCTTGGGGCGCGCCGATCCTTCACGCCGGGAATATGCCATGCCCGACCCGTTGCCGTTTGAATATACGCGCGAACTGTCGCAGGCCGCCGGTGCGGCCAAGGCGTGGCCGTTCGAGGAGGCGCGCCGGCTGGTCAGGCGCTATGAGAAGTCCGGCTACCCCGGGCAGGTCCTGTTCGAGACTGGGTACGGACCGTCGGGCCTGCCGCACATCGGCACGTTCGGCGAAGTCGCGCGCACCTCGATGGTGCGTCACGCCTTCCGGGCGCTGAGCGAGGATAAGGTGCCGACCCGCCTGCTGTGCTTCTCCGACGACATGGACGGGCTGCGCAAGGTGCCGACCAACGTGCCCAATCAGGAGATGATGGCCACCCACATCGGCAAGCCTCTGTCGCGCGTGCCCGATCCGTTTTCGGACGATTATGAGAGCTTCGCCCACCACAACAATGCGCGGCTGCGCGCGTTCCTCGACCGCTTCGATTTCGACTACGAGTTCGCCAGCGCCACGGACTACTACACGTCCGGCCGGTTCGACGAAACGCTGCTGGCCATGCTGCGCGCCTATGACGAGGTGATCGACATCATCCTGCCCACGCTGGGCCCGGAGCGGCGAGCCACCTATTCACCGTTCCTCCCGGTGTGCTCGCGTACCGGCAAGGTGCTGCAGGTTCCGGTCGTCGAGCGTGACGCATCCGCCGGCACGATCGTCTATCATGATCCCGAAACCGGCGAACCGGTCGAAACGCCGGTGACCGGCGGTCGCGTCAAATGTCAGTGGAAGGCCGACTGGGCTCTGCGTTGGGCCGCGCTGGGAGTCGACTACGAGATGGCCGGCAAGGACCTGATCGACTCGGTCAACCTGTCGTCGAAGATTTGCCGCGTCCTGGGCGCCCGTCCACCGGAAGGGTTCAACTACGAGCTGTTCCTGGACGATCAGGGACAGAAGATCTCCAAGTCGAAGGGCAATGGGCTGACCATCGACGAGTGGCTCACCTATGCCTCGCCCGAGAGCCTGTCCCTGTTCATGTATCAGAAGCCGAAGACCGCCAAGCGGCTGTATTTCGACGTGATCCCGCGCCAGGTGGACGATTATTTCCAGCATCTGGCCGCCTACGCCGACCAGTCATCCGACCAGCGGCTGGCCAACCCGGTCTGGCACCTGCACGCCGGCAGCCCGCCGGCGGCCACGATGCCGATCCCGTTCTCCATGCTGCTCAATCTGGTGAGCGCATCGAACGCCGAGGACAAGGAAATCCTGTGGGGTTTCATCGCCAGCTACGATCCGCACCTGTCCGCGCAAACCCATCCGCAGCTCGATCAACTCGTCGGCTATGCGATCCGCTATTTCGAGGACTTCGTGCGCCCGGGCAAGAAATTCCGCGCGCCCACGGTGCGTGAGCGCGAGGCGATGGTGGACCTGAGCGCCCGGTTGGCGAACCTGGGCGCCGGCGCCAACGGCGAAGCCCTGCAGAGCGAGGTCTACGCGGTCGGCAAGGAGCACGGCTTCGACAATCTGCGCGAGTGGTTCCAGGCGCTCTACCAGGTACTGTTGGGCCAGGACCAGGGGCCGAGGTTCGGCTCCTTTGCCGCGCTGTACGGTGTCGAGGCCACCCGCGAGCTGATCGCCAAGGGTCTCAGCGGAGAATTGGCGGGCGAACAGCGGTAAGCCGGTCAAGGCTTACTCGAGTTCCATTGACCGCGATGTTCGCGCTTGGCCGCCGCCAGCGCATCGAGATAGTCGCCCGCGTCGCCGTCGGGCACCGCCCAGCCCTGCCGTACCAGCCACTCCCCGATGTCGTGACCGGCCAGGTGGCATCGGGTCTCGATCTGCTCATCCATCGGTTCGGCCGGTGCGCAGTCGATTGCCCGCCAGCGGATGAACTGACGCATGGCAGTGCGCGCAAACATGCCGCACGGCCAGTCCTCGCCATCCGCCGCGCGGCACCTGCGATCCAGGGGCAGGGGCCGTATGCCGGCGATGCGGATCGTGGTGCCGCGCGAGGTTATGACCCCGGCTGCTTCGACCTGGGGCCGCAGCCACTCCACCGGTTCGGGCGGTCGTGGCGGCGGGGCGGGTGGTGAGATCGCCGGCAACCGCGAAATGACCGAAGTTTCGATCCGCGGCGCCGGGGTCACGTTATCCGGGGTAACGTTGCGGATATCGCGGCGCACCGGCTCCGACGGCAGAGCGGCGGGCCGCCGTTCGCGCTCATGAGAAGACGGCGCCGGTAGAAGCACAAGAACGAGCAGCCCGACGCCCGTTGCAAAGACCATGAACAGAACGGTTCGCATGGTCACCACCGATCATAACGGCTGACTCGCCGGCCACCCTTCTACTGGCTGGCCCAGATGATCCGCGCCAGCCACTCCAGATCCCTCAATTCGAGCTTGTGGTCCTCGTGCTCACGATTGAGGGACTGCAGCTCGACAAAGCGCGCGGTCTTGCGCGCCAGCACTTTGACCATCACCTCGCCGTCCTGGGTCTTCGCCACGACCCGGTCGCCCCGGCGCACTGCCGCGCCCGGCGCGACGATCAACACATCCCCGTCGCGATAGAGCGGCAGCATCGAATCGCCCGACACCTCCAGCGCGTAGATCGTGTCGTGCTCGCCGTTCGGGAAATGGACCTCGTCCCAGCCCTGGCCGGCCGGATATCCCCCGTCATCGAAAAAGCCGCCGACACCGGCCTGGGCGAAACCGAGCAACGGCACGTCGCGACGGGCAGGCGGCATCGGCTCGCGAACGCTGTCCCCGGCCACCAGCCGCAGGAACTCGTCCAGTGACGTGCCGGTCGCTCGCAACGCCTTGGAGATCGACTCGGTCGACGGCCAGCGCATTCGTCCGTTAAGCGCGTGGCGCTTGGATTTGTTGAAGCTGGTGGGATCAAGGCCCGACTTTCGGGCTAGGCCCGAGGGGGTAAGACGGTGCATCTGCGCTAAGGCATCGATGGCCGCCCACACTTGATCGTGGGAAAGCAACTCCCCCCTCCATCGCCCCAAAACGGGGCCATTTGCCGACAGGAAATTATTCCTGCAATTTCCTACAGCGAGGGCGTGCCGCTGTCCAGTGCGATCTGGGATATTTGCGCCGTGGTGTTAGGGGTCGATCAGCCGGCGGCGTAGGCTTTGCGCCCCGATGCGATCATCGCCTCCAGCATCTCGATCCGGTCCTGACCCCAGAACACTTCACCATCATAGACATAGGCCGGCGCGCCGACGGCATCGGCGGCGATCGCGTCGGCCGTGTTGCGCTCGCGCAGCGCGGTGGCCGCCTCGTCCTTGGCCGCCGCCAGGACCTGCCCAGCGTTGTGGCCCTCTGCTGCCAGCAAATCGCTCAAAACGGCCTCGTCGGCAATCTGGCGGTCGTGCGCCCACAGCGCTTCGCCGACCCGGCCCAGGAAGCCCGCCGCGTCGGCGCCGGCCAGTACAAGGGCCGCGCAACAAAGATCGGCCATGGTCGGATCGGTGGGAAAGTTACTGGGCTTGGGGTTGAGCGAGACACCGCGATGTTCGGCGGTGCGCTGCAGTTCGATCAGCCTGTAGCGCTGACGCACCGGGGGCCGCTTGCCCGGCGGCACCGCGCCGGAGATTTCCCAAACGCCCATCATGTTGAACGGCTTGGGCTGGACCGCAACGTTGTTGCGCGCCGCCATATCCATCAGCGTGGCGTGGCCGATATAGGTGAACGGGGACGCGCAGGTGAAGTAGTAGTCGATGGTGCCGGGCATGGAGATTCCTGGATGAGGTTGTGTTGGCTGGTTCTTGGACCGGGCCGGCCATGAGATCAAGGGTCGAAGACCGGGCCCAGCGGTGTCTTCACTCTCATTTGATCGCGCCACCGTCCTTGTAATTACCCCCACCCTCATTCCCTCCCCACAAGGGGGAGGGAAGGAAAGTGTGGCAACCCGCTAGCCAACTTCACCATCGTCATCCTCGCCCTTGAGGCGAGGATCTAATGCGATCGGTGGTAGTCCGCAGCGGTGGATAGGGGCTTAGATCCTCGGGTCAAGCCCGAGGATGACGGCCGGGAGAGATGGCACGGCCTCATCCCCCTCCCCCTTGAGGGGAGGGGCTAGGGGTGGGGGTAGCTAAGCAGCCTGCCGCTGCGGCTCCCCATAAGGGCTGAACCGGTCGTAATACTTCTCGTCGTTCTCGGCCATGCGCACGAGCTGCTTGTTCGGCTTGAACTGCTTGCCGTATTTGCGCTGCAGCTTCTTGCACATGTCGACGAAGGCGGCGGTGCCCATGCCGTCGATATAGGAGATCGCGCCGCCGGAGAACGGGGCGAAGCCGAAGCCCAGGATCGAGCCCACGTCCGCCTCACGCACGTCGACCACGACCCCTTCCTCCACGCAGCGCGCCGCCTCCAGGGCGATGGTCGCGTGGAACCGGTTCTTCAGCTCCTGCACATCGATGCGGTCCGGGTCCTGCTGCGGATACAGATCGGCGAGCCCGTGCCACAGATGCTTCTTGGCGGGCTTGGCCGGATAGTCGTAGAAGCCCTTGCCGTTCTTGCGCCCGTGCCGGCCGAATTCCTCGACGAGGCGATCGATCAGCGCCAGGTGATCGGCGTCGACGGCCTTCTCTCCCAGATCGCGCACCGTTTGATGCAGGATCTTGTAGGACAGATCGATCGCGGTCTCGTCGTTGAGCGCCAGCGGACCCACCGGCATGCCGGCCATCTTGGCCACGTTCTCGATCATCGCGGCGGGCACGCCCTCGATCAGCATGTTGTAGGCTTCGCTCATATAGCGCAGCACGCAGCGGTTGACGTAGAAGCCCCGGGTGTCGTTGACCACGATCGGCGTCTTCTTGATCGCACGCACATAGTCGAGCGCCATCGCCAGCGCCTTCTCGCCGGTGCGGCGGCCCAAGATGATCTCGGTGAGCATCATCCGGTCCACCGGCGAGAAGAAGTGAATGCCGATGAACGATTTCGGCCGCTTGGAGTTCTTCGCCAGCCCGGTGATCGGGATGGTCGAGGTGTTGGACGCGAAGATCGCGCCGCGCTTCATGTGCGCCTCGGCCTGTTCGGTCACCTGCTTCTTGATCTCGCTATCCTCGAACACGGCTTCGATGATGAGATCGCAACTCGACAGGTCGGCGTAGTCGGCGGTGGTGTGGATGCGCTCCAGCAGTTTTTCCTTTTCCGCCGGGGTAGCGCGTCCACGGCCAATCGCCTTGTCCATCAGCCCTGCCGAATGGGCCCGGCCCTTCTCGGCCGCCTCCATGTCGCGGTCGAGCAGCACCACCTTGATGCCGGCCTTCGCGGTCACGAAGCCGATACCGGCGCCCATGAAGCCGCCGCCGCCCAGGATGCCCACGGTCTTGATCTTCGACGGCTTGACGTCGGCCGGCCGCCGCGCGCCCTTGTTCAACTCCTGGAGCGACATGAACAGCGAGCGGATCATCATCTTCGCTTCCGTCGACTGCAGCACGTTGGCGAAGTAGCGGCTTTCCACCTTCAGCGCCGTGTCGATCGGCAGCAGCAGGCCTTCATAGACGCATTTCATGATCGCGCGCGCGCCGGGATAGTTGTCATAGGTCTCGCGCCGGTAGATGGCGTTGGCCGGCGGGAACAGCTGCGCACCGGCGGCCGAATAGACCTGCCCTCCGGGGAAGCGGTAGCCCTTCTCGTCCCAGGGCTGGACGGGGCTCAAGCCGTCATTGATCAGCTTCTTCGCCGCCGCGATCAGTTTGCGTGGCGGCACCACCTGGGTCACCAGGCCGAGCTTCAGCGCCTTGGCGGGATCGAAGTTGCTGCCCCGCAGCAGGAACTGCAGCGCTTCCTGGGTGTGGACCAGCCGCGGCACCCGCTGGGTGCCGCCCGCGCCGGGGAACAGGCCGACCTTGACCTCCGGCAGCGCCAGCTTCACCTTCGGATGGTCGGCGATGACGCGGGCATGACAGGCCAGCGACATCTCCAGCGCGCCACCCATGCACAGCCCGTTGATGGCGGAAACCCACGGCTTGCCGCTGGTCTCCAGCTTGCGATAGATGGCGTTCAGCCGGAACGCGTTGTCGAACAGCAGCTTGGCGGCGTTCTCCGGGTTCTTGGCCTTCTCGGCCTCGTACAGGCCGAGCATCCCCTGCAGCATCGACAGATCGGCGCCGCCGGAAAAGGCTTCCTTGCCGGAGGTGATCACGGCGCCCTTGGTCGCCTCGTCATTGGTGACGGTGTCGAGAATCTGCTCGAATTCTTCGATGACGGACAGGTCGATCACGTTCATCGATTTGCCCGGCATGTCCCAGGTCACCAGCGCAATGCCGTCGGAGTCGGTCTCGACGGTGAAATTCTTGTAGGTCATGTTCGTGTTCCTGTGTTGTCGACTAGCGCCTTCGCGATCGTCCAGTCGGCCCGTTGCCTCGCCCTCTCCCGCGCGTCATCCTCGGGCTTGTCCCGAGGATCTAACCCGCTCTCTCGCGCCACAGCCCATCGTCGATGGGGTTGGATCCTCGGGACAAGCCCGAGGATGACGTTGGAGGGGCGGCGAGGATGACGGAGTAAAGCTGTTCGCCGGGACCAATGTCCCGGCCCCTCTAAACCCGCTCGACGATCGTCGCCGTGCCCATGCCGGCGCCGATGCACAGCGTCACCAGCGCGGTGTTCAGGTCGCGGCGCTCCAACTCGTCCAACACCGTGCCGAAGATCATCGCGCCGGTGGCGCCCAGCGGGTGGCCCATGGCGATGGCGCCACCGCATACATTGATGCGGTCGTGCGGGATTTCGAAATGCTGCATGTAGCGCAGCACCACCGAAGCGAAGGCCTCGTTGAGCTCGAACAGGTCGATGTCCTCCAGCTTCATCTTGGCGCGCTTCAGCAGCTTCTCGGTCACGTCGACGGGGCCGGTCAGCATCAGCGCCGGGTCGGAGCCGATATTGGCGAAGGCGCGGATTTTCGCGCGCGGCTCCAGGCCGAGCGCCTTGCCGCCCTTCTTCGAGCCCATAAGCACCAGGCCGGCGCCGTCGACGATGCCCGACGAATTGCCCGCGTGGTGCACATGGTTGACCGCTTCCACGTCCGGATGCGCCTGCACGGCCACCGCGTCGAAGCCGCCCATCTCGCCCATCATCACGAAGGAGGGGTCGAGGGAAGCCAGCGACTGCATGTCGGTGCCCGGGCGCATGTGTTCGTCACGATCGAGAATGGTGATGCCGTTGTCGTCCCTGACCGGGACTACCGACTTTTCGAACCGTTTCTCTTCCCAGGACTTCGCCGCCCGCTTCTGACTTTCCACCGCATAGGCGTCCACGTCATCGCGGGAAAATCCGTACTTGGTGGCGATCAGATCGGCCGATACGCCCTGGGGCATGAAATAGGACGGCACCGCGATCGACGGGTCCATCGGCCAGGCGCCGCCCTGGGCGCCCATGCCCACACGGCTCATGCTTTCCACCCCGCCGGCAATGACGATCTCGTCGGCGCCGGCATGGATCTTCGAAGCGCCCATGTTGATGGCGTCCAGCCCCGAGGCGCAGAACCGGTTGATCTGCATGCCCGGCACCTGATCGTCGTAACCGGCCTCGAACACGGCCGCGCGCGCGATATCGGAGCCGGCTTCGCCGACGGCATCCACACAGCCCAAGATCACGTCGTCGACCACCTTGGTGTCCATCTCGGCGCGATCGCGCACCGCCTCCAGCATACGCGAGGCCAGCCGCACCGACGGCACCTCGTGCAGCGAGCCGTCCTTCTTGCCGCGGCCGCGGGGCGTGCGCACATGGTCATAAATGTAAGCGTCTGGCATGGGATGCTCCTCGGTTCATCGCCGCCGTCGCGGCGGCGTGGGTTTGCTTCAATTCTTCAATGCGGCCGGCATCAGCTCTTCGGGCCGTTTCCAGCCGTCGAGTGCCTGGATGTTGGCGAGCCAGCGTTGGATGTTTGGATAGTCGGCCCAGTCGACGCCCATATGTTCGGGCCAGAACAGATAGCCGCACAGCGACAGATCGGCGATCGTCGGGGCATCGCCCACCACCCAGTCGCGGCCCGCCAGATGCGCTTCGAGCACCTTGTAGGCGTTGAGCGCGCGCCCATGCAGGAACTGGGTCGCAGGGTCGTCGGGCTTGTTCATGAGAACGCGCAGGAACCGCGCCGTTCCCGTATAGCCGGTCAGCTTATGGTTATCGAACAGAATCCAGCGCAGGACTTCGTACCCATCCATCTCGTCGGCCGGACCGAACCGGTCGAAGTGGCGCGACAGATAGGTGAGAATGACGCCGGACTGGGTCAGTGAAAGGGAGCCATCCTCTTTGTGATGAGTGAGGATCGGCGCCTCGCCCATCACATTGTCGGCGCGAAACTCGTCCGAGCGCGTCTCGCCGTCGAAGAAATCGACCTTCTCGGGCTGCCAGTCGGCGCCGCACAACTCCAACATCAGCGCCACTTTGTAGCAGTTGCCGGATTCGGCGAAACTCTTCAGCGTGAACTCGGCCACCTTCACAGACACCTTTCTAAAGACTCCGGGCGATCAGCAGTTTCATGATCTCGTTGGTGCCGCCATAGATGCGTTGCACCCGCGCGTCGCGGAACATCCGGGCGATCGGATATTCGTTCATATAGCCATAGCCCCCATGCAGTTGCAGGCACTCGTCCATCACTTTGCATTGAAGGTCGGTGAGCGTCAGCTTGGCCATCGAGGCGGTGGTGGGGTCGAGCCCGCCATTGACATGACGCTCGACACAATGGTCGACGAACACCCGCGCCATGGTCGCCTCGCTTTTCAGCTCGGCCAGCTTGAACTGAGTGTTCTGGAACTCGATGATCGCCTTACCGAAGGCCCTGCGCTCCTTCACGTAGTCGATGGTCAGCGCCAGCGCCCGCTCGATCGCGGCGATCGCCTGGTTGGCGATGATCAACCGCTCCTGCGGTAGCTGCTCCATGAGCTGGATGAAGCCCTGGCCTTCGTCCGCGCCGAGCAGGTTGGCGGTGGGCACCTTCACTTCGTTGAAGAACAGTTCGGAGGTGTCGTTGGCCTTGAACCCGACCTTGTCGAGGTTGCGCCCGCGCTCGAAGCCTTCCAGCCCGTCGGTTTCCACTACGATCAGCGAGGTGCCCTTGGCGCCCATGGAAGGATCGGTCTTGGTCACCAGCACGATCAGATTGGCGTGCTGGCCGTTGGTGATGAAGGTCTTGGAACCGTTGATGCGATACTGGTTGCCGTCGCGCACCGCCGTGGTCTTCACCCCCTGCAGGTCGGAACCGGCCGCCGGTTCGCTCATGGCGATCGCGCCGATCAATTCGCCGGTCGCCAGCTTCGGCAGCCAGGCCTTCTTCTGGTCCTCGGACCCATAATGCAGGATGTAGGGCGCCACGATCGCCGAGTGCAGCGCGATGCCGAACCCGTCGACACCCACATGGCCCAGCGCCTCGATGATCGCCGCCTCATGGGCATAGCTGCCGCCGGAGCCACCATATTCCTCCGGCATTGCCGCGCATAACAGGCCGGCCGCGCCCGCCTTTTCCCAGGCTTCGCGGTCGACTATTTCGTTTGCTTCATAGCGCTCGTAGTGGGGGGCGATCTCGGCTTCGAGGAACCGGTTGGCCATGTCTGAAACCATGGCCACGTCCTCGCCCATCCACGCGGGCGTACCGGTGTCCAGAACTTCGGCTGGCCTCATCGCCGTGCTCCCCGACTGCAGTGCTGATCAGGCCTCAAAAGGCCGCTTCATCGAGCGCCATCATCGAATCCGCACCCGCCTGGATGCGCGCCAGGTGAGCGGTCGATTCGGGCATGATGCGCTCCATGAAGTAGCGGCCGGTGGCCAGCTTGTTCTCGTAGAAGTCGCCCTTGCCGTTGGCGCCGTTGGCGAGCGCGGCTTGCGACTTCTCCGCCATCAGCGCCCACATGTAGCCGAGCGTCACCAGACCGAACAAATGCAAAAAGTCCATCGACGCCGCGCCGGCATTGTCCGGCTTGGTCATGGCGTTCTGCATCAGCCACATGGTGGCGTCGTTGAGGTTTTTCACCGCGTCCTTGAGCGGACCGGTGTAGGGGTGCATCGCTTCGTTTTCTTTGTGCGATTTGATGAACGCGCCCACTTCCTCCATGAAGGCGCGCATGGCCCGGCCGCCGTCCTTGGGCAGCTTGCGGCCGACCAGGTCGAGCGCCTGGATGCCGTTGGCCCCTTCATAAATCTGCGCGATGCGCGCGTCGCGCACGAACTGCTCCATGCCCCATTCGCGGATATAGCCGTGGCCGCCGAACACCTGCTGGGCGTTGGTGGTGTTCTCGAAGCCCTTGTCGGTGAGCACCGCTTTGACGATCGGGGTCACCAGGCCCATGATGTCGTCGGCGGCCTGGCGCTCTTCCTCGGACGTCGCGCGGTGCGAGATGTCGCCTTTGAGCGCGGTCCACAGCACGAAGGCGCGGGCGGCCTCGTTGAACGCCTTGATGTTCATCAGCATGCGGCGCACGTCCGGGTGCACGATGATCGGGTCGGCCTTCTTGTCCGGCGCCTTCGGTCCGGAGATCGAGCGGCCCTGGATACGCTCGCGCGCATAGTCGACCGCGTTCTGATAGGCGACTTCGGACAGGGCCAGCCCCTGCAGGCCGACGCCGAGCCGCGCCTCGTTCATCATCACGAACATGGCGCGCAGGCCCTTGTGCTCCTCGCCGACCAGATAGCCGGTGGCCTCGTCATAGTTGAGCACGCAGGTGGAGTTGCCGTGGATGCCCATCTTCTCCTCGATGGCGCCACACACCACGCCATTGCGCTCGCCCGCTTCGCCGTTTTCATCAAGGGTGAACTTGGGCACGATGAACAGCGAGATGCCTTTTACGCCCTCCGGGGCGCCTTCGATGCGCGCCAGCACCAGATGAATGATGTTCTCCGATAAGTCGTGCTCACCGGCGGAGATGAAGATCTTCTGGCCGGAAATCTTGTAGCTGCCGTCATCCTGCGGCACCGCCTTGGTGCGCAACAGGCCCAGATCCGTGCCGCAATGGGGCTCGGTCAAGTTCATGGTGCCGGTCCAGCGGCCTTCGTTCATCTTCGGAATGTAGGCACGCTTCTGCTCGTCCGAACCATAAGCCTGGATCGCGGCGACCGCGCCCTGGGTCAGGCCCGAATACATCGAGAACGCCAGGTTCGACGAGATCATGTATTCGGCCACCGCCGAGTACAGCGTGTAGGGCAGACCCTGGCCGCCATATTCGGGATCGGCCGCCAGCCCCAGCCAGCCGCCGTTGCGGTATTCGTCGAAGGCCTCCTTGAAGCCTTTCGGCGTGGTCACCGAGCCGTCGTCGTGGCGGGTGCAGCCTTCGGCGTCGCCGACCTGGTTGAGCGGCTGCAACACCTGTTCGGACAGCTTCGCCGCCTCGCCGAGGATCGCCTCCATCATGTCGGGCGTCGCGTCTTCGAAGCCGGGCAGGTTGTTGTAGCGCTCGATGTTGAGCACGTCGTTGAGCACGAACAGTGTGTCGTCGACGGGCGCGGTATAGCTCGGCATGGTCGGTCTCCTCGGTCCCTCAAGCCCGCCGATCGGCGATGGTGGGCGGGTCAATCGCTCGATTTTTGATCGATGCAGTCACACATATATAACCGCCGGTGGCCAATGCGACCCTCGGCGATCCGCAACGGTCTGCAATTATTGCCCCAGCACTATCACAAAGTTACGTTTGCGTAAACGTCAACTTAGGTAAATCGCGAGCTTTTTCCACCCGAATGGGGCAAAATATCGCGGTTTTCCGCCTTTGGAGGCACCTTCGCCGGCTCGCGAAGGATCTTTCGGGCATATTCACGCGGCATCGAGCGCGGTCAGCGCCAACCAATGATGCGCCGATCGGCATCTGTGCCGGCGATCATCCGGCGCCGATCGCGCCGCCGTCGCCGGCCGGCGGGCGCTGGTTGCCGATGGCGACGACCGGCGCGGATTAACCGCTTGTTTACTGTGTTTCGCGAAAGGTAGGGCGTGGATCGCACCCGGTTCGCTACTCTTTGGTGTGGCTGGGCTCCGGGTCTGAATGTGTCGGCAGTTGCAGCAAGGGGCGCAACGCGGCAGCCGATGGGCAGGCTCTAGGTTCACCGGAAACCGGCAACCCGGCGGCTGGTCCGCGCGGCCACGAGACAGACCATGAGCAGATTGCGTTCACAACTAGATAGCTTGGCTGCAGGGCAGAACCGCAACGGTGCGGCTGCGCAGAATCGAACCCGCGCCCGACCTGCGCGCGCTCCAGCCGCTCGCGCCGCAGCCGCCGGCCGGCCAGCCGTCGCACCCGAGTCCGACGAGCTCTCCGACATCCGCCGGGAGCTGGCGCGCATCTCGGGCACTCTGCAATCGGCCTTGGCGACGACGCAACCGCCGGCGTCGGCGCCCGCGCCCAATACAGGGCAGATCACCGATGCGCTGAGCCAGGTCATGCGTCAGCAGATGAAATCCGAGCTGAACGCCATTCACCAAGAGCTTGCCTCCCTGCAGGCCAGCGTGCGCCAGATGCCGCAAAACCCTCATGGCGAGGAGTTGCGGCGCATTGCCGACGGTGTGGGACAGCTGCAGAACCGGCCGATCGAGACCGCGCCGGACTTGTCGGGTCTTGCCGGCGAACTGCAGCAGATCCGCAGCGATCTGGGCACGATGGCCACCCGCGGCCAGAACGAAGTCAGCGTGGGCGAGCTTACCCAGGCGATCGAGGCAAGCTACGCCGAGATAGCCAGCCAGCTGCAGACCATCGGCGACGTTCATGCGGCCAGCGGCATGGAGTCGATCGCCGATCAGATCGACGCGCTGCGCGTTTCGGTTCAGTCCATGCCGCAGCCGGAGACCATTTCCGCGATCGAGAGACAGCTGAGCGAAGTCGCCGCAGGCGTGCATAACCTGGCGGCCGGCGGCTCGGACACGCTGCCGCACTACTTCGAGGCTCTCGACGCCCGGCTCGATGAAATCTCCCGTGGCCTGGTCGCCGCGTCCGCGCACCCGCCGGTCGACGTCAATCAGGACGCGTTCGACCGCATCGAAGCGCGAATCGCGTCGCTGTCGACCACGGTGGAATCGCTGGTGGCCGCAGAAGGCGCGGGTGGCGGGCTCGCCGATCTGGCCGCGTTCACCGAACAGGTCGACGCGAAGCTCGAGGATTTGAGTCAGCGCATTCCCGCATTCGGCGCGGTCCAAACGGCCGACGCGCTGGGCAGGATGTCCGACGGTTCCGCCTCTGACCTGGCAGCGCGCATCGACGCGCTTTCGACGACCCTGGAACGCGCGATCAACAGTGGCGACGGCTCGGCCGGCGAGATGGAGCACCGCATCGCGCACTTGGCCGAACGGGTCGATGCGATGGCCGGAGCGATGGGCAGCGGTGAGGTGCACGGCCAGCAGCTTGCCTCGCTTGAGGAGCAGATGAATGTGATATCCGCGCAACTGGGGACGCTGGGCCAGGGCCCCGACCTGTCGCCGATCGAAGCCCGTCTGGGCGGACTGGAAGAGCAGATCGCCGCCAGCCGCGACATAGCGATTGAGGTCGCCAGGCAGGCCGTCGAAAACGTCACCGGCAACCAGGCGACCGGCGCGGACATCAAGACCATCGAGGCGCTTGCCGAGGATTTGAGCCAGCTTACCCAGTCATCCTCCGAGCTTAAGGGCCATTCCCTGGAAACGTTCGAGGCGGTGCGCCAGTCCCTGTCCGTGATCCTCGACCGGATCAACGGACTGGAGCAGAGCATCGGCCAACAGGCATATGCCGATCACGGCGAGCCGTCCGCGTTGACCGACCCGCCCGTCGCGCCTGCGGAAGTCGAAGCGCCGCCGCCGGCCGCCGCAGATGAAGTCGGCGACGAACTTCCCGAGATGGCGACGCCGCCGATGGACCTGGGCGAGTTGCCGCCGATGGCGGACGAGGACCAACCGCTGGAGCCGGGCTCCGGCGTCCCCGTGGTCGACATCACCGATCTGCCTGACGAGGAAGAGGCGGTCGGACCGGACCCGGACCAGCTTGTTCGCCAGGCCAACGAGCGCCAGCAGTCGGGCGACGGCGAAGCCACCAACACCGCCGACTTCATTGCCGCCGCGCGCCGCGCCGCCCAGGCCGCCGCCAACGAGATCGAGCACAGCGAAGCCTCGCACGCAGCCGAGGAGAAGGCCGCCGCTCCCGGGTTCTTAAAGCGGCATCGCCGGCCCCTGCTCCTGGCAGCCGCGGTTGCGCTGTTGGCCGTGCTGGTGTTCCCGCTCGCCAGCGAGCGGCTGGCGCATCTGCTGCCGGGCTCCGGCGGAGGCGCGGTCGCCACTTCCGAACAACCCGCGCAGACGCCTGAGCCGGTACAGCCGCAGACGGCGGTCGACCAGCCCGCGCAGGTCGCCGGCGAGATGATCGAACCGGTCTCCGGTGTGGCGGACGGCGAGGGTGACGCAATCGTGCCTGGGATGACCCCTGACCTCGCCGTAGTCGAGACGATGGATCAGCCGGCCGGCAATGAGGCCGTAGCGGAGGCGACGCTTCCAGCTGTCGCGGCCGCCCCGCCGACCAGCGAACCGGTCGCTGAGCCCCTCGCTTCCGTACCCATGCCGCCGGAGACCGTCGGGCCGATCGCGTTGCGTCAGGCCGCCGCGGCCGGTGACGCCAAGGCCCTGTTCGAGGTCGCCCGCCGGTTCGGCCAGGGCGTCGAGGGCGAGCCCGATCTCACCGAGGCGGCCCAGTGGTACGAGCGGGCCGCCGAGCGCGGTCTGGCGCCAGCGCAATATCGACTGGGCAATCTGTATGAGAAGGGCCACGGCATCGAGCGCGACACGGTTGCCGCCGCGCAGTGGTACGAAAAGGCCGCCGAGCAGGGCAACACGCTCGCCATGCACAATCTGGCGGTGATCAACGCCATGGGCGTGCTCGCCGAAGGCGCGGATATGGGCAAAGCCATAGACTGGTTCCGCAAGGCGGCCGACCGTGGCGTGATGGACAGCCAGGTCAATCTAGGCATCCTCTACACCAAAGGCATGGGCGTGAGCGAAGACCTGGTCGAGGCGTACAAGTGGTTCGCCGTCGCCGCCAAGGGCGGGGACAGGGATGCCGCCGAGAAACGCGATACGATCGCCAAGAGCATGCGGCCGGATCAGTTGGACAAGGCGCGGGGCCAGGCCAATCTATGGCGGCCGGTGCCGCTGAACGAGAATGCCAACACGGTCGAAGTCCCGACCGAGTGGAAGTCGGCTCCGGACGTCACGGCCTCGCTCAGCGAGCTTGAAATGATCCGCCGGACCCAGGCGCTGCTCACCGATCTCGGCTACGACCCGGGGCCGGCGGACGGCATTCTGGGCGCGCGCACGCAGGATGCGATCCGCGCCTTCCAGCAACGTTCCGGCCTGCCGGTGAGCGGCGAAGTCTCCCCCGAGCTGGTCGACGCCCTGGAAAAGACGACCATCTAGCCGGGCCGGCTCTCACTTCAGATCAAGCCGCATGACGTTGCGGCGCGTGCCCGCCTTGCAGATGAACTCAAAACCCGCTGCTTCGAAATCGGGCATCAGGCCCATGAACCGGTAAGTCGGCGAGTCGTGCGCCACCGCGTAGGCCTCGACACAGTCGGCTGCGTTTTGCCTCGCATAATCCAGCGCCGCTGCGATCAGCTTCGCCTTCACGCCGCGGCCACGATATTCGCGCTTGATGAAGAAGCAGGCGATCGACCAGACATTGCCGTCGGCGTCATTGCCGCCCAACGGCCGGTAACTGTCCTTGGGAGCGATCGAACACCAGGCCACCGGCTCGCCGCCGTCATATCCCAGCAGGCCGATCGCGACCCCGTCGTCCACCCTACTCGCAAGCGCTGCCTTCTTCCCGGCCTTGCCCGGCATAGAGCGGGCGAACTCGTTGCGCCGCCAGGCCATGCACCAGCAATAGTGCGGTCCGCCCCGGCTTTCGAACAGCCGCTCCAGATCGGCCCAGCTCTGCGATGTGATCGGCCTGAATTCCAACTGCATGATCGCAGTTCCTTGCAACCCGTGAGCCATAGTTTCACCCATGTGAATCTCGCATGATAGCATCAACCAACACAATTCATCATCTTGGCCGACTTCGATTGACAACGCACGGTCGGCGGCGCATTAAGCGGCCTATCGCCACTCCCGATTTGCAACGGGAAAGGCGACCATTCCTAAGCCAAGTCTGCAGACCCGCTGGCGCGCCGGCATTGGATGGCGTTAGCCGGGAGGAGCAGGCCAAGGGAACCACCTTTGAGTATCTATCTTCCCATCGCGGAACTGTCGGTGAACGTGTTTGTTCTGTTCGCCATGGGCGCCGGCGTGGGTTTTCTGTCGGGCATGTTCGGCGTGGGCGGCGGCTTTCTGATGACGCCGCTTCTGATCTTCTATTCGATCCCGCCTGCCGTCGCGGTTGCCACCGAGGCGAACCAGATCGTGGCGTCGTCGTTTTCGGGTGCGCTCGCGCATTTCCGCAAGGGGACGGTGGACATCAAGCTGGGCACCATCCTGCTGGTGGGGGGCATTCTCGGGTCTAGCCTGGGCATTGCGATCTTCAGCGCGCTGCGCAGCGCCGGCCAACTCGATCTGATCATCTCCATTCTCTACGTCGTCTTCCTGGGCTCGATCGGCACGCTGATGATCATCGAAAGCGTGAACGCCATGCGCCGCGTACGCGCCGGCGCGCGGGCGGAAGTTCGCAGGCCCGGGCAGCACAACTGGATTCACGGCCTGCCGTTCAAGATGCGGTTCCGCAAGTCCAAGCTGTATCTGAGCGCCATTCCGGTGCTGGTGCTCGGCATGCTGGTGGGCCTGCTCGCCTCGATCATGGGCGTCGGCGGCGGCTTCATCATGGTGCCGGCCATGATCTATCTGCTTCGGGTGCCGACCAATGTGGTGATCGGCACTTCGCTGTTTCAGATCATTTTCGTCACCGCTTTCACCACGGTCATGCAGTCGACCGCCAACCAGACCGTCGATGTGGTGCTGGCGCTGATCCTCATGGTGGGCGGCGTCATCGGCGCCCAGTTCGGCGCGGCCGCCGGTCACCGCATGCGCGGCGAACAGCTGCGCGCGCTGCTCGGGCTCCTGGTGCTCGGCGTCTGCCTGCGCATGGGCTTCGATCTGGTGGTGGCGCCCGAAGACCTGTTCTCGCTTTCGACAAGCCTGTCGGAGACCGCGCACCGATGAGCCGGCCATGGCAGCTCCTGCTCATCTTTGTTTTAGCCGCCATGATGATGCCGGCGTCCACCGCGGCGCGTGCCGAATCCATGCAGATCGGCCTGTCGGCTGACGAGGTTCCCATCACCTCGGATTTCCAGGGAACCAACCTGATCGTTTTCGGTACGCTGGAAGAAACCGATCCCACCGCGCTGCTCGCCGGCGGCTATCGGGTGGTCGTCGTCGTTCGAGGCCCCAGCGAGGACGTAGTGGTGCGCAAGAAGGAGCGGATTTTGGGCGTGTGGGTGAACTCCCAGTCCCGCCGGTTCGGCTCGATCCCGTCATTCTATTCGTTGGCCACCAACGTGGAGGTCGCCAACGTGGCGCCGGCGCAGGTGTTGAAGGACCTCGGCCTCGGCGTCGACAATATCCCGATGAACCTGGTCTCGCGCGCGCAGCACACATTCGTCGTGCCGGCGCCGGAATTCTCCCAATCCCTGCGCCGCATTCGCGCGAACAAGGCGCTGTATGCGGACAATACCCAGGCTTTGGAGTTTTTAAGCCCCACCTTCTATCGCGCGACCCTGCCGCTGCCGTCCAGCGCGCCGGTCGGCCAATATGAGGTGACCGCTTACCTGTTCAAGAACGGGCAGATGATCTACGAGCGCTCCGCCGCCATGGTGGTGCGCAAGGCCGGTTTCGAGCGCTGGATATTCACGCTGGCCCATGAGCGTTCGTTTCTGTACGGCGTCATGGCGGTGATCTTGGCCATCATGACCGGTTGGCTGGCCTCCATCATCTTTCGGCGGGATTAGCGCGGTGCGGACCACCTGGACATTGACGTTAGCCGGCTTGGTCCCGTTCGCCGCGCTTGCTGCGGCGCTGGCCTATCTGGGCAAGGAAAGCGCTCTGTTCTTTCCTCTGCTCGATGCGTTCAAGACCATTGCGGCGATCGCGCTTTCGTTCCTGGGCGGGATACGCTGGGGCATGACGCTGGCGAAGGACCGGCCGGCGCTTTGGGACTTGATTCCGGCAATGTTGGCGCCCGCGCTGGGCTGGGCGTGCCTGTTCATGCCCGACCCGCTGTCGATCGTGCTGCTGCTGCTGGCCTTCGCCGCCCAGGGCGCGTGGGACAGCATAACCGCACAACGGGCGGGTATGTGGCCGTGGTTTGCCCGGCTGCGCTCGCTTGCCACCCTTATCATCGTCGGCATCCACATGGTGGTGTTCTTCGCGGCGTATTAGATTTTATTGCGCTGTGCCGGCACCGGCCCGCTCCCCCACCCAGCCACCCCTACCAGGATACTGCCGTGGGGTGGCTGGGTGGGGGAGAGGGCCGGTGCCGCTAGGAAGAAAGTACCTACCGCACCAGGTCGTTGCCTCCGATGCGATAGACCCGGTGGTCGCCCAGCATCCAGGCGCATAACCGCTCCGGCTCGAACAGCCCGTCGAACGCCTCGTCGCGTACGTTGAGCCCGCCGGTGAACGCTCCGAAAGACGGCATGATCAGCCGCTCGCCGTCACCCGCGAAGCAGCGCCGCCGCACCGACCTGCCGCGCCGGTTGATCTTGCCCGCCGGATGCAGGTGGCCGGCGATCTCGCCCGATACCGTGCCGGCCGATGGTTCGTGGCGAAACACCAACGGCCCGCAGGCCAGCTCAAGCGCGGCCGCGCCGGCAAGGCCCGCCGGCGCGCCGGGGTCGTGATTGCCGGCGATCCAGACCCAGTCGCGCCCGGCCATCGCCGAGCGCAGTTGCGCGCGATAGCGGGTGGGAAGGCGATCGACCGCCTGGTCGTCGTGAAAACTGTCGCCCAGGCAGATCACGCGTTTGGGCGCCCACACCGCCAGCCGTTGCGCAAGATTGGTCAGCGTAACGCCCGTGTCATAGGGCGGCATGAACCGGCCGCGCACCGCGTGCGAGGAACCCTTCTCCAAATGCAGGTCGGAAACGATGAGACAGGCTTCCGCCGGCCAGTAAAGACACCCGGCCCAGTCGGCGACGAGCGCCTGGCCGGCCAACTCGATCTCTCCGTAAGGGTTTTCCTGGCGCTGTTGTGCGACGCTCATGTCAGCTTCGCCGTCTCCGCTTCGCCGGCGGCCTCCGCCAGCAGCGCCTCCTGCGCTTCGCCCACCACCGGCTCCTTGCCGATCTCTAACATCACCGGCACCGCCAGCGGTGAGATCCGGTCCAGGCGGCGGTGTACTATACGCCCCTTGATTCGCGCCAGCATATCGCCAAGCCGACGAATATCCAAAAGTCCCTGCGCCGCGTCCTCGCGGGTGGCGCGCAGCAGGATGTGGTTCGGCTCGTGGCTGCGCAGCACGTCGTAGATCAGATCGGACGAGATCATCATCTGCCGTCCGGTCTTCTCCTTGCCCGGATGGCGCCGCTCGATCAGCCCGGCGATGGTGGCGGCCTGGCGGAAGGTACGCTTGAGCAGGAACGACTCATCGAGCCAGACTTCCAGATCGTCGCCCAGCATGTCCTCGTCGAACAGCCCGTCCAAGGTCAGCTTGCCGTCTTCCAGCATCCGGCCCATGTCCATCAGACCCCAGATCCCCAACGTATAGTCGGTCGCAACGAAGCCGAGCGGGCGGGCCCGCGCGCGGTCCAGCCGGCGGGTAAGCAACATGCCCAAGGTCTGGTGCGCCAGGCGGCCTTCGAACGGGTATGCGATCAGATAGTTGCGGTCGCCGCGCGGGAACGTCTCCACCAGCAACTGATCCGCCGCCGGCAGGATCGACTGCTCCTTCTGCAGTTCGAGCCAACCGCTCACCTGGCTGGGCAGGGCGTCCCAGCGCTTAGGCTCGGCGATCATCGTGCGCACCTGGTCGGCGAGATAGGTGGACAGCGGAAACTTGCCGCCGGCATAGGAAGGGATGCGCGCGTCGGTGTCGTCCGCTTTGCTGACGAAACAGCTGGCCTCGCGAATGCCCTCCAGCCGCAGCGTCTTGCCCGAGAACAGGAACGTGTCGCCCGGCACCAGGCTTTCGATGAACCCTTCTTCGATCTTGCCCAAGATCGGTCCGCCGCGCGCGTTGGGCCCGCGCCCGGCGCGCACCAGCCGCACTTCCAGCATCGGCGCCTCGACGATGGTGCCGGCGTTCAGGCGGTATTGCTGGGCGAACCGCGGATGGGTAATGCGCCAGCTTCCATCCTCGGTGCGCCGGATCTTGGCGTACTGCTCGTAGGTGCGCAGCGCATAGCCGCCGGTGGCGACGAACTGGACAACCTGATCGAACAGATCACGCGACAGGTTCGCATAGGGCGCCGCGCCCAGCACTTCTTCATAGAGCGCATCGGCGAAGAACGGCCCGGCGCAGGCGGTGCCGAGCACGTGCTGGGCTAGCACGTCGAGCGCGCCGTCGCGCAGTGGCGGGGTATCCTGAGCACCCAGATAGTTGGCGTCGAGCGCCGCCTGGCATTCGAGCACCTCGAACCGGTTGGCCGGCACCAGGATGGCGCGCGAGGGTTCGTCCATGCGATGGTTGGAGCGGCCGATGCGTTGCGCCAACCGGCTGGCGCCCTTCGGCGCGCCGATATGCGCGACCAGGTCCACATCGCCCCAGTCGATGCCCAGATCCAGCGTGGAGGTGGCGACGATGGCGCGCAACGAATTGTCCGCCATCGCCTGCTCGACGCGGCGCCGGCGCGACACATCCAGCGAGCCGTGGTGCAGCGCGATCGGCAGGTCGTCCTCGTTGATGTTCCACAATTCCTTGAACAACAGTTCCGCCTGGCTGCGCGTGTTGACGAACAGGATCGTGGTCTTGTGCCGCTTGATCGCCTCATAGACCTCCGCCATCGCATAGCGCGCCGAGTGGCCGGCCCACGGCAGCCGTTCGCGCGATTGCAGGATGGTGATCTGCGGAGCCGCTCCGGATGCCACCTCGATCAGCCCGCTCAAATGGATCTCCCCATGCGGTCCCTGCCGCACCAGCCAGCGGCGCAGCTCGTCCGGCTCGGCCACGGTCGCCGACAGGCCGATCGATCGCAGATCGGGCCGGAAGGCCCTCAACCGCGCCAGTGCCAGCGCAAGCAGATGGCCGCGCTTCGACGTCACCAGCGAGTGCAACTCGTCGAGAATGACGAACTCCAGGTCCTCGAAGAAGCGGGCCGCGTCCTTCGTCGCGATCAGCAGCGACAGCTGCTCCGGCGTGGTGAGCAGGATCTCCGGCGGCACCAGCTTCTGCCGCTGGCGGCGGTGCGGCGGCGTGTCGCCGGTCCGCGTCTCGATGGCCAGATTCAGGCCCATCTCGTCGACGGGCATTTTCAAGTTGCGCTGGATATCGACCGCCAGCGCCTTGAGCGGCGAGATATAGAGCGTGTGGACGCCGCGATGGCGTTCACCCGGCTTGCGCCTGGGCCGGCCCGCCAGCGCCGTCAGCGAGGGCAGGAAGCCGGCCAGCGTCTTGCCCGCGCCGGTGGGCGCGATCAGCAGCATCGATTCACCGGCCTGGCTGCGCGCCAGCAATTGCAGTTGATGCGCGCGCGGCCGCCAGCCGCGTTTGGCGAACCAGTCGAGGAACGGGCGGGGCAGGTCGATCGCCTGGCCGTCCGCCGGCGTTTGATCGTTGACAGTTTTCACAATGTGAAACTATTTGCCAACGGCGGCCCCGTCGAGACCGGTGGGGCCGGCAACGGAACAACGCCATGCGCAACTGGCTGCAAACGATCGTCCTCATCATCGCCGTCACGGCCATGGCGATAACCGCATTGGCGCAACAGGCCCGGCCGTTCGCCTTGCTGGCGGTAAGCTGGCAGCCGGCGTTCTGCGAGGGCCGTCCCGACCGGCCCGAATGCGCCACCCAGACCGCCGGGCGCCATGACGCAGACCACTTCTCCCTGCACGGACTGTGGCCGCAGCCGCGGGACAACCGGTATTGCGGCGTGCCGGCGCGGCTTGTGGACACGGACAAAGCCGGTCGCTGGGGCTCGCTGCCCGACCTGCAACTGTCCGGAGAACTAAGAAGCCGGCTCGATCAGACGATGCCCGGCACGCGCTCGTTCCTGCACCGGCACGAATGGCTCAAGCACGGCACCTGCCATGAGGACGGCTCGGTGCGAGGCTATTTCGAGGATTCGTTGCGGCTGATGGACGAGCTCAACGCCTCGCCGGTGCGCGATCTGTTCGCCACCCATATCGGCAAGGAACTCACTGCAAGCCAGATCCGCGCCGCCTTCGATCGCGCCTTCGGCCCCGGCGCGGGTGAACGCGTGCGCGTCCATTGCGACGACGACGGCGGCCGCCGGCTCATCGACGAACTCACCATCGGCATGGCTGGCGTCATTGACGACCGGGCCGACCTGGGCGCGCTGATGGCCGCCGCCCGGCCGACCCGTCCGGGCTGTCGCGCCGGAGTGATCGATCCGGTGGGACTGCAATAGGCGATCGCCGACGCCGTCTTGTAATGATTGCCGCCTGCCGCTACCTGTTGGCAATCGACCGCCCTCCTTCGCAAAACGGACAACGCTCGTGAGCGAACGTCTGACACAGTTTCTCGGCGATACCCCCGGCCGCACGATCGTCCGCCTGGCGATCATCTCATTCGTCGTCGGGATCATCCTAAGCGCCATCGGGCTCACCCCGATCGAACTTTGGTTCACGCTGCAGGACTTTGCGCTGCGGCTCTACGAACTCGGCTTCGACGCATTCTGGCGGCTGGGCCGCTACTTCGTGTGGGGAGCGGTCGTGGTGGTGCCGGTCTTCCTCCTTCTGCGGCTGTTGAAACTTGGCCGCTGATCAGGCCCGGTCCGCCGGGGATTTCCCAGTCACCCATCGCATGGTGCTGGCGCTGGCGGTGCCCGCGGCGCTGGGCCTGCTGACCACGCCGCTGCTGGGACTGGTGGATACCGCCGTGGCCGGCCGGCTGGGAGACGCCGCGATCATCGGCGGGCTGGCGGTGGGCGCCATCATCATCGATCTGGTCTTCGCCGTGTTCTACTTCCTGCGCGCCGGCACGTCGGGCCTGACCGCCCAGGCGTTCGGCGCGGGCGACGAGAAGGAGAAGCAGGCGGTCCTGTTTCGCGGCGTGCTGATCGCACTGGGCTTCGGCGTGCTGATGGTGCTCGTCAGCCCGCTGATCATCGCCGTCGGTTTGTGGTTCATGCAGCCCGGCGAAGCGGTTTCGCACGCCGCGCGCACTTATTTCCTCATCCGCATGCTGTCGACCCCGGCCGCACTCACCAACTATGCCCTGTTCGGCTGGCTGATCGGCCTGGGCCGCACCGGCATCGGCCTGGCGCTGCAGACCCTGCTCAACGGCACCAACATCGTGCTTTCCATTACCCTGGGCCTGTGGATGGGCTGGGGCATCGCCGGCATCGCCATTGCCACGGTGATCGGCGAGGTCATCGCCGCGATCGTCGGTGGATTGATCGCCTGGCGGATGTTGGACCGGGACGTGCGCCCCTCGCGGAAGCGTATCCTCGACCGGCCGGCGTTGAAACGGCTGACCGCGCTCAATGGCGACATCATCATTCGCTCGTTCGCGCTGATGTTCGCCTTCGCCTTTTTCACCGCCCAGGGCGCGCGCTTCGGCGAGGTGACGCTGGCCGCCAACGCGGTGCTGATGCACTTCTTCCTGGTCTCCGGCTATTTCCTCGACGGCCTGGCGATCGCGTCTGAGCAGTTAGCCGGCCGCTCGGTCGGCGCGGCGAGCCGCAAATCGTTCGTGCGCTCGGTGCGCCTGACCCTGGGCTGGAACGTCAGCCAGGCGGCGCTGCTGACGGCGTTCTTCCTGATCTTCGGCTCCTGGCTGATCGACATGATGACCACGCTCGAACCGGTGCGCGCGGAGGCCCGGGTCTATCTGCTTTGGGCGGCGCTGATCCCGCTCGCCGGCGTTCTCGCCTTCATCATGGACGGGGTCTATATCGGCGCCACCTGGGCGCGCGAAATGCGCCAGATGATGCTGCTCTCGCTCGCCGCCTATCTGCTGGTCTGGTTTCTGACCCGTGACGCTATGGCCAATCACGGCCTGTGGCTGGCGCTTCACATATTCGTCGCCGTGCGCGGGATCACCCTGCTGGCCCGCCTGCCGGTCAACATAAGGCGCACATTTGCCTGTTCCAGCGCCGCGCCGGTCTAAGGGTCTGTCAGGGCTTTCCGGCCGCCCAGTCATCGAGGCGCCGGTCCCGGATCCGGCTGATGTGATCCAAGCCCTCGCTTTGGAGCCTGGCAGACAGCCCGACTAGTATATCGCCCACAAGTCCGGGACCGGCGAAGATCATCGCCGTGTACAGCTGGACAAGATCGGCCCCGGCCTCGAACTTGGCCCACGCGGTTTCTACGCTTTCGATGCCGCCCACGCCGACAAGCGCAAGCTCCGGTCCCACCCGCTGGCGCATTTTGGCAAGCACGATCGTCGCACGCTCGAACAGCGGCCGGCCGGACAATCCGCCTGCCTCGTCGCGATACTTGCTCGTGCGCAGCTTATCGCGGGCGATGGTGGTGTTGGAGACAATGAGCCCATCCAGACCGTGATCGAGTGCGACGCGGGCAATGTGGTCGAGTTGGTTGTCGTCGAGGTCGGGAGCGATCTTGGCGAAGATCGGGCGCGACAAGCCACTTTGTTCGCCCATGCGCGCGCGCGCTTCGGTGACCCGCGCCAGCAGATCGGCCAGCAGGTCGCCGGCCTG
This sequence comes from Rhizobiaceae bacterium, assembly GCA_028281105.1. GTDB lineage: Bacteria > Pseudomonadota > Alphaproteobacteria > Rhizobiales > Rhizobiaceae > JANQKQ01. The sequence goes on from JANQKQ010000021.1 coordinate 29,884, forward strand.
CAGATCGCGCAACCCCGGCGTGTTCGGCGAGGAGATGTTGATCGCCAGATAGTCGGCCGGCCGCCAGAACTTCTCTATGCCCGCAACGTAGTCGGCCGAGAAGTCGTGCGAATCCTTGTTGGCGCCCACATTGACCCCGACGATGCCCGTGCGTTTGCGCCTGTTCAGCCGGCGCGCCACCGCCTCGTGGCCGTCGTTGTTGAAGCCGAGGCGGTTGATCACGGCATGGTCGGCGGACAGCCGGAACAGCCGGGGCCGGGCGTTGCCCTTCTGGGGCCTTGGCGTCACCGTACCGACCTCGACGAAGCCGAAGCCGAAGCGCGCCATCGAATTGGGCACTTCGGCATTCTTGTCGTAACCGGCCGCCAGCCCCACCGGGTTGGCAAATTCAAGCCCGGCGACGGTTTGGGCCAGTCGAGAATCGGCCGGCGGCGGCGCACGGTTGCCGGGCAACCCTGCCTTGACCGCCTTGATTGAAAGCCTGTGCGCGCGCTCCGGGTCGGCCACCCGCAGGACGATCATGCCCAGCCGGTCGACAAGTCCGGTCACCCGATGCCCTCTGGAAAGCCGTGCCGGCCGGACTCCTCAAGCGGCAGATCGACCACCTCGACCACGGCATCGGACTTCAGTTCGCCGTAAAGATGCGGAAACAGGTCGCCGCCGCGCGACGGCTCCCACGCAAGAGCGGCTCCCAGCTTCTCAGCATCGACCTTCACCAGCACCAGGTCGTCGGCGCCGGCAAAATGTCTCGCCGCGGTTTCGCGCACCTGCTCGGCGGTCGAGAAATGGATGAACCCATCGGCCAGATCGATAGGCGCGCCTTTATACACGCCACGGACCATGGCCTGCCGCCACTCCTCGCGTTGGGCGATCTTGTAAATGGTACGCACACTCACCTTTATGGCCTCTCGCCTCAATGCGGCCTGTCGGCTTGGTAGTCCTATCGCCGCTCGTCCGCAACGGCCGGCGGTGCATGATGTTGCCGGAATTGGCGAATATATGTCACCTTGTGGATCAACGACCCGTTGGGGAGGGCATCAACATGCTCCGCAGATTTTCGCCATGTCAGGCGTTCGCAGCTGCAATTCTCGCCTTCGCCCTGCATGCGCCCGCCGCCGCGCAGGACGTGCCCGTCGACCCGCGCTTCCAGCTCGAGCGCCATCAAGACGGCTTCGTCCGCCTCGACCGCGATTCCGGCGCCGTCAGCTTCTGCAGGCTGGTCGAAGAACGGTTGAGTTGCCGGCTGAGCGCCGACGAGCGGACCGCGCTGCTGGACGAGATCGAATCGTTGCAGGCCGAACTGCAGACCCTGCAGGAAGCGATAGCCGGCCTGCCGGGCGATACCGAGCGCACCCAGCCGCCCGGAGCGGTTGAAGGTGGCGATGGTAGCGAGCCGGAAATCTCGCAAACCGAGGAAATGCTCGACGAGGAATTCGAGCGCGCGCTCGACTTCACCAAGCGCACCATGCGCCGGCTATTCGACGTGGTGAAGGAACTGCAGCGGGACCTGAACGAGGGCTAGAGCGCTTTCAGCAAAAGTTGCTTAACTTCGTGCTCGCGAAGGTGCGTGAAACAAAAAAGGCGCTAATCCGCTTTCGTCTCGTCTTGCGCCACGCGCCCGGTAAAGGCTCGCTGTGCCAGTGAAATCGCGATCATCGCCACTGCGCCCGCGGGCGCGGCGACAATGGCGATGCTCTGCGGCGCCAGCCGGTCCGTCAGCCCCGGGATCGCCCAGCCGATCTCGTCACCGCTGTTGGCCATCAGGTCGAGCCCGAGATTTGCCCCGATCACATAATAAACGCCGAGACCCAGGCCGACCAAAATGCCGATGCTGCCGCCTGCCGCCGTCAGCCCGCGCCACCAGATGCCCGCCACCATGGCCGGGAACAGGCCGGCGGCGGCGAGCGCGAACGTAGTGACTGCCATCTCCGGCAGATCGGCGGGCCGCGCGATAGCGATCCATCCTGCCGCGATGGCCAGCGCCACCGCCAGCAACCGGGCCACGAACATCCGGCCCACCACGGTCGCGCTGCGCCCGGAGGTCGCCACCCATCCGTCCAGCGCCAGGGTATTGGCGATCACCAGCAACACCACACAACCGGTGGCCGCCGCCGCCGCTATGGCGCCGATGGTCACAAACCCTCCCACCGCGAACGGCAGGTCGGCAATATCGGCGGCTCCCAAAGTCATCAGGAGCGGGCTCAGGCTTACATCGGACGGGATCACTACATGGTCCGCGCCGCCGCAGGCGGTGATGAGGGTTTCCAGATCGAACGCGGACGCGCCGCAGATGGTGGCGTGAGCGCCGTCGCCGAAGGCGGCCCACTTGAACAGCCACGGCGCGCTGGGCGCCAGCTCGCCGACCGGCAGCCCGACGACGTCGCGATAGACCTCGAACTTCACAAAGGCCGCCATCGCCGGAGCCGATGAAACCACCACGGCGATCAGGATCGGCGCCAATGCCAGCGACCGGCGGCTGTCCGCTGCGGTGCCGGTACAGATGAAGCGGGCGACCATGAATGGCGCAACCGCGGTGCCCGCCGCGACACTCAGCGCCAGCGCAATCGTGTTGAAACCGTCCGTTGCCGCGGCGGCGAAACCCGGCTGGGCGATTTGCATTGAGCCGATGAAACCGCTGTCCGCCAACTCGCGCTCAAGCGCCAGAATCGGCTGCAGGGCGCCTGTACCATAAGCCAGCTGGGGCAGCGGAATACCGGCAATGGTGGTCGACAGCCACGTTGCGGGAATCAGATAAGCGCCAGCCAGCAGAATGAAAAGCAGCGCGTTCGCCAGCGTGATTGCCCTCATGCCGCCGGCGAGCGTCACGAACAGCATGACGATGATGGTGACCGATATCGCGTTCACGCGTCCGACCGGGAAGAACCATGAGCCGACCTCGCCGATGATCGCCAGTTGCGTGACCAACAGCGCGAACGAGCACACGACCACGGCCACCACCACACACAGGCGAAACGGCGCGCTGGCGAAACGCTCGCCGATGAAGCCGGCCATCGAGCCGGCCCGGGCCTGGCGCAGCGGCGGCGCGATCAGGACGGCGGCGAGCGCAAACCCGCCCGCCATGCCGATGGCAAGCGCCGGGCCGTCCCCGCCGTCGGCATGGAACAGCGCCGCCAGGGCGACGAACAGTCCCACCGATATCCACTCGGCCGCGCCCGCCATCGCGTTGAGCGCCGGCGGCACCGCGCGCCCGGCGGTGATGTAGGAATCCGTGTTCATCGATATCGCGCGTATCGCCGCGTAGATCACAATGGTCATCGGAATCGCCGCCAGCACCCCGCTCAGAAGCGGCCGCGGAACGCCGATGCGGCTCATGATCGCGATTGCGAAGAAGCAGGCCAGCAGACTGCCGACGATACCGGCGAGTTTCGCCCAGCCGTCTTCCAGGAGCGGATCTGCTCCCGGTTCGCTGGAATGCGGTTCCCTTACCATGGCTCAGAATCCCCCGCCTGACGGGTCAATCGGAGGTATCATGAGACCGGTCTATGGCCTGCTGCCTGGCGGCGAACCAGAAGCTCAACGACACCAACACCGCAGGAGCGACGATCGTCGACAGCAGCACGGATGCGGGAATGCCGATGAACTGCGTTTGCCCGGCAATCTCGACAACGCCGGCGAAAGCGGCAACGAGCAACGCGACGACGCCCGCGACCCAGCCGGCCAGCGTCGCCGTCCGCCGCTTCCACCCAGAACGGTTTGATCCCATCGATCTTCTCCGATTGCCGCCAGACCTTTCCCGATAACGGAATTTTACGCCTGCCGGAAGCCGCCAGACACGCGAAAGCCCTAGTAAAGCCCCAGCGGGAAGTAGCGCAGGTATAGTTCGCGGAACGTACCCTTGTCGCTGATCCTGCGCAGGGCGAAGTTAATCGCTTCCACAAGCTGGGCGTTGTTGCGATCGACCGCGATGGCCAATCCGTGACCGAAATGGCGCGGCGACAGATAGGGGCCGCCGGAAAACGCGCAACAGTCCGCAGCCGCTTGGGACGCCAGCCAGAACGACAATGACACCGCATCGGCAAACACCGCGTCCACGTCGCCGCGCTGCAGGGATGCCATCGCCAGCGCGGCGGTTTCGTATTGCGCCGTCGCGGTGCCGGGAAACACCTGGGTGAAGTAGCGCGCCTGGGCCGAGCCGCGCACCACGCCGACTGTCTTGGCGGCCAGCGCGGAATATACAGGCTCGCTCAGCGGCTCGCTCTGCCGCACGGCAAAGCGAGCCGGGATGTGAAGATAGGGACGGGTGAACGCGAATCGCTCGCGGGTGCGCGCACTGACCGCCAGGCCGGCGATGATCGCTTCGCCCTTGCCGGTCGCAAGCGCTTCCTCGATCTCCTGCCAGGGAACGGCCTGGATTTGGCAAACGCGAACAATACCCAGCTCCTCGCAGATCGCACGGGCCAGATCCACATGAAATCCGGTCAGTCGTTTCTTGCGGTCAACGAAATTGAACGGTGGAAAATCGGTCGTTGTGAGAAATCGCAGCCGACTGATCTTGGAAACATCGGGTGGTGAGACCCGAACATGCGGATCCCAGAAATTCGGAATCGCACTCTGCTGAGCATTCGCCTCGATTACTGGGCCAATAAATGCTAAAAGCAGAAGGCAAAGTCGTATTAGAGAAATTCTACTGCGCATCTGTTCGTTCGAGTTCGGGAGCCATTGGCGTCATCCGACGCACGCGCCCTGCTTGGCCGTTCGGTTAGGGTTTCGCGGCACCTCATAAACCGCGAACTTGGCGGGGGACTGTCTAGCAGCATAATGCGGGGCGGGGAACATTGGGGATTTGGGCGGCGTGCCGGTTTTTCCGATGCCGGGGCGGGGGATGTTTTTCCGAGTTGTCGCGACGACGGTCACCCCTGGGTTGATCCCGACATCGAATTCCTGCTCGGCTTCGGCATCGCCAGGCACGCCGCGGAACAGGCAAGCGCGCAAGCCGCGATTTCGGGCAGGCATCCCGGCGAGGAACTCGTTCGCGCCGGCGTGCTGAGCCGATCTGAATATCTGGAGCTTGCCGCGCACCATCTCGACATCGATTTCGCCAATCATGGACCGGATCCCGACCGGCTGCTGTCGGTGGCCGGCAGCAATGCCGGCAGCGCCGATGCGCCAATCCCGGCCGATCCCGGCAAGCTGTTCTCGCGCATCGGCCACCGCATAGCGGTCGAAACAAAGGCCAACGGGACGCCGGACCGCTACTTCCTGGCGCTCGACCCGGGCGAGATTCCGCGACTGGCGGGTTTGCTGGCGGTCAAACCTTCCCTGAAGAAGAGGATCGTCCTGACGACACCCGCCCGGTTGCAGACCAGCCTGTTCGAAGCCGGCCGGGGGCGGTACGTCGACCGGGCCGCATCGGGGCTTTCGCGGCTGCGTCCGGCACACTCGGCTGCCAGGACCGCGACCGTCGCGCAGAAGGTCGTCTTGCTTGTCTTTCTTATTTCGCTCATTGCCGCGTTCGCTTTGGCCATGACCACAACCACACTGCTGGTGCACGCACTGCTGGGCGCCTTCTACCTCGCCCTTGTCATGTTCCGCGTGCTGCTGTGCGCCCGCGCTACGCCGGCGATCGTGGATGCGGAGCGGCCCGTGCCGCCGTCGAGAGTGCCCGATCGCGACCTGCCGGGCTACTGCGTCCTGGTAGCGTTGCGTGACGAGGCCGAGCAGGTGGCGGACCTGGTGGCCAATCTGGCGGCGCTGGACTGGCCGGCGGATCGGCTGGAGATCCTGTTGATCTGCGAGGGCGATGACCCGGCCACGATCGCTGCGGTTCGCGCGGCCGATCTGGACGAACGCTTCCGGCTGCTGGTCTGCCCGGTCGCCGAGCCCCGCACCAAGCCCAAGGCGCTCAACTATGCGTTGCCGCTGTGTAGCGGTGAGTTGCTGGTTCTCTACGATGCCGAGGACCGCCCGCACCCCGGCCAGCTGAAGGAAGCGTTCAACAAGTTCGCCCGCGAATCCGACCTGGCGGTATTGCAGGCGCCCCTTTATGTGCACAATACCCATCAAGGCTGGCTGTGCCGCATGTTCGCGATCGAATACGTGACCCAGTTCGGTTCCGTTCTGCCGGTTCTGGAGCGGTGGCGCAGCCCGATCCCGCTCGGCGGCACCTCCAATCACTTCCGTCTCGACGTGCTGCGCCGCTGCGGCGGCTGGGATCCCCACAACGTCACCGAAGACGCCGATCTGGGCTTTCGTTTCGCCCGCATGGGATTGCATTGCGGAACGCTGACGCTGGCGACCATGGAGGAGGCGCCGCCGCTGATGAGCGTGTGGCTCAAGCAGCGCACCCGCTGGATCAAGGGCTGGCTGCAGACCCTGCTGGTGCACACCCGCCATCCCGTCCGCGCCGGCCGGGAACTCGGCTTTCGACGCACCGTGCTGTTTCACCTGGTTTTAACCAGCCTGGTGATCTCCGTCCTGGCGCACCCGGTGTTCCTGCTGACCACGATTTATCTTGCCGCCCAGATCGCGCGCGGGGTGACGTTGGGCTTTCCGGACATGGCGCTGTTGGCGACCGACATGTTCAACCTGATCGCCGGGTACACCACCTACGCCGCGCTGGTGTTCATCGCCGTGGACGACAACCGCTACCGGCGGCTTCGCCACTTGGTGTTCACAATTCCCATCTACTGGATTTTGGTGTCCGTCGCCGGCTGGCGCGCTGTCTACCAACTGGTGGTCGAGCCGCATCTGTGGGAGAAAACGCCACATGGTTTCTCGCGATTGCCCGAGGTTTCGTCCATCGCGCGCCCCGAGCGGGCTACCGCGGCGCGCGATGAAATGCTAGAAACCATACATGAGTCCTGGGGGCGCGCCTGAACCCAGAAGGTCTTCGACCTCATGCACGAAGGAAGATTTCCAATGCGCTTTCTGCTAGCGGCCCCGGCCGCCCTGCTGTTGCTGGGACTTGCGCCCGGCTCTGTCACGCCGGCCGCCGCCGGCTGCTCCGATGGAGCGGAGAAGGGCGTCAACTGGGAAGGTTGCCGCAAGCGCAACCTGATGCTGGAGGGCTCCGACCTCACCGATGCCAACCTGAACGGCGCCGATTTCGCTTCCACGGATCTGCGTGGTTCGCAGATGGACAATGCGGACCTGTCGAAGGCCGTGCTGCTGCGCGTACTGTTCGACGGCTCGACCGGCCGCGGCGCCAATTTCGAGAAGGCGATCGGCTACCGCACCGGCTTTCGCGACTCGGATTTGGCCGGCGCCATCTTCCGTAAATCGGAGATGCAGCGCGCGAACTTCACCGGCGCCCGGCTGGAAGATGCCGATTTCTCGAAGTCCGAGGTCGGCCGCACCAACTTCGACGGAGCCCGGCTGGGCAACAACTCGTTCGAGTTCGCCAATATCGCCCGGGCCGACTTTCGCAACGCCGAACTGGCCGGGCCGCTCGATCTGACCGGGGCGTTCATGTTCCAAACCCGCATCGAGGGGGTAGACCTGTCGGACGCGACCGGGCTTGCGCAATGGCAGGTCGACATGGCCTGCGGCGATGGGGATACCCGGCTGCCTGCCGGCGTGACTGCGCCCGAGGGCTGGCCCTGTACCGAAGAGTAGCGCCGCCTACTGCACGAAGTGCTTTGACAGTTTGAGGCCCTGAGACTGGTAGTTCGATTTCAGATCGGCGCCATACAACCGGTCCGGCCGGTCGAGCAGGTGTTCGTAGACGAGCCGGCCGACCAACTGGCCGTGCTCCAGGATGAACGGCACTTCGTGGCTGCGCACCTCCAGCACCGCGCGTGAACCCGCGCCGCCTGCGCCCACATGGCCGAAGCCGGGATCGAAGAAGCCGGCATAGTGCACCCGGAACTCGCCGACCAGCGGATCGAACGGCACCATCTCGGCGGCGAACAGCGGCGGCACATGCACCGCCTCGCGCGAGGCCAGGATGTAGAACTCGTTGGGATCGAGCACGATGTCGCCGGCGCCGCGGTCGTGGATCGGCTCCCAGAAGTCCAGCAACGCATGGGCGCCCGCCCGGTCCACGTCGATGACGCCGGTATGCCGCTTGCCCCTGTAGCCGACCAGCCGGTCCTTTTCGCCCGACAGATCGATCGACAATCCGATGCCGTTGCTGCGGATGTCGGGCTGGCGGGTGGCCACCAGCGTCTGTTCCTCGTGCAGCTTGGTGAGTTCCTTGTCGCTCAACGTGGTGTCGCCCCTGCGAAACCGGATCTGCGACAGCCGCGAGCCGGTCCGCACGATCACAGGAAATGTGCTGGGGCTTACCTCGACGAACAGCGGCCCGTGATAGCCCGCCGGTATCTGGTCGAACGCCCTGGAATCGTCGGCGATCAGCCGGGTGAAGATATCAAGCCGGCCGGTGGAGCTCTTCGGATTGGCGGAAGCCTCCACTGCCGCCGGCAGCTGCAACGCCTCCAGCAACGGCACGATGTAAACGCAACCGGTCTCCAGAACCGCACCCTGGGACAGGTCGAACTCATGCAGCTTGAACCGGTCAAGCTTGTCCGCCACCTTGTGCCCGCTCCCGGGCAGGAAGGATGCGCGCACCCGGTAGGCCACTTCGCCCAACCGCAGATCGAGGCTCGCCGGCTGGATCTGGTCGGCGTCGAGATCGCGGTGCGCGCGGATCGCGCCTTCGTCGAACAAGGCGGCGATGGCGCGGTCGGGCAGGATTCCGGTTCGTCGGGACATGGGGTTTGTCGAGCTGAAGGCGGGCTGCAACCTGTTTAGAACATGACGGCGTTGACGCAATGGGGTTAACGGAGTAAGTCACTGGATTAATGGTGGTGATTTGGCCGGCCGGCTTGCAGCCACCTAAAACAAGTCGCTAAAATGGCCGATGTCTGGCAACAGGCTTCAACCGGTGGCGACTTTCGCGGCCGGTTTTTTGTTGCCGGAGTGGGAACGATGACCAAACAGACAATGCGGGATCGGTGGCGGCCGGCCACCAAGATGGTGCATGGCGGCGGCGAGCGATCGCAGTTCGGCGAGACCTCGGAAGCGCTCTACCTGACCCAGGGTTTCGTCTACGCCGACGCCCAGGCCGCCGAGGCGCGCTTCAAGGGCGAGGAAGACGGTTACATCTACTCGCGCTACGCGAACCCCACCGTCTCGGTATTCGAGAACCGCATGTGCCTGCTGGAGGGCGCGCAGGACGCGCGCGCCACCGCTTCGGGCATGGCGGCGGTCACCGCCGCGATCGGCTGCCAGGTCGCCGCCGGCGATCATATCGTCGCCGCCAAGGCGCTGTTCGGCTCGTGCCGCTGGGTGATCGAGACCCTTATGCCGCGCTACGGCGTCGAGTGCACCCTGGTCGACGGCACCCATCTGGCCGCCTGGCGCGCGGCGATGCGGCCCAACACCAAGGTGGCCTTCCTGGAAAGTCCCACCAATCCGATGCTCGACGTCATCGACATCGCCGCCGTCGCCGAGATCGCCCACGAAAACGGCGCGCGGCTGATCGTCGACAACGTGTTCGCCACGCCGGTCTACCAAAAGCCCCTGGAGCTTGGCGCCGACATTGTCGTCTATTCGGCCACCAAGCATATCGACGGGCAGGGCCGGTGCCTGGGCGGCATCGTGCTCTCGCACAAGGACTGGATCGACGAGCATCTGCACGACTATTACCGCCACACCGGCCCGTCCATGAGCCCGTTCAACGCCTGGGTGCTGCTCAAGGGCCTGGAGACGCTGGAACTGCGCGTCGCCCGCCAGTCGCAGAGCGCGGCCCGCGTGGCGCAGTTCCTTTCCGACCAGAAAACCGTCTCACGGGTCGTCTATCCCGGCCGCGACGACCATCCGCAGGCGGAGCTGGCCAAACGGCAGATGGCGAACGGCTCGACGTTGGTCGCGTTCGAACTGGCGGGTGGCAAGCAGGCCGCGTTCGACTTTGTAAACGCTTTGGAAACCATCCACATCTCCAACAATCTGGGCGACGCCAAGAGCCTGGTGACCCACCCGGCCACCACCACGCACAAGAACCTGACGCCGGAAGACCGCGTCGAACTGGGCATCTCCGACGGCGCGGTGCGCATGTCCATCGGCCTGGAGCACATCGACGATCTGATCGAAGACATCGACCAGGCGCTCGCGGCGGCCGGGCGCTGATCAGTCGCGAAACGCCGCCCGCGCTTCAATGATGCGGGAGATCGTGGTGTACAAGCACACTGCGGCGAATACCCACGCGATCGGCGCGAACCAGGCCGGAAACAGGCAGAAGAGCGCGAACACCGCGATCGTTTCGGTGGCTTCCGCAAGCCCCGTGGTGAAGTAGATCGACTTGGTGCCGCGCTGCTCGGTCTTCAGCCCGCGTTTTTCCGCCAAAGTCGAAAAGGCCAGAAAACTGGCGCCGTTGACATAGAACGAAGCAATCAGCGCGGCTCCTGCGAGCCCGTTGGCGGCGGGATCGGCGATGACGAAGCCGAGCGGAATGACGCCGTAGAAGGCGAAATCCAGTACGATATCCAGATACCCGCCGAAGTCCGTGCGGCCGTTGACCTTGGCGACCGCCCCGTCGAGCCCGTCGGCCAGCCGGCTTAGCAGGATCAGCACCAGGCCGGCGATGGTCCAATGCACCGCGATCAACCCGGCCGCCGCGACGCCGAGCAGCAAGCCGAAGATGGTCACCGCATTCGCCGACACCCCGGTACGCGCCAAGGCGCGACCGACGGCGTCGAGCGCGGGGTTCAGGAGATTTCTGGCGGCGCCATCGAGCATATGGGCGATCCTCGTTCAGGGAGGCTATAGCGGGCCGGCCCGTCCATTTCCAGATACCGCCGGCGGCGTTCGATTTCACGGTCTAATGTGGTAGAAACTGCCGGCGATCCGACAACCGCCAAGCCGGCCATGTATCACGCGACCACCCATTCCATCACCGTCTCCGTCATGCCGGTCTATATCGACGAGCGCAGCGATCCGGACGAGAACCGGTTCTTCTGGGCCTATCGCGTGCTGATCGAGAACGGCTCCGACAAAACCGTGCAACTCACTCATCGTTACTGGTCGATCACCGACGCCAACGGGCATGTGGAAGAGGTGCGTGGGCCGGGTGTGGTCGGCGAGCAGCCGATCCTGCAGCCGGGCGACCGGCACGAATATACTTCCGGCTGCCCGCTCACCACCCCTTCGGGGATCATGGTCGGCCACTACACCATGCGCGACGAAGCCGGCAGCGAGTTCGAGGTGGACATCCCGGCCTTCTCCCTCGACCTGCCGGGCATCGAGCCCACGTTCAACTGACCGTCAGGCGAGAGGTTAGGTCCAGATGGATGTGCGCCCAATCCTGCTCGTGGTCGGCCTGCTGTTGGCCACGTTAGGCTGTGCGATGATCCTGCCGGCGATCGTCGATCTGGTGGCCGGCAACGACGACTGGCAGGTGTTCGCGCTCGCCGGCGTCATCTCCGTGCTGTTCGGCGTCGGCTTTTATGGCGGCGCGCGCGGTACCGCGCGCGATCTGAGCACAAGGCAGGCGTTCGTGATGACGGTGTCGGCATGGGTGGCGCTCGGCGTGTTCGGCGCGCTGCCCTACCTGTGGTCGGGCGTTGTGCCGTCGTTCACCGACGCGCTGTTTGAATCGATCTCCGGACTCACCACCACCGGCGCCACCGTGATCACCGGCCTGGAAGTAGCGCCGCCCGGCATCCTGCTGTGGCGCGGCATCCAGCAGTGGCTCGGCGGGCTGGGCATCATCGTCATGGCGGTCGCGGTGCTGCCCATGCTGCAGATCGGCGGCATGCAGCTGTTCAAGATCGAGGCTTTCGAGACTGCCGAGAAGATCATGCCGCGGGCAACCCAATTGTCCGGCTCGCTCACCTTGGTGTTCGTGGCCGTCACCGTCGCTTGCGTGATCGCTTACCTGCTGGCCGGCATGGAGCTCGACGATGCGGTGATCCACGCCATGACGACCGTCGCCACCGGCGGCTTCTCCACAAAAGACGCGTCGATCGGCCATTTCCGATCCACCCCGATCGAGCTGGTGGCCGTGGCGTTCATGATCTTGGGTTCGATCCCGTTCCTGCTCTATGTCCAGGCGGTGCGCGGCAAGACACTCGCCCTGTGGCGCGACAGCCAGGTGCGCGTCTTCATCGCGCTGCTGGCAATCCTCGTGCTGATCGCCTGGCAGATCGAGCCGATCGAAGAGGGCGCCACCCGCGCCAGCGGCTTTATGGCCGCCCTGTTCAACGTCACCTCGGTGATGACCGGCACCGGCTACGCCACGGCCAACTACAGCGCCTGGGGGCCGGCCGCCAACGTGTTCTTTTTCATGATCATGTTCATCGGCGGCTGCGCCGGGTCCACATCCTGCGGCATCAAAATCTTCCGCTTCCAGGTGTTGTTCGAGACCATCCGCCAGCATGTGCGCCGCATCTTCTATCCCAACGGCATCTTCGTCATGCGGTTCAACGGCCGGGTGTTGCCTGACAATGTCTCGGCCGCCGTGATGAGCTTCTTCTTCCTCTACGCCATGGTGTTCGCGGCGGTCGCGATCGCGCTCAACCTGGTCGGGCTCGACGTGATCACGGCGATGTCGGCGGCCGGCTCGGCGATCTCCAACGTTGGCCCGGGTCTCGGGCCCGAGATCGGCCCTGCAGAGACCTATCAAGGGCTCTCGGACGCCGCCAAGTGGATCCTGATCTTCGCCATGCTGATCGGCCGCCTGGAGCTTCTGACGGTACTGGTCCTGTTCGTGCCTCGCTTCTGGCGGGCGTAGGGTGGGTTGGTCTTTCCACCCCCACCTCTAACCCCTTCCCACAAGGGGGAGGGGGACTTGAACGGTGCCACCTCTCCACGTCGTCATCCTTGGGCTTGTCCCAAGGATCTAACCCCCTATCCACCGCTGCGGACTATCGCTGACCGCATTAGATCCTCGCCACAAGGGCGAGGATGACGCAGGTGGATTTGGGCAGATGGGTTGCCATACTTTCCTTCCCTCCCTCTTGTGGCGAGGGAATGAAGGTGGGGGTGAGACAAGCGTGCAACCGGAAAGCTGCAAGCATCCAGCCGCCTACTCCGCCGGCCCCTCGACCGGGCGCCGGGAGGGCGAACCGAACGTCCAGCGCATTGCCGCGCCGATATCGGCACCGATGCCGACCAGCGCGGGAACCAGGAACAGGACTAGCAACGTAGCCAGCGCCAGCCCGAACACGATGGTGATCGCCATCGGCAGCAGGAACTGCGCCTGCAGGCTGTCCTCGAACATCAGCGGGATGAGCCCGCCGATGGTGGTCAGCGACGTCAGCAGCACGGCGCGCAGCCTATCGCGCGCGGCGCCGGCCACCGCTTCGGCAAGGCCCTCGCCGCTCTCAAGCCGCTCGTCCAGCCGGGACACCAGGATGATGGAATCGTTGACCAGGATGCCCGCCAGCCCCAGCAGCCCGATCATCGACAGGATGGTGAGGTTGTAGTCGAGCAGCCAGTGGCCGAACACCGCGCCCACCAGCCCGAACGGGATTATCGCCATGATCGCCAGGGGCCGCCAGTAGTTGGAGAACACCCAGGCCAGGATAATGTAGATGACCGACAGGGCAATGATGATGCCGAACTGCAGGTCGGCGAATGCCTCCCGGCGTTCCTCCGCCCGCCCGCCGAACTCGTAATTCAGCCCGTAGCGCGACGCCACGTCAGCCAGCGGCCCGTCGTTGAGCAGCGCGATCGCGTCTTCAGTGGTGGTGACGTCGGTGTCGAGATCGGCGGTGATCGAAACGATCGTCTTGCCGTCGAGCCGCTGGATGGCCGAAAAGCCCTGGCGTTCGGTCAGGCTGACCACATCGGTGAGCGGAACGAACTCGCCGGCCGGGGTCTTGAGCTCGAAATTGTGCAGCGCCGCCGTGCCCGTGTCCGACGCGATGCGGGTGATCCGCACGGTGATCTCATCGTCGCCGCGCGCGAACCGGCGCGGTATCGCGCCCTCGAATGCATCGCGCACCTGGCGTCCCACATCCTCGATGGTGAAGCCGAGCGCCGCGCCGCGCGGGCGCAGTTCCATCACCAGTTCAGGCTTGCCGTAGGGCAGATCGTCGGCCACGCCGCTGGCGCCGGGAACGGCGGCCACCAGGTCGATGATCTCGCCCGCGGCGCGTTTAAGTACCGCAACCTCGGGGCCGCTCACCTCCAGATCGATGTCGCGGCCGGGCGGCCCGCCGCGAACCTCGAACACCGAGACCCGTCGTGCGCCGGCGAGCTTGGGCAGGTTCCGGCGCCAGGCGCTGACGATGTCGGGCGTGCGCACGGTGCGCGCTTCCGATGAGGTCAGCTGCACTCGCATCTCGGCCAGGTTGTCGCCGACATTGCGCCCGGCCGAGCCCAGGGTGACGAACACGGCCGCGATCAGCTCCTCGCCGTCCTCGCCCATGCCGTCGACCGATTGATAAAGCGACTGCTCCACTCGATCGATGATGGTCAGCGCCCGGTCTTCGGTGATGCCGGCATTGAAGACGAGCCGGGCGCGGATGTTCTCCGCTTCCGGCGAGGGGAAGAACACGAACTTCATGTGCCCGCCCCAGATGAACAGGCCGAGCACCACGACCATGAAGCAGGCGATAGCCACCGAAACGGTGACGTATCGCCACGCGAACGACAGTTCGACCAGTTTCGAGAACGGGCCATCGCGAAAGCGGCCGAACGCCCGGTCGAAACCGCGGCGGAACGCGCCTTCCGACTCCAGTGCATTGGCGGTTTCCACTTCCTTGCCGAACAGCCGCCGGCGTATGAATCCGATGGCGAAGATCAACGCCTCGACTGCCGCGCCGACCGCCAGTGCGCCGATCGCCAACGCCACGACAAATACCGCCGGATCCAGCGCTTCCTTGGCCTGGTTGATCCGGGCCAGGAAGTCTCCGGCCAGCGCGTCGGCGGGACCGACCGAGGACCGGCTCGCCACCGCCAGAACCGCGACCCCGGCGATCAGCGCGAAAAACAAATGTCGCCAATACGACCAGCGGCGTCTGGGCTTGGGATGCAGCGTGTGCGCCAGGTGGCCGGGCAGGATCAGGAAACATTCGACCAGGCTGGCGACGATCACCGCGATCACCACCATCGGCATCACGCCCATGATCTGGCCGATCACGTCGCCGATCAGGAACATCGGCGCGAACGCGGCCACGGTGGTGATCATCGCCGCCATCACCGGCGTCACCATGCGCCCGGCGCCGTTCTCGGCGGCCTCGTAAGGCCCGTCGCCCTCGCTGAAGCGCGTCGCCGTGTGTTCGCCGACGACGATGGCGTCGTCGACGATGATGCCCAACATCATGATCATGGCGAACAAGGACATCATGTTGATCGACTGGCCCATGACATACATGACGCCGATGGTGGCGGACAAAGCGACCGGCACCCCGATGGCCACCCAGAACGCCACGCGCGCGTTGAGGAAGATGAACAGGGTTCCCACCACCAGGATCAGCCCACCCAACCCGTTGCGCACCAGCAGCATGATGCGCTCGACCAGCAAATCGGCGCGCACCTCGTATTTCTTGATCTCGATACCGGCGGGCAGCAGGCCGTCTATGTCTGCGAGGTAGTCATCCAGGATTTTCGCGGTGGCCAGCGTGTCGGCGGTCGGCGCGCGCTGTACCGTGATCTGGATGGCGCGCTTGCCGGCGGAGAAGCCCTGGGTCTGGCCATCCTCGTAGCCGCTTTCGATGCTGGCGATATCCTCCAGCAGCACCTTCTCGCCGGTGTCGAAGGATTTGACCTCAACCTTGCCCAGTGCCGATGGCGAATCGATGTCGGCGAGCGTGCGCAGCTGTTGCTCCAACTCACCCTTCATCTGGCCTGAAGGCAGGTCGCGGCTGTTGCCGGCCACCATGCGCGAGACGTCCGAAATCGCAAGGCCGAGCCGGCGCAACTCACGCTCGGGCACGTCGACCTGCAATTCCTCATCGCGCAGACCGACGAACGACACCTTGTCGATGCCGCGCGCGATCAGATCGTCGCGAATGGCCTTGGCGTATATGCGCAGCGCCGCCTCCGGCACGTCGCCGGTCAGCGCCAGCCGGGCCACCCGGTCGAAGAATTGGAACCGGGAGACTTTGGGCGCTTCGGAATCCTCCGGCAGGTTGGTAATGACCTTGACGGCCGAATCCACGTCCGAGACCGCCTTTTGCATATCGGCCTCGGGCGTGAACTCCAGCGAGATGGTTCCCGAGCCCTCGCGGGCATAGGACCGCATGCGGTCGACCGAATCGATGAACCGGACCTCCGGCTCGATGATCTGCAGGATATTGGCCTCCACGTCCTCGGCGCTGGCGCCAGGCCAGGACACGGTGATCGATACCGATTTGGTCTCCAGGGTAGGGAAGAACTGGGTGTTGATGCGGCCCAGCGAGAACACGCCGAAGATCACCATCAGCACCATGATCAGGTTGGCGGCGTTGGGATGGCGCGCAAACAGGCTGACGACGCCGCGCGAGCCGGGGATGGCACGCTCGATCATCGCGTCTGGCCTTCCTTGCGCACCCGCAGGCCCGGATTGATCTCGGCGATGCGGGTGGTCATTACCTCCTCGCCGTCGGCCAATTCGCCGGTGACGATGGCGTCGCCGCCCACATAGGCGCGCACCTTGACCGGCCGCGGCTCCAGCGCGCCGCGGTTGACTACGTAGACCGTGTCGCCGCCATAGACCGCGGTTTCCGGCAGCAGGGTGGAGTTCTCGAAACGCCGGTCCGGCACGCGCACCGCCACGAACGCGCCCGGCCGGGGCTCAACGCCCTGCGGGCCGTCGGCCAGCGCTGCGAACACTTCCACGCCGCCGCGCGCCGACGCGATCTCCGCGCCGAGCCGTTCGATCGCCGCATCATACACATGGTCCTCGCCGCCGATGGTCCAGGTGACCTTGACCGGCCGCCCGATCAGCCCTTCCGTGTCCGAGCGGATGCGCCCGTAGCGCTCGTCGGTCAGGGTGAAGCGCACCTCCAGCCGGTCGTCTTCGTAGATGGAGACGGCCACGTCGTTGGCGCCCAGCATCCTGCCGACTTCGGCCTGCGCCTGCCGAATGACGCCGGTAAACGGCGCGCGCAGCACCGTGTCGGCCAGGTTGCGCTCGGCCTGGTCGACCCGCCATTCCAATCGCTCGCGAATGGCGGTCTGCTGCTCCAGCTTGGCCCTCTCCGCGATCAACCCGACCCGGGTGCGCTCCACCGTCTGGTTGCGCTGGGAGACGATCAGCGCCCGGTCGTCGACCTGCTTCTGGGTCGAGGTGCCGTTTTCGCGCAGCGCGGTGATGCGTTCCAGATCGGTTTGGGCGAAGTCGAGCTGCTCGCTCGCCCGTTCCAGCGTACCTTCCTCCATGGTGATGCGCGCGCGATATTCGGCGATGCGCGCTTCGGTCTCGGCCAGGTTGGCCCGTGCCTCGCTGAGCGCGCCCTCATAGTTGAACCGGTCGATCTCGACGAGCGCATCGCCCTCGGCGACCCGCGCGCCCACCTTCAGGCTCGGGCTGACCGAGACCACCTCGCCGGCCACCAGTGCGCGCAAATCGACGGTACGCGAGGCGACGATTTCGCCATATGCGGTGAATTCCGGCTGGTGGGAAGCGATCGCGACGGTTGCGGTATCGACGGTATAGACGGTGCGGAACGCGGGCCGCTTGCGCGGCTCGGGCTGGGCGTCGACCAACACATTGACCGCGTACATGGCGCCCGCGAGCACGGCGACCATCAAGATGAGCTGGGCGATGCCGCGCGCGGCCAGCTTGGCCGCTGCGGCAGGACCGGCCGGCCGGGCGGGTTCGGCATCGGATGCCGCCGGGTCTGATACCGGCGTTCCGCCGAGCCGGGGCGGCGGCGCTTCCCGCAGCGTCCTGCTCTTGGCCGGGCCGGGCGAACGGCCGGTTACCGGCGAACCGTTGCCCGCGGTCGCGCTATCTTCGGTACCGTTGATTTCGTTCTTCTTGAGCATACGAACCCGGAACCTTCTGAAATCGTTCTCGCGACGCCACAATCGAGGCAATGGCGCGACAATGGTTTGAATGCTAGCCCATCCGCCGCCGTTGCAAAATTACGGTTTGTTCATGGCGATCATGTGGGGCCATCGCCGGGGAGGCGCAAGTCATCGCTCGGTCGTGCCGCCGAGCTCCTCGCGCGTGAACCGGTATTCGGCGCTGCAGAACTCGCATTTGGTGACGATGACGCCGGCCTCGTCGTCCCCGCCGTCGCCACGCAACGCCTCGTCGATCTCGCTATCGTCGAAATTATCGAGCACGGCGGCGATCTTGTCGCGCGAGCACGAGCATTTATCGACCACTTTCAGCGGCTGGTAAACGCGAACGCCGGCTTCATGGAACAGACGGTAGAGCAGTCGCTCCACCCCGACATTCGGATCGGTCAATTCGTCGTCGCCGATCGTGTCCACCAGCGCCTTGGCCTCCGCCCAGGCCTCGTCGTCCTGGTCGCCGGCGAACGCGTCATCAGCATCGTAAAGGCCTTCGGGCGCATCGCCGCCGGGCAGGTCGCCCTGGCGCATGCGTTCGGGGGCGTCGGGCAGGAACTGGGCGATCAGCCCGCCGGCCCGCCAACTGTGCGCCGCCCCGCCGTCCGCGGGCACCAGCATCTCCGCGGCGGCGAGCCTTATCCGGGTGGGAATCTGCTCGGATTGGCGAAAATATCGGCACGCCGCATCTTCAAGGCCGTCGCCGGTCAGCTCGACGACCCCCTGATAGCGGCGGTCGTGACCGCCATGATCGATGGTCATCGCCAGGGCGCCACTGCCCAGCAGTTCGCCCGCATCGCCCTTTCCCTGCGCGAACATGGCTTCAAGCGCGTCGGCGTCGTAGCGCGCATAGGCGCGAATGGCGTCGGGGGAGGCGAAATCGGCCACCATGAAAGAGACCGGCCCGTCGGTCTGGGTCTGCACGATGAACTTCCCGTTGAACTTCAGCGATGCGCCGAGCAACACCGTCAGCACCACGATCTCGGCCAATACCGCGGCCACCGGAGCGGGATAATCGTGCCGCGAGATGATGGCGTCCAGCGCCGGGCCCAGCTGCACGGAGCGTCCGCGCACATCGAGCGCGCCCACATGGAACGGCACCACATGATCTTCGCCGGCCGGCGGAAGGGTTTGGCTGACGGCGGACAATGGGTCGACCCGCTCGCCGCTCAAAGGCGCGACACGTCCACGCCCAGGCACCAGGCGAGGATGCTCTTCTGCGCGTGCAGCCGGTTTTCCGCCTCGTCGAACACCACCGACTGCGGCCCGTCGATCACCTCGTCGGTAACCTCCTCGCCGCGATGGGCCGGCAGGCAGTGCATGAACAGCGCGTCCGGCTTGGCTCTGGCGAGCAGCGCGTCGTTGACCTGGTAGGGGGCGAAGGTGTTGTGGCCGGCGGCATCTTCTTCGTCGCCCATGGACGTCCAGGTGTCCGTGACCACACAGTCGCTGCCGTCGACCGCCGCCTGCGGGTCCGTACCGACCTCGACGGTCGCCCCGTTGGCCCGGCCCCAATCGATGAAACGCGCGTCGGGCTCGCGTCCGGCAGGTGTGGCTACCGCGAGCGAGAAGCCGAACCGGGCCGAAGCGTGCACGAACGAGTTGAGCACGTTATTGCCGTCGCCGGACCAGGCGATCTTCCGCCCTTCGATCGAGCCGCGATGCTCCTCGAAGGTCATCACATCGGCCATCAGCTGGCAGGGATGGGTGTCGTCGGTCAGCCCGTTGATCACCGGAACGGAAGCGTGCTCGGCCAATTCCGCCAGTCGGTCCTGGGTCGTGGTGCGGATCATGATCGCGTCCACATAGCGCGACAGCACCCGTGCCGTGTCGGCGACCGTCTCGCCGCGGCCGAGCTGGGTGTCGGCGGCCGACAGCACGATGGTCTCGCCGCCCAGCTGCCGCATGGCGATGTCGAACGAGACCCGCGTGCGCGTCGACGGCTTGTCGAAGATCATCGCCAGGAACTTGCCCGCCAGCGGCCGCGCGCGCGCCTCGCCGGACCGGTCGGCCTGCTTCAGCGTGCGCGCATCGGCGATGATGGAGCGCAGCTCACCGCCGGAAAACTCCGACAAGTCGAGAAAGTGCTTCGGCGTGGACATGGGACCCTCATGCCTTTGCGGCCGGCTGCAGGGCTTCGTCCCGCTTCGCCTGCCCGCCATCGTCGGCCAGACCGGCCAGCGCCTCGTCCATGCGCTGACGCGCCTCGCGCAGGTCCTGCGACGTGACGACCAGCGGCGGCATCAGCCGCACCACATTGTCGCCGGCGGGGGCGACCAGAACTCCGGCGCCGCGTAGCGCGGCTGAGACTTCGGTGTTGGGCACCCGGCATTTCAGGCCGCGCAGCAGGCCGCGTCCGCGCATCTCCTCGAACAGATCGGGATAGGTATCGACCAGTTCGGCGGCATGCTGCGCCAGTTCGATCGACATCTGGTTGACGTGGTCCAGGAATCCGTCCTCGGTGACGACGTCGATCACCGCATTGGCCACCGCCATCGCCAGCGGATTGCCGCCGAACGTGGTGGCGTGGGTGCCGGGCACCATCGCCGCCGCCGCCGCTTCGGTGGCAAGACAGGCCCCCACGGGGAAACCACCGCCCAGGCCCTTGGCCAGCGCCATCAGGTCGGGCTCGATGCCCGCCCATTCATAGGCGAACAGCTTCCCGGTGCGCCCGATGCCGGTCTGCACCTCGTCGAGGATCAGCAGCAGGCCGTGCTCGTCGCAGACCTGGCGCAGATGGCAAAGGAACTCCTTGGGCACCTCGCGCACGCCGCCTTCGCCCTGGATCGGCTCGATCAGGATCGCCGCCGTCTCGTCGTCGATCGCCGCGTCGAGCGCCTTCTCATCGCCGAACGGCAGGCTGATGAAGCCGGGCGCCTTGGGCCCGAACCCTTCCAGATATTTCTCCTGGCCGCCCGCCGCGATCGCCGCCAGGGTGCGCCCGTGGAACGCTCCCTCGAAGGTGAGGATATTGATCCTTTCCGGCTCACCCCGGTCGTAGTGGTACCGCCGAGCGGTCTTGAAGGCGCATTCGAGCGCCTCGGCGCCGGAGTTGGCGAAGAACACCTTGTCGGCGAAACTGTTCGCGCACAGCCGCTCCGCCAGCTTATCCTGGCCGGGAATGCGGTACAGGTTCGACAGATGCCACAGCTTGTCGGCCTGCTCCTTCAGGCACGCCACCAGGTGAGGGTGGGCGTGTCCCAGCGAGGAGGTGGCGATGCCGGCGTAGAAATCGATGTGGTCGCTCCCGTCGGCCTGAAACAGGCGAACCCCTTCGCCGCGCACGAACTCGTGTTCGGAATGGACGTAAGTGCCGAAAATGGATCTTTCTTCAGCCATGGGTTCGTTTCCGGTCGAAAGAGGGCCGGACAACGGCTCAACGGCCGCGCCGCCAACAAAAATACCGCCCCATCGAGAAACTTCCGGGGGCGGTCGATGCACAAACATACCATATGCGGCCCGGCGGTTGTCAACAAATCTCGCGGGCAGGCGGGCCGTTCCGCCGGTCGATTTATTCAAGTGAACCGCGAAATCTTGATTCGAGTTTCCACAGAAGATGGGAACAAGATTCCCGAAACTGTGGACGAACAGAAAAAATGATTCGTCCTCGCGCCCGGACTCTTGTGCGCGATTCAGCCGATAAGTAGGTTGGTCGTCAGCCAAAAGCCAGCCGACTGCGGCGACCCTGGCGGCCTAAATCCAGAGCAAAGAGCTTCCGGCAACCGGACCCTGTTCGGTTGACGCGGTAGGATTCTGCCCGGATTCGGCGCCAACCCCGCAGCCGGCCGAGGGATCGCGGGATGTCGTGGACTGAAGACCGGGTAGAGCGCCTCAAGAAGCTGTGGACCGATGGTCTGAGCGCTGCGCAGATCGCCGCCGAACTGGGTGGCGTCACCCGCAACGCGGTGATCGGCAAGGTGCATCGGCTCGGCATGTCGGGCCGGGCCAAGCCGGCCGGATCGTCGGGCGGCCGGCCGGCGCGACGCACCCGCTCGACCGGCTATGCCCGCATTTCGCGGCGCTCGCCGAAGAACGCGGTCCCATCGCGCGCCGACGAGGCGCGTGCGCGCGCCGCTCAGGTCGAGAATCTGGTGGCGCCGGAGCCCAAGAACATCGCGCTGGTCGAGTTGACCGAGAAGACCTGCAAATGGCCGCTGGGCGACCCCCAGGACGAGGACTTCTCCTTCTGCGGCAACGCGGTCAAGGAAGACACACCCTACTGCGAATATCACTGCTCGATGGCGTACCAGCCGGCAACCGAACGCCGCCGCGATCGCTCCGCCGCGACCGGGTGAGGGCGCGGCTCTTTAAGGTTTAGTCGGCACCGGCCCACTCCCCCTCCCAGCCACCCTCTCGAGGATACTTCCGTGGGTCGCTGGGAGGAGGAGTGGGCCGGTGCCGATTTCCGCGTCAGCGGGACATCAAGACTCTTTATCGAACGAATAGCCCGCCCCGCGCACGGTGCGGATCGGGTCGCGTTCACGGCCGCGGTTGATCGCCTTGCGCAGCCGGCCGATGTGCACGTCGACCGTGCGCTCGTCCACATAGATGTCCTGGCCCCACACCCCGTCGAGCACCTGTTCGCGCGAATAGACCCGCCCGGGCGAACCCATCAGAAACTCCAGCAGGCGGAACTCGGTCGGCCCCAGCCGCACAGGCCGCCCGTTGCGGGTCACCCGATGGGCCTGGCGGTCGAGCACGATACCGCCCACGTCGAGCACGCTGGAGATCGAGCCCGGATTGGTCCGGCGCAGCATGGCGCGTATCCGCGCCATCAGCTCGGGCACCGAGAACGGCTTGACCACATAGTCGTCGGCGCCGGTCGACAGCCCGCGCACCCGGTCGGTCTCCTCGCCGCGGGCGGTCAGCATGATCACCGGAAGGCGCTCGGTCTCCGGACGCAGCCGCAGCCGCCGGCAAAGCTCGATGCCGGAAAGGCCAGGCAGCATCCAGTCGAGCACCACCAGGTCGGGAACGGTCTCGCGCAGCCGCAGTTCGGCATCGTCGCCGCGGCCGATGGTCTCGACCTCGAAACCTTCCGCCTCGAGATTGTAGCGAAGCAGGACCGCGAGCGGCTCCTCGTCTTCGATCACCATGACTTTGGGGTTCACTGTTCTCTCCGTCGATTGGCGAGAATTCCAGCTAACTCAAATCATTACGCATCTTGCGGATCGGGGACTATTTCGCTCTGGCCGGTTACCACATATTGGGTGGTCTCCGCCAGATTGGTCGCATGGTCGCCGATGCGCTCGATGTTCTTGGCGCAGAACAGAAGATGGGTGCACGCGCTGATGTAGCGCGGATCTTCCATCATGTAGGTCAGCATCTCGCGAAACAGAGACGTGTAGATCTGGTCGATGTCCTCATCGCGTGCCCAGACCGCCTGGGCCTGGTCCACGTCCTTGCTGACATAGGCGTCGAGCACGTCTTTGAGCTGTTCCAGCGTCAGGCTGGTCAGATGCTCCAGGCCGCGCAGCAGCCGCTTGGGCTGGATGGCGTCGTCGATCTCGCTGGCGCGGCGCGCGATGTTCTTGCCTAGATCTCCGATCCTTTCGAGATCGTTGGCCATGCGCAACGTGCCGATGATCTCGCGCAGGTCATGCGCCATCGGCTGGCGCTTGGCGATGATCAGCACCGCGCGCTCTTCCAGTTCGCGCTGGGCGTTGTCGAGCACCACGTCGTCGGCGATCACCGTCTGCGCCAGCGACTTGTCGGCGCGCGCCAGCGCGTTCATGGAGCGGGCCACCATGCTTTCCGCGTGGCCTCCCATCTCGACCACCTTGCCGATCAGAAAGCGCAGATCGTCATCAAACGCGGTAACCGTATGGTCCGCAGTCGTGTTGTTCATAGGCGCGGTCCTCAATCAGCCGTAGCGGCCGGTGATGTAGTCCTGGGTTTTCGGATTGGACGGGTTGGTGAAGATCGTGTCGGTCTCGTCCTCCTCGACCAGATACCCCAGATGGAACATGGCGGTGCGCTGAGAAACGCGCGCCGCCTGCTGCATCGAGTGGGTGACGATCACGATCGTATAGTTCTGCCGCAGATCGTCGATCAGTTCCTCGACCCTGGCCGTCGCGATCGGGTCAAGGGCGGAACAGGGCTCGTCCATCAGGATCACCTCGGGGCTGACAGCGATGGCGCGCGCGATGCACAGGCGCTGCTGCTGGCCGCCCGACAAACCGGTTCCCGGCTCGTGCAGCCGGTCCTTGACCTCTTCGAACAGTCCGGCCTTCTCCAGGCTGGTGACCGCGATCTCTTCGAGCTCGGAGCGGGTTCTCGCCAGTCCGTGGATGCGCGGGCCGTAGGCCACGTTCTCGAAGATCGACTTGGGGAACGGGTTGGGCTTCTGGAACACCATGCCGACACGCGCGCGCAGCTCGACGACGTCGACCGAAGGATCGTAAACGTTCTGGTCATCGAGCGTAATCTCGCCGGTCACCCGACAAATGTCGATGGTGTCGTTCATGCGGTTCAGGCAGCGCAGAAAAGTCGACTTGCCGCAGCCGGACGGTCCGATCAGCGCGATCACCTGGTTTTCCGGGATGTCCAGGTTGACGCCGAACAGCGCCTGCTTGTCGCCATAGAAGACATCGACGCCGGTGCCGCGCATCTTCACCGCGGTCTTGCTGCTGGTTTCGGCTTCGCTTCCCAATGCCACCGGGTTCTCATTCATGACGTTCATTCCGTACTGCCCCTACCAACGGCGCTCGAAGCGCTTCCTCAACAATACCGCCAGCGCGTTCATCAAGACAAGGAACACCAGCAGCACCATGATCGCCGCGGCTGTCTTCTGCTGGAACGCCGGCTCGGGAAAATCGGCCCACATGAAAATCTGCACCGGCATGACCGTCGCCGGATCGGTGATCCCGCCCGGCAGATCCACGATGAACGCAACCATGCCGATCATCAGCAGCGGCGCCGTCTCGCCCAGGGCCTGGGCCATGCCGATGATGGTGCCGGTGAGAATCCCCGGCATCGCCAGCGGCAGCACATGGTGGAACACCGCTTGCACCCGCGACGCGCCCACGCCCAGCGCCGCTTCGCGGATCGACGGCGGCACCGCCTTCATCGCCGCGCGCGCGGCGATGATGATCGTCGGCAGCGTCATCAACGCTAAAACCATCCCGCCCACCAGGGGCGCCGAGCGCGGAAAGTTGAACCAGTTCAGGAACACCGCCAGCCCCAGCAGGCCGAATACGATCGAGGGAACGGCGGCCAGATTGTTGATGTTGACTTCGATAAGGCCGGTCAGCCAGTTCTTCGGCGCGAATTCCTCCAGGTAGATCGCGGCCGCCACGCCCAGCGGGAACGAAAGGGCCAGCGTCACCAGCATGGTGTAGAACGAGCCGATCACCGCGCCCCAGATGCCGGCCATCTCCGGCTCGCGGCTGGCGCCGGCGGTGAAGAAGATCTCGTTCCAACTGCGCTCGATGCGATTCTGATCCCGCAGCCGCTCGACCAAAGCGATCTCCTTGTCGGAGAACTTGCGCAGGCTCTCCGGCGACTCGATGAACCGCACCGACCATTCGTTGGAGGAAATCTCATCGCCGTCGCCGAGCGCCGACAACACGGTTCCCTGCGCCCCGCCGGCGCCGATCTTGTTCAGCTTGACCGTGCCGCCATTGACATGCACCAGCACCGACGGCCGGCCGGCGTCGAGCGCTTCTTCGGCGAGCGGATCGTCGAGGTTGGCGCGCAGGGCTTCGATCTTGGCGGTCAGCGCATCGATCTGGCCGGTCAGATCGCTGGCGGACTGACTTGCCTTCTGCGCTTGTTCTTCATCGCCAGTCTCCTCGGCGATACGTCGCCACTCGCCCTGCTGCCGCCGCATCTGCGAAAGGTCGCGTTCCAAATTGTCGATTTCCGAACGGGCAATCTGCTTGATGCGGGTCAGCAGGTCAGCGAACGCGTTGCCGGTGGCGGACACGGTTACGCCGTTTTCCGATTTCAGCACCGACAGGTCGGCGGTCTGGCGGTACAATATGTTGTCGGCGACCAGGCCCTTGAAATAGAGGTCGGCGAAGTCCGACAGCGGCAGTTGTATCTCGCGCTTGTCTCCGATCAGGTCCGTGTCCGCCAACACCGCATTGCGCAGGTTGACCGAGGCGCCGGCCGAGAAGATGCCCCGCGCGACGCGCCGGTCGCGCCGCCCGCTCATGTCGGGAAACAGCTCCGACACGCTGTCCTTGTAGGCCCTGTCATAATCGCCCTTGGCCGGATCAGCGGGGTCGACGATCGACGAATCCAGGTTCACCGGCATGGTAGCGTAGTGATAGGTGAAGGCCGGCAGGCCGCTGCCGACGATGGTCGACAGCAGCAGCACCAGGAAGCCCACCGCGATCAGCACCGCGCTCAGGCCCAGATATTTGAACCGCCGCTCGGCCGCGAAGCGCTGGCGATGTTTCGCCACCCGCCGTTCGTGCGCCACGTCCTTGGGCAGAATGCCTGTGGTTCCGCTGGTATCAGTCATAGCGCTCCCGATACTTTTGCACGACCCGCAGCGCGATGACGTTCAGGGTCAGGGTGATGCAGAACAGCGCCAGGCCGAGCGCGAACGCGGCCAGCGTCTTGGCGCTGTCGAACTCCTGATCGCCCACCAGCAGGGTGACGATCTGCACGGTGACCGTGGTCACCGCTTCCAGCGGATTGATGGTCAGGTTGGCGGCGAGCCCCGCGGCCATCACCACGATCATGGTCTCACCGATCGCGCGCGAAATCGCCAGCAGCAGCGCCGAGACGATGCCCGGCAGCGCCGCCGGCAACACCACCTTGCGGATCGTCTCCGACTTGGTCGCCCCCAGCGCGGCCGACCCGTCCCGCAGCGACTGGGGCACCGCGTTGATCACGTCGTCCGACAGCGACGAGACGAACGGGATGATCATGATGCCCATGACCAGCCCGGCGGCCAGCGCCGATTCAGACGACACGGAAGTGCCCACCGACTCGCCCAGGTTGCGTAA
Source organism: Rhizobiaceae bacterium (assembly GCA_028281105.1). GTDB lineage: Bacteria > Pseudomonadota > Alphaproteobacteria > Rhizobiales > Rhizobiaceae > JANQKQ01. The sequence goes on from JANQKQ010000021.1 coordinate 56,751, forward strand.
GAACGGCGCTACGGTCAGCGCGGCGAAGAAGCCGTACACGACGGTCGGCACGCCGGCGAGGATCTCCAGGATCGGCTTGGCCACGGCGCGAAAGCGCGGGCCGGCATAGTCCGACAGGTAGATCGCCGACATCAGGCCGATCGGGCCAGCCACTAGAATGGCGATCGCCGTGATCAGCAGCGTGCCGGCGAAAATCGGGATCGCGCCGAAGATTTTCGACTGATCCTGCGCCAGCGCCTCGCGGCCCGCGCCTTCGAAAGCGCTTTGCGGCGACCAGTGCAGGCCGAACAGGAAGTCGGTGGCGGGAACCTTCTGGAAGAAGCGGAAGGTCTCGACCACCAGCGACAGAACGATGCCGATCGTGGTCAGGATCGCGACCGCCGAACAGGCGATCAGGATGACCAGAATAAAGCGCTCCACCAGATGGCGCGCGCGGGTGCGCAGCTTGATCGCGCGATAGCCCAGATACAGGCCGGCCAGCACAAAAAGCGCGGTGCCGGCCGCCAGGATCATGTTTCCGGTGGCGTTGAGGCTTTGATAATACGCGGCCGCCTGCTCGGTCAGTTCGTCGGTGAAGCCGGCGATGCCGCCGAAGGCGACGGCTCTTGAATCGCGCAGGAAGCCTTCGATCTGGGGAACCCCGTAATCGGCCAGTTCGGCGGAAAACCGGCTCAGCACCGCGGTGTCCATCACGTTGGGGGCAATGATCGACCACAACACGATCAGCGCCAGCGCCGGCACTACGCAGACGATGGCGAGGCTGGCGCCGTGATGGCTGGGACGCGAATGAAGCGAAGCGACCTTGCCGCCGGCAATCGCGATTGCCCGGTTCCTTCCGATCACGAAGGCGCCGATGGCGCAGGCGACGAGGACGAGGAGAAGGGTGGCAATCATCTAGGCAAACGCATGAAAACAAAAGCAAGGCAATGGTTGAAGAAAAACCGGCCGGCGAATGGCCGGCCGGTTTTCCGTTTCGATGTTACATCGACAGAGGCGTAAGGGCCTTCGCCGATGCAGAGATCGCGTCGCGATCGGCCGCCGGCAGCGGAATCAGGCCCTTCTCGGTCAGATAGCCGTCGTCGCCCCAGGTGTTTTCATCGATGAACTCAGCCACAAAGGCCTCGATGCCCGGGATCACGCCCACATGCTCCTTCTTCACGTAGAAGAACAGCGAGCGGGAGATGCCGTAGTCGCCCGCGGCGATCTTCTCGAACTCAGGCGCGACACCGCCGACCACGGCGCCCTGCACCTTGTCGGAGTTCTGGTCGAGGAAGGAGAAGCCGAAGATGCCGAAGGCGTTCGGGTTGGCTTCCAGCTTCTGGATGATCAGGTTGTCGTTTTCACCGGCTTCGATGAAAGCGCCGTCTTCGCGCATGGCGTGCGCAATGGTCTTAAACGCGCTCTTGTCGTTGCCGCGCAGTTCCTTGAGCACAGGAATTTTCTTGGCGCCGCCTTCCATGGCCAGTTCCATGAACGCGTCACGGGTGCCCGAGGTCGGCGGAGGTCCGAGGACCTCGATCTCGGTCGCCGGCAGCGACGGATCGATCTGCGACCACATGGTGTACGGGTTGGCGATCATCGAGCCGTCTTCACCGGGAACTTCCTTGGCCAGCGCCAGGAAAATCTGCTCCAGCGAGATGTTCAGCGGTGCTGAAGCCTTCGAGTTGGAAAGAACGATGCCGTCGAACCCGATCTTGACTTCAACCGGGGTCACACCGTTTTCGGTACAGTTGGCGAACTCCTTTTCCTTGATACGACGTGAGGCGTTGGTGATGTCGGGGGTGCCTTCACCGACGCCGGCGCAAAACAGCTTCATGCCGCCGCCCGAACCGGTCGATTCGACAACCGGGGTCTTGAAGTCCGTCTTCTGGCCGAAGCGCTCGGCAACGGCGGTCGAGAACGGGAAGACCGTCGACGAGCCGACGATCTGGATCTGGTCACGAGCCTGAGCGGTTGCGGCCGCGCCGAGCGTAATAGCGCCGGCGGTGGCAACCGCGATAGCGGTGTTGAGGATAGTAGGTTTCACGAGGTCTGCCTCCATGGGGGATGTTCGGACAGGTCCGCGACAAACCGGTCCGGAGGTCTTCGAAGAGATTCAAAGAGCCCCGCAGGACATCTGGTGCGATTTGTCGGGTCCCACAACTTTGCGACATCGTTCTACCAACATACCGGTATAACAAATATGACAACGTAAGCTATTGATCATAAAGGTTTTATAATCACCCTCAACAAACCGCTACACGGCCGGGAACCGCACGGTGATCGTGGTTCCCTTTCCGGTCTGCGAGCGGATGTTCATGCGTGCCTGGTGGCGCTGGACGATGTGCTTGACGATGGCCAGCCCCAGGCCGGTGCCCTTCTGCGCCCGGCTGCTTTCCACATCGGCCCGATAGAAGCGTTCGGTGAGCCGCGGCAGGTGTTCGGCCGGGATGCCGGGGCCGTAGTCGGTGACCCTGACGAGAGGGCCGGCCGGCTTGTCGCCATCGCCCCGGGGCACCAGTTCGACCCGGATTTTCTCGCCCGACTGGCCGTATTTGCAGGCGTTCTCGATCAGATTGTCGAACAGCTGGATCAGCTCGTCGTGCTCGCCGATGACGGGGCATGAGCCGGTGACCCCTTCCATTTCGATCACCAGGCCCTGTTTCGCCGCAAGCGGTTGCAGTGCCTGTTGCACATGCGCCAGCACCGCCACCAGATCGGCGCGATGGTGCGGGTCGACCCGCGACTTCATCTCAATGCGGCTGAGCGAAAGCAGGTCGTCGATCAACCGCGACATGCGCTCGGCCTGCTCCAGCATGATGGCCAGAAACTTGTTGCGCGCCTTGTCGTCGTCGCGCGCCGCGCCGGACAGCGTTTCCACATAGCCGCGCAGCGACGATAATGGCGTGCGCAGCTCGTGGCTGGCGTTTGCAATGAAGTCGGAGCGCATCTGTTCGGTGCGCTTGGCGTCCGACTGATCGAAAAAGGTGAGCAGGAACAATTGCGGCGCACGGCCTGACGGGGACGGGCGGAAGGAGGGAACCGGCGCGATCTGCGCCAGATACCACCCCTCCGACGGCGCCTGCTGATGAAATTCGATCGAATGGTGGCCGGCCGAACCGATGCCGCGATTGATGAACTGGACGATCTCCGGCGCCCGGAACTTGAAGGCCAGCGGATCGCCGACGGTCGCGGGCCCGAACGCCGCCGTGCCGGCGGCGTTGGCGTGGCGCAGGATGCCGGCCCGGTCGACCACGTAGGCCGGGAACTCCAGCGCCTCGCAGATCGCCCGGTGGGAATCATCCACACTGCCTTCGCGCCGACGTCCGCCAGCGGCGCCGCGCCGCGGCGACGTGCTGTCTTTCGCCGGCGGGCCGGCCGTGATCGCGACGATCGCGGCAAAGCCAATCGCGGCCAGCAATGTCAGCTGCGGCTCGATGAGGCACGCGAGCGTCAGAACGCCGGCCGTGGCCGTCAGCGGCCAGCGGTTCGCCCGCAGCCGGGAGGCCACAGCGCTTGCGAACCGATCAGGCGGCGCCCGGTCTTCGCCAAGTTTTCCGTCGGCCATGTTTCAAACTCCGCTCGCGCGATCCATAATGGCGAAAGGCTGCAAAGCCAATCGAATATCGGCCGGTCAATCTAGGAACGAGCAGATGAAGATTCCCCACGCACCCGTGGTTGAGCTGCGCATCGGCGGCAAAGACCGAAAGTTTGATCTGGATGATCCCAAGCTGCCGGCATGGGTGAGCGACGGCGCGATCAACAGCGACGACTATCCCTATGGCGATCGCATGAAACGCAGTCGGTATGAGGATGAACTGGCCGCGTTGCAGCGCGAACTGGTCAAGGTGCTCTATTGGCTGGCCGACCGCGGCGAGCGCGTCATCATCGTCTTCGAAGGCCGTGACGCGGCCGGCAAGGGCGGCACCATCGGCCGGCTGCGGCAAAACATGAACCCGCGCCAGGTGCGCGCGGTGGCGCTGCCCAAGCCGTCGGATGTGGAGCGCGGGCAATGGTATTTCCAGCGATATGTCGACCATTTCCCCACCGCGGGCGAATGCGTGCTGTTCGACCGGTCCTGGTACAACCGCGCCGGGGTCGAGCCGGTCATGGGCTTCTGCACTCCCGACCAGCATGAGAAGTTTCTCGACGATGTGCCCAAGTTCGAAAGGATGATCACCGACGAGGGCATCCATCTGTTCAAGTTCTGGCTGAACATCGGCCAGGAAATGCAGCTGCTGCGCTTTCACGCCCGCCGCCACAACCCGCTCAAGGTCTGGAAGCTGTCGCCCATCGACCTCAAGGCGCTCGATAAGTGGGACGAATATACCCACGCCCGCGACCGCATGCTGGCCAAGACCCATTCGCGGCACGCGCCGTGGATCGTCGTCAAATCCAACGACAAGCGCCGCGCCCGGCTGGCGGTCATCTCTAGAGTATTGTCCGCCCTCAACTATACCGGCAGGGACGACGGCGTGATCGGCAAACCGGACAAGAAGCTGATCGGCGAAGGTCCGCAGTTTCTCGACATCGCCACCTCATAGGCCGGTCGCGACGCCGGCCCGGCCGACAGGCGATCAGGAGTCGTCCGCCACCCTGAGCCGCGCGTACACGATATCGACCGCCGCGCCTTCGCCGGACAGGTTGGCCGCGCTGGTGACATCGGTGTTGATGGCGAGGAATGCGCGCTGGCCCTCGCGATAGGACCCGTCGATCAGGATGGAGAACACGATGGCCTCCGGCTGCAGGCCGACGCGGAAGCGCTTGCGGCCGCAGTCTCCCAAGTCGCCGAACTCGCACGATACCGCGAACGTCGCCGGTCCCGCGCCGCCCGAGCGCGCCATGATCTCGACCGTCGCGCGGCGCCCGGCGATCTGGCTGAGAATTCCCGGCGCTAGTTCCAGCAGCAGCGGGTCGGCCTGTTTGTCGCGCGACAGATCGGGGCGCACCGAAACGATGCGGATGGCCGGCTCGGCGCCTTCGTTGACGATCTGCGCGGTGCCGCGCCCCGCCGTCACCAGCGCGTCGGGCTCGGCCGCGTGCAGGATGGTCATATAGGCGCCGGCGCTGTCATCGTCATCGCCTGCGGACTGGCTGGTTGCGTTACCCGGCTGGGAACCGATGCCCGCCGAAGTCGTGACCTGCTGGACGAACGGATAGGCAAGCCAGCCGGCAATTACGATCACCGCCAGAACGCCGACCCAGATCAGCCAGCGATAGGGACGTCGGCGCGGGCGGGCGAACCCGGTGGTCGGATCGTCGCCGACGGCGGCGGGCCGTGGTTCGGCCGCGATGGGGCCGGCCGGCGCATCCGCGCCCGCGTGGCCGCCGGACGGACCCCGCATCGCCGCTTCGGCGGCCATGTTGATCTGCAGATCGGGCGCGGGAGCGTTCGACTGGGTTGGCGAATGGTCGACGCCGAACGGCGCGGGATGCCTGGGCTCGGGGGCCACCGGCGGCGGCGCGCTTGCGACCGGGGCGCCGGCGAAGTCCTGCTCGATGCGTGCGATGGTGATTTCCAGCGCCCGGTTGCGGGCCTCGATCACTTCGGGTGGCACCGCGCCCGATCGTGCGATCATTCTGGCGAGCGCGTTGCGCGAGGATTGATATACCTTCTGGCGCACCTGCGGGTCTTGTGCGTGCTGACCCGCCAAGGCCTGTCTGATCAGTGTTTCGATGTCAGCCGACACACCCTAAAATCCCGTGAAGTTCCGCCGCGCCCCTGCCGCGCGCTGCCGGCTCAATAGCACGCTGGCAAATGGTAAATCCATCGTCCGATCGAGGTTGCGAACCACTAATTGGCGTCTGATCGCAGCTTCGTGAAGGCGCACGCGCTTTCCGCTTGCTTTCGCGACCGGCCGTGATACACCGCATTCCGTTTACGCAAACGTAATAGTGCGGGTTTTTCGACCGCCGCCGACGAACTGGAGCCGAAAGATGGCGTTACCGGATGTTTTGAGCGAAGGACTGAGGGTGCCGGTGGTCGGCGCGCCCCTGTTCATCATTTCCAATCCCGAGCTGACGCTGGCCCAGTGCAAGGCCGGCGTCATTGGTTCGTTTCCCGCGCTTAACGCCCGCCCCGTCGAGCAATTGGACGAATGGCTGGCACAGATTACCGAGGAGTTGGCGAGCTACAAGAAGGCCAATCCGACCGAAAAAGTCGCCGCCTTCGCGGTCAATCAGATCGTGCACAAATCCAACGCTCGGCTACAGCAGGATCTGGAACTGTGCGTGCGCTACAAGGTGCCGATCGTAATCACCTCGCTGGGCGCGGTGCCGGAGGTCAACGACGCCATCCATTCGTATGGCGGTATCGTGTTGCACGACATCATCAACAATCGCCACGCCAACTCCGCCATCAGAAAGGGCGCCGACGGGCTGATCGCGGTGGCCGCGGGCGCCGGCGGACACGCGGGCACCTTGTCGCCGTTCGCGCTGATCCAGGAAATCCGCCAGTGGTTCGACGGGCCTCTGCTGTTGTCGGGCGCAATCGCCAACGGCGGCGCGGTGCTCGCCGCCCAGGCGATGGGCGCCGACATGGCCTATGTGGGCTCGCCGTTCATCGCCACCCACGAGGCGCGCGCCACCGACGCCTACAAGCAGGCGATCGCCGAAGCCCATGCCGACGACATCATCTACACCAACCTGTTCACCGGCATCCACGGCAACTATCTCAAGGGCTCGATCGTCAATGCCGGGCTCGATCCGGAGAACCTGCCCGAAAGCGACCCCTCGAAGATGGATTTCGGTTCCGGCGGCGCTTCTTCGGCCAAGGCGTGGAAGGACATCTGGGGCTGCGGCCAGGGCATCGGCGCGGTGACCGAAGTGGGTTCGACCCAGGCGCTGGTCGACCGGCTGGTGCACGAATACGAAGCGGCGAAATCCAAGCTGGCGGCTTAGCCCGGGCTGGCCTATCGTGGGCGTTTGAACATCCAAAGCGGCGCCGGCCCGCTCCCCCTCCCAGCCACCCCCTCGAGGATACTGCCGTGGGTGGCTGGGAGGGGGAG
>JANQKQ010000022.1 GCA_028281105.1 Rhizobiaceae bacterium
GGACTTCGTCGAGATGTTTGTCGGCGTCGGCGCCTCGCGGGTGCGCGACATGTTCGAGCAGGCCAAGAAGAACGCGCCCTGCATCATCTTCATCGACGAGATCGACGCCGTCGGCCGCCATCGCGGCGCCGGCCTGGGCGGCGGAAACGATGAGCGCGAGCAGACGCTCAACCAGCTCCTGGTGGAGATGGACGGCTTCGAGGCCAACGAAGGCATCATCCTGATCGCCGCGACCAACCGGCCGGACGTGCTCGACCCGGCGCTGCTGCGCCCGGGCCGCTTCGACCGCCAGGTGGTGGTGCCCAATCCGGACGTCAACGGCCGCGAGAAGATCCTCAAGGTCCATATCCGCAAGGTGCCGCTGGCCCCCAACGTCAATCTGAAGGTTCTCGCGCGCGGCACGCCGGGCTTCTCCGGCGCCGATCTGATGAACCTGGTCAACGAGGCCGCGCTTCTTGCCGCCCGGCGCAACAAGCGCCTGGTCACCATGGCCGAGTTCGAGGACGCCAAGGACAAGGTGCTGATGGGCGCCGAGCGCCGCTCGATGGCGATGACCGAGGACGAGAAGAAGCTCACCGCCTATCACGAGGGCGGCCACGCCATCGTCGCGCTCAACGTGCCCTCGGCCGATCCCGTCCACAAGGCGACGATCATCCCGCGCGGTCGCGCGCTGGGCATGGTCATGCAGTTGCCCGAGCGCGACCAACTGTCGCTGACCTATGAGCAGATGACTTCCCGGCTCGCCATCCTGATGGGCGGGCGCGTCGCCGAGGAACTGATCTTCGGCGAGGACAAGGTCACTTCCGGTGCAGCCTCCGACATCGAGCAGGCCACCAAGCTCGCCCGCGCCATGGTCACCCAGTGGGGCTTCTCCGACAAGCTCGGCCAGGTCTCCTATGGCGAGAACCAGCAGGAGGTGTTCCTGGGCCATTCGGTCACGCAGCAGAAGAACGTGTCGGAAAAGACCGCCCAGGTGATCGACGCCGAGGTGCGCCGCCTGGTCGACGAAGGCTATAGCATGGCCACCAAGATCCTCAAGACCAAGGCCAAGGATTTGGAGACGCTCGCCCAGGGCCTGCTGGAATACGAGACCCTGTCGGGTGACGAGATCGGCGAACTGCTGGCCGGCAAACAGCCCTCGCGCGACCTGGGCGACGATTCCCCACCCTCGCGCGGCTCGGCCGTGCCCGCCGCCGGCGCAGCCGCCGATAAGGGAACCGACAAGGGCGAGCCCGATGCCGGCGGCATGGAGCCGCAGCCGCAGTCTTAGGGACCGACCTGCCCGCACACGGAGCGGTAAATCGATGAGCAGCCCCGACCACCCGGCCGCAAAATCTTCGCCAACTCTGGGCTTCATGCTGAAGGCCTCCGCGGTTCTATGGATCATCTGGGGCCTGGCGCACGTCGCCTTCGGTGTGTTTGGCCTCAACGGCTTCATGGCTGGCGACGCAGCCGGGACCATGAAGGCGATGGCCGGGGGCGCCGACCCCGCATCGCTTGAGGTCGACTATCCTGCAGCGGTGGTCGCGCTCCTAAACCAACATAGCTGGAACCTTCTCTGGTTCGGCCTGTTCACCACGGTCGGCGGCATCATGATCTGGCGAAGAAGCGCCGTCGCCGTCATCATGACGGCAATCGTCGGCGGCGCGGCCGATGCCGGCTATTTCATGTTCGTCGACCTTGGTGGGTTTGCCGCACCCCCCGGCCCGCAGATGACCTGGATCAGCGCCGCGGCCATCCTGTTGAGCATGTTCGTCTATATTCGAAGCGACCGCTTGAAGTCTTTGTGAGCTCATACCGCATCAGCGCTTCGTATTAACGCCGACATTTTTTTGATCCGACAGCGCGCCAAGCGGCACGGTGTGAGCATAGCGGCAGGCAGCTCATCGCCAATGTCGACGTTGCCGTCGAAGCGATTATTGCCTGGCAAAAGCGGAGCGGATGAGACCAAGCCCGGCAAGCGTGAACAATCCCGCAACCGCTCCCTCAATCCATCGCCGCATTCTGCGGTAAACCGCCATTGCGCCCCCGGTAGAAAAGACAACGGCATAGAAGGTGTAGATCGCAAACCCCAAGACGATACATAGTCCCGTCGCGGTGGCGACCTGACCGGCCCGGCTGCCATCGCCAAGTCCCAGCGCCAGCGCCGCCATCCAGGCGAACACCGCTTTCGGATTGGACAGATTGAGCAACAGCCCACGCCTGAAGCCGCGCCGATCCGCTGCCTGCCCGGTCGGGGCTTGCCCCGCCCGGGCCGCCGATCGCGCGGCATTGACGGCAAGCCAGAGCAGATAGGCTCCTCCAAGCAGCTTCAGGATCGAAAGCGCGCTGGTCGACGCCTGAAGCAACGCCCCCAAACCCGCCGCGGCCACCAGCCCCCAGAAAGCCAGGCCGACCGAAAGCCCCAATCCAAAAGCCATGCCGGTCCTGCGCCCCGCACTCATGGAGACGGTGGCGACGGCGAGCGTAGCGGGTCCGGGCGAGGCCGCGGCGACGAAAAAGGCGGCCGCAATCGCGCTCAAGCCGGCAAGATCGGGCATGTCATCTGGCTCCTGTTTCGCAGCTTACGGCAATTCATGCTTGCAAGAGGCCACCTGAGCGTCGAAGTTTTATGACCTAGCGACGAGCAAGGCGGTTTGAACACCGCCGCCCGGTTCACCACAATGGCGCCTTTGCGGACAAAGTGAGCTTTCGCTGCGTTCGAATGACCAAACTTCCGGAGAGAAACACGAAGCATGATTGCCTATGTCACAGTCGGTTCAGATGACATCGCGCGCGCGAGACGGTTTTATTGCGCGTTCCTGCCAGCCCTTGGCTACGAACTGGAGGAGGGGCCTGAGGGACTAAGTTACGCACTGCCCGTACAACCGGGCCAGTCTCCCGTTCTGCCTGAGTTCTACGTTAAACCGACCTTCGATGGACGTCCGGCCTCGGCTGGCAACGGTTCAATGGTCGCATTCCAGGCGCGCAATCAAAGGCAGGTTCGCGACCTTCACGCCGCCGCGCTTTCCGCCGGCGGTTCCGACGAGGGCCGGCCGGGCTTTCGTGCTGCTTATGGACCCCAATTCTATGTAGGCTACCTTCGCGATCCTCAAGGCAACAAGATCGCACTTTTCTCCAGCGATCCAAACGAACCGGGACGAGACGGATAGCGCGCGTTACACGGGCGGTAGAAGCCATTCGCCGCATCGCGGAAGATCGGCACAAAGGGCTCCAAGCCCACGTTGCCCCAAGACTCGCATGACAACTTGCCGATTGGTGTGTGGTCTGCGATGCGGTAAGAAATCTCTCGCCCAGCGACTCATTTTCATCCCGTTGCGGAGACAACCACCATGAACACGGCTTCAGCGAAGACATCGCCAGGACCATTCCTGCCGAAATGGTTCTGGATCATCATCCTCCTTCAGGTTGTCATCGTCTCGTTCTTTGCCTTGTCGACGCTGTTCGATCCGCCGCCCGATTTCAATTACACCACAATGGCTTACGTCACGCGCAATCTGACCGCCGTGCTTGCCGTTTTGCTGGCCGTCTGGCTGCGCAGCCATAAGGCGCTGTTCGCCGCGCTGGCTGCTCGGCTGGTGACGGACATTGTCGATGCCACTACGGTTTACACAATGGATGCGACCTACCTGGAATCCGCCGTTCCCATGGTCGTGGCATTGCTGATTCTTCCCGCCCTGGCCGGCCTCGTATACCTTTGGAAACGTATACAGGGGAACTGATCTTTCCCTAGACGCTTCTCCATTTTACGGCTGTAACCGGCCCCGGTCCGGCCCAACGGGCTTTACGCAACGTGATCTTCCACGACGTTGATTTGAGCATCGTGCTCCAGCAGAGCCTTCGCAGCGGTAATCACCTGATTGAAGCCACCGGTTGAAGCAAGGGCCGATTGAACGATTTCGGATTGATCGCCGGTAAAGCCGCTTTCGGTGATGCGAACGATCGTTTCCTCTTCGCCCTTGCTCTCAAATACCCATACCACCTGCGTGAACTGCCCGCTGTCTCCCCATTCGATATGAAGCAAGTGAGGCTTATCCGCCGACTTGACGCGAACCGTAATCTCGAAGGCATCGTCGCCGGTTCCGACATACCAGCTGACTTCATTGCCGGTTTCGAGCCGTCCGGAAGCTTTGGGGAACCAGAACCGCGTCATGATCTGCGGGTCGACAAATGCCTCGAAAACGTCGGGCGCGGGGCGGCGGATCAGCATTCGCGCGTTGGCGGTAACTTCACCCATGAAATGACGGTATCAGAGATCGCCATGAACTCCAATTTCAGCGAAACCCGACGACCGCCATGGGCTCCAAGCGGCCATTGGTTGATAGGTTCGCGGAAGTCGGTTCAGATCAAATTCAACCTCCTTGGCTTAAAAACTTATCCCCACTCCCCCAGCCTCCCGTATCCTCGCCCGCATCGCCGTCTCACGCGAACGCCATATGGGATCCGTGGCCATGTGGGAGGCGTCGACAGCGGAGCGGTGGAGCGTGCGTCGCGGACGCATCGCCGCCTTGAAGCCTGACCGGCGTGGTCTAGCCGTCTTCTCTTGTGCAGACGGCCACCAGCGTCGCTTGTCTAAAAATCTCCGCGCGGGACGCTGATCGGAGCGTCATACATAGACTTCGGCAAGGCGCATCGATCAGCGTCCCGCAGTTTGCATGATCTTTGACATAACGCTGGTGCAATCGCATCGAGTGAACGATCTTGCGCGTCGGCCTTCCCCCTCTCTGTCGGCTTCGCCGACATCTCTCCCCCCGGGGGAGAGAGGGGAAGCGGCACTCGCCCGATGCGTCGGGAAGGTTGAGGCGGAGGCAAGGCCGCTCTCCCCCCTTCAGGGGGGAGATGTCCCGAAGGGACAGAGGGGGGTGAAGCCGACTGCCCGCGCCGGGCCATCCTCTCTTCGTCATTGCCGGACTTGATCCGACGAGCCAGTGCTGGTGGCCCCTGGGTCCTCGGGTCGGGCCCGAGGATGACGAGGTTGAGAGGCTGGCGAGCATGACGGGGCGGCGAGCGCAGACGACTATCGCAAGTTACGGGAGAACGACCACGTATGGGTGACCGACAAAGACGCTCCCTGTGATCAATCCGCCCCGATAACCCTCCATTCACCATGATAAACGCCAACCAGCCCGGTTTATCGCCCCAAAACAGCCGATCTGATACAATTCGATTCAAAGTGTGAAAGTCGCCGGTCCGGGTTTGCGCTAACAAGGGCCGCGAACCTGGGGCCTTGTGCGCCCATTGGGAACCATATCGTGAGCAGAACCTATTTCGGCACCGACGGCATTCGCGGCGAGGCCAATCGTTTTCCGATGACCGCCGAAGTGGCGATGAAGGTGGGCATGGCGGCAGGCGTCGCGTTCCGCCGCGGCGATCATCGCCATCGCGTGGTGATCGGCAAGGACACCCGCCTGTCGGGTTATATGATCGAGAACGCGCTGGTCGCCGGCTTCACCGCCGCCGGCATGGACGTCTTCCTGCTCGGACCCGTGCCGACCCCGGCGGTGGCCATGCTGACCACCTCGATGCGCTCGGACATCGGCGTGATGATCTCCGCCTCCCACAATCCGTTCCGCGACAACGGGATCAAGCTGTTCGGGCCCGACGGCTACAAGCTTTCTGACGACATCGAAGCCTCCATCGAGAGCCTGATCGAAAAGGACCTGACCGCGCACATGGCCGCCGCCAGCGCGCTGGGCCGGGCCAACCGCGTCGAGGGCGTGCTCGACCGCTATGTGGAGTTCGCCAAGCGCACCCTGCCCGCGGGCATGTCGCTGGAGGGGCTGCGCATCGTCGTCGACTGCGCCAACGGCGCCGCCTACAAGGCCGCCCCCGCCGCGCTGTGGGAGCTGGGCGCCGAGGTGATCGCCATCGGCGTCGATCCCGACGGCTTCAACATCAACCGCGACTGCGGCTCCACCCACACCGACACCCTGTGCCGCAAGGTGCACGAGACCCGCTCCGACATCGGCATCGCGCTCGACGGCGACGCCGACCGGGTGCTGATCGTCGATGAACACGCCAAGCTGGTCGACGGCGACCAGATCATGGCGGTGATCTCGGAATATTGGAACGCCAAGTCGCGGCTGACCGGCGGCGGCGTGGTCGCCACCGTGATGTCCAACCTCGGCCTGGAACGGTTCCTGCACGACCAGGGCCTGGAACTGGCGCGCACCCAGGTAGGCGATCGCTACGTGGTTGAGCATATGCGCTCGCACGGCTTCAACCTGGGCGGCGAGAAATCCGGCCACATGGTGATGTCGGATTTTTCCACCACTGGCGACGGCCTGATCGCCGCGCTGCAGGTCCTGTCGGTGATCAAGCAGGCCGACCGGCCGGTGAGCGAGGTCTGCCACAAGTTCGAGCCGGTGCCGCAGATATTGAAGAACGTGCGCTATGAGGGCGACGCGCCGCTCGACGACAACCGGGTGGTCGAAGCGATCGACGACGGCCGTTCGCGGCTTGGCGAGGCCGGCCGGCTGGTCATTCGCCCTTCGGGGACGGAGCCGCTGATCCGCGTCATGGCCGAAGGCGACGATGAACATCTCGTCCACCAGGTGGTCGACGACATCGTCGGCGTGATCACCCAGGTGGCCGCCTAGAGCGCTTTCAGCAAAAGTTGCTTAACTTTGCGCCCGCGAAAGTGCGCAAAAACACAGCCCAAATCCCACCAACATAGTGGTCTTCGCCGCATCGGTGAGCCGGCGCCATCCAGTTGCACCCACCCCCATGGCCGCGTGGTAAACTTCGTTAACCATTTTTCTTAACCTTAACAAACGCGGTTAATTCCGCCTTAACCATTGGCCCCCATAGTCCCCGACAACTGAAAACCAAGCTGTGCCCGAACCACGGGCGGATGACACCAGGAAGGATGTTGTCATGGGCAACTTGAAAACGGGTCTTGTATCAGTTGCGGCATTGCTTGCCACAACCATGGCAGTCTCCGCTGCCGATCTGCCGCCACTTATCGAACTGCCGCCGGAGGTCCCGCCGGTCGCCGCCCATGGCGGCTGGTACCTGCGCGGCGACATCGGCTATGCGCACACCACAGTGCACGGCGTGCGTTACTTCCAGGGCTCCTCCCAGACCGGCAGGTTCGAGGTCCACAACGTGGAAGAAACCTGGATGATCGGCGGCGGCTTCGGCTACGAGGTCAACGACTATTTCCGCGTCGACCTGACGGCCAACTACCATGCCCGCGCCGACTTCATCGGCTCGTCGGCCCAGGGCGTGGCCTGTTCCGACGGCACCGCCGGCGCAACCTGTACCTATTCCGACAATGCGGACCTGCAGGTCACCACGTTGCTCGCCAACGCCTATCTCGATCTGGGCACCTATCACGGGTTCACGCCCTATGTGGGCGGCGGCATCGGCGGCGCCTTCCTGCATTGGGGCGACGTGATCAACGACGAAAACTGCGTTGGCGGCTGCCCGGTCACGACCGAAGCCTATGACGTCCACAACGGCGTCGACGGCTGGCGGTTCGCCTACGCGTTTCATGCCGGCGCGGCCTACGATCTGAGCGCCAACCTCAAGATCGACGCAGGCTACACCTACACGCACATCACCGGCGGCGACATGTTCGGCTTCGGCCGCACCAGCGGTCTGCAGGGCGTGCAGGGCTCCCACGGCTCTCTGGAGATGCACGGCGTGCATGTAGGCATGCGCTACACGTTCCACTGATCGCGGCAATCGGCACCCGGTGTGTCAAGTTTCGGTAATCCCTGACCTCCAACTCATCGGGTTGCCCTGAAAACGGCGGTTCCACCGCCGTTTTCTTTTTGCGCATCTCGCATCCACAAAATGTCGCACTTCGACAATCTTCTTGACTGTCTACGACCCTTGGCTTAGTGCGGCCGGCGGGACACCCCTCCCCAACGAGGGGCAGCTATCTGGAAGGATAGATCGATGACCGCTGCTGCCAAGCCGGACACCCGTCCGGCCAATCCCCGCTTTTCGTCCGGCCCCTGCGCCAAACGACCCGGCTGGTCGCTCGACCGGCTCGCCGACGCCTGGCTCGGCCGCTCGCACCGCGCACCCGCCGGCAAGGCCCGGCTCAAGGCCGCCATAGACGGCACCCGCGAACTGCTGGAAATCCCGCACGACTACCGCATCGCCATCGTGCCGGCCTCCGACACCGGCGCCATGGAGATGGCGATGTGGTCGCTGCTCGGCGCGCGCGGCGTTGACGTGCTCGCGTGGGAGAGCTTCGGTGCCGGCTGGCTCACCGACGTCTGCAAACAGCTCAACCTCGCCGACGTGCGCCGCCTGGAAGCCGGCTACGGCCAACTGCCGGACCTGCGCCAAGTCGATTTCGATCGCGACGTGATCTTCACCTGGAACGGCACCACCTCGGGCGTGCGCGTGCCCGATGGCGGCTTCATCCCCGCCGATCGCGCCGGTCTGACGATCTGCGACGCGACCTCTGCCGCGTTCGCGCAGGCCCTGCCCTTCGACAAGCTGGATGTGGCCACCTTCTCCTGGCAGAAAGCGCTGGGCGGCGAAGCTGCGCATGGCATGCTGATCCTCTCGCCGCGCGCGGTCGAACGGCTGGAGACATACCAGCCGGCTTGGCCGCTGCCGAAAATCTTCCGGCTCACCAAGGCCGGCAAGCTGATCGAGGGCATCTTCGCCGGGGCCACCATCAACACCCCGTCCATGCTGTGCGTCGAAGACTATCTGGACGCGCTGGAGTGGGCCCGCTCCATCGGCGGGCTGGAGGCGACCATGGCCCGGGCGAACGCCAATCTGTCGGTCATCGAACGCTTCGTCGCCGACACGCCCTGGCTTGATTTTCTCGCCATCGATCCGTCGACCCGGTCGAACACGTCGGTCTGCCTGAAGCTGGTGGACGATGCGCTCGCGCGCCTTGATGCGGATGCCCAGTCCCGTTTCGTCAAATCGATGGTCGCGGCGCTGGAAACCGAGGGCGCCGCCTTCGACGTAGGCTCTTACCGCGATGCGCCGCCGGGCCTGCGCATCTGGACCGGCCCCACGGTCGAGCAAAGCGACCTGGAAGCGTTGATGCCCTGGCTGGATTGGGCCTACCACGCCTGCCTCGCCGAACTCGAGCCGGCCGCCTAGACCGTTTTCGCTCTTCCCTTCTTCGAACCGCCACGGAGATTCCAATGGCACCGAGGGTACTCGTCTCCGACAAGCTGTCGGAAACCGCAGTTCAGATTTTCACCGATAACGGCGTCGAAGCCGACTTCCTGCCCGATGCGGGCAAGGACAAGGAAAAGATGCTCGACATCATCGGCGACTATGATGGCCTGGCGATCCGCTCGGCCACCAAGGTGAGCGAGAAACTGCTCGCGGCCACCGACCGGCTGAGGATCATCGGCCGCGCCGGCATCGGCGTCGACAATGTGGATGTGGGCGCGGCCTCGCGCAAAGGCATCATCGTGATGAACACCCCGTTCGGCAACTCGATCACCACCGCCGAGCACACGGTGGCGATGATGCTGGCGGTCGCCCGCCAGATTCCCGAGGCCAGCACGTCCACCCACGCGGGCAAGTGGGAGAAGTCGCGCTTCATGGGCGTGGAACTCACCCACAAGGTGCTGGGCCTGATCGGCTGCGGCAATATCGGCTCGATCGTCGCCGACCGCGCGCGCGGGTTGAAGATGCGGGTGATCGCCTACGATCCTTTTCTGTCCGGCGAGCGCGCCGCCGAACTGGGCGTCGAGAAGGTCGAGCTCGACGACCTGCTTGCCCGCGCTGACTTCATCACCCTGCACCTGCCGCTCACCGACAAGACCCGGGCGATGATCGACGCGTCAGCAATCGCCAAAATGAAGCCAGGGGTGCGCATCATCAACTGCGCCCGCGGCGGACTGGTGGTCGAGGATGATCTGGCCGAGGCGTTGAAATCCGGCCAGGTCTCCGGCGCCGCCTTCGACGTGTTCACCACCGAACCGGCCACCGACAGCCCGCTGTTCAACCTGCCCAACGTGGTGGTTACCCCGCATCTGGGCGCATCGACGCTGGAAGCGCAGGAAAACGTGGCGCTGCAGGTCGCCCAGCAGATGTCGGACTATCTGATCAACGGCGCGGTTTCGAACGCCCTCAACATGCCCTCGATCTCCGCCGACGAAGCGCCGCGGCTGATCCCGTTCGTCAAGCTGGCCGGCCATCTGGGAAGCTTCGCCGGCCAGGCGACCGAATCGCCGATCAAGGAGTTTCAGATCCTCTACGACGGTTCGGTGGCGGCCATGAACACCGAGGCGCTCACCAGCGCGGCGCTGGCCGGGCTAATCCGCTCGCAGGTGGCCGAGGTCAACATGGTCTCCGCCCCGATCATGGCCAAGGAGCGCGGCATCAAAGTCTCCCAGACCACGCGCGACAAGTCCGGCGTGTTCGACAGCTACATCAAGATCAACGTGGTCACCGAAAACCAGGAGCGCTCGATCGCCGGCACGGTGTTTTCCGACGGCAAGCCGCGCTTCATCCAGATCAAGGGCATCAACATGGACGCCGAGGTCGGCCGCCACATGCTGTACACCACCAACAAGGACGTGCCGGGTATCATCGGCACCCTGGGCAGCGTATGCGGGGAGGCCGGCGTCAACATCGCCAACTTCCATCTCGGTCGCGACAAGCCGGGCGGCGACGCCATCGCGCTGCTATACCTCGATGCGCCGCCAAATGGCCGGGTCATCGAGCGACTGGCGGGGTGCGGGATGTTCGGCCAGGTCAAGCCGCTGGAATTTGATGTAGCGTGAACCGGATCGGCCTACCTGACCTTTCCACCGGAGGACACAGATGAGCAACGTGGTCGTCGTCGGATCCCAGTGGGGCGATGAAGGCAAGGGCAAGATTGTCGACTGGCTGTCGGTGCGCGCCGACGTGGTGGTGCGCTTCCAGGGCGGCCACAATGCCGGACACACTCTGGTGGTCGACGGAGTGAGCTACAAGCTTTCCTTGCTGCCGTCCGGAGTGGTGCGCGAAGGCAAGCTGGCGGTCATCGGCAACGGTGTGGTGATCGATCCACACGCGCTGGTCGACGAGATCGACCGGCTGGGCGCCCAGGGCGTGTCGGTATCGCCCGACAATCTGCGCATCGCCGACAACGCGACGCTGATCCTGTCGCTGCACCGCGAGCTGGACGCGCTTCGCGAGGACGCGGCATCGGCGGCCGGCACGAAAATCGGCACGACCCGGCGCGGCATCGGGCCGGCCTACGAGGACAAGGTGGGCCGCCGGGCGATCCGGGTAATGGATCTGGCCAATCTCGGCGCGCTGCCGGCCAAGATCGATCGCCTGTTAACGCACCACAACGCGCTGCGTCGCGGGCTGGACCAGCCGGAGATTTCCGCCGATGCGATCTTCGCCGAGCTGAGCGAAGTGGCATCCCGCGTCCTGCCGTTCCGTGACACGGTGTGGCGGCTGCTCGACGATCACCGCCGCCGCGGTTCGCGCATTCTGTTCGAGGGCGCCCAGGGCACGCTGCTGGACATCGACCACGGCACCTACCCGTTCGTCACCTCGTCGAACACGGTGGCCGGCCAGGCGGCAGCCGGCGCCGGCCTGGGCCCCGGATCGCTCGGCTATGTCCTGGGCATCACCAAGGCCTACACCACCCGGGTCGGCGAGGGGCCGTTTCCCTCCGAGGATTCCGGTGAGATCGGCAAGATCCTGGGAACGCGCGGCCATGAATTCGGCACCGTGACCGGGCGCGAGCGCCGCTGCGGCTGGTTCGATGCCGTGCTGGTGCGCCAGTCCGTATCGGTGGGCGGAATTACCGGCATCGCGCTCACCAAGCTCGACGTGCTCGATGGGCTGGACGAGTTGAAAATCTGCGTCGGCTACCGGCTCGACGGCGCCGAGATCGATCATCTGCCGGCCGGCCAGGGAGCGCAGGCGCGCGTCGAGCCGATCTACGAATCGCTCGAAGGCTGGCGCGAAGGCACGGCGGGCGCGCGCAGCTGGGCCGAACTGCCGGCTCAGGCGATCAAATATGTACGCCGGGTCGAGGAACTGATCGGCGCGCCGGTGTCGCTATTGTCGACCTCGCCCGAACGCGACGACACCATACTTGTCCGGGACCCCTTTCAAGACTAAAACGGACATCCATCGTCCGGGTCACTGATTCATGACCTGAAACCGCGCCGGATTCGTTTCCAACCAGGCGGGAGTGTATGGCCGACTATTATTCGATCCTGAACAAAGCGGTTTCGGGATTGGCGCATAATTCGCACGGAACGCGATCGGCGATATACGACAAGGCACGTCAGGCGATCGACCGACAGTTGCGGGCTATGCAGCCCGCGCCCACCGAAGCCGCAATCGCCAAACAGTTGCAGTTTCTGGAAACCGCGATCGAGCGGATCGAGGCCGAGCAGACCGTTGCGGCGGCGGACGAACCCGTCGCCGGTTCGCCCGCACCGTCCGAACCCGGCCCCGCAGAAGTGGCCGGTGCACCGGAACCGAAGCCGGCATCACCCACAGCGCTGCCACCCGAACCGACCGACGCACCTGAGGCCGCACCGGCCACGCCCGAGGTCGACCCGCCGTCTCAGTCGCCGGCGGAAACATCCGAACACGCGGCCGACCCCACACCACCGGCCGCTCCGCCCGTCGACCCGCCACAGGCTGCCCCGCCAACGGATGCCGGGGCAGATCCGGTGCTGACCGACCCGCGCGGCATGGACTATTCGGAGGCGATGCTGGAGCCGCAGACCGCGCCAAAACCGCGTAGCGGCGGCTTGTTCGCCACGCTTCTGCCGATCCTGCTGGGTCTGGCCCTGGTCGCCGGTGGCGCTTATGCCCTGTGGCTCAACCGTGATGCCCTGCTGGACGGGTTGCTGGGAACCGAAGAGCCGGTCGCCGCCCGCGAAGAACCGACCGCCACCTCCGCACAGCAATCAGGTCAGACGGGGGAGGCGCCAACCGACGAGCAGCCGCCGCAAACCGAGACGGCGCCCGCCGACGATGAGACCGCGGATGAGCCACCGACGAGCGATGATGTTGGCGCCGAGGAGCCTTCAGAGCCCATCATCAAGTCCAACACCAGGCTCTCAAGCGACGGTGAGACCACCGAGGCCGAGCCGCTGCCCGATGAGGATGGCAATGCCCCGGCAGCGAATGTGGACGAGGCAACAGGCGAAAGCCCCGACGAAACGAGCGGTGACGGGGCGCCGGCATCACCAGTGACGGAGGTCAGCGGCGAGGGCGAGCAGGCGGACGCCGACGCCGCGCAGCCGACGACCGACACCGGCCCGGCCGTCGCTCAGAAGGCGTTCCTGTATGAAGAAGGCTCGACCGGCTCCAGCGCGTCGCGCGACAATGCGGCGATCATCTGGTCGCTGGCCCAGGAGGACGTGGCCGGCAGCACCGAGGCGGTGATCCGCGGACAGCTGGATATTCCCGGCCGCGGCATGACCATGAACCTGGCGATCAAGCGCAATGCCGACGAATCCCTGCCGGCCAGCCACATCATCGAACTGATGTTCCAGGTTCCCCCCGATTTCACCGGCGGCGCCGTGGCCAGCGTCGCGCGGGTGATGATGAAATCGAGCGAGCAATCGCGCGGAGAAAGCCTGATCGCAGTGCCGGCCAAGATCGACGACGGGTTCTTCCTGATCGCGCTCAACAACCTGGAACAGGCCATCGCCACCAACCGGGGCCTGATGCTGGATTCAGCTTGGATCGACATCCCGCTCGGCTACTCGACCGGACAGTGGGCCCTGGTGACGTTGGAGAAGGGCGCGATCGGCGACAAGATTTTCCGCGATGCGTTCGCGGACTGGGACAACCGCTAGAATCCGGTTTCCCGGCTTGGTTGCGTATGGAGCCTCAGGCGGGGCTTTCGACCGGCGCCGACTTGTTGGCGAGTTGACGGGCGGCCGCCTTCATCGCCTTTTGCACCTTCTCGAAGGCGCGCACCTCGATCTGGCGCACCCGCTCGCGCGAGATGTCGAACTCGCCTGAAAGTTCTTCCAGCGTGACCGGCGTATCCGAAAGCCGCCGCGCCAGGAAAATACGCTTCTCGCGATCGTTGAGCACCTTCATCGCGTCCTTTAACATCGCCCGGCGCGCTTCCAGCTCGTCCTGCTCGATCAGCATGTGCTCCTGACTTGCCGATTCATCGACCAGCCAGTCCTGCCACTCGCCGCTTTCGCCCTCGGCGGCCTTGATCGGCGCGTTGAGCGAAGCGTCTCCCGACAGCCGGCGGTTCATGGACACCACTTCTTCTTCGCTCACGCCAAGCTGGGTGGCGATCTGGGACACCTGGTCGGGACGCAGATCTCCATCATCGAGCGCCTGGATGCGGCTCTTGGCCTTGCGCAGGTTGAAGAACAACCGCTTCTGGTTCGCGGTGGTGCCCATCTTCACAAGACTCCACGAGCGCAGCACGTATTCCTGGATCGATGCCTTGATCCACCACATGGCGTAGGTGGCAAGCCGAAAGCCGCGTTCGGGGTCGAACTTCTTGACCGCCTGCATCAGCCCCACATTGCCTTCGGAGATCACCTCGCCGATCGGCAGCCCGTATCCGCGATAGCCCATGGCGATTTTCGCCACCAGCCGCAGATGCGAAGTCACCAGCTGATGGGCGGCGTCACGGTCGTCGTGCTCCTGATAGCGCTTGGCCAGCATATATTCCTCGCTCGGTTCCAGCATCGGGAACCGGCGGATCTCTTCCATATAGCGTGCCAGCCCGCTTTCAGCGGAGACGGTGGGCAGATTCTGAGCCAAGGGCTTGGGTCCCCTATGTTGGGTCGCGATCCGGGATACTACCTGGCCGGTCGCGTGTGAAAGGACGCTTTCCTGTCCGATTATCAGGGAATCGGCGCGTCCGGCCTTTTAATGTGCACTGCAATATAGGCGGTTTTGGGGTGATTTACATGAATTTTCGGTCATGTGCCGGCTCCCTCAACGCGAATCGCCACGATCCAGCGCGTCCAGAAGCTCGCAAAAATCGGCCGGCGGCGGCGCAACGAAACGCATGGCGGCTCCGGTCGCCGGATGATCGAAGGCGAGCAGACCGGCATGCAGCGCCTGGCGGCGGAAGGCGCCGACCACCCGCCGGATCGGCTGATCAAGCCGATTGGCCTTGGTCGTGAAATGGGCGCCATAAAGGGGATCGCCTACGAGCGGATGGCCGATATGCGTCATATGGACCCGGATCTGATGGGTTCGGCCGGTCTGTAGATCGCATTCGATGAGCGCGGCCACCGGCTCTCCGCCACCACCCGCCAGCGGCCTTGTCACCCGATAAAGGGTCACCGCATCGCGCGCGCCCGGCCGCAAGCCGTCGACCACCGCCTGCTTGAGCCGATTGCTGGGCGAGCGGCCGATGGGCGCGTCGATTCTCCCGGTGCGCGGTTCGGGCACTCCCCAGACGATGGCCTGATACTGGCGCTCCAGCGCACCGGACCGGCCGTGATCGGCGAATTGCTCGGACAGGCCTGTATGCGCCTCATCGGTCTTGGCGGCCACCAGAATGCCGCTCGTGTCCTTGTCGAGGCGATGAACGATGCCGGGCCGGCGCACCCCGCCGATGCCGGCCAGCGTTCCGCCGCAATGGTGCAGCAGCGCGTTGACCAGCGTGCCCGTCCAGTTGCCGACAGCCGGATGAACGACCATTCCCGGCGCCTTGTTGACGACGATCAAGTGGCTGTCCTCATGAAGGATATCGAGCTCGATACGCTCCGGCGCCGGCGCCGCCTCGACCGGTTCCGGGACGACAAGGGATATGGCTTCGCCCCCGGCGAGCCGGAAATTGGGTTCGGTGCACACCGCACCTTCCACCGAAACCTGCCCCTGCTTGATCAACGCCTTGACACGAGAACGCGACACATGCGGCGGCATCCGGGCAGCGATGTAGGCGTCCAGGCGCTGACCGCCGGCGTCTTCCTGCGCGACCAGCATCGTGGGTTCTTCCCGCGATGGCTGCGATCGTCTAGGGTCGGGCTTCATCCGCACCCTCCCCTCCCAGAGACGTGAACGAAGGCCCGCTCATGAGTGCATCCGACGAAGACGACCAGCCACTTGACCCCGCATTGGAACGGGTGCGGCGCAAGATGATCCGCCTGCTGGTGGTTTCTTTCGGCATCATGACCGTGGGGCTTATGGCCGTGCTGGGCACGATTGTCTACAGGCTCGGCGAGCGCGCCGACCAGAACTTCGGCGGCACCATCGAACTGCCGGCCGGCGCGGCGATCAGTCAAACCAGTCTCGACGGCGAGCGCGCACTGCTGACGATAACCCTCGCCGGTGGCGGACGGGAGCTGTGGCTGGTGGATCTGCGCGACGGGCAGCGGCTGGGCAAGCTGGACGTGAAATAGCGCCGATCCGCGTCATCGTCGAAACGGGTCGGAGAACTTCGGATTTTCCAGGAACGATTGATCGGTGAGCGTTTCCAGGAATGCAATCAGCGCGGCGCGGTCGGCTTGCGAAAAATCGAATCGCACCGGCGAACCGTCATCGTTTCTCAACGCATCGCCCAGGTTGGGATGCGGCCTCACACCGCTCGAATAATGATCGATCACCTCGTCCAACGTGCTGAAACGGCCATCATGCATGTAAGGCGCGCGCACGGCGATGTTGCGCAGCGAGGCGACGCGGAACGTACCCAAAGCCTGCGGGCGATCGTCGTGGGAACCGGCGCCCCTGTCCCTCTCACTGTCGGCGTCGAGACCATTGCTGGTCGGTCCGGCCGCCGGCGTGACGAACGCTTCGGTCGCGTGGCATGAAGCGCAACCGGCGCCGCCTTGCGCCCGGCCCGCCATGAACAACTGCTTGCCGCGGTTCTGCTCATCGGTGAAATCGGGGAACGGCCAAAGCGGATCGCCCACCCGCGCCCGGGCGACATCGTATGGGGCCGTCGCGGACAAGAGCGATCGAACGAACTGGGCCAGCGCGCGCGCAATGCGCCCTTCGCTGACGTTGGTGTCCCCGAAGGCAGCCTCGAACAGCGGGTCGTAGAACGGCCTGGCCGAGACGATCTCCTCAAGCTGACCCGGCGCCAATCCCATCTCGATTTCGTCCGTGAAGGGCTGCAGCACCTGCTCTTCCAGGCTGGCGGCCCGCTCGTCCCAGAAGTAGCGCCCGCGAACGTTGAACACCGCGTTGGCGAGCCCCATGGCATGGCGGCCGGTGATGCGGCCTTCAAAACCGATCGAGAACCGGGTGGGGTCGTCGAAACCCAGGGCCTGACTATGACACGAGGCACAGGAGACCAGGCCGTTTTTCGACAGCGAGCGATCGTAGAACAGCACCCGGCCCAGCGTGGCGCCTTCATCGGTGAGCGGATTGTCCGGTGGTACGACGCGCTGGTCGACAGCCGAGCCGTTGCCCAGCGCCTGCGAGTAGAAATGCGGAGGCGTCAACTGGCGGGCGTAGTTGTAGGGCGTGGCGGGCAAGATCGGTTCGCCAGCATCCTGCGCCGGCGCTCCCGCGCCAAGCATCGCCAGGCCGGCTGCAGCGACTATCGAACGCATGATCTTCACGGCCATGAAACGACTAACCCACCCGCACCGGCAGGCGCTCCAGCGCCCGCAGGCCCAGTCGCTCGCGCCATTGCAGATCGGCGCTATCGACCGCGAGTTCCAGATCGGGATAACGCGTGAACAGGGCCTCCAGCGCACAGGCCGCCTCCAGCCGCGCCAACTGGTGCCCCAGGCAGAAATGGATGCCGGTGCCGAACGCCATGTGACGGTTGGGCTTGCGGCTGAGCTTGAGCCGGTCCGGCTCACTAAAGACCGCCGGATCGGTGTTGGCCGCAGCCAGGGTCGGCATCACCAGATCGCCGCGTCTGATCGTGGTTCCGCCGAATTCCATGTCCTTGCGGGCAAATCTCGGCTTGGTGACCTGGACAGGGGTGACGAACCGCAGAAGCTCTTCCACCGCCAGCCCGGCCCGGCTCCAGTCCTCGGCCAGCCAATCCTTCTGCTCGCGGTTCGTCAGCAGGGCATACACGCCGACGCTGATCAGATGGGTGGTGGTCTCGTGACCGGCGACGAGCAGCAGGAACACCATCGACAGCAGTTCCTCCTTGGTCATCGGCTCGCCGTTCTCATCGTGCACCAGCGCATGAATCAGCCCGCTGTCGTCGGCATCTGGATGGTCGCGCACGTGGTCGATATGGTCCTGCAGATAGTTGGCCATGGCACGCAGGCCGGGCATGGCCATCGCGAAGGCAATGAGGCCGTTGACCTTGGTCAACCCGTTCGCCCAACCCATGAAGCGCTGATGGTCTTCGCGCGGCAGCCCTAGCAGTTCGCAGATGACCGCCAAAGGCAGCTGCCGCGCAAAAGCGGGAATGAAGTCGGCCGTCTCGCCGTCCTTGAACAGGTCCGCCGCCATCCGCTCGGCGATCTCACGGATGCGCGGCTCCAGGGTCGAGATGTTGCGGCGGTGAAACGCGGCATCGACCTTGGCGCGCAGCCTTGTGTGGTCGGGCTCGTCCATCGATAGCATGTTGTGGGTAAGCCGCCGGATGGTCGCAGGCATCCACCAGCGCATGCCGACCACGCGGCCGTCATCCCTGCGCACCGTGAAGTTGGCGCTATCCTTCAAGACCGCCGCGGTGTGTTGCTGGGTGGTGGTCAGCCATACTTCGCCGATGAACGGAACTTTCTGGCGAACCAGCGGTCCTTCATCCCGCAACCGGGTCGCGACAGCGGCCGGGTCGAACATGAACGCCTTCGTGCCCAGATCGGTCTTCTTGTTCATCGTGGTGACCCCTATCTCATGCGGCCTATCATATAAGGTGGAACTGTGGCCGCAGCGAAAAAACGACCCCAACTGACCGTATCGGGCGGTCGGACGGACCGTTAAACCGATTGAACGGTGGCCAAACCGCCGCGGACCGGATTCGCGCATTGACGCGGCAGATGCGTTTGCTATCACGCCAGCGACGAGATCGGACAAGGAGCCCGTCCATGTCGGAGCGGCTTGAAGACATAGCAATCGCCATGGTGGCGGAGGGTCGCGGCATCCTCGCCGCCGACGAAAGCAGCGGCACGATTAAGAAGCGATTCGACGGTATCGGTGTGGAATCCACTGAAGAAAACCGGCGCGACTATCGCGAGATGCTGTTCCGCACCGACGAGGCGATGCGCAACTATGTGTCGGGCGTGATCCTGTTCGAAGAGACGCTGGGCCAGAAGGCGGCCGACGGCACACCGCTGGTGGAGATCATCCGCGCCGCCGGCTCTGTGCCCGGCATCAAGGTGGACAAGGGCGCGCAGGCGCTACCTGGCTCGCAGTTGGAGAAGGTCACCGAAGGACTCGACGGCCTGCGCGACCGCCTGGCCGGCTACTACGAGCAGGGCGCGCGGTTCGCCAAGTGGCGCGCGGTCATCACCATCGCAGACGGCGCACCGACCTGGAACTGCGTGCACGCCAACGCCCACGCACTCGCTCGCTACGCGGCGCTTTGTCAGGAGGCGAACATCGTGCCGATCGTCGAACCGGAAGTGCTGATGGACGGCGAGCACTCTACCCACGACATCGCCCGCTGCGAGGAAGTCACCAGGTGGACGCTCGCCACCCAGTTCGCCGAACTCCACGATGCGGGGATCAACCTGGAGGGCATGGTGCTCAAGCCCAACATGGTCACCGCCGGCGGCAAGTGCTCCCAGCAAGCCTCGGTCGAGGAAGTCGCCGAGCGCACCGTGCGCGTGCTCAAGGACACCGTGCCGGCCAGCGTGCCGGGCATCGCGTTTCTGTCCGGCGGCCAGTCGGACGAACTGGCGACCGCGCATCTGTCCGCCATGAACGCCATGTACGACACGCCGTGGAACCTGACCTTCTCCTACGGCCGCGCGCTGCAGGCCGCGACCCTGGCGGCATGGGGCGGTAAGGCGGAGAACGTGGCCGCCGCTCAACGCGCCTTCGCCCACCGCGCCAAGATGAACGGGCTGGCCGCCGTCGGCGGCTGGAAGCAGGAGCTGGAAGCGGCCGCATAACGGAGCCGCATCGCTCCAACGCACCGGCAAACCAAAGCTGCCATCGAGCCGCCACACACTCCTGACAGGATGCTGTCAGGAGGGGTGTGAGACAACGTCCCTGTCACAAGCACAGGAGCGGTTCGATGACCTTTACACCCCAGAACGCCATCGTCTGGTTCGAACTTCCGGTTTCCGACCTGGAAGGCGCGGCCGGATTCTATGAAGCGGTCTTGCAGACCAAGTTGATCGACGAGAATATGGGCAACGGCCCGGTGAAGATCTTTCCCACGAATGGCCAGGCGGGCGCCGCCGGCAATCTGTTCCAAACCGACGGGTCGTCCGCCTCCGACACGGTCATCCACCTAGCCAGCCCCGGCAAGCTGGAAGACACGTTGGCGCGGGTCAAATCGTCGGGTGGCGATGTGGCTTCCGACATCGTCGAAATGCCGGCCGGCCGCTTCGCCTATTGTCTCGACCCCGACGGAAACCGCGTCGGCTTCTACACCGCCAATACGGACGCGTAAGCGTGCGCAACAGGGAGACGAGCCCGTGAGACGCGCCGACCGGTTGTTTCAGATCATTCAGATTCTGCGGGCCGGTCGGCTCACCACCGCCCGGGCGCTGGCCGAACGGCTGGAAGTATCCGAACGCACCATCTATCGCGACATCGCCGATCTACAGGGTTCCGGCGTGCCGATCGATGGCGAGGCCGGCGTCGGCTATCTGATGCGCGAAGGCTATGACCTTCCGCCCTTGATGTTCACCCGCGACGAGATGGCGGCGCTGGTGGTGGGCGCGCGCATCGTTCGCGCCTGGGGCGGCGAGAGGATGGCGCAGTCGGCCGAAGACGCACTCGCCAAGATCAACACGGTGTTGCCCGAAGAAGCCCGACGCGAAGCTAAGGAGACCCCGGTCTTCGTCTACGACCCCAGGACCTTCGAAACCGGACGGCGCAACCTCGACCAGCTCAATCAGGCGATCTTGGAGCGCTCGGTGCTTTCGATCGACTATGACGATCTGGCCGGAGAATCGACCCATCGCGACGTGGAGCCTTTGGGACTCTACTATTGGGGCAAGGTTTGGACCCTGGTCGCCTGGTGCCGCCTGCGCGACGATTTTCGCTCGTTCCGCATCGACCGCATCAGCGCAATCGACAGTTCCGGCGAACGCTACGAACGTCAGGAAGGCAAGACGCTGGAAGACTATCTGGCCCGGATGGTGCGCGGTGAGGGCCGCGAACTGCCGCCCTCCCTCACATCGCGATCGCTGACCTGAAGGCGGCCTAACCCTTCAGGTTGGAAAACTTCGCGAATACCGAATCGGCGCTGACTTCCTCTTCGTCAGCCGACGACGCGTCCGCGGGCAGATCCTGGGTCTGCGCTGCCGGCAGCAGCGAGGCGCCTGCCTCCGGACCCGCTTCGGCTTCGGGTTGCGGCGGCAGATTGCGCGAGGCCTTCTCGACCTCCAAATCCAGCGCGATCTGGGTGCACAGGCCTAAGGTCACCGGATCCATCGGCGTCAGGTTGGCCGAGTTCCAGTGGGTGCGGTCGCGCACGGCCGCGATCGTGTTCTTCGTCGTCCCCACCAGGCGGATGATCTGCGCGTCCTTCAGTTCCGGGTGATTGCGCACCAGCCAGTAGATCGCGTTGGGCCGGTCCTGGCGTTTCGAGACCGGCGTATATCGCGGCCCCTTGCGCTTCATGGTCGGCACCTTGACCTTGGCCTCGGCCAGCTTCAGGCGGTGGTCGGGATCGGCCTGGGCTTTCTCCAGTTCATCGCGGGTGAGCTGCCCGGTGGTGATCGGGTCCATGCCCTTGATGCCCTGGGCGCTTTCCCCATCGGCGATCGCCTTGACCTCCAGCCGATGCAATCGGCAGAAGTCGGCGATCTGATCGAATGTCAGCGACGTGTTGTCGACAAGCCATACGGCGGTCGCCTTGGGCATCAGTGGGGTGTCGGCCATGGGTAAGTCCTCTCGTTCGCTCGCCCGGGTCTTGGGGAGCTCTCCGCTTGGGAGAAAAGAAAGTCCGCATTGTGGGGAATGCGCCCGCTATATAGACCTTCGCCCACGCTGGCGCAATGCGATTGAGCGCTACTCCACCGTGAGCACGATCTTGCCGATATGCTCGCCCGCCTCCATGCGCGCGTGTGCGCCCGCCGCATCCGCCAGGGGGAAACGCTGGTCCATGACCGGACGGATCGCCCCGCTCGCCAGCTTCGGCAGGACTTTGCCCCTAAGCTCGTCGGCCAGCGCCGCCTTGAACCGTGATGAACGCGGGCGCAGGGTGGAGCCGGTATGGGTGAGGCGCTTGCGCATCAGCTTGCCGAAATTCACCTCCGACTTGACGCCGCCGAGAAACGCGATCTGTACAATGCGCCCATCCATCGCCGCCGCGTCGTAGTTGCGCTCCACGTAGGGTCCGCCGACCATGTCGAGGATCACGTCAACGCCCCTATCACCGGTGATCTCGCCAACCCGGGCGACAAAATCCTCCTCGCGGTAGTGGATAGCGTGATCGGCGCCAAGATCGAGACACGCCCGGCACTTGGCTGCGGAACCGGCGGTAACGATCACGCTAGCGTCGAACTGCTTGGCCAGTTGAATCGCGGTGGTGCCGATGCCGCTCGAACCCCCATGCACCAGCAGCGTCTCTCCGGCCGCCAACCCGCCGCGCTGGAACACGTTGTGCCACACGGTGAAAAACGTCTCCGGGATCACTGCCGCCTCCTCATCGCTCAGACCGTCCGGCACATCCAGGCACGACCCGGCGTCAGCCACCGCATATTCGGCATAGCCGCCGCCGGGGATGAGCGCCATCACCCGACGGCCGGTAATCGCCGCATCAACCCCCTCGCCCAACGCAACCACGGTGCCCGCCACCTCCAAGCCCGGAATATCCGACGCCCCGGGCGGCGGGGCGTACCCCCCCTTGCGCTGCAGGCAGTCGGGACGATTGACGCCGGCGGCGGCAACCTTGATCAGCAACTGGTTTTCGGCAGGCTCCGGCACCGGCCGACTGCACGGCTTGAGCACCTGCGGCCCGCCCGGCTCGGTGATTTCGACCGCCGTCATCTGGTCGGGGATGTCATGGGTGGCGGATTCTGCCATGTTCGATCGGGCCTCGCTGGTCGCCTTTAACGCGGCTGGCATATGCCTATAATGCGATGGCACATTCAAGATGAGAGCGAGGCGGAACGCGGTAGGAGGACATCAATGGCTGGCGAAGACGATGAGGAGCGGGCTAAGCGCATATCGCAGATCGTGATCGGCGAGGACCTGTCGGAGTTGTCCGTCGACGAGTTGACCGAGCGCATCGACACGCTCAAACAGGAAATTGCCCGTATCGAGACCGCGATGGGCGCCAAGCAATCTCACCTGTCGGCCGCCGAGGCCCTGTTTTCCAAGTCCTGAACCCGAACCCGCGTTTGACTTTGGCAGATCGGCGCCGAGTTAAGCTTTGGTTAAGCTTTATGCGCTATTAACCGGACATCCAGATTCTCTGGATTCAATCCGAGTGGCTCCAGTCCACTCTGTTTGACGCCTCCCTGTTAACTTCAGAGCCGCTTTCGCGGCTCTTTTTTTGTGGTTTTGCCGGGCGATTGCACGGTTATCGGCCCGTTCATCATGTCGGCCAAAACCGCAGCCGTGACGCAATTTTCATCTTTGCCTGCTAAGTTGGCGATCCTAGATTGAGCCGCGTGTTCACCAAGTGCAGGTCCGGCACGTGGTCTGACACCGGCCGACGGCGGGGCGCGAATCGAGGGTTTTGCACACAGGGGTGTGCGGAAGGCGAGTGGAATGGCGGATTTTGACAGCGCGGGGAACGGGCCAGGCGAACCTCCCATCAACCTGGCCGAAAGCTTTGCCGCGTCGGGCAAGTTCAAACAGCTGTTCGCCACCGGCATGGCGCTGGTGGAGGAAAGCGCAGCCTATCTGGACGGTCCCGGCCGTGAAGAGGCGCGCAGCCTGAGCCGCTCGGCGTCTTTGCTGTACGGCACCGAATCGATGCGGCTGACCACCCGGCTGATGCAACTGGCATCTTGGCTGCTGCTGCAGCGCGCGGCCAATGACGGCGAGATGACCCGCGACCAGATTCTGGACGAGAAGCGCAAGATCAGGCTCGACGCCCTGACGACGCCGGACTACACCGCCAACTGGGAAGAGCTGCCCGGCGATTTCGTGGAACTGGTGGAGCGCTCGCTCGATCTCCAGAACCGGGTGGTGCGGCTCGACGCGAACATCTACGGCAAGGCGGCGCCCAAAAAAACCGATGCAAATCCGGTCGACCAGCAGATCGACCTGATCTCAACCGCCCTGGGCGTCAAAAAAGTCTGAAATCGTAAACCGGAAGCGGGTCTAGAGTCTTCGTTTTCACGCACTTTCGCGAGCGCAAAAGTCTCCAACTTTTGCTGAAAGTGCTCTAGACGCCCAATCCCTCATACTTCTTCTTGAAGCGGGACAGCCTTCCGCCGCGGTCGATCAGGTGCTGATTGCCGCCGGTCCACGCGGGATGGGTGGTCGGATCGATGTCGAGGTTCATGACATCGCCCTCGGCACCCCAGGTCGAGCGAGTCTCGAACTCGGTGCCGTCGTTCATGACCACTTTGATCATGTGATAGTCGGGATGAATTTCGTTTTTCATCGTTTCGTCCTGCTGGCCGGTCTGGCCGGCGAAAAAAGTTCGCCCGAACCTTCATCGGCTGGAAAACTCGCCGCCAGCGTATACATCAGGCTTTGCGATGCGACAAGTGCACGCTGTTTGCCAGCTTGACATCCGCCTGTGCGTAGAGAACCTGTCGAGCGCTTGCGAAAACCGGACCGCCCCAACATGAACGTTCCCGTATGAACGAAGAAAAGCGCCGCTCCCTGCGCCCATTGGCGAGACTGTTCCCGTACCTGCTCCGCTACAAGCCGCAGGTCACGGCGGCGACCGTGTTCCTGTTCGTCGCCGCGATCACCACGCTGACCCTGCCGGTGGCGGTGCGCCGGATGGTCGATGAGGGTTTTTCCGACAGCAGCTCGCTGTTCATCAATCAGTATTTTTCCATGCTGGTGCTGATCGCCGCCGTGCTGGCGATCGCCAGCTCGTGCCGCTACTACTTCGTCATGTGGTTGGGCGAGCGGGTGGTCTCGGATGTGCGCTCCGACGTGTTCAGCCATGTCACTGTGTTGTCGGCGGACTTTTTCGACACCGCCAAGTCCGGCGAGATCGTCTCGCGCCTGACCGCGGATACCACCCAGATCCGGTCCGCATTCGGGGCCACCACCTCGATGGCGTTGCGCAACGCGCTGCTGGGCGTGGGCGCGGTGATCATGATGATCTACACCTCGCCGCGGCTGTCGATGATCGTCATCGGCGCCATTCCCCTCGTCGTGCTGCCTCTGATGGCGTTCGGCCGCGCCGTGCGTCGGCGCGCGCGCATTGCCCAGGATACGCTGGCCGACGCCACCGCCTACGCGTCCGAATCGATTTCTTCTGTTCGCACGCTGCAGGCGTTCGCCAACGGGCCGCTGGTATCGGGCCGGTTTGGGCGCGCGGTCGAGACCGCATTCGAGGCCGCCCGCGTATCGATGCGGACCCGCGCGATGCTGACCGCGTTCGCCATCTTCATGGTGTTCTCCTCGGTGGTGGCGGTGCTGTGGATCGGCGCGCGCGATGTGTTGGGCGGCGATATGTCGGCGGGCACACTGGGCCAGTTCCTGCTCTATTCGGTGTTCGCTGCCGGCGCGCTTGCGGCCTTGTCCGAGGTGTGGGGGGAGTTGTCTTTGGCCGCCGGCGCCGCGGAGCGGCTGGCCGAGCTGCTCGCCGAAAAGCCGACCATCCGAGCGCCGGACAAGCCCAAGTCCCTGCCCGTCGACACGGGCTGGTCGATCCAGTTCGACCAGGTGAACTTCTCCTACCCGACCCGGCCGGACACGTTCACCATCGGCGACATGTCGCTCACCATCGAGCCCGGCGAGACCGTCGCGCTTGTGGGCTCGTCGGGCGCCGGCAAGAGCACGGTGTTCTCGCTGCTGCTTCGATTTTATGATCCAGACAGCGGCTCGATCAACATCGGTGGCGTCGACATTCGCGACCTCGATCCCAACGAGCTGCGCGGAGCGATCGCACTGGTGCCGCAAGACACGACGATCTTCGCCGCTTCGGCAATGGAAAACGTTCTTTTCGGCCGCCCCGACGCTGGCAAGGAAGCGATTATCGAAGCGGCGCGGGCCGCCAATGCCGACGAATTCATCACCCGGCTGAGCGACGGCTACGACACCCAGCTCGGCGAGCGCGGCGTCACGCTTTCGGGCGGCCAGCGTCAGCGCATCGCGATTGCCCGCGCGATTCTGAAGGACGCGCCGATCCTGCTGCTCGACGAGGCGACCAGCGCACTCGACGCCGAAAGCGAGCGGCTGGTTCAGGATGCGCTGCAAAGGCTGATGGAGGGACGCACCACCATCGTCATCGCCCACCGCCTGGCGACCATCCTGAAAGCCGATCGCATCCTCGTCATGAACGAGGGCCGGATCGTCGAACAGGGAACCCACAAGAGCTTGGTGAAAGACAAAGGCATCTACGCCCGGCTCGCCAAGCTGCAGTTCGACACCGGCGAGGCGGTCCGCGTGTCTGGTACCTGACGGTCCGATGCGCGCTGGGGGGTGCCCGTCAACGTGCCGGCCTTAGTGGTCTAGCTCAGCGCGCTGCGCCCCGCCGCGCGGCCGGAGAAGATGCACCCGCCCAGGAAAGTGCCCTCCAGCGCGTTGTAGCCGTGATAGCCGCCGCCGCCGAAGCCGGCGACCTCGCCCGCCGCATACAGCCCGTCGATCGTATCGCCGTC
The DNA here is from genome assembly GCA_028281105.1 of Rhizobiaceae bacterium. Classification (GTDB taxonomy): domain Bacteria; phylum Pseudomonadota; class Alphaproteobacteria; order Rhizobiales; family Rhizobiaceae; genus JANQKQ01. The sequence continues at coordinate 26,724 of JANQKQ010000022.1, forward strand.
CTCGCCCAGCACCTGGGCGCGCAGATTGGTGTGCAGCCCGCCCAGGAACTTGCGGGTGAGAACGTGCAGCCGCACCGCGATCAGCGGGCCGGCGCTGGCATCGAGAATTTTGTGCGGCCGCGCCGTGCGCAGCAGTTTGTCGCCCAGATAGTTGCGCGCACCGCGAATGGCGGTCACTTGCGCATCCTTTGAGAACGGATTGTCGATCTCGCGATCGCGCGCGGCGATCTGCGCTTCCAGATGATCCAGATCGATGCGTTTGCCTCCGGCCAGTTCGTTCATGCCGGCGACCAGGTCGCGCAGATGGTCCGCGACGATAAAATCCTCGCCATGCCGCTTGAACGCCTCCACAGGCGCCGGCGCGCCCTTGCCCAGCCGGCTTTTCAGCACCGCGCTCCACTTGCCCGAGGTGAAATCCGGGTTCTGCTCGGAGCCCGACAGGGCGAACTCCTTTTCGATGATCTTCTGGGTGAGCACAAACCAGGAATACTCATGACCGGTGGCCAGTATCGTCTTCAGTGTCGCCAGGGTATCGAAGCCGGGCAGGCAGGGCGCGGGCAACCGGTTGCCATGCGCATCGAACCACATCGGCGACGGGCCCGACAGGATGCGGATGCCGTGGGCGGGCCAGATCGGATCCCAGTTCTTCACGCCCTCGGTATAGTGCCACATGCGATCGGCGTTGATGACCGACGCACCGGCGTTGCGCGAGATCGCGATCATCCGCCCGTCCACATGGTCGGGCACGCCGGCGACCATGAATTTGGGCGGCTTGCCCAACCGCTCGGCCGGCCAGTATTGCCGCACCAGCTTGAAGTTGCCGCCGATGCCGCCTGAGGTGACAATGACCGCATCCGCCTGAAGTTCGAATTTGCCGACCGCTTCGCGACCGCTCTTCTGGCCACGCCCGACCGCCGACGGCGCCAATTTCTCGCCGGCAACGCCGATCACTGCGCCGCCTTTGCGCAGCAGTCGGGAGACCCGGTGGCGGAATTTCAGTTCGATCAGCCCATCAGCCACCGCCCGGCGCACCTTGTCCTCGAACGGCTTGATGACGCCCGGCCCGGTGCCCCAGGTCAGGTGGAAGCGCGGCACCGAGTTGCCGTGGCCATGGGCATGACCGCCGCCGCGCTCGGCCCAGCCGACGCCGGGAAACCAGCGCATCCCCAGCCCGTAGAGCCAGTCGCGCATCTCACCGCAGGCGAAGTCCAGATAGGCCTCCGCCCATTGGCGCGGCCAGAAATCCTCCTCCCGGTCGAATTGCGCAGAACCCATCCAGTCCTGCAGCGCCAGATCGCGGCTGTCGGCAATGCGCATGCGCCGCTGCTCCGGCGTGTCGACCATGAACAGACCGCCCAGCGACCAGAACGCCTGGCCGCCCAGGGAGTTCTCGCCCTCCTGGTCGACGACGATGGTGCGCTTGCCGCGGTCGGCCAGTTCGCACGCCGCAACCAGCCCGGCAAGCCCGCCGCCGACAATGATCGCGTCCGCCTTGTCAGCCATCGGCCCGTCTCACCGCTCGGTCAGTTTCAATTCGATGCGCCGGTTCTTCGACCGCGCTTCGTCGGTATCGGCGTCCTCCAGCGGTTGGAACTCGCCGAAGCCCGCGGCCACCAGCCGGTGCGCCGGCACGCCCTCGGAGATGAAATACTTCACCACCGAAGTCGCGCGCGCAGACGACAGTTCCCAGTTGTCGCGGATGCGCCCGGTCCCCGACAGGGGAATGTCGTCGGTATGCCCGTCGACCCGCAGCACCCAGTTGATGTCGTCGGGTATCTCCCGCCCGATGGTCAGCAGCGCCTGGGCAACCTTCAACATCTCCTCGCGGCCCTCCGGATTGAGCTCCTCGGAGCCGGACGAGAACAGCACTTCGGACTGAAACACGAAGCGGTCGCCGACGATGCGGATGTCGGAGCGGTCCGACAGGATTTCCCGCAGCCGGCCGAAGAAGTCGGAGCGGTAGCGGTTGAGCTCCTGGACCCGCTGGGCGAGCGCCACGTTGAGCCGGCGGCCGAGATCCGCGATCTTGGTCTGACTTTCGCGGTCGCGCTCCTCCGATGCGTCGAGCGCCTCCTCCAGCGCACCGATCTGCCGGCGCAGCGCGGAAATCTGCTGGTTGAGCAGTTCCACCTGCGACAGCGCCCGCTGGCTCAGCACCCGCTCTTCCTGCAGTTCGCTCGACAACTCACCGACGCGCCCCTCGACCTCGGCCGAAGCGCCCTCGCTGGAATCGAGCAGGGTCTGCAGCCGCGAGCGCTCGCCCTCCGAGGCAATCAGGCTCGCCTGGATGTTGGCCAGCGAGTCCTGCAGATCCTGCTGGTTGGACCGCTCCAGCGCCAGCAGCGCGGTCAACTCGTCGATCTGGTTGTTCAGCCGGGTGAGCACCGCGTCCTTGCCGGTGATCTCCTGGCTCAAGAGGAACTGCGCCAGCACGAACACCGACAGCAGAAACATGATGGCCAGCAACAAGGTGGCCAGTGCATCGACGAAGCCGGGCCAGTAGTCGACCCGATTGTCAGCCCTGCGCGATCGCACCAAAGCCATCGATCAACTCCGTCAGCGCCGTCGCGACCACACCATCAGCTTTTCGCCGCGCGCTCAAAGAACCGGTTCAGCTTGGTCATCAGCTCGGCGACCTGCTTGTGCTGGGTCTGTTGCGATTTGAGCTGGTCCTTCATCACCTGGTGATCGGCGCGCATATGCTGCACCAGTCCCTGGATGCTCTCGGCCAGATTGGCCATCGCGGCGGTCGCGCGAGGATTGCTGCCGTCCTGCAGGTTCTTGGTCAGATTGTCGAGATGCGCGCGAAGCTCGTCGGCATTGGCTCCGACCGCGCCGCTGGCGGCGACCAGTTCCGAATTCATGTCGGTGACCGTCGACAACCAGTTCTCCAGCTCGGTGTAGAACCGATTCTGCGCCCGACCCGCCTGCAGGTCGAGAAAACCCAGCACCAGCGCGCCGGACAGGCCGAACAGCGACGAGGAGAATGCGGTGCCCATGCCGTCGAGCGGCGATTTCAACCCGCTCTTCAGCGCGTCGAGCACATCGTTGGCGTCGCCTGAGCGCGGATCGAGCGACTGGATGGTGTCGCCGATCGAGCCGATCGTCTGCAACAGGCCCCAGAACGTGCCCAGCAGGCCCAAAAACACAAGCAGACCGATTAGGTAGCGCGAGATGTCGCGCGCCTCGTCCAGCCGCGTGCCGATGGAATCGAGGATCGAACGCAGCGATCCGGTCGTCAGCGACATGTTCTGGCCGGACTGGCCAAGCAACGCCTTCATCGGCGCCAGCAGCACCGGTTCGCGCGCGCCCTCCAGATCGGCGCTGCCTTCGCGAAATGAATTGACCCACGATACCTCCGGCATCAACCGGAACACCTGCAGCAGCGCCAGCAGCACCCCGATCGCCAGCACGCCGACGATCAGGCCGTTGAGACCCGGATTGGTGGCGAACGCATCGGAAATCTGGCGGTTGAGAATGGCGGCAAGAAACCCGATGATGATGAGAAAAATGATCATGGAAAGCAAAAACACCCGCGGGCTTGTCAGCGCGTGGGGATCATATTGCCTGGCCAATTTCTGCGCCTCCTCATGCCATCCGCCGGCCGGTAACGCCCGCCCCGCCCCTTGCAGCAGCGGGAAAAAACTATACGCAATGCCGGCAAATTAAAACCGGCAATCGGCCGCGCCTTGCTCTAACCGCGCTGCCCCGTCCCACCGATCAGGTCCAGCAGATGGCGATGCATGATCTCGTTGCCGGCGACGATCTCGCCACGGCCGAAAATCTCATGACCGCCGGTCATGTCAGTGACGAAGCCGCCCGCTTCGCGGATGAGGATCATTCCCGCCGCCATATCCCATGGCGAAAGGTTGTACTCCCAAAAGCCGTCATAGCGCCCTGCGGCGATGTAGGCGAGGTCGAGCGCGGCCGCACCCAGCCGCCGCACGCCCGCCACCTGGCCCATTACCCGCGCAAGCCCGGGCAGGTAGTCACCATGATTGCCCCGGCCCACATGCGGGATGCCGGTGCACATCACCGCGTCGTGCAGGTCGCGCCGGGCAGCCACCCGCAGCCGGCGATCGTTGAGATAAGCGCCGCCGCCGCGCTCGGCGACGAACAATTCGTCCATCGCGGGATTGTAAACGACGCCGGCCACCACCTGGCCATCGCGCTCGAGCGCGATCGATACGGCGAACAGCGGCAGCCCGTGCAGGAAGTTAGTGGTGCCGTCGAGCGGATCGACGATCCAGCGATGCTGCCGGTCGCGCCCGGCCACCTCGCCGCTTTCCTCCATCAGCAGGCCATAGTCAGGCCGCGCCTTGGTGAGGATGTCGCGCACCACCGCTTCGGCCTTGTGATCGGCATTGGAGACGAAGTCGCCGGGACCTTTGCGGGAAACTTGTAGATTTTGCACCTCGCCGAAATCGCGCGCCAGCGAGCGGCCTGCCTTCATGGCCGCCTGCACCATAACGTTCAGGAGTGCTGAGCGGGCCATCTTGTGTTCACCGGAGCGTTGGACGGGCCCGGGCGGTCAGCCCTGTTCGGCTCGCTTGACGTAGGTCAGTTCGTTGGTGTCGACGACAATCCTCTCGCCGGCGGAAATGAACGGCGGCACCATGACGCGAACGCCGTTTTCCATCAGCGCCGGCTTGTACGATGAGGCGGCCGTCTGACCGCGCACCACCGGTTCCGCTTCCGCCACCTCCAGCGTCACCTGGTCTGGCAGCGAAACACCGATCGGCCGTTCCTCGTAAAGTTCCACCGTGATCGTCATCCCGTCCTGCAGAAAAGCGGCGCGCTCGCCGACGAAGTCCCTCTGTAACTGCAGTTGCTCGTAGCTTTCCATGTCCATGAACACCAGCGCATCGCCCTCGGCATAAAGATACTGGAAATCCTTCTGTTCGAGGCGAACCTTCTCAACGTTTTCGGAGGCGCGGAAGCGTTCGTTGAGCTTGGAGCCGTCTAGCAGGTTCTTCAGCTCTACCTGATTGAAGGCCCCGCCCTTGCCGGGTTTGACGGCGTTGGACTTGACCGCCACCCAAAGGCTGTTCTTGTGCTCGATCACATTGCCGGGCTTGATCTCGTTGCCGTTGATTCGCATCGAAGTTCCGTCGGATTGTCTGCCGCGCCGTTATGTGCCGCGATGGCGGCGGCGCGGGCATGTCGGTGGGCCGGCGCCTGATGATCACAATTTACCGCCGGTTGCAAGCCCGGCCGCCCCGACGCCACCCGCGGCCGCTTTATCCCAGAGGCCAGCGGTCGGCGGCTTCCAGCGCCTGGCTGCGGGTCTCATCGTCCAGGCTGCGGAAGAAATCGTCGAGCATGGCGTCCTTATGGCCGCGTCGTCGCGCTAGCACATACCATTTCGCCGCCTCCAGCCGATCCACCTCGCCGCCCAGCCCCAGCAGCAGCATACGGGCCAGCCGGTTCTGCGCGATCACGTTTCCGCCCATCGCCGCGCGGCGAAACCAGGCGCGAGCGCCGGCCATGTCTACCTCGCCACCACGCCCGTTCGCCAGCCATATGCCCAGTTCAATCTGCGCATTCTCGATGCCCGCACGCGCGGCACGAACGAGAAAATCGCGGGCCTTGGGCAGGTCCTGACTCAGCACGTTGAGCTCGCTGCCGTAAATCTGCGCCAGCGCGAAATAGGCGTCCGCCACCCCGGCCTTGGCCGCGGACTCGTAGTAGCCGCGGGCGATTTCGATTCCCTTCGAGGTCGGCCGTTCCTCGACGAGAAGCTGGGCGAAGTTGAACTGCGCCACCGGGTGGCCGGCATCGGCGGATTGGCGCAGCATCTGCCGCGCCAGGTCCCGATCGGCGGTCACATGCTTGCCCTCCAGCAGCATGATCGCGTAGGCGAACTGCGCTTCGCGATTGCCGCTGGCGGCGGCGATCTCGTACCAGGCGGCCGCCTCCTGCGGATTTCGCGCAATCCCCAGCCCCTTGTCGTAGAGCTCGGCGATCAGGGTCTGGGCAGCCGGGTCCCCGAGCCTGGCTCTCGGCAACGCCAACTCGAACGCGGTCAGGTAATAGCCGCGCTGAAACGCGCCATAGGCAAGATCCGGCTCGACACCGGTATCGGGAGAGCCGGGCGCATCGTCGGCCGTGTCCTTGGCGGCCCCGTCGTCCGCCGTCTGCGCCGACACGCCGATCGCCAGCGACAACGCCAGCAGCAGCGCGAAGGCCGCCAGGCCGGCGCGATGAAGACTAGTTGGACAGCTCAGGCGCATGTTCATTCAGCAATCCGTTGATGCGGGCAATCGCCGCGCCTGCATCGTCATCGGCCTCGAACACCGCGCGGCCGGCAACGACAAACTCGGCCCCGGTGCGAGCGGCCTCCACGACGCTTTCCGGCGCTGATCCCGCCATCACCGCGCAGGGTATTTCCATCAGCTCGGCCCACCAGCGCGCCAGCGCCAGGTTCCTGGGATTGGCCTGCGGACGAGTGTCGCCGCCCGGCCTGCCGAACATCATCAGACCCGCACCCGCCTCACCGGCCAGCATCGCGCCATGTCGATCCCGCGCGGCGTATCCTATCGTCGTGTGTGGCGAAAACCGGGCGACCATGGCGCGCAGATCCTCACCATCGGACTGCAGCAACAGACCGTCTGCGCCGGTCCGCTCCGCCGCGCCCGCATCGTCGACCACCAGCGCCGCGAAATCGTGCGCCTGAACGGCTTGAACCAAGTCGGCCCGCTCCCCGCACAACAGCACTGCGGCCACATCACCGCCGGCGAGCGCGCGTTCTACGACCTGCAACTTCACCGCAGCCTGCGACAAGTCCAGGATCAGCCGACAGCGGTCGGTTGATTTCTCTGCAGCGGTTTTCGAACTGGCCAATCGTCAGCCTCGGTGTTAGAGCGTTTGCGATCCTCCCTTACCCAATTTCGACCGCCGGCCCAATCCCGGCGTCGACGCGAAACCCATCGGCCCACCACTTTGCTTTTCGAGTTGCAGTTTTATTGGATCGCGATTCCCGCGGTGCTGTTGACCGGCGTCTCCAAGGGCGGCTTCGGCGGCGGCATCGCGATGATGGGCACGCCGATGATCGCGCTTGTGGTGCCGCCGCTGACAGCAGCCGCCATCATGCTGCCGGTACTGTTGCTGATGGACGCGATCTCGCTTGTGTCCTACCGGGGCAAGGTGAAGTGGGCCATCATCGCGCAGATGATCCCCGGCGCGATGGTCGGCACCGCAATTGGCTGGGCCGCCGCCGCGCATGTCTCCGACAACATGATCCGCATCCTGGTCGGCACCATAGCCATCACATTCGCGGTTCACCAGACCGCCAAGGATCTGCGCCGCATGCCGGCGGCGGAGCAAAGCCTGCCGCGAGGCGCGTTCTGGGGCGCGGTGGCCGGCTTTACCAGCTTCGTTTCCCATGCCGGCGGCCCGCCTTATCAGGCCTACACGGTGCCGCTGAAACTGGAAAAGCTGCTGTATGCGGGCACATCGGTGATGTTCTTCGCCATCGTCAACTCGTCCAAGGTGGTGCCGTACCTGGCGCTGGGACAGTTCTCGTCGATCAACCTGCTGGCAGCGCTGTCCCTGATGCCGGTCGCCATCGCCGGCACGGGGCTCGGCATCTGGCTGGTGCGCCGCATCCGCCAGGAACTGTTCTACCGCATCACCTATACGGCCATGCTGATCGTCGGCGCGAAGCTGATCTGGGACGGGGTGTCAAACTGGTAGATCGGGAAAAACACTTACCGGTGGCGCGGAACAACCGATATGCCATTCCGCACCGGTTCTGAAATTCAACAACAACAAATACTAGGGTACTTCGCGGTCCAGTCGGTTACTGGACGCTGGTCTCGCTTCTGAGCTGGGCGATTCGGTCTTTGATGTGAAGTTTCTGCCGCTTGATGTCGGCGATATCCATCTCGCTGGCGCTCGGATGAGTGCGCAACTCCTCAAGCTGGGACTTCAGTTGACGGTGGCGCTCTTCCAACTGCTCGATATGGGGTTCAATTCCCATAGGCCCATCTCCTTCCATCTGACGTTGCGATACGGCAAGTGAATCATAAATCTGTCATATTGTCGAACGCCAAGCAGCGCGAATCACATAGGTTGTGCAATAGCCTGACCCAGGCCGCATACGGGGGCTGGTTTTTCACCAGGATATCCACATAATCGGGAGCCGCCACCGAACGGTTCAAGGGTTTGAGCCATAGATTTCCGGAGCGATCACGACCATGTCCGAACAGGACACCGAACAGGAACAGGCGGAACTGCGTTTGCAGCTGGCGAAGCTCGAGCTGGAGCACCAGGACTACGCCACCGCGATCGACGCCATGGTGACCGCCGGTAAGGATGCCCTGTGCATCCAGCGCTTCAAGAAAAAGAAGCTCGCCTTGAAGGACGAAATCGCCAAGCTGCACGCTCAGATCATTCCAGACATCATCGCCTGAGGGCCCGATGGTGAGCGCGTCTTCACCGCTGGTGGCGGTCATCATGGGGAGCCAGTCCGACTGGGACACCATGCGGCACGCATGCGAGACGCTGGAAGCCCTGTCTATCGCCCATGAGGCGCGCATCATCTCGGCGCACCGGACCCCGGACCGGCTGGCCGAGTTTGCGAAGTCGGCCCGGGCTTCGGGCTTCAAAGTGATCATCGCCGGCGCCGGCGGGGCAGCCCATCTGCCCGGCATGACGGCGGCGATGACACCGCTGCCGGTGTTCGGCGTGCCGGTCAAATCGGCGGCTTTGAGCGGCCGCGACAGCCTGCTGTCCATCGTGCAGATGCCGACGGGTGTGCCTGTAGGCACGCTGGCGATCGGCAAGGCCGGCGCCGTCAACGCGGCGCTGCTGGCGGCCGCCGTCCTCGCGCTCGACGACGATCAGGTGGCCGACGCCCTCGACCGGTGGCGTGAGCGGCAGAGCGAAGCCGTCGCCCACTCGCCCGACACCTCGTCATAGCCGATGGCGGCAGCGCTCGAACCCGGTGCGGGTCACGCGATCGGCATTCTCGGCGGCGGACAGTTGGGCCGCATGTTGGCGAGCGCTGCCGCCCGGCTTGGTTTTCGCACGATCGTGCTCGACCCGGATGCCGATTGCCCGGCCGCTCAGCTCGCGTCGCGACATCTGACCTATAACTATGACGATCCGGCCGGACTGGAAGAGATGGCGCGTGGCTGTGATGTCATCACGTATGAGTTCGAGAACGTTCCGCTCGATACCGCCGTTCAACTGAGCGCCAAGGTTTCCGTGTTCCCACCGGCCGGTGCGCTGAAGACGGCCCAGGATCGCCTGGTAGAGAAGCGCCACCTCGCCGAACTCGGCATCGCGACGGCCCCGTTCGAAGCCATCGAATCGATGAATGAGCTCATAGCGGCTCACGAACGGCTCGGCGCCGACACGATCGCGAAGACCCGCCGGCTCGGCTATGACGGCAAGGGACAGCTTGCGCTCGCGGGCCCGGTCACCGATGCGGCGGCGGACCGGGCGGAGGCCCTGCTTGGCGTTGCGTGTGTGCTCGAGCGGCGCGTCGAACTCAAGTGCGAGATCTCGATCATCGCCGCGCGCGGCCTGAACGGCGAAATCCGTTGCTACGACGCGGCCCGCAACGTGCACGAGAATGGGATTCTGGTTTCCTCGACCGTCCCCGCAGATATCGATGCGAAGATCGAAGCACAGGCACAAGAGGTCGCCCGGCGCCTGTTGGACAGCCTCGACTATGTGGGCGTGATCGGCGTCGAGTTTTTCATCACCGCCGGGGACGCGCTGCTGGTCAACGAGTTCGCGCCGCGCGTGCACAATTCCGGCCACTGGACCGAAGCGGCCTGCGCGGTCTCCCAGTTCGAGCAGCACATCCGCGCCATCGCCGGCCTGCCGCTGGGGGATCCGGCACGCCACAGCGACTGCGTCATGAGGAACCTGATTGGCGATGAAGTGACAGAAGCCGCCCAATGGCTGGCGGCGGCAGGGGCGAAGCTGCACCTGTACGGCAAGACACAGACACGGCCGGGCCGCAAGATGGGCCATGTGACCGTCCTGCGACCATGACGCCGCCCACGCCGTAGCGGCGCATTTTTCGCGCGATCACGGCCGCAGAGGTGGACAAGCAGCGGACGATTTGCTACCTGGGCGCCACTCGACGGCGGAGCCGCCGTCGAGACAGTTTGTTGTGCGTGGCCGTTACCGACGCACCTGCTGTCGAAATCAAACAACGACCCAAACGGAATGGAACGTGCAAGTACTCGTTCGTGACAACAACGTCGATCAGGCCTTGCGGGCGCTGAAGAAGAAGATGCAGCGCGAAGGCGTGTTCCGCGAGATGAAGCTGCGGAACTTCTACGAGAAGCCGTCGGAAAAGCGCGCACGCGAGAAAGCCGAGGCGATTCGCCGGGCTCGCAAGCTGGCCCGCAAAAAGGCGCAGCGCGAAGGCCTGCTGCCGGCCAAAGGCCGCCGCTAAGCGCCCATCTTTCGCCTATTTATGCTTCCTTAGCTACGCGACCACTACGGCGTGGGCTGTGGATGCGTGTGGGCCGGCGGTGTCACCCGGTCCCGCGTGGCGTTGGTGACTAGATCGGGCACGGTTTCCAACCCGTCCCGCTTGCACACCGCGCCAACCCGCGCTAACGGCGGTTGCGGCAGGCATGATAACCCGGCGATGAGGCAAGGGCGGCGGATGACAGACCCAGATCGGCAACAACCGACCGCCCGTGTGCGCCCTGCCCCCGCGGCTAAGGCGCCGTCGCGCGCGTTGATTGCCGCTCTGGTCGCGGCGACCCTCGCCGGTTGCCAGGCCATCGAACTCACCCCGCCGGTCACGCTGGACCCCGCCCAGGGCTCCGAGGCCAACATCGCCTCGCTGACGTCGGTCGTCGAGGCCAATCCCGGCAGCCCCGAAGCCTACAACGTGCGCGGCACCGCATACGGCCGCGCCGGCAGGAACCGCGAGGCGCTGGCCGACTTCACCAAGGCGATCGAGCTCAATCCGAAATTCTACCAGGCCTACGCCAACCGGGCGCTGATCCACCGGCAGATGGGCGAAGCGGTGCTTGCCGCCGAAGACTACACCAGGGCGCTGAAGATCAACCCGCAATATGACGTGGCCTATATCGGCCGCGGCGCGGTCTATTATCAGGCGAACCGGGAGAAAGAGGCGTTGGTCGACTACCAGCGCGCCATCCGGCTGGGCTCCACCAACCCGCGCGCCTACAACGCGCGTGGGCTGATCCACCAGAACCAGGGCCGGCACAGCCAGGCGATCGAAGACTTCTCCACCGCCATCTCGCTGTCGCCGGACGCACCCGAACCGTATAACGGCCGCGGTGTTTCCTACCTGGCGCGAGGCGCGGACCAAAAGGCGCTGGACGATTTCAACAAGGCCCTGCAGCTCGACGACCGCAACGCGGAAGCGTGGGCCAACCAGGCGCTGGTCTACGAACAGCGCGGCGACAAACGCCGCGCCTTCCGCTCGTATGCCCGGGCGAATGCGCTGGACCCGGGCTATGTTCCCGCGCGGGAGGGAATGCGGCGGACCAGGGGTTAGGGGAACATAGGATCCCCCCAGGGACGGACATCGTTTCCGTTTCATCTGCCGTCTTGAACGACAAGCGCTCAAAATCGGGCTATAATACAACTAAAGCGTCCTAGAGCGTTTCACTTTGAGATTGAATCGGTTTGGGATTCCCCTGTCCTGGGATTTGTGATTCAAGCTGGTTGCCGGGATTGGAGGCTGGCGATCATGA
>JANQKQ010000036.1 GCA_028281105.1 Rhizobiaceae bacterium
GGGGGGGTGGAAGCCGCATCCTGCGTGTCTGCCGCTCACCCCCCTCTGTCGGCTGCGCCGACATCTCCCCCTCAAAGGGGGAGAGCGGGCACGCGGCCGCGCCCCTCAATCCGCGCGAACGTTCTCGCGCAGCCAGGCGTCCAGATTGTCCTTGGTGAACGTGCCGGCTTCCAGCGCGCCCAGGATGAAGGTCTGCGCCGCGTCGCTGTCGGCCTCCAGCCGGTGGCCGTTCATGCGCAGGAATACATACATGGCGGCGAAGCCGATCCGCTTGTTGCCGTCGACGAAGCCGTGGTTCATCGTCAGACTTTCCCACAGCGCCGCGGCCTCCTCGATCACGTCGGCGTAGTAGCCTGTCTGCGGACGCATCAGCGCTGCCTCGATCAGGCCGGCGTCGCGCACGCCGTCGCTGCCGCCGAACAATTCGATCTGGCGGCGATGCATCTTCTCGACATCGGCGAAGGCGAGATAGCGGGTGGTCATGGGCGCGGCCGGGCGCTACTTGGCCAGCTCTTCATAGAGCGCCGAATAGCGCTCGATGCTTTCTTCGTGGAAGCGCTCCACCAGCGCGTCCGAGCGGCCGTGCGCGATCATCTTCGCCAGCTGCTGCTCGGTCAGGATCACGGCGATCCGACGGCCGTTCTTCTCGATCGCGACCGGCTCGCTCTGCGCGTCATCCAGCAGCTTGCCGAACTGGTTCTTCGCTTCCGTGGCGGTGATGGTCTTCATGGGTCGTCTCCACCATTTCGATTGAAATAGTCGAATCGACCAAAATGGTCAAGATCGCGAATGCCCGATCCGCCCCAGCTCGAACGGCGTGGTCTGGTAGGTCTGGTTGATCCAGTTGCCGAACAGAAGATGCGCGTGGCTGCGCCAGCGGTTGAGGGGTTCGGCTTCCGGATCGTCGCCGGGGAAATAGTCGTTGGGGATGTGGATCGGCGTGCCGTTGGCCTTGTCGCGGGCGTATTCCTCGGCCAGCGAGTGGGAATCGTATTCGATGTGGTTGAAGATGTAGAGCCGGTTGGCGAACGCCTCGTGGATCAGGCACGGGCCGGTCTCGTCCGCCTCCATCAGCACTTCCAGCCCTCTGTCCGGCGGGATGTCGCACGAGCGCACCTCCGTCCAGCGCGACACGGGGATGGAGAAATCGTCCGAGAAGCCGGCCAGATAGGGCGAGGCGGGGTTGCGGTTGTGGTGGCGGTAGACGCCGAAAGCCTTGTGCTCCAACAGGTGCTTGGGCACGTCGTGGAAATGGTTGAGCGCAGCCATCGCCCCCCAGCAGATGAAGAAGGACGAATGCACGTTGGTCGTCGTCCAGTCGATGATTTCGGTCAGGTTGTCCCAGTAGCTCACCTCCTCGAAGGCGAGCGTCTCGATCGGCGCGCCGGTGATGATGAACCCGTCGAACTTCTCGTCGCGCACCTCCTCCCAGGTGTTGTAAAACGCGATCAGATGGTCCTCGGACGTATTCTTCGACTTGTGCTCGCCAATGCGCACCAGGGTGAGCTCCACCTGCAGCGGCGTGGAGCCGAGCAGGCGGGCGATCTGCGTCTCGGTGCGGATCTTGTTGGGCATCAGGTTTAACAAGCCGATCCGCATCTGGCGGATGTCCTGGCGCGCCGCGTCGGACTCGCTCATGATCATCACGCCTTCGCGCTGAAGCGTTTCTCGCGCGGGCAGCTTGTCGGGAATGCGGATCGGCATCGGGCACACTTTCAAAAACAAAACCGGCGGCAAGTCGCCACCGGTCCGGTTTCCGAACGGCCATTTTAGCGACTTGGTTTAACGTGGCTGCAAGCCGGCCGGCCAAATCACCACGGAAGATGAGAAAATAGCGCGCGGGGCGGGGCGGGTCAACGGGCGGTGGGTGGGTGGTAGGTATCGCCTCATATTGTCTCCATCCCCACTACACTTTTCCCTAACCCCGGCCCCTAACCCAACAAGGGGGAGGGGGACCAGGCTGTGCCAACTCTCCACCGCGTCATCCTTGGGCTTGTCCCAAGGATCCAATCACCTGTCCAATTGTGCAGCCCATCGGCAACCGGGGTTAGATCCTCGCCACAAGGGCGAGGATGACGGGAGTGGGTGGGGCGAGGATGACGGGAGTGGGTGGGGCGAGGATGACGGGAGTGGGTGGGGCGAGGATGATGCTGTGAACTTTGGCAGGCGGGTCGCCACAACACCCTCCTTCCCCTTTTGGGAGGGAATGAGGGTGGGGGTAGGATTGCGCTACACCACCGGAAGTCCCCCCTGGTGTTAAGCGATACGCCCCGCCAAAACTACGACCCGAAATGCTCCAGCGCCGCCTTCGCGACGGTCTCGCCCCATTCCTGGACGAAGTGGCCGGCCTCCACCAGCACCAGCGGTTCGGGGCATCCGCGTATGGCCCGCGCCATCGCCTCCATCACGTCGCGGCCGATCACCGGGTCCTGAGCACCGATGGCCATGAAGGTCTCGCCCGCCCAATCGTTGCGCCAGAATTCCAGCGCGCGCTTCGAGGTTTCGACCCCTTCCATGCCCGGCTCGATCATCACCAGCTCGGGAAACCGGCGCACGCCAGCCTTATACGAGCGGTCGGGGAACGGCGCGCCGTAGGCGGCTGCTTCCGCTTCGCTCAGGTGCGGCACCGAGCGCGCCATCAGCGCGGCCACATCCATGTCCGGCCGGCTCGCCACATAGGCCTTCCACGCAAGAAAGCCCTCGGACGCCGGCTGGCCGGTGCCCAGCGCCGTGTTCATGATGATCAGCCGTGAGTAGCGCTGCGGCGCCTCCATCGGCATGGTCAGCCCGAGCAGCCCGCCCCAGTCCTGAACCAGCAGCGTAATGTTGGAAAGGTCGAGCCGCTCGACGAAGGCGAGCAGCATGTCGCGGTGGAAGTGAAAGGTGTAGACCTCGTCGTCCATCGGCTTGTCCGACCGCCCGAAGCCCAGAAAATCCGGCGCGATCACGCGGCCGCCGGCGGCGGCGAACACCGGGATCATGTGGCGGTACAGATAGGCCCAGGTCGGCTGGCCGTGCAGGCACAGATAGATATGCTCCGCATCGGCCGGCCCTTCGTCCACATAATGAACGCGCAGCCCCTCATAGCCGGCCAGGTCGTCGACATAATGCGGAGCGAAGGCATAGCCGGGCAGGTCGTCGAACCGCTCGTCGGGCGTGCGCAGGGCTTTCATGGGTCTCTCCGCGTTTCACAAGGCCTGGACTGAGGTGCATGACCGCCCGCCCGCTGTCAATCGGCGCTGGACAGGATGGCCCGCCTGCTCTCCCTTGAGGGGAGAGAAGGGAGCCGGCGGCAAGGCCACGCCCTACCAACCAACGTCATCCTGGTCTTCGCCGGGGTGACGGGAGAGAGTGGCCGTGCCGCTTGCTCTGCCCCCACTCTCTCCCCTCAGGGGAGAGATGTCGGCGCAGCCGACAGTGAGGGGTGGAGCCATTTGCTCGGAGCCGGTTGCTCTTGCCATGCGGGTCGCCCGGATGTGCTGCTACCTCGCCACTCCCCAGCAAACCACGAACCCGTCGATACTAAGGCAGCATCAAATTCATTTCTTGGCGTTTAAAACTCACGGAACAATAACTAGCTTAAAGATCAATCCACAACGTAGAGCCGGGCTTACAACGATTGTTGCATTTCCTTAGAACTTTGTTAAAAGCGCTTATTCACGGAAGTTTTACCTTTTTGGGGGATGTAGATGCCGGACTTTAAAATCAACCTTGCAGATTTCATGAGAAAATACTCCCCAAAGGCGATGAAAGCCGTTTCATGGGCGTTGGTCGTCAAATCCGTTTCAGGTTTCAGCATAGCAGCCATTTCCGGCTTTAATGTTCTGGCCGAGAAGGGGTTCAATTTCGATCCGTCGTTTACGCAAGAATCCTTAGTTGCGACGGCTGGTGCTGTCGTTGGATTTATTGTCGCTATTAAAGCATAAACAAAGTGCAAATAGTCAGGGAATGGCTCTCGACATTCCTGCCGGCCACTCAATCCAGTGTAAATACGTGGATGTTCTGCGTAATAATACTGTATTTGTTTGTTTGTTATGGCTGGACAGGTTTAGTCAGAGGGCAATGGAAGGTAGGGGCAGGCTACCTTATGAACCGCCTTTTCGGCGGTATGAGTCTCGCTATTTCCTCACTGCTGGCTCCAAGCCTCATTGAGCCCAACCTGATCAAGCTGTTGGGTCAAAGCCCCCTATATCTGACAATCGCCGGGCTGGCAGGGGTGATAATTGCTATCACTCAAATTGGCAGCTCAGACTAGCTGGGTACTATTGAGGCGCCAACGGGCCGCCCGCTCCCTAACCGCTCCGCTGCCGCGCCAAGAACGCCAGCCGCTCGAACAGATGCACGTCCTGTTCGTTCTTCAAAAGCGCGCCGTGCAGTTTGGGGAGCGCGTTGCGCGGGTCGGTTTCGCGTAGCGTTGCGGCGTCCACGTCGTCGGCGACCAGCAGCTTGATCCAGTCGAGCGCTTCCGATGTCGACGGCTTCTTCTTCAGGCCCGGCGTGTCGCGGATCTCGTAAAACTGCGTCAGCGCGGCGCGCACCAGCGCCTTTTTGATGCCGGGATAGTGCACGTCGACGATCCGCTCGAGGGTGGCCGGCTCGGGGAAGCGGATATAGTGGAAGAAGCAGCGGCGCAGGAAGGCGTCCGGCAGTTCCTTCTCGTTGTTCGACGTGATGATGACGATCGGCCGGTGTTTGGCGGCGATCGTGTCGCCCGTCTCGTAGACGTGGAACTCCATCAGGTCGAGTTCCTGCAGCAGGTCGTTGGGGAACTCGATGTCCGCCTTGTCGATCTCGTCGATCAGCAGCACGATTTTCTTGTCCGCCTCGAACGCGTCCCACAATTTGCCGCGCTTGATGTAGTTGGCGATGTCATGCACGCGCTCGTCGCCGAGCTGGCTGTCGCGCAGGCGCGAGACCGCGTCATATTCGTACAGGCCCTGCTGCGCCTTGGTGGTCGACTTGATGTGCCACTCGATCAGCTCCAGCCCCAGCGCGCCGGCGACCTGCTTGGCAAGCTCCGTCTTGCCGGTGCCCGGCTCGCCCTTGACCAGCAACGGCCGCTCCAGCGCGATCGCCGCGTTGACCGCGACCATCAGATCGTCGGAGGCCACATAGGACTTGGTGCCTTCAAAGCGCATGTTCATGTGTGGGGATCCAACCTTGCGAAAACGCGGCCACACTGCCCGCCCCGCGCGCGCCGGGCAAGGGGCAAGTTCATGGGAGCAACAAGCTCCAAGCAGGCCGCCCCACCCCTCACTGTCCCTTCGGGACATCTCTCCCCTGAGGGGAGAGACGGGAGCCAGCGACACCGCCTCTCTTTCCCGTCACCCCGGCGAAGGCCGGGGTCCAGGTGCGCATCGGCGGGTTCGTGGTTTATTGGGAGTGCTGAGGCAGCAGCACATCCCGCACGGCAAGAGCAACCAGCCGCGAGCAAGTGGTGACGCACCTGGATCCCGGCCTTCGCCGGGATGACGGCGGTGGGTGGGGCACGGCCGTGCCGCCAACTCCGCCCCCAACTCTCTCCCCTCAGGGCAGAAGTGTCCCCAAGGGACAGTGAGGGGTGGAGCGGCAGGCACGCAGGGTGTCGGCCTCACCCGCTGCCAACCCGCCGTCGGCAGGAAACGGGTTGCATTAGGGCGGCCGATCGCGGTCTGTTACGTTCCAACAAATCGCAAACGAGGCCCGGCGACATGGCCAACCACGACTACACCACCACGATCCGCTGGACCGGGAACACCGGCGCCGGCACCAAAACCTATCGCGGCTATGAGCGCAGCTGGGACATCGCCGTGCCCGGCAAGCCGGTGATCGCCTGCTCCAACGACCCGCTGCTGGGCGGCGATCCGGGCCTGATGAACCCGGAGGACCTGCTGCTGTCGGCTTTGTCCGCCTGCCACATGCTGTGGTACCTGCACCTGGCGAGCGTCGACGGCATCGTGGTGGAAAGCTACGAGGACGTGCCGGTGGGCCGCGGCGAGAACATGCCCGACGGCACGGGCCGGTTCTTGAGCGCCGAGCTGCGCCCGGCGATCGCCATCTCCGCCGGCGATATGAAGCGCGCCCACGACATCCACGGCGAGATTCACAACCATTGCTTCATCGCGCGCTCGGTGAATTTCCCCGTCACCATCGCGCCGACGATCACGGCCAGATGAGCGCTAAACCGGATAAGGAAGCCGAAGCGATGATCGAGACCTATCGCGGCACGGTGCGTCAGGTCGAGCTCGACCATATGGGCCACATGAACGTGCAGTGGTACACGGCCAAGTTCGACGAGGCCACCTGGCACCTGTTCGCCGCGCTCGGCCTGACGCCAGCCTATTTCCGCGATTGCAACCGCGGCATGGCGGCGCTCGACCAGCACACGAAATATCTGGCCGAAGTGACCGCCGGCGACCTGCTGGTCTGCCGCTCCAAGGTGCTGGCGGTCGAGAACAAGACCATCCGCTTCGTGCACCATATGATCGATCCGACCACCGAAACGCTAGTGGCGACGACGGAATTGGTCGGCGCGCACTTCGACCGCGAAAGGCGCAAGGCCTGTCCACTGCCCGACGCGGTGAAGGCGGCGGCCGGGGGGTTGGTTGGGGAAGGGTGAAAGGCCGCATGCCATGAGCCTGCCATCACAAAAAGGATCGCGCAGAAGGGTCAGCCCACCCACCACCGGTTTGCGCATCGGCGCAACCAATCGCCGTGCGGCTCGCCGATCCCACATGGTTGTGCCCCGGGCGTGAGCGACATGACAGCGATGACCGCTATGACCGACGATGAACTGAACCTGCTCACCACCCTGCGCCGCGACCTGCATCGCACGCCGGAGCTGGCGTTCGAGGAGGAGCGCACCGCCGAGAAGGTCTGCCGGGTGCTCGACGAAGCCGGCATCGCCTATGAGCGCGGGCTGGGGCGCACCGGGGTGGTCGCCACCTTGCGCGCCGGCTCCGGCGACAAGGCGATCGCGCTGCGCGCCGACTTCGACGCGCTGGCGATCGCAGAGACCACCAACCTGGAATACCGCTCGCAAAATCCCGGCGTCATGCATGCATGCGGCCATGACGGGCACACCACCATGCTGGCGGGCGCGGCCCGCGCCCTGGCGAAATCGAAATCGTTCGACGGCACCGTGCATTTCATCTTCCAGCCGGCCGAGGAGCGCGGCGTTGGCGCGGCCGCGATGATCGACGACGGGCTGTTCGACCGGTTCGCCGCCGACGCGGTCTATTCCATGCACAACATGCCGTGGCTGCCGGCCGGCCAGTTCGCCACCCGGGCCGGGCCGATCATGGCGGCGGAGGACAATTTCGAGATCCGGATTTCCGGTCGCGGCGGCCACGCGGCGATGCCGCATCACACCAAAGACGCGCTGGTGACCGCCGCCGCCGTCGTCACCGAACTGCAGACGATCGTCTCGCGCGCCGTCGACCCGCTGGAAGGCGCGGTGGTCTCGTGTACGCAACTGGAGACCGACGGCGCGCCCAACGTGATCGCGTCCCACACGGTGATCAGGGGCGACGCGCGCTCCTTCTGCCCGGCCGTCTCCGAGCTGATCGAGCAGCGCATGAAGGCGATCGTGGCGGGGTTATGCGCCGCGCACGGGGCGGAGTTTACGCTCGACTACACCCGCGTGTTCGCGCCCACCATCAACACGCCCGCCGAGACCGACCGTGCCGCCGCGGCCGCCCGCGCGGTCGCCGGCGCCGACAATGTGGACGCCGACTGCGCGCCGATGATGGCGTCGGAAGACTTCGCCGCCATGCTGCGCGAAAAACCCGGCAACTACATCTTCATCGGCAACGCCGCCCCCGACGGCAAGGGCTCCACCATGCTCCACAACCCGGCCTACGACTTCAACGACGATATCATCCCGCTGGGCGTGGCGTACTGGGTGGCGCTGGTGGAGCGGGAGCTGAGCGCGGGGTAGGGCGCGTCTAGATCCGGCCTTTGCCGGGATGACGGCAGGAAGGTGTGGCCCCGCCGTCGCCCCACGCACCGCCGTCATCCTGACAAAGCTCAGGATCCAGGTGCGTCACCGCTTGCTCTGCGTTTGCTGCTGCTGCTGCGCGAGACTCCCCCTCACCGATGCATCGTCGCCGGGCACCGCGCCTTTGCGCGCCGACGGCTGCGGGTGTCTCGGTTGCGGCTCAGGCGGTTGACGTCCAGGCCGGTGAGGAATTCGTATTCGGTCAGGTCCTCCACCATCAGCACGCTGACGCGCCAGGAATCGATGTAGGCGTCGGTGGACAGGTCCTCGCGGCCTTCGACCGGGTGGGGCACGTTCGGCATGATGTAGGCGTTGACGCGGTTGTTGCGCGCGTCGAAGACGATCTTGAACAGGCCGGCGGGGATGGCCACGCCGTCGCCGCCGCATTGCAGCGTCGGTTCGATCTCGTCCGAACTGTTGCGCATGCCGCCGCAGATCGCCGCGCGGTCGAGCGCCGGCAGCACGATCTCGTTGCCGCAGCTGTTGCGAGAATCGGAAATGACGATCTCCTCGCCGCCGGACTGGTAGATCGGCCCGGTGAAGACGTATATCTCGTCGCGGGTGCGGGCGATGGTCTGGACCCGCTCCTCCAGCTCGCGCCAGTCCGAAGAGTTGAAGTTCGGGCCCACCTGCGGCACCGCGTTGGAATAGAAGAAGGTGTCGCACATCAGCGGCTGCTCGCCGGCGAAATCGTTCGAGGCGGCCTGGTGGCCTTTGGCGAAATTGCTGAGCCTGTAGTCGCGGTGGACCGCGGTGGCGGTGGCGCCGATACACGGGTCCGTCACGAAGTCGGCATCCGGGCGGCGGTTGAGGTCCGCGCTGGTTTCGCGGTCGAGCCGCTGCAACACCCAGTCCGGTGTCCTGGCGGCGTTGTTGTTGCGAGCGACATAGCCGTGATGGCACACGGTGGTGAACGGCTCTTCGGCTTCGTCACCACCGCCGCCGGGGGTGTCGCCGTGCCAACGCGGCAGGCCCACCGCCCGCCACAGATGCTCGCAATCGCGCGGATCGGTGGACAGGGGCCGCTCGCACTGAATATCCTTCAGCGGCGGCTCGCATTTCATCTCTGGTGCCTTTTCGCGCTCCTGCGCCAGACCGGGCACCACACCGAGCGCCATGCCGGCCGCGAACAGGCAAGCGGCGAACGCGGTGGCCCTGCGCGCGGGCGGGTGCCGTGAGGCCCGTCGATCCATGTCAGCGGACCCGCTTGCCGCGTACACGATTGGCGCCATCGCCGCCGTCCGGCTTGGTGCCGACCGCCTTGGACACGATGAAGCTGCCGCCGGAGATGCCCAGCAGGCCGAGCACGTTGGCCGGGATCTCGACGAAGCCGCCGGTCTCGATGCTCAGCATCAGGAACAGGCCGGCGATCACGAAGGTGAAGATCAGGAACTGGAACCGCGACAGGCTGGCCTTGCCCATCTTCGTTTCGTCGTCCTCGTCGGGCTCGGAGATCAGCCCGGCCAGCCTGACCTCGCCGTTGACGATCTTCCACAGCACCGCGGCGGCGAAGGCGACGATGATGACGGAGAACGCGGTAAACCCGGCGATCGAGATGTGGGTGGCATTGGCGCCGGCGCTGATCGCCCAATAGGCGACACCGACGACGATGGCGACGAACGCCACGACGAACAGCACGCCGGGCCCCAGGAGCATGTTGCGGATATCCGCGTTTGCATTGGAGTTGGCCATGTTGTGTCCTCTTGCGGTCAGCGCCGGGAAATCTTGCCGGCCAGATAGGTTGCATTGCCGCCGGCCAGCAGCGCCAGCAGCATTTCGGGAATGTCGGGCAGCCGCGCCCGGCCGGACTGCTCGTTGAACGAAGGCTCGCCCGCCAGCGCCGACAGCGCATAGCCGCCCATCACCGCTACCGTGACGAACAGCATGGCGACGCGCTCGGGATCGATGCGGCCGCGGCGCGAACGGTCGCGCGCGCGCAGCATCCCACCCATGTGAAGGTCGCCGCGAAGCGCCTGGATGGTGACGACCGCCGCCAGCACCGCCAGCCAGGCGAGCATAAAGACCTGTAATAGGAACGCGATGTCTGAGTTTTGCATCGAGACTCTCGGCGTTTTGTTTGATTATATTTGAGTTGGGGTGATGTTCAAAGGGAAAGTGGCGAGGTTTTGCATCGGGAAGTGGAATGAGAACAACAGTGCGGTAGTTTTCGTCTAACTGCGCGCGGTCGTTGCAGCCACGGAAGCCGTCAACCTGTCGATCTTCGGCCCGACTGGGTTGGAGAACGGAAATAGTTCCGCATTGCAGCAACGGGATTGCTAAGAAACGAAAAGGCGATCATCTTGTCGGCTTGTTGGTGGTTTGGGTCGGGGTGTCGGGCTGTTGGATCAGGTTGTGGCGTATTGGACGGCGATAAGCGATTACTGGTGGGCGCTGAGCGAGGGTTGGCGGATATTCTGGACCGGTACCGGGATCACCGCTGCACTTGGCGCGCTGGGAGTGGCCCGCCGCCTGACGAGGCGGAGGTCCTCTGACGGCGAGAAGATCGGCGACCCGGCGCCGACCGGGCCGCGAATCGAGCACGCCAAAAAAGTGGTGATCCACCAGGCGCCGCCCCAGCCCGCACCGGAGCCGCCCGCTCACAAGCAGAAGACTGAAGCCGGGCTGCGGGTCGACCTCTCCCGCCTGCCCGTCACCGACGCCAAGCTGTTCGGCCGCGACGACGAACTGGCCATGCTGGACGAGGCGTGGAGCGGCGGCGAGACGAACATCGTCACGCTCGTCGCCATGGGCGGCACCGGCAAGACGGCGCTGATGAACACCTGGCTGGCGAGCCTGGGCGGCGAGTATGGCGGGGCGGAAGCCGTCTTCGGCTGGTCGTTCTACAGCCAGGGCGCGCGCGAAGACGCACAGGCCTCCGCCGATCCTTTCTTCGACGCGGCGCTAACGTGGTTCGGCTATGAAGGCGAGCCGATCAAGTCGCCCTGGGACAAGGGGCTGAAGCTCGCCGAGCTGGTCAAGGCGCAGAAGACGCTGCTGGTGCTCGACGGGCTGGAACCGCTGCAATATCCGCCCGGCGAAATGCACGGAGCATTGAAGGACCAGGGCCTGCAGGCGCTGATCAAGCAACTGGCGGCGCAGAACCCCGGCATGCTGCTCATCACCACCCGGGTGGCGGTGCATGAAGTCATCGGCAAGCCGGAACCCACGGTCATCGCCCACGATCTCGACCGGCTTTCACCCGAGGATGGCGAGGCGCTGCTGCGGCATCTGAAGGTCAACGGCAGCGAAGACGAACTGCGCGAAGCGGTCGACGAATTCGGCGGTCACGCCCTGGCCCTGACCCTGCTCGCCAACTGGCTCGCCCTCGATGACGGCGATATCGCCAAGCGCGACACCATTCCGGCCTTGAACGAACAGCCCGACCAGGGCGGCCACGCCAAGCGCGTGATGGCGGCCTACGAGACCCAGCTTGCGGGGAAACCGGAACTGGCCGTGTTGTTCCTTATGGGCCTGTTCGACCGCCCGGCGCCGGCCGGCGCGATTGGGGCACTGTTGGAAGAACCGGCGATCGACGGGCTGACCGACACGCTCGTCGCCCTGCCGGAAGCGCAATGGAAGACGGCGCTGAGCCACCTGCGCGAGCTCGGCCTACTGAACCAGCCGGAGGCAGAGGACGACGGCTCGCTGGATGCCCATCCGCTGGTGCGGGAGTATTTCGGGGTGAGGCTTAGGGAACTCAACAAGGCCGCTTTCCGTGAGGCACATACGCGGCTTTACGATTATTATCGGAATCTGCCAGACAAGGAGTTGCCGGAGACATTGGCGGAAATGGAGCCGCTTTTTGCCGCTATCGCCCATGGTTGTGCAGCGGGCAAACATCAGGAGGCGTTAAGTCAGGTTTATGTTTTACGCATCCAACGTGGTGGCCAGACTAACTTCGCCATGGCTTACCTTGGTGCCGTTGGCTCAACTCTGGCGGCGCTGTCGCATTTCTTCGAGAAACCTTGGTCCAAGCCTATTGCCGGTGTTAAAGACACCACCAAGGCCGCCATGATGAACTGGGTAGGTTTTCGCTTGCGCGCGCAAGGGCGCTTGCACGAGTGCGTTGAACCGATGCTGGCGGGTCTTAATTATCGTATCGACCAAGAAAACTGGGGTGCTGCCGCCATCGCCACTAACAATCTGAGTCAGCTTTATCTCATCATCGGGGAGTTGCAGCAGGCGATTGAGATGGCACAGCAGGGCATAGGCTTCGCCGACGACAACGACGATGAATTTCAGCGCATCGTCAATCGGGCTACTCTAGCCGATGCACTACATCAGGCCGGTGAGCAGCAGGCGGCGCTGGCTGTTTTTGAAGAAGCCGAAACCATACAGGTGAACGAAGATCCGAACTATCACTGGCTTTATTCCATACAGGGCTCTCGGTATTGCGACCTGCTGCTGGCTTTAGGCCGATTTGAGGAAGTGGTGAAGCGGGCGGCTCAGGCGCTTGAATGGGCTGAAGCTGGGGGGCTGGCGCTGTTGACACCAGCCCTAGATCGCCTCTCTGCTGGCCGTGCGGAAATGGCCAGAACGTGTGCCAAGGGTGAACAAGATTTCCAGGCCGCTGCCGCATTGATTCACGGCGCAGTCGCGGGCCTACGTGAGGCCGGCACCCAGCATCATCTACCCCGTGGCCTACTAGCCCGCACCGAATGTCACCGCCATCAGCGCCAATTCGACTCCGCCGCCGAGGACCTGGACGAGGTGTTCGAGATCGCGCGGCGCAGTGGCATGAAGCTGTTCCTCACCGACGCCCACCTTGAATCCGCCCGCCTATGCCGCGCCGCCGGCGCCCTGGTCGACGGCCACGACGCCGCGCATCATATCGGCGAGGCGGAGGCGCTGATCAAAGAGACCGGGTACAACCGGCGGTTGCCCGAGCTGGAGGAGCTTAAGGGCGGCTGAGCGGGTTTCAGGCAGCCGCGAACCCGCCGAACCGCACCTGGCCTTCGCCGGGATGAGGCGGAGAGCGGAGGCGGCCGATCTCCCCCTTTGAGGGGGAGATGTCCCGAAGGGACAGAGGGGGTGAGGCCGCATACTCCGTGCTCGCCGCTCCCCCCTCTCTGTCGGCTGCGCCGACATCTCTCCCCTTGGGGGAGAGAGGGAACCGTGCACGCCCCTATGCGCCGTAAAGACCGAGGCGGCGGCAACCCACACTCTCCACCTTTGAGGGGGAGATTGGAGGCGGTGGCAGTGCATGCTGTCCCAGCCAAGTTCTTCGGCCAATAACAACATCTTATTATATCCGCTATCACCAATAATTGCGTTATAAATCTATCTCGCTATAGTGTTACCAGTACTGCGTAGAGTTTTGTTCAGTAGATTCCTATAAAGAGTATGAGTCCATGTCCGACCACCGCATGGGAAAACTGACACTGGACGCCCGGCCCGACCGGATCGATTTCCGCGACCGGCCCTATCGTCCGCCGCTGGTCAGCCTGCCGCCCAGCTTTCCCGCCGACGATGAGGTGGAGCGGTTTTTGCCGATCTATCTCAAGCACCGCATGGTGCGCCACCAGGGGACGGAGGGCGCGTGCACCGGGTTCGGGCTGGCCGCGGTGATCGACTATATCTTCTGGGAGCGGCTGATCCGCGAGCGGGCGGGCGCAGCGGGGAACGAGGCCGATGGCGGGCCGGACCGGGTCAGCGCCTTCATGCTCTACGACGTGGCCAAGCTCTACGACGAGTGGGACGGGGAAGACTATTCCGGCTCCAGCTGCCGCGGCGCGATGAAGGGCTGGCACAAGCACGGCGTGTGCGCGGAGACCCTGTGGCGCAAGTCCGCCGGCTCGCGCGACCGGCCGGACCCGGCCTGGCACGTCGACGCAGCCCGCCGCCCGCTGGGCGCCTACTACCGGGTCGACGCGCGTTCGATCTCCGACATGCAGGCGGCGATCCACGAGGTGCGCGCGGTCTATTGCTCCGCGCGCGTGCACCAGGGATGGCTGGACGAAAACCTGATCGAGGACGCCGGCCACCGCTTCGCCGGGCGCGCGCTGCCGTGCATTCCCGACGGCTCCGCCAAGACGCCCACCGGCGGCCACGCCTTCGCCATCGTCGGCTACAACGGCGACGGCTTCGTCATCCAGAACTCGTGGGGCAGCCGCTGGGGCTATCGCGGCTTCGCGCTGTTGACCTATGCCGACTGGATCGCCCACGGCAACGACGCCTGGGTCGCCGCGCTCGCCGCGCCGATGCGGGTGAGCGCCGAGGCGGTCTCCCACAACCGCACCGACATCGCGCTGACCAAGGCCACGCCCGCTTCCGCCCGCGCGGCCGCCCTGGACATCAAGCGGGGCGTGCAGGCGTGGTCAGAGAAGCAGGCCTACGACCATTCCATCGTACTGGGCAACGAGGGCGCGCTGATCCGCCGGCGCGCCGACGCTGCCGACGCGGTCGACAATCTGCGCCTGGTCGCCTTCGAAGGCCCGCTCGAGGCGGCGCAGGCCGGCCGCACCAAGCTGCTGATCTACGCCCATGGCGGGCTCAACTCCGAACGCTCCGCGATCGAGCGGGTGACGCGCATGGGGCCGTGGCTGGCCGCCAACGGCATTCACCCGCTGTTCCTGGTCTGGCGCACCTCGTTGCTGGAATCGCTCGCCAACATCGCCGTCGACTTCGTCGGCCAGTTCAAGGACCAGCGCGAGGAACTGTTGACCGAGGGCCTGGGCGATGTGATCGCGGCGGCGGTCAAAAAGCTGCAGAACGCGTTCGACAAGTCGTTCGAGACCGCGGCGGAGAAGACCATCGGCAAGCCGGTCTGGTCGCAGATGAAGCAGAACGCCCACGCCGCCGCCGACGGCGACGGCGGCCTGCGTCAACTGTTCAACGTGCTGGGCGAGCTAAAGGGCGCAAGGCCCGACATCGAGCTGCACATCGCCGGCCATTCGGCCGGCGCGATCCTGCTGGGCCACATGCTCGACGACTTCGCCGCCGGCATGCGCATCGACACCACCACCCTGTTCGCGCCCGCCTGCACCACCCGCTTCGCGCTGCGCCACTATGGCCGCGCCGCCGAGCGCGGCGTGCTGCCGGCCGCCTCGATGCACATCGACGTGCTCTCCAACGCGATCGAGCGCGAAGACAATGTCGGCCCCTACGGCAAGTCGCTGCTCTACCTGGTCTCGCGCGCGCTCGAGACCCCGCGCAAGGCGCCGCTGCTGGGGCTCGCCCTGTGCCTGGCGCAGACCAACGAGGAGCTAAAAGAGGCGCTCGAGCCCGCCGCAAGCGAGCGCGCGCGGCTGGCCAACGTCAAAGAGCTGCTGGCCGCCGACTTCGCCGACGACCACATCCGCTTCATCCGCGACTGGCACGACCTCGCGCAAAAACACCAGATCGCCGTCAAGATGCACGGCCAGCGCGAAGTGGTCACCAAACTGCACGACTTCAAGGACACCGGCCAAGTCGGCCAGATCGACCCGGTGAAAACCGCCAACACCCACGGCGCCTTCGACAACAACATCCACGTCATGAACGCGCTGATCGCGCGGGTGCTGGGTAGCGAGCATCCGAAGGTTTCGGTTACGGATCTGACGGGGTTTTAGGGGGGCAGACAGCCGTCCGCTCATCGCGTTACGACGCAGCAGATGCTTGGATCGTCCGCATCGACGAAAAGTTTTGGCGCGGCGAATTTACTCAAGGGCGCCAGAAATGGCGTCCAGGCGCTGCGATAGCCCGTCGAACGCCTTAAGGGTGTCGATTGAGATGGTCCCTTCCCGCTCCGCGACGACGCTTCCCAGCCGTTCGGATAGCGCCTGGGCGCTCCCGGGGTCGAGATCGCCCTGTTCAGTCTGCACATCCACATAACCGCCGACCGCGGCGGCGAGGAATGCCGGATCGACCTCCTGTCCGCTGACCGCAACCAGCGCGTATTCGGGGAAGCTGGAATCGTGGATGGCGAGGGTATCGGCGGCGGTGACCCTCAATTCGGTAGGTGCTTTGCCATTCAGATAATACTGGATGCGGATTTGCGGCTGATAAGCGGGTATGGAGCCAAGATAGCCGACAGCCGTACGCTGGGCGGCAATATCACCCTCGCCCGTAATATATCTCGCGAGGAATTTCTCCCCGATCTCACCGCCGGCTAACGTGAACAGATTGGCTCGTTCGACGTCCGAGTACAGGCCCGCCCCATCGGTCTCGATCGCATTCAACGCTTCGGCATCCCCTAGACTGGCCAGATAGGTCGCCACCTCCATTCGGATACCGTCGCGCTTGTCCTCCACCGCGGGTCGCAACGCGGCGCGGGATTTCTCATGCTGCTCCATCATATGCCGCACCCGCGGCAGAAGCCCTGCCATGCCGCCGACATGGTGGTTGCTCATCACGGTCGCGTCCTGGAGGACTTGAATCGCGAAAAGCGCTACCGCTTCGTCTTTGTCGCCGACATAGTCTCGAGCCAGAATTTCGGCGGCCAGAGGGTAGTTCTGGGCCAACTGCGCGAACGCGGCCAGCCGATCCTCGGTATCGCCGTTGGCGCCGACCCTCGCCTGCAGACCTTCAATTTCGGTTTCGGCGGCCTGATAGCTTGCCGCGATCTCGCGATCGGGATGGTTTATAATGGCATCGTCCAAGGCCCAGCCCGGCAGCGACATCGCCAGCCAGGCCAGTAAGGCGGCCATGATGGTGGGAATCGGGTTCATATCAGTTCACCGAACCTAGGTATCTGAGATCATCATAGCACACACCGTGTGCCGCTCCATTCCCTGCAACATCCATGTAATCGATCATGCTGGCCGGCGTGGGCACGCCGATCGGGCCGTAACCGGCCGGCGAAGAAGGCATATCGAAGCCCCCGTTTGGCCCGCCGTCGCTGTCATCGTCGGGGGTCGAGGAACCATCATCCCGGCTCCACGGCCACATCGGGTCCAAGGCGTACGAGCCCTTGGGCAGGCGGTTCGAATCAGACGGGCCGGGATACTGACCCTGAGGGGAATAGGCGTGTTCGCTGGTCGGGTCGAACCGACCGAAGCGCGCTTGCCAGTCGGCCCACGCCCGGTCCACGTTGGAGTGCAGCAGGAAGAACATCGGGTCCCGCGGCGATCGAGCGGTGCCAATCCAGCCGCCGACATTGACGTGGGCATAGTTATGGTGACGTCTTTCGATCTCGGCGTTCGCCCCTCTTAAGCCGCCGAAAACACGAGCCTCGGCGGGCGAAAAAAGCACCGCCAACGTTTCAAATCGAACACTGGGGTAGATGTCCTGCAAACGCACGGTTGAGTTTCGGGTGCGCACCAGAGGCCCGCCGAAGCCCATCCGCCAGCCGCGCAATTGGTTTGTGCGGTCAAACTCGACTATGGTCCCTGCGGGCGTCCTAGGGCCGCTGGCGCTGCCCATAAAGGCCTCCGTGAAGATCGCGTCGGAGTTTCGGTCGAACCGCCAATACGGGATTGTCACCCTGGGATCAATGGCCTGCAACTCACGTTCGAGTGACAGAAGAAAGGCACGGTGCCAGGCCAGAAACAGGGGAAATCCGTCCCGCGCCCCGTGAATCCCCAGGCCCCCGGCGCGCCCGTGTGCGTCGGCGTATTTCTCGTATGCATTGGTGGGGCCGGAGGGACGGCGGTGTCCGTGCAACGAGGCCAGCGCGTCGGTAAGGCGCTCGCGCTCCAGGTTGGTGAGCTCATTGGCGTCTTTGCGCACGCGTACCATAACGTCGGTGCGACCAACCGTGGACCCGGTCGCTCGATCGGTTGCGACGATCGATACGTCCTTGCCGTCAGTCGACGCGCGCGCGCCGCTGACCAGGATCGGCACCCACGAACCGTCTGAAGGCAGCGCCAGATCAAGCGCCGGGAGCGGCGAATAGGTTTGCGGCGTGACGGGAACCCCGGCGTCGCGGGAGAACTCGACCCGGCCTGTGCCATCCGGTGAATCGGAGGCCAGAGTGACTTGAACGGGATCGGATTGTTCGGTGATCGCGCGAACCCTGGCCGTCACCGGAGTCCAGCAAAAATAATCGTCGGAGCCCGAGGAAGTGTTGTGAATTTCTATCACCACTGTCGTCTGCGCCATGGCGGGGGTGGCAAGTGAAAAGAGAAGAAAAAATATAGGATATGCAATTATTGATCTCATTCTTACACCAGAAGGACAATTTTCTACTAATATAGAATTTGCATTTATAATTTTCAATGTCAATCCAGTTAGACTTCTATGTTAAAGTGATGTTTTGATATCAGCCTTCAAGTACCAGATTCTAGGGAAAAATTTCAGATAAACTACGGGTGATTCTAGGTAGATCAATTGGATACTCGGTGTCCATTAGGGTTAGTCGACCGCGATGTCATCGAATCTTGGTGTGTGTGATAAGCCGCCGGACTAGGCCCACCCCCCAAAACCCGATCCCGCGCCCGCGATTGATCGCGTGCGCCGCGTCGCTCGGGCTGCTTATCCCCGCTTTGCCGAATGCGCTTACCCTGGCGGCTGGGACGATTCCATCGCGCCGGCCCGTGCCGGTCACGCGGACCAGAAGGAACAGACATATTGATCGAACCAAATCCATCGAAGCCCGCATCGCGCTCCCCCTGCCGGCACGTAGACGCGCTGGGTAGGCCGGTGCCGATCTCTCCGCTTGCGGGGGAGATGTCGGCGCAGCCGACAGAGGGGGGTGAGGCGGCAGACTCAGGGGATGCGGCCTCACCCCCCTCCGCCCCTTCGGGACATCCCGCCGGAAAGGGGGGAGATCGGGCCGCGTCATCGCCAACCCGCCACCCCGGCGTGACCCACACCCTCTGCCGTCATCCTGACGGAGGCCGGGATCCAGGTGCGCATCGGCGGGTTCGTGGTTTACCGGGGAATGAGGGACGGGCATCCAGTCTCGGTGAGCCGTCCGCGCAAGAGCAACCGACTGCGAGCAAGCATCGACGCACCTGGATCCCGGCCTTCGCCGGGATGACGGCAGTGGGTGGGGCGCCGGCGGACGAGGCGCCGACGGGTGGGGCGCCGACGGGTGGGGCGCCGACGGGCAGGGCGCCGACGGGGGCTTCGCCGAGGGACGGGGCGTCCACGGGCGCTTCGCCGAACATTCGCCTCGCGGCTGCGTTCGCCGGGGCGCCGGTGGCGCTGGGGGAGCATCTGTGCCGCGAGGAGATCGAGGGGCGCGTGGACCATCAACTGGCGCGCGCCTGTCTTGCGCTGTGGCTCGGAACGCACGGTGGCGCGCGATGACCCACACCCGCGCCACCGACGAGATCATCCGCGCCGCGCTCACCGAGGGCCGGCTGTCGGCCGCGCAGATCGGTGAATTGGTCGGCAAGTCGCGCAGCGCGGTGCTGGGCCGGGTGCGGCGGCGGCCGGACCTGTTTCCCATGGGTTTCGCCAACCGGGAGGTCGGCCGCATCGCGCGGGCGCCGGGCGACCGGCCAACGCACGAATCCCGGCGCAAATCCAGGCGGCGGGCAGGGCCGCGCGACGACGCCATCGCGCCGCAAGCCTATGACGCCGCCTGCGAGGCGTTGCCGCTGGAGGAGCTGGCCGACGACGGCTGCAAATATCCGGTCAATGATCGCGACGCCGACGGCGAGCATTTGTTCTGCGGCCGGCCGGCGAAAAGCCGCAGCGCCTACTGCGCCCACCATCACGCGCGCTGCCACCGCGACGAGGGCGACGAGGCCGAAGCGCCGGCCACCGGCTTCGTGCCGTTCTCCTGGTCCTCGGCCGGGCGGTCGGGGAGGCGCGCGCGATGAGCCTGCCCTATATGCCGCTCTACGTCACCGACTATGAAGGCGACACCGCGCACCTGTCGCTGGAGGAGGACGGCATCTACAACCGGCTGCTGCGGCTGTGCTGGCGCACGCCGGGCTGCTCGATCCCCGACGATCCGGCCTGGATCGCCCGGCACATGCGCATCGATGCGGCCAGCTTCGAGGCCAAGGTGCGGCCGATCCTGGACGAGTTCTTCACCCGCGACAAAGCCCGGCTTTGCAACCCACGCCTGGTGAAGGAATTCGAGCGCATCACCACGACTTCGAAGAAGCGTAGCGAGGCGGGCAAATTGGGCGGGCGGCCGGCCAAGGCGTTGAAAGCCAACGACGAAGCGGCGAAGCCGGGGATAAGCAAAGCGCAAGCAAAGCAAAACCATCCAGATCCAGAGTCAGAATCCAGATTCAGGGGCGCGGATGATGAATCGATTTCCAGGAAAAAACCGGCAACCGCTTTGCCGGCCGACTGGCGGCCGAGCCCCGATTTCATCGCGGTGGCCGTCGACAAGCATCTTTCCGAGCGATCGGCTCGCATCGAGGCGGAGAAGTTCAAGAACCACGCGCTGGAGCGCGATCGCCGCTGCGTGGACTGGAAGGCGGCATGGCGAAATTGGGTGATCAAGGCGATCGAGTTCAATCCCGATCTCGATGAGAAGCGGCGCGACTATGTTCGCGGCTGGAGCCGGATGTGAGCGCGCGCGAAGTCATGAGCGTCGATGAATGGCTGCGCGAGCAGGGCATCGCGCTCGCTCGCGCCAGCCTCGGCGGGCACAAGACCACCTGTCCGCAATGTTCGGCCACCCGGCGCAACCAGAAGGACCCGTGCCTGTCGGTCACCATCCGCCCCGGCGACGACGTAGTGGCCCACTGCCACCATTGCGGCTGGGCGGCGGGCAACCGGCCGCCGGAACCCGGCCCCGCGCCGCGCCCGCGCCGGCGCAGCTACACCCGGCCGAAGCCGGAGCCCGAGCCCCGGCGGCCGGACACGCTCTACAACTGGTTCGAGGCCCGCGCCATCTCGCGCGAAACGGTCGAAGCCGCCGGCGTCTACAAGACCCGCCAATGGTTCCCCCAGACCCGGACGCAAGAAGAATGCATCGCCTTCCCTTATCGCTGGGACGGCGCGCTGCGCAACGTCAAGTACCGCACCGCCGCCAAGCACTTCCGCCAGGAGAAGAACCCCGAGCCGGTGCTCTACAACGCCGATGCGATCGAGGCGGGCGAGGACCTGATCTTCGTGGAGGGCGAGATCGACGCGCTCTCCTTCATCGAGGCCGGGTTTACCCACGTGGTCTCGTTGCCCAACGGCGCGCCGGCCGAGGCGGGCGAGACCTCCGACCGCCGCTACGAGCCGCTGGCCACACATGCCGAACAACTTGAGCGCGTGCGCCGGGTGCTCATCGCCACCGACATGGACGCGCCGGGCGAGGCGCTGGCCGGCGAACTGGCCCGCCGGCTGGGCAAGGACCGCTGCTTCCGCGTGCGCTTCGACCTCGCCAACGACGAGACCTGCAAGGACGCCAACGAGGCGCTGATCGCCGGCGGGGCGGAGGCATTGCGTCAGTGTGTCGAGGCGGCCGAGCCGTGGCCGATCGACGGGGTCTACCGCGTCGCCGACTATATCGACGAGGTGATCGATCTGTACGAGGGCAGGGGGCCGCAGCCGGTCTCCACCGGGTTTGTCGAGCTCGACAAGGCGTTCAAGGTGATCCCCGGCCAGTTCGTCGTGATCACCGGCGTGCCCAACCACGGCAAGACAAGATTCATCGACCAGGTCGCCTTCCAGATGGCGCAGGGTGCCGGCTGGGTGTGGGCGATCTTCTCGCCGGAGACGGGCGAGGCCAACCATGTGGCCGACCTGATCGAGATCGCGTCGGCCCGCCCGTTCCACCCCGGCCCTTCCGAGCGGCTGACCCGCGACGAACTGCGCGACGCCTGGCGCTGGCTCGACGAGCGCGTCGCCTTCATCGCGGTCGCCGACCACACCCCGACCATCGACTGGATCTTGGAGCGCGCCCGCGCCCTGGTGCTGCGCCGGGGCATCAACGGGTTGATCATCGACCCCTATAACGAGATCGAGGCCGGCCGGCCCAAGCAGATGACCGAGACCGAGTTCGTCTCGCAGCTCATCTCCAAGTGCAAACGGTTTTCGCGCGCCCACGACGTGGCGGTGTTCATGATCGTCCACCCCACCAAGCTGCGCCCGCACGCGCCGGGCGAGCCCGACCCCGTGCCCGGTCTCTACGACCTGATCGGCTCGTCCCACTGGCGCAACAAGGCCGACGCCGGCCTCGTCGTCTACCGCGACTACGCGGCGGGAAAGACGATGGTGTTCTCCAAGAAAATCCGCCGCCAGCCGGTCTGCGGCACGCCGGGCTCGGTGGAATTCGACTTCGACCGGACGGCAAGGCGCTTCGAGGAGGTGCCGCTGAGCTACCAGGTGCTGGGAGGCGGGCGATGAGGGCGGTGGCAAGAACGGTGCCCAACCTGCTCCGTCACCCCGGCGCAGGCCGCTGCCCCCAATCTCCCCCCTTGCGGGGGAGATGTCGGCGAAGCCGACAGAGGGGGGTAAGGCCGCATACTCCGTGCTCGCCGCTCCACCCCCCTCTGTCCCTGCGGGACATCTCCCCCGCAAGGGGGGAGATTGGCTGGGGCGCTGCCCGCATCGTCCTGCGACCCTTCCATTCAGTCATCCCCGGGCTTGAGCCGAGGACCCAGAAACCAAGCGCCACAACCAGTGACCCCTGGGTGCTCGCCACAAGGGCGAGGATGACTGCGGAAAGGGTGGTGATGATGACATCGGGTGGGGTGGTGAGGATGATCATGCCGCTGCCGCCGATGATCGCGCGGCGACCTCAGAAATCGAGCTGGCTTGCGACCAGGCCCATGGCGGTGGCGATCTTCTTGACGCTGGTCGCGCGCAGGTTGGCGGACGCACTTTCCTGTTGGGCGAACGTGGCCTGGGCGACGCCGAGCCGGTCGGCCACCTCGGCCTGGGTCAGGCCCAAGTGCTCGCGCCACGCGCGCACCGGCGACAAGCCCTCGTCGAACACCTTCCTGACCACCGCGTTGGGCACGGTGGGCGAGGCATCGGCGAACGCCACCAGTTCCTCGAACTGCTCGATCGGGACGACCGCGAACCGGGGCTTCCCGTTTTCGTGGATGATCTGGAAATCAATAGGTTTGTTCATCGCGCCTTTTCACCTCCTCGATCGAAACTACCCTGACGACCTCGACGATGTCGAACAGCACCCGGTAGTTGCCGACCCGCAGGCGGAAGCCATAGCGGTGGTTCTTCAACCGCTTGACGCCTCGCGCCGACTTCGGCTCCGCGAGCGTGTCCACGGCATCGCGAATGGCCTTGCCTTGCCCGGCCGGCACCCGGCGCAACTGTTTCAGCGCCCTGGGCTTCCACTCGATGTCATACATAAGCTCTCATACATAGGTTTTCTTATAGGTTTTAAACAGATTTTGTCAATGACGATTGCACCGCCACACGACCCGGTCCGTCGGCCATCCACGGCGGAGGCCTGACGCGTGGCGCGGCGCAGGAAATCATCGCCCAAGCCCGGCCGCGCGCGCCCCAGCGCGGTGGCGCGCGCCGAGCGCACCGAGTTCGAGAAACTCAAGAACGGTTTTCTCGACACCGCGCAATCCGAGGCCGCCGACCGGTTCCACGACCTGGTGGTGTGCGCCCAGCGCGTCGGCTTCGCCGCCGACCCGGCGCGCCCGCGCGTCGACGGCGGCAAGGGCTATTACGAGGTCCCCGACGCGGTCCTCGACGCCCACAACCGCCTGGCCGCCGCGCGCAGCCACTTAGGACACGTCAGCACCGCCCTGGTCTACAAATTCACCTGCGAAGGCCTGACCGCCGCCCAGATCGCCGCCCAGGCCGGCGAATCCGGCGACCGAGCCGAACGCTACTACCGCCGCCGCTTCCGCGACGCCCTGGGTGAGCTGGTGGAGCTGTGGTTTCCGAAGGTGGCGGGAAGGTCGCGGCACGGGAGCTTCGTGCGGACCGGGGTGGCGAAGGTGGATCGCGGCGAGTGGGGGTGAGGGGTGGCGGAGTGTGGCCAGAAGCTCCGGCTCTCCAGTGCCACCCCCACCCTTGACACCCGGTCCGGTAAACCATAGGTAGCGCTCATTGTGGTGATTTGCGCTCAGCGGGTCGCCCTTTTTTGTGCCCGGTTCGCTGACGCCCGGTGCTCGCCGGCTTCGATCGCGGAAATGTCCGCCTCACCAACTTCACCAGCGGTGCCCAACCCTCCCGTCACCCCGGCGAAGGCCGGGGTCCAGGTGCGCTTCGGCGGATTCGTGGTTTGACGGGGTATGGTGGGTCGGCAGCGCATATGGGCAAGCTGCACGCCAAGAGCAACTCACACCGAGCAAGCGGTGACGCACCTGGACCCCGGCCTTCGCCGGGATGACGGTGGTGGGTGGAGTTCCGCCGTGGCGAGCTCCCAACGCGGCCCCACGCGCGCCAACCCTCAATCCAGCCCCGCCGCATCGAACGCATCGCGACGGCTCAATCGGCGTCGAAAACGCTCTCAGGGATCGGTGGCGGCAGCACCGAGATTACGTTGGAAACGCTGGTCGGGATGAGCGGCAAGGAACTGGAGAAGTTCGCGAAGGACAATCCGGAGGTGTTTGATCGGCTGACGGGCGGGGAGGGGCGAGGGGGTTCTCCTCAGGTCGTGGTTCCACCACCACGAGCACCACTCGACGGTCCGCCGGGGCGGTCGCGATGCATTCAGCCTGAGTTGATGGATCGATCGGGTAGCGAAGCGGGCTGGAATTCAGCGACACCGATCCGAGCGGGCAAAATCCCTGGCGCCACGCATGGCCGCCGACTGTGCCGACCCCGCGCGAAGCGCGGCCGTTCCTCCGGGATCGTCCGCCGGCCCCGCCAACCCATCCAGAAACGCCTTCATCTGATTGACCGCATCCGGCTCGACGTTGAGGGTTATGTTGTTTGCCTTACCGTAATCGATAAGTTCCTGTTCCGCCGACAACTCCAATACTATCTTGGCAATTTCCATGATTGCGCCCAACTCCATCGGAAGCGGATCGGTTCCCTTATATTCGACGATGGCCATAGCCGTTCTCCAGATAGACCCTGATCAAGCTCGAAAGCTTAACAAAAGGGAGTTGGTTGTCAAAATCCGATCAACTACTTTCGCTCAGCAATATATCCCGAATCGTCTTGTTCTCGGAGTCTATCTCCAAGGTCCTCTGCCGCTCCAATTCTTCAAGCGCGCGCTTCTCGTTTTCGGAGAATTCTCTGCTGTCCTTCTTGCGTGGCAGCGTCATCGTGATGGTCAGCTTGTGAATGTCTTTGCGGATGTTGGTGTTGGTAAACCCGACATCGGCCAGATCGAATCCCGGACCCACCGGAGCTAAATTCAGCTTGAGATCGCTCTTCCCGGTCAGTTGTGTGGTAAATGTCAACACGTCTGACAGTGTTGGTATTCCATCGTTCTTAACTGACAGATTGGCTGATCGGTCCAAATCCAGGAAAGTCGTTACCATTTCATCCAGGTTGAGATTGCCGCCCATCGGGAAAGCGAAATTCTTCCCGGTTTCTACTCCAGTACATATGCGATCCGGCAGCAAAGTAGCCAACCGATTAAAAGTATCAACGATTCTGAAGGTTCGTTTGTTATTGCGTTTTGCGTCAATATCTGTGTCAATATCTATGGTTAGCGGCGCAAAGCGTGGCCATGTTTGTGCGAGTCCGGCGTTGAGGTCACTATTGTTGTCCTCCGTCATATCAAAATCAAAATCGTAGGCGATGGCCGCGTTTGAGAAACGGTCAATTGTCTCAATGTAATCTTCCGGAAAGTTGTTCGATTTGTCGGAAATAGTAACTAATGCATCAGCATATTCGATCTCATTTTTGTTAAGTTTACTTAATATATCCAGCAACTTTTCGGATGTTTCTTTATCTGTATCCTCATGAAAAGCCGTGTCTTCAGTAAAATTTCTGAATCTGGTGCGAACAGAGTCGCGAAACTCGCATCTGATCTTTTGTACTATCTGCCATGTGTCCAATGCGGTGACGTTTTCCGGAATAGGACGGATGGCGCAGCCTGCGATCGAGGTGCATAGAATAGCGGTTGTCACAATTGAGCGAATCATTGGTCTCCCCTTTCGACCAACTGCAACGTCGTAGTTTATGGTTAATAAACAGCTAAAACTGCGGTATATGCTTGAACAATGAATACGGCTTATCAATTCGTGCTCTACACGGATGGGGATTTAGCTTGATGATTGGCGATTAACTGATTCAGCAGGGCGAAATAGTCGGTAACATGCTGTGAAATTGTTCGCCTGCCCGCACCAGGGCCGTTGACCGCGTCGGGACGGCCGCTCATGCGAGCGATATCGCGAACCGTTCCGGCGCGTTCACGCGGCGGCGCGTTGATCCAGGAGTAGGACGAACTGGTCGGACAGGGAATGATCGCGGGTTTCGGCGGCGTGCTTGATCAGGAGTTCGCGAAGCGCCAGGGCCTGCGGGTAGGGCAGCTGGGTGGCGAGCAGCATATAAGCTCCGCGGAAGCGGGCGTCGCGCAGATATTCGATCTGGCGCGAGTGCTGCTTGCCCAGGAACGCCTGGTGCAGGAAGAAGTCCATGATCTTGTCGTGGCGGAAGTGCTTGACCACGATCGGCTTTCCCTCGGCGTCGCGTCCCGGCCGCGAGATCACCATGCGGTGGTCCTCCATGCGCGCCAGCTCGTCGATGAATTCTTTCGGTTCGAAATGTTGCTGATCGCTGACGCGCAGCTCGAAGGCGCGCTCCGAAAACTTCTCCAACGGAAACTCGGCGCCGTTCTGGCGGTGTTTGTAGTCGTCGGCCATCACGCGATATTGCTGTTCGCGCAGGTCGAGAAGGTTCGGGGTCTCGCCCCGGGCCAGCATGTCGGAGATCACCGTCAGATCCATCGGGTTGGACAGGGCCCGGCGGGCGGCCGATCGCGCCTCCGTCTCAGCCTCGCCCAGCGCTTGCTCGATATAATCGGCCACCGCCGCCTCGTAGTCATCGCCGGTGGTGGTTGCGTCTTCGGGCAGCTGGTGGGCGCGTGAAGCAAGAAACTCCCCGATTTGCTCCTCGGCCAGCGGCTCAAGCACGAACTCTTTGGCGTTGGCCGGCTTTGTCCACTCCATCGGCTGGGTGCTGATCAGCAGGTTGCCGGCGAAGTGCGTGTCGGCAAACTCGACGATGCGGGCGTGGACGTCGGCGGCGACTTCGTTGAGCCCGTCGATGACCACGTCGATCGCGCCGGCATAGACCAGGCTTCGAAGGAATTTCGGATCGCGCGCCGGCCCTTCGAGCTTGGCCTGAATGGCCGCCAGGACGCCGTTTTCGCACTTGGTGGCCGGCAGATACACGATGATGCGCGGCGAGTTGGCGAGCAGGTGGCGGATGAACATGGTCTTGCCCAGACCGGATTCGCCTTCCAGGACGATCTGCCCTTTGATCTGCGCCAGAGATTCTATCAGATTCGAGGGCTTGGCGTTGCGCCCTACGCGCACGCGCGTGCCGACGAAATACGCCGATGGGTCGAACTCCCCTAGATGCGCGTCGGCCAGCAACGGTATGCGGAACGGCTTGAACAGGCGACGCCGCAGGAAAGGCACCCAGGCGAGCAGAAGAGGCACGTAGCCGAACCCGACGAACCACCGCACCCACTTGTTCCAGAAGAAGAACGTCTGCACAGGCCGCGAGTGGGGATAGACGAAGATCAGCAGGGTCCACAGGGTGACGTGTGCTCCCCAACCAAGGAGGGTCGCCCGGGCAAGCTCGTTCGGCTCGAGATCATCCGCTATGGCGGACATCCTGTCCGAGTGCGCGGTACGCCCATGGGCTTCCAACGCGCCGGCGAGGCGCTTCAGCAGTGGAATGTCGTTGACCGTGAGGTTCGCCTGCCCCTCGCTAGCGACTTTGTCCGCGGCATCCGCAATCTTGAACGAAAGATTGCTACGGGCATCCATCACCGGCAGCGCACCCACAAATGTGGTCAACGTCGCCCTGACTCGGTCTGGATCATCTTTCAGTCCCTCAATGGGCAACTCGCTGGGGCTCCCCAACCAGTCGACGAGAATTTGGTAATCTTGCGAACCTCCCGAGAGAAAACGCGCCCAGATGCGGGCTTCGGGCACTTTACTGGGGAAACGTTCCGCCAGATCGAGCAGAGCGATCGAGAGGGGCAGCGACGGCTCGGTAACGTTTGCCGAAATTTTGGAAATCGCCTCACTGGCTGCATTGCTGACATCGGAATCGCGATCACCAATGGCCGCCACCAGTCCCGAAATTGCGCTGGCATCCGTTGCCGCGCCGTCGATCTCACCGAGCGCCTGCGCGGCTTTCTCGCGAACCTGCCAGTCCCTGTGCGACAGCGCTTCGACCAGCATTGGTACCGCCTGATCCGCTGCAGCGCGATCGAATCTCGCCAGTATGCGTGCCGCCTCCGCCCTCATTTGCCAGTGATCGTGTGAAAGCGTCTCGACAAGCATCGGCGCCACCTGCTCCGCCGCCGAATCGTCGATCTCATCGAGCACCTGTGCGGCTTCTTGGCGAGCCTGCCATTCGACGTGTGAAAGCACCTCGACAAGCATTGGCACCGCCTGCTCCGCCGCCGCGCGATCAACACTCGTCAGCGTGCGTGCCGCCTCCACCCGAACTCGCCATTCCTCGTTTGAAAGCGCTTCGACAAGCACCGGAACCGTCACCGCGCCATCGAACTTTTCCAAAGTCTCCTTGGCCGCCTGGCGCACATCTGGAGTAGGATCACCCAAGGCCAACACAAGCGTCGGCACCGCCTGTTCCGCCGCTGCTTCGTCGATCTCGCCGAGCGTCTCTGCGGCTCCCTGGCGAACCCGCCATCGGCCGCGTGAAAGCGCTTCGATAAGCATCGGCACCGCCTGCTCCACCGCCGCGCGATCGACTCTCGCTAGCATGCGTGCCGCCTCCATCCGAACTCGCGATTCCTCGTGTGAAAGCGCTTCGACAAGCACCGGGATCGCCATCGCGCCATCGAGCTTGTCCAAAGCCTCCCTAGCTGCTCGGCGAACATCCGAATCGTCATCATCAACCGCCGCTACGAGCGCCGAAAATGCAGGTGCATCTGCTATTGCTTCGTTGATCTCACCGAGCGCCTGGGCGGCTTCCTGACGAATCTGCCATTCGCCATGTGAAAGCGCTTCGACTAGCATCGGCGCCGCCTGCTTCGCCGCCGCATCGTCGGCCTCGCCGAGCGCATGCGCTGCCCGTACACGAACTTGCCATTCCTCGTGTGAAAGCAATTCGACAAGCATCGGCACCGCCTGTTTCGCCGCCGCGCGATCGATTCTCGACAGCGTACGCGTCGCCTCCAACCGAACTCGCCATCTCCCGCTTGAAAGCGCTGCGACAAGCATCGGAACCGTCACCGCGCCATTGAGCTTTTCCAAAGTCTCCCCGACTGCCTGGCGCACATCTGGATCAGGATCAGCCAAGGCCACGACAAGCATCGGCACTGCCTGCTCCGCCGCCGCTTCGTCGATCTTGCCGAACGCCTGTGCGGCTCCCTGGCGAACCCGCCAATCCCTGTATGAAAGCGCCTCGACAAGCATCGGAACGGCTTGCGCTGCCGCTGCGCTATCGATGCCGGAAAGGACCCATACCGCATCGAGCCGAACCTGCATGCTGTCATGCGAAAGCATATCGACCAGCATTGGAACTGCCTGCGCGGCTGATACGCTATTGAGCCCGCTGAGCATGCGTGCCGCCTCAATCCGAGCCGGCCAATCGTCATGTGAGAGCGCATCGATGAGCATTGGAACGGCCGCGCTAGTGAGCTTGTTCACAGCCTCCCGGGCTGCCTGCCGGACATCGGAGTCATTATCATATACCGCTGCCGCCAGCGCCGAGAATACCCGCGCATCCGCCGCGGCGCCGTCGATCTCACCGAGCGCCTGGGCCGCCCTCCACCGGACCCGCCATTCGTCCTCATGTGAAAGCGCATCGACGAGCATGGGAAAAACAGTCTTATCCGCCGCACGCCAAAACTGTATTGGAATGACAGTGGGTGCCAGCACCTTGATCCGATCGTCGCTCTCTCGCGCTATCGCCGACAAGCCAGCTCTGTGCCAGCCTGGCGCATCGTCGGCGGCGCTGGCCGCAACCTTGATCCGATCGTCGGTCTCCCGCGATATCACCCGCAACTCGGCCTGCCGCCAGCCTGGCG
Organism: Rhizobiaceae bacterium; assembly: GCA_028281105.1. Lineage (GTDB taxonomy): Bacteria > Pseudomonadota > Alphaproteobacteria > Rhizobiales > Rhizobiaceae > JANQKQ01. The sequence goes on from JANQKQ010000036.1 coordinate 29,910, forward strand.
CATCATCGGCGGCTACGGCGGTCGGAGTATCATGCACCAAGCCAAGGACCAGGATTCCAAGACAAAGCCCGCATGAAACCAGGGCGTGAAATACCCGGGCTGCGCCTCTAAAGGCCAAGTTGCGGAAAAAGACGCGGTTTGCAGAACTCAAGATACGTCCCCAAGATTGGAAATTCTTCTAGAAGATAGCTTCCCGGTCTGCGCGGGTCACCATCTGCCGCTGTTTTTCTATTGAACTGCCTTGGGAAGGGTAAAGGTATCGTAGGTTGTGTGCAAATCGGAGCAACAATTCTCCCAAAAATAGTTGCGGCGCAGGCCCAAACCGAAGTCAAGTCAGTCGGACGACATCCGAAAAACACTCGTTTTCAACCGTTTGACATAACATAATATTTTCCACCCCGATCACCCCGACCCGCCCCACGGCGGGTTTTTTCATGCGCGAAGGAACCATCCATGCCTACCCCGAAAATCGACGAGAAACATCAGCGCCGCCTGGCCGATCTCGGCTTGTATGCCGGCGCGATCGACGGGCTGAAGGGCCGCAAGACCAACGCCGCGATCAAGGCGTTCCGCGTCCGCCACGGCCTGGGCGCTTCGGTGAAGGTGGACGCGACGCTGATCGCGCGGCTGCAGACCGAGTGGGGTCGCTGGGCGCAGCCGGTTCCCGCGCCGGCTGCGGATGAGGAGTCCGTCAACTGGCCGATATGGGGACTGCTGGCGCTGCTCGCGCTGGCCGCCGCCTGGGGCTGGTTGGCGCGCTAGCGGGAGTACCGGTCATGAGCGCAACCACCGCCGTCTTCGCCGGCCTGTTCAGCGCGCTCAACCCGCGCTATGCCGCGGGCACCCGTGCGATCGCCGGGCAAATCGAGGGCGCCGCCCACTACGCCTCGGCCACCGGCTACGCCGACTGGGCCGACGTGGCCGGGCAGATTGAACGCGACCACGCCGCCGGCGCACTTGCCCGGCCGCTGTCGCTGATCGGCCATTCCAACGGCGTCTACGCCATCCTGAAGATCGCCGAACGGCTGGCCAAGGCCGGCATCGAGGTCGACTATCTGGCCGCGATCGACAAGACGCTCAAGCGCTGTCCGCCCGCCGGCGCCAACGTCAAGCTGGCGCACGATTTCTACGCCGGCCTGTCGCGGGTCGCCTTCGCCGATGATTTTCCCGGCGAGCGCAAGTTCTTCGACCTGGACAAGATCGTCGGCGATGTCGGCCACGTGGAGGCCGCCCAGATCGACTTCACCCAGCGCACCATTGTCGACACTGTAACGCGACTGGCCGGGGGCACGCCGGCGGATCCAAGGTCGGCCGTCGAACCGTTCTACATCGGCGAGGGCCGCCGGCTGGACGACGGCGATTTCGCCGCGATGTCGGCCCGGCACGAGATTCCCGAATATCTTCTGCGCGCGGTGGTGCAGGTCGAAGCCGCCGGCAAGGGCTCGCATTCGTCGGGCGCGCTGGTGTTCCGCTACGAGCTGCACAAGGCCTACCAGTTCTCGCGCGGGGCGAAGCGGGGCGAGCTGGTCGCAGCCGGCCTGGCGAACCCGTCCTACAAGGCCGCGCTCGCCTGGCCCCACGCCAACTCCTATCCGCACCTGGAGCGCGCCGCCGCCGTCGCCGGCGAAGAACTTGCCTGTCTCGCTTCGTCCTGGGGCCTGGGCCAGATCATGGGCTTCAACCACCGCGCCGTCGGCTTCGACACCGCGCTCGCGATGGTGCGCCGCCTGGCCGCGTCGGAGGCCGACCAGGTCGAGGCGATGATCGCCTTCATCGGCTCGAAGGGCCTGAAGGACGATCTGCTGGCCGGGCGCTGGGACGCTTTTGCGCGGGGCTACAACGGCCGGGCGTACAAGGCCAACCGCTACGACGAGAAGCTGGCCGACGCAGCCGCGTTCTGGAAGGCGCGGCTGGGTGCCGGCATCGCCGACGAGCCGCAGCCCGCACCGCCGGACCCCGGCCTGCCGCCCTCCGACCCGCCAATCGCGATCGAGGCCGGCGCGCTGACCCTGGACCGGCTGCGCGCGCTCGACAGCGGCGACTTGCGCGCGGCTACCCGGACCGCCGCCGACCTCATCAAGCTGGCAAGCCTGGTGCTCGACGAGCGAGAGGCCTCGCCGGGAAAAGCGACATCACAGGGCGGCCGATTCCTCCCACCCCCACCAAAGGAGCAAACGATGGGAACCACCCTCAATCTCAAGTCCAAGACCTTCTGGGTCGGCGCGCTGATGGCGATCGCCGGCGCCGCCGTGGGCATCCTGCCCGAGGGCAATGCGATCGCCGACATCGCCCGGTCCTTCTATCCCAACGCCGACGCCGGCACCCTGCTCACCGGCGGGCTCGCCATCATCTTCGGCCGCGAGGCGATCGCCAAGAACGGCCTGGGCAAATAGCCGCTCGCGGCCCTGACGAAAGGAGCGGCGACATGAGGTTCGCAATCCTACCAGCGGCGCTTGCCGTCGCTCTTTCCATCGCGCCTGCCGCGCCGCGCGCCCACGCGCAGATGCGCTGCGGGCCGGTTCAGGCCGTCCAGCAGGCCCTGGCCGACAAGCACGGCGAGACGACCGCCTTCCACGGCCTGACCGCCGCCGGCCGGTCGTTCATGCTGTTCGCCGATCCCGAGGACGGCAGTTGGACGGCGGTGATGATCGACGGCGCCCGCGCGCTCGCCTGCCTGATCGCCGCCGGCGAGGACGGCGCGCTCATCGACCAGGCGCCCGCGCAAAAGGGCGAGGCAAGCTGATGAGCGGCGCGATCACCTGGGAGCAGGTCGCCTCGCTGATCGGCGTGTTCGGTGCGTTGTCGCTGATATGGTGGCGCATCCACGCGCGCATCAACCAGGTCGACCGCTCGCTGCAGCAATACAAGACCTATGTGGCCGAACACTTCGTCTCCGAACACACCATGCGCGAAATCGAAGAACGCATCTCCCGCGACATCCGCGGCCTGGGCGAACGCGTAGACAAGGTGCTGGAGCGGCTGCCCATGGCGGGGCGGTGAGGGGCGGTCCGCCCCTATCCCGGAGGCAGTTTGACGATGGAGAACCAGAAGTCCTCCAGGCTGGAGACGATCTTGATGAAGCCGTCCATGTCGACGGGCTTCTGGATGTAGCTGTTGGCGTGGCGATCGTAGCTTCTGACCACGTCGCGCTCGGCGTCCGATGAGGTGAGGATCACCACCGGAATGCGTTTGAGGTTTTCGTCGCCCTTGATCGCCGCCAGCACCTCGTGGCCGCTCAGACGCGGAAGGTTGAGGTCGAGCAGGATCAGGTCCGGCCGGTTCCTGTCGGCGTGGGCGTCTCGCCGGAACAGATAGTCAAGCGCCTCCTCCCCGGTGGTCACCACGTAAAGCGTGTTGGAAAGCTTGACTTCCAACAGCGCCTCCTGGGTCAGCCTGACATCGGCGGGATTGTCCTCAACAAGTAAAACTTCAATTGGCTCGGCCATCGACGTCGTCCTTGGTTGCTGCTGGTAAGGTGAACTTGAATACGGTTCCGGGTTTCGAAGTTGATTCAAACCATATGCGACCACCATGCCTTTCGACAATCCTCTGAGCGATGGCCAAGCCAATACCGTTTCCGGAATATTCTTCTCTGGTATGCAAGCGTTGAAATATCTCGAATATCTTATTCCTGAATTTTGGATCGATGCCGATGCCGTTGTCTTTGACGCAGACCGTTACCCGGTCATCGGCCGCCTCGGCGCTCACGATGACTTGCGGCGCGGCGTCGGCGGAAAATTTCAAGCCGTTTTGAACCAGGTTCTGCAGCACGCGATAGATAAGCCCCTTGTCTCCGCGCACCACCGGCAGGTCTGAAAACCCGATCCTGCCGTTCGTTTGCTGCCTGAAGAACTCCAGGTCGCGGGCGACTTCGCCCATGATCTTTTGCAGATCGACGGCGACGAAGTCGAACTGTGCGCGCCCGACCCGCGAATATTGCAGCAGGTCGTTGAGCAGGTTCTTCATCCGCGCCGCGCCTTCGACGGCGAACCCGATGAACTCGTTGGCGTCCTGATCCAGCCTGTCCTGATAGCGCCGCTTGATCAGTTCGACATAGCTCGACACCATCCGCAGCGGTTCCTGCAAATCGTGCGAGGCGACGTAGGCGAACTGTTCCAGTTCCTCGTTGGAGCGACGCAGCTCGATCGTCTGCTGTTTCAGGGCTTTCTGGGCGTTCAGAAGCTGGCCGTTTGCCTCGGTCAGCTCCCTGGTCTGCCCTCGCAGCTGCCCCTCCCGGCGCAACAGCCTGCGCGCGGTGTCCCGGAAGGTTCCAAGCGCTTGCGCCATCTGAACGATCTCGTCGTTGCCCGGCACATCGATTTCGACATCCAGATGCCCGTCGGCGAGCTGCAGGGTTCTATCGGTCAACAGATTCAGGCGCGCGACGAGATGCCGGGAGATGACGAAGAAGAAGAGGGCGGCGGCGAAGACGACCAGCACGATAAAGACAAGGTAGGCACGGCCGGCGTTGATGGCGCCCGACACGGACATGGTCGCCGAGCCGATCTCGGCGTTGGAGGTGGCGACCAGACCGGCCACTGTGGCGCTGATGCGCGCGACCAGTTCTCGGTTCGCGCGACGCAGCCGCCGGGTCTCTGCGCTCACCTGCAATCGGCGCGCGGACACCGAAAACACACCCTCGCGGTCTTCGGAAATCTCCGTCATCAGCTGCAGGTGCCGCGATGCGCGGCGGTGGGCGTCCTCGCCGCGAAGCGCTCCGGCAAGGTCGGTCACGGCGCGCAGGTTCCGCTCGAAGCCGGCGCGCTCGCGCTCGACCATGTCGACCGCGAGCTCCAGCACGACCCGGCCGAGCGCCTCGCCCAGCTGCAACGTTCTGAAGCGGGCCTCGATGAGCCGTTCGATCTGCGCCGCCGCCTCCTGAATGCCGGCATAAGAGCCGGCCCGTGTCTCGTCGGCCTGCCCCGTTGAAGATGCGAATGCCTGCGACGCGGTGGCCAGTTCCGCGGTGAGCTCGGCAATCTGCGCCTTCAGCAGGGTTTCCAGCGCGCCAGAAGCATCCTGCCCGGCCGCGGCCATGGCCTCCTGCCGCTCGATCAGCGCGATCCGCTCCTGGGCCAGCTCGCCCAAGCGAACGATGTTCGATGCGATTTCACTCAGAAGGCCGTTGATCGCCTCGGCCCGGTCCGATGAGTGGGTTTCCGCCAGCAGCGATCTGATTTCGCCGCGCATGGCCGCCATCCGGGCTTCGATATCGATCGAGCGCTGGTCCAGCCCCTGCACGGTGCGGACGTCGTCGAAATTGTTGTCTTCGTCGACCAGCGCGTGCGCGGCCTCGGCCAGATTGCGGATGATCAGCATCGAGGGGAGCGCGCGATCGACGATCTCCTCCTGCGCGCGCTGGATGGCGTGAAACCCCCAGAACGCGACCAGGGCGGCAACCAGCGACAGGGCTGAGATGATCAAAAAGGCGTAGCGTAACTGTCGTGTAACGCTGGTGCGCGGCTTCACGCCGGCCTTGGCCCCAGGCGAAATCTCGGTCGACTTCCTCTCCTTCCCGACAATCCGCCCTTTTGAACCAAATCTACTGCGATATACGTGGCCTTTAGGTTGCGATACTTGCAGACACGATAGCCCAAACGGGTTCGTTTGTCAGTTCGGACGGTCTGGGGAAGTGGATGGCTGTGCTCGGCGCGCGAGCACGATGAAGCCGTCAGGTCGCCGGCGACGCGGCGCTGATCGCAAGTCAGAAGCCGGGACTTTCGCGCAGAACCGTCCGCCGATCGCGGATCGCAGCGGGGTAGGGGCCTATCTTGCGCCTTGCTGGCACTTGGCGGCCTGCCGGCGGGCCGCGCTGGCGAAGCTTCGCACCTGTTCGGAGATCGAGCGCAGGGATTTGCTGACCATCAGCAGGTTCTCGGTGCGCTGCATGGTCAGCGACAGGTCGCCCGAGACCTTCGGGGGGCCATCATCGATTGCGGAGCGGGACAGTTCCACCCATTCCTGCAGTTTTTGATTGATTTCCCTCATACGCAACGCGTCCGCATCCGCTACCGACATTGCTGCCCTCCTGGAACCAAAAACGAACCGCCTGCCCGAATCGGGCCGCCGATTGTTTTGCGCCGGCACGGTTAACGTTCGCTTAACACGCTGATTAGGTCCGACGCTCCGCAACGGCGGCAGCCGGCCGACCAAGACGTGTTATCTGATTTGCCAATTTTGCAAAAGAAAATTTCACATGGAAACAATGCGTTGGACCGGGACGGCCTTGCGTGTGCGTTGACTCGATTCTCGGACCGGACGGCAGGTCTTTGACGCCGCCGGTCCGTTTTTTTGGCTGTGGACATCGGTTCGGCGGAGGGCGAATTCTCAACTTCGAGTGGCGCAGTTGTGATAACTTGCAACCGCTTCAAAGGGCGTAGGAGGCAGCACAAAGTAGGGCGGAACGACCATTGCAAGTCATCGGGAGGCCGCGATGACGACCAAAAAAGGTGGTTCTGGAACCAGCAAGGCAGGAACGCCGCCCAAGACTGCGAAGAACCCGCCCAAAGCCGGTTCGCGCCGCGTGAGCGAGGCCGGCGCCAAGGTTTCGACCACCAAGGCGGCCCGCGCCAAGGCAACCCGCGCCAAGCCGTCGCGCGGCAAGTCCGCGGGCGCGGCCAAAGCAGGCGCGGTCAAAGAAGGCGCGGTCAAGGCAACCGCCGCCAAGAGACGGAAGACGGCAACGACGGACGTGCGCAAGGAGCCCGTCCGCGTCGTTGCGATCGGCGCGTCTGCCGGCGGTCTTGAGCCCGTGGAGCGCTTTTTCGACGCGATGCCCGTCGATTCCGGCCTGGCCTTCGTCATCATCCAGCATCTGTCGCCCGATTTCCGCTCGATGATGGACCAGTTGCTGGCCCGTCACTCGACCATGATGATCGTCCACGCCGAGGACGGCATGGAGCTGGAGGCGAACGTCGTCTACCTCAATCCCCCGCGAACCGACCTCACGCTTGAGAAGGGCAGGCTGCGCACCCGCGAGCATTTGAATCCCGACATTCTAAGCCTGCCGATCGATTCATTCTTCCACTCCCTGGCCGCCGACCAGAAACAGAACGCCATCGGCATCATCATGTCGGGAACCGGCAGCGACGGCTCGCGCGGCGGCCAGTCGATCCGGGCCACCGGCGGAACGCTGATCGTCCAGGATCCGATATCGGCCAAGTTCGATTCCATGCCGCGCGCGGCGATGGAGCGCAACGCCGCGTCGGTGATCGCGCTGCCGCAGGAGATGCCGAACCTGCTGTCGCGCCTGATCGCCGGCGACAACATCGAGCCGCCGAAACCCGAAGAGCTGCTTGAAGACGATCCCGAGCGGATGATCCTGGGCCTGCTGCAGCGCCGCTACGGCGCCGATTTCGGCTACTACAAGCAGGCCACCGTCGGCCGGCGCATCCACCGCCGCGCGCTGCTCAACCAGATCCAGAGCGTCGAAACCTACGCGCAGATGGTCGCCAAGGACAACGAGGAGCTCGAGGCGCTCTACTGCGATCTGCTGATCGGCGTGACCGCCTTCTTCCGCGACATGGAGGCGTTCGACGAGTTGGCGGTCAAGATCCTGCCCGACCTGACCCGCGTGATGTCGGCCGAGCGCCCGCTCCGGGTCTGGGTGGCCGGCTGCGCCAGCGGCGAGGAGCCGTACTCACTGGCGATCCTGATCAGCGAGTTCGCCCGCAAGCACGACTTGACCCTCAACCTGAAGATTTTCGCAACCGACATTCACTTCAATTCGCTGGAGGTCGCCGGGCTGGGCCTTTATCCCAAGGACAGTCTCAAAGGCGTGCCGGAATCGCTGATCAACGACTATTTCGACGTCATCGGCGAGCGCTACCAGGTCAAGCAGAGCCTGCGCAAACTGGTCGTGTTCTCGCCGCACAATCTGATCAAGGACCCGCCGTTCACCCGAATGGACCTGGTGACCTGCCGCAATCTGCTGATCTATCTGGACGACACCGCGCAACGCAAGGTGCTGGCGCTGTTCCACTTCGCGCTGCGAAAGGACGGCACGCTGTTCCTTGGCCCGAGCGAGACCACGAGCGATTTCGCCGACGAGTTCGTAACCGTCTCCAAGAAATGGAGGATCTTCCGCAAGGCCCGCGACATCCGACTGCGCGAGTCGACCCAGCTGCTGCCGCTCTCCAGCACCGACGACCATTCCGCCGAAACCGAACAGCGCCTGTCGGAAAGCCGCACCTCGGCGCTGGCCGGCCTGCACGGAACCGTCGCCCAGCGCCAGATGCTGGTGCGCGCCTACGACAAGATGCTGGACAGGTTCGCGCCGCCCAGCCTGTTGACCGACCGCAACGGCGAACTCGTCCACATCTTCGGCAATGCGGACGCTTTCCTTCAGTTCAAGAAGGGCGTGTTCTCCAAGCGGATCGTCGACGTTCTGATCCCGGATTTGAAGCTGGTGGTCAGCGCCGGTCTGGAACGCGCGCTGGCCCAGCACATGGTGCCGTTTCAACGCAAGGTCACCATCAAGCTTCCCGGCGGCAACGAAAAATCGATCAATGTCGGCATCGAGAAGCTCGCCGCCGAAGGCGCCTTCGCGGAGTTTGTGCTGGTCACCCTGGAGCGGGTCAAGCCGCGCGAGCTGCCCCCCGCCCAGGTCAGCGGCGTCGAGGAGGCGGACCACGCCTTCTACGCCCACCGCGTGGCCGAGCTGGAGCGCGATCTGAAGATCACCGAGGAAAGCCTGCAGAGCACGATCGAGGAGTTAGAGACCAGCAACGAGGAACTACAAGCCACCAACGAGGAGCTGATGGCCTCTAACGAGGAGCTCCAGAGCACCAACGAGGAACTGCATTCGGTCAACGAGGAACTGTACACGGTCAGCGCCGAGCACCAGCGCAAGATCGAGGAACTGACCGAACTCACCGATGACATGGACAACCTGCTGCGGGCCACCGACATCGGGACCATCTTTCTGGATTCCGAGCAGCAGATCAGGCGATTCACGCCGGCGGCCGGGCAGACCTTCAACCTGGTCGAGTACGACATCGGCCGCCCGCTCAGCCACATCACCTACCGGTTCTCGTACGACGGGCTGCTTGCCGACGTCGACAAGGTGCGCATCAGCGGCACGGCGATTCAAAAGCGGATCGAGGTCGACGGGCGGGCCTATTTCCTGAGGCTCCTGCCCTATCGCAGCGACCGCGAAGAGTCCTCCGGCGCGGTCCTGACCATGGTCGACATTCAGGACCTCGAAGACGCCAAGGTCGAGCTGGCGCGCCAGCAGCGGCTGTACGAGAGCGTGGTGCAGCACCAGTCCGACATGATCTGCCGATTCACGCCCGACACCACCTTGACCTTCGTAAACGACGCCTTCTGCCGCTATTACGCCTCGACGGAGGCCGAGCTGCTGGGATCGAAGTTCATCGACACCGTGCCGGCGGGCGAACGCAAGGCCGCCCGAAAGACGCTCGCGGCCCTTGAAGCCGGCATGACCAACCAGTACGAGCACCGCGACGCCCGGCCCGGTGGCAAGACGACTTGGCTGCAATGGCACCGCCACGCCATCGCCGACGGCGAAGGAGGGGTCGCCGAAATCCAGGCGGTCGGCCGCGACATCACCGCGCTCAAGCAGGCGCAGGAAGAACTGGTGGAGCTCAACGAGAAGCTCAGCGCGGAAGAGGAGCGCTTCCGCCAGCTCTACACCAACACCCCGATCATGATGCACTCGCTCGACGAGGACCAGGTCATCATCGAGGCGAGCGAATATTGGTTCAACACCATGGGCTACCGGCCCGAGGAGGTGATCGGCCGCCAGGTCTATGAGTTCCTGACCGAGGACTCCCGAAGACGGGCCCGCGAACAAGTGCTGCCGGCGTTCCGCGAGCTGGGGTACTGCGCGGACGTGCCCTATCAGATGATCAAGAAGGACGGCCAGATCATCGACGTGCGGCTGTCGGCCATCATCGATACCGGAAGCGCCGGGGCGGCCACCCGCAGCCTGGCCGTGGTCATCGAGGTCACCGAGCAACTGCGGGCGGAGCGGGCGCTCGAAGCCCAGAACGCCGAACTGGCGCGCATCAACGACAACCTCAACCAGTTCGCGCACATCGTCAGCCACGACCTGACGGGTCCCTTGCGGGCGATCGAGCACACCACCAACTGGATCGAGGAGGACGCCACCCCCGAGGCCCGGCGCGAGATCCAGGAACACATCGACCGGCTGAAGGATCAGGTCACCCACCTGGGCAGCCTGCTGGGCGATCTACTGGAGTATTCGCGAGCGGGGTCCAGCCAGCACGCCGCCGAGCAGATCAACCTGCCGCGCGCGCTCAACGACATTTTCGACGTGCTGGGCAAGCCCGCGGGCATGAAGCTGGAAGTGCGGTCCATGCCCACCGACATCATCACCTACCGCGCGCCGCTGTTGCTGGTGTTCCGCAACCTGATCGAGAACGCGGTCAAGTATCACGATCGCAAGAAGGGCAGGATCACGGTCGGCGCCGAAGACATGGCAGACCACTGGGTCTTCTCGGTCGAGGACGACGGACCGGGCATCGATCCCGAATTTCACGAGAAGATCCTGCTGCCGTTCCGAAAGCTGGAGCGCAAGGACAAGACGCCCGGCAACGGCATGGGGCTGGCGCTGGTCAAGAAGGCGGTTGATTCCAACGGCGGTGAATTGTCGATCATCTCCAATCCGGCCGAGCGGACCGGCACCCGCTTCCGCTTCACCTGGCCAAAGGACAGGGAGCCCTCGCTGATCGCGGCCGAGTGAGTTGGCGGATGGTTGTGGGGCATTTCGAGGTTTCATTGAAACACTGAAATGTTCGCTACCTTTGTCTTTACGCACTTTCGCGAGCGCGAAAGTCTGCAACTTTTGCTGAAAGTGCTCTAATTGGGCAGCTGCACCGCATCGCAATAGTCGAAGACCATATGGACGCTGCGGGCGAGTTCGGCCGCCGGCGCATGCTTGGTCAGGTAGCCGGCCACATTGTGCCGGTAGGCGGCGCGGATATCGCCCGCCAGCCGGGAGCTTGAAAACACAAAGATCACTGAGTCGCGCAGCTCCTCGTCCTCGCGAATCTTGCTGATCATCTCATGGCCGGACATGCCCGGCATGTTGAGATCGGTCAGGATGACGAACGGTCTGCTCGCCGGCTTCTTGCCGCGAAGGATGTCGAGCGCCTCGGCCCCGTCGCGCGCGACCGACAGATCGAGGTCGCCGCCGTGATTGGCCAGGCATCTTCGCACGAACAGCACGTCGGTCTCGTCATCTTCGACGAGAAGAAGCTGCGGCGTCCTGCGCGTCAGCTTGTCGAAATCTTCCGATACGTCGTTGGCTGATTTCATTGGTTTTGCGATCTTTCCATTGGGATGATGTCCGCGCCCGGGCTTTCCTGGCCGGACGGGATCTTGAACGTGACCGTCGTTCCCTCGCCGGGCGCGCTGTGTATGTCCAGCTTGCCGCCGTGCCGCTCCAAGATGTCGACGACGATGGGAAGCCCGATGCCGGTGCCGTCCTGGGCCAGTTCAGGAGGAAGGCTGACCCGGCGAAACGGAAGCAGCACGATCTTCACATCGTCCGCGCTCATTCCTATTCCGTTGTCGTCAACGCGAATTTCGCCGGAGCCGCGGTGTTCGCGCACGCGAACGCCGATCCGTCCGCCGGGGGGCGTGTATTTGACCGCGTTCGACAGCACGTTGAGGATCGCCTGGGTGAGCATCGGCGGCTGGCAGTTCGCCATCACCGCATCGTCGGGCAGCGACAGATCGATCTGGTGCCCGCGCATCTTCGCCGACATTTTGACCATCGCGGCCGCGCGGCGCGCCAGGTCGCGCAGGTCGGCCTGCTCGAACGCCATCCGCCCGAAGGTTCCCTGGCCGGCCGAGTGGTAGATCAGGTTGTTGAGCACTTCCAGCAGGTGGGTGCCGCCGGCGCGGATGTTGAGCGCACACTCGGCGTATTTCTTCGCCTCGTCCGGGCCGAACAGCTGCTCGGAAATCACCTCGGCATAACCGAGAATGGCGTTGAGCGGCGTCTTGAGATCGTGGCTCATCCTGGCGAAGAAGTCGGCCTTGGCCCGATTGGCGCTGTGAAGATCGTTGATCGCCTGCTTGAGCTGCGCCTCGAGCGCGAACGTGTGCAGCGCGTATCGGATGGTCGTCTCCAGCAGCGCCGGATTGAGCTCGTTCTTGTCGAGACAGTTGATCGCCCCGGCGCGCAGGCCGATCTGGCGCACGTCCTGTCCCGCCGTGCCCGTCAGCAGGATGACCGGAGCCGACCCCAGCCTGCCCCCTAAATCGTCGATCGCATGCACGCCGATCTCGGTGTCGAGCCAGTAGTCCACCAAGATGACGTCGAAGTTGCGGTCCGCCGACATGCGGCGCGCGGCACCCAGATCGGCGGCATGAAACGCATCGGCGTGGAACGTGTCCATCGACCGCAGCATCCGGTTGACGATCTGAAAGTCGGCCTTGGAGTCCTCGATATACAGAAGATCGATGTGCCGCGGCTCGACCAGCCCGTCATCGTAAGGCTCCGGCTCGAGCGAGAACTCGCCGTCCTCAAACGCCTCATTTGCGATCGGTGATGCCAGTGCGGGGTCCATGGGCTGCTCCGGAGTTCCCAAAACACTCCGCCCACAACGCCGCCGCCGAACGAACCGACCCCTGCTGGCCCCCGGCGAATCACTTGCCCTTTGAACTTAAAGGAGAATGTCACGGTTTTCCACAGGCGGGCCGGACGGGCCGCTTGCCGGCCCGCGTTACCGGAACAGGTCCGCATGCGTGCCGGTGCGCACCAAGCCTAGGACGCCTTCTTCCTCGAGGTCGTAGATCAGCAGCCAGTCGGGTGCGATGTGGCACTCCCAGTAACCGGTATACTCGCCGACAAGTTTGTGCGGCCGGCAACGATCGGGAAGCGGACTGTTGTTACGCAGCAGATCAAGCACGTCTGCCAGAAGCGAGTCGTCATTACCACGCCGCCGGCAACGTTTCAGGTCGCGCTTGAATTTCTTGGATAGACGCAGTTGGCGCATGCGCTGCTAGCCATCCGATTCACCCGCAATATCGGCAAACATCTCTTCGGGGCTGTCGTAAGTGGACAGGGTGCCGGCACGCTTCTCGCTTTCATATTCCCTGATCGCGGCGATCGTCTCATCGTTGGGAATACGCGCGTCGAAGGGCAGTCCCTGGCGCATGACAAGCTGACGGAAGGTCATGGTCATGAACTCGGTGTTCGATATGCCGATCTGGCGCAGCACTTCCTCCCCCTGCTTCTTGAGAGTGGGTTCAATGCGCGCCTGCAACAGGGCGGTCTTGGCCATTTTGTTTCCAAACACGATTCGACGATTGTCCGACAATGAAGATGTAATACAAACGTATTACATCCGCAAGTCCGACCGCGAAGCCCATCTGCCAACGCCTCGCGCCGCCGCGATTTCGCACCGAATGAGTTGGGAAGGGTTCGCAAAGCGCCAGGCGGTGGCCCCTGCTACGGCGCCGTCTATTCGTTCGCCCGCCGTAGCGTTTTGCGTTCGTTGGAAACGGCTGTTTCATCGCAACGCCAGCCGATCGGACCCTGAGTGGTTTCGAGCCTGGGCGCCGGGAGGTCGGGACACTTTTCGACTCCGTCGGCCCAGAATGGCGAGCGGATGGCCCGCAACGTAGCTTCGGTGGGATGGTCGAACCGCGAAAACAGCCCAACCTCCCTCAAATGGCTGTCGGTGAGCAGGTCATCGAGCGAATTCACTTTGACGCACGGAACATCGATGGCTTCCAGATCGTCCAGCCAATCGTCGGTGGGGCGGCCGGGCATTTGCGTAGCGATCAGCGAATACAGCTCATCGATCCTTTCGCTGCGTGCTGAAGGTTGTTGCAGCCATGCTTCTTGCGCCAGATCATTGCGCCCTATCAGCGACAGGAAGCCGACCCAGTGCTTGGTCGTGTAGGGAAGAACGGCGATGTAGCCGTCTTTCGTGGCGAACGGCTTGCGGTTCGGTGACATCAACCGATCGTATCCCAGATTGCCCCGGGCCGGCACGAACGTCTCTCCCGCCAATTGCTCAATCATGGTGAAAGACGCCATGACTTCGAACATCGGCACTTCGATATAGCAGCCGTCTCCCGTCTGCAGGCGATGGATAAGGCCGGCCAGCACAGCCATGGCAAGATGGACGCCGCCGACTTTGTCGCAAACCACGGCCGGAACGAATCTGGGCGCCCCGTCCGCACCGCGATTGAGATGCGCAAGACCGGAAGCTGCCTGGATGATGTCGTCGTAGGCGGGCCGGTCGACCTGGCTGCCACGGCTGCCGAAGCCCGGCGCGGCGCAATAGACGAGACGCGGATGCGATTCGCGGAGCACCGAAGGATCAAGCCCCAGCCTGCTCGCCGCCCCGCCACGCATGTTGTGAACGAGCACATCCGCGCCGTCCAGCAATGCACGAAATTGCTTCAGATCGGCTGGGTCTTTGAGGTCCAACGCGGCCGATCGCTTGTTGCGATTGAGGTTGAGGAAGCCTGCCCCCATGCCCTCTGATTTCGCGGGGCTCACATGTCGGAAGACATCTCCGGTGGGTGGCTCGATCTTGATTACATCAGCCCCGAAATCTCCCAGAAACTGGGTGGCATACGGACCGAGCACGACAGACGTGAGATCGAGCACTCGGATGTCATTGAGGAACTTGTACACGCGCTGTCCCCTCGGGTTTAGCTCGTTTTCTTGAGCGCATGCAGAATCTCGTCCGTCGTTGCGATGTAGGACAGCGTCGGCAGAATGCGCTCCATTGCCCATTTGTGATTTTCCGCGTCATTGCTGGCGCAACAATCGCTGACGATGAAGACCCGATATCCCATGTCGGAAGCATGGCGCGCCGTGGCCTCGACCACGTAGTTCGTCCAAAGACCAAACAGGATCAGCGTGTTAGCGTCGGCGTTGACGAGCGCCTGTCCGAGATTTGTGGTCAGGAACGGATCAACGCAGGTCTTATTGATGACCAGCTCGTCGTCACGCGGAGCGACGCTTTCGTGAATCTGCGCGCCCTTGGTCCCCATGATCATCGACCTTTGCTTGCGGATGGTGATCCACAGGGGATTGTCTTTGGGAATGTCGCGGAAGTCCGGGCGTACGGACGCGGTGATGTGAACGATTGTAGCGCCCGCTGCGCGACCGGCGCCCACTAGCGCTGCCATCCTGTCCAGCATTCCGCTGTCACGCACGCCGGGCGTCGTTTCAACTAGGTCGTTCTGCACGTCCAGCGACAGGATCGCGGTTCGATGCGGTTCGAGATGCATTTTGTCTCTCCTGCCTGTCACGGGCGCAAGATCCGGCCGTTCACCGAACTGAGGCGGAAACATGCGTCCGACGGCGTGTTTTGCGCACTTTCACATACAGGCTTGCAAAAACCCGCGATTAATGCAAGAGTTTTAGAAATGCTATTTCGCAGAGCGAAACATCAGGGAGGACAGCACCGATGATTATGCGACGCAAAAATCTGGCCGCTTTGATTTTGGCGGCAGGGTTTGGCCTGCACAGCCCCGCCGCCCAGGCGGATACTTTCTCGATTAACGTCGCCTCCGGCTCGCCGCCGGTGGTGCCTTGGGTCAAGATGATTTCGGAGGTGTTCATCCCGGAGGTCGACAAGCGCATCGAGGGCGCCCACACGATCAACTGGATCGAGTCCTACAGCGGCACGGTCGCCAAGGTCGGCGGCGTTCTGGAGGCCGTGGAATCCGGATTGATCGAAATGGGGCAGGTCTACGCCATCTTCGAACAGGACAAGCTGATCCTGCAGAACATCACCTACATGACGCCGTTCGGAAGCGATGATCTGGAACTGGTCACGCGGATGATCGGCGAGATGCATGACGAGCACCCGGCGCTGAAACAGGCCTGGGAGGACAACGGACAGGTCTTCATCGCGCCGATCGGGCTCGACACGCATTACCTGGCGACGAATTTCCCGGTCAGCTCCATCGATGATCTGCAGGGGCGCAAGATCGGCGGAGCCGGTACGATCGCCAACTGGTTGAATGGCGTCGGCGCGACTGCCGTGGCCGGAAATTTTTCGGTCCACTACAACAACATCAAGACCGGTGTGTATGACGGGTTGCTGAACTTCTCGTCGGGCATCTTTCCCAACCGCCTGCATGAAGTGGCTCCGCAGCTCACCCGCGTCGACTTCGGCGCACAGTTTGTCGGCGCCCTGACCGTGAACGCCGACACGTGGGATAGTTTTCCCGATGACGTGAAGTCCGCATTCCTCGAGGCCGGCGAGGTGTACCGGCTGCAGGTCGCCAAGGCGCTCCAGAACTTCGCCGCCATGGCCGAGACAAAGATGGCCGAAGAAGGCGCGACCCAAACCCGCCTGCCGGCGACAGAACGCGAACGCTGGGCGACGGCGATGCCGGACCTGGCGGCCGGCTGGGTGGCTCGTGCCGAAGCCAAGGGCTTGCCGGCGCAGGAGATACTGGATGCCTGGCAGGAAAAACAGCGCTCAAACGGCGTCGAGTTGATCCGGACATGGGGGCAGTAGCCTCCATGCTTGCGAGACCTTGCCGTCGTCCGGTTTGGCCCGTCGTGCGGCTTGAGGGAAAGATGAGACATGTCAGCACCAACCGGCCATATTCCCATTCGCGTATCGGCAACCGCGCCCAATGCGACGCGCACGGACATATCGGCCGGGCGGGCGGGCGAGTTCCTGTTGATCTGCGACGAGCCGCCCGAGCGCCACGGCAACAATGAAGGGATGCTGCCGCTCGAAGCCTTTCTCAGTGGCTATGTCGCGTGCTCCAACGTGATCATAAACATGATCGCCAGCGAGTTGGGCATTCGATTTGGCGAGCTCAGGCTGCGCGCGAAAGGCCACCTCAACCCCAAGGGCTATTTGGGAATCGAACAGATCAAGGCGCCCTTCTCGCAGGTGACGTTGGAGATAGCCGGAAGCGCAAGTGGCGAATTGTCCAACCTGGACAAGCTCAAATCCCAACTGCGCTGGAGATGTCCGGCCGCCGCCACCTTCGAGTCGGCGGGAACCGAGGTTCGGGAAATATGGAATCTCGAAGAGACCTAAGCTCCAACCGGTCGTTGGTGGGTGTGTTCATGGCGGCCTTGAACGGCGTGGGCTCGCTGCTCATCCTGGCGATCACCGCCTTGATCTGCGCCGATATAATTGGCCGGGCGGTCTTCGGTGTGCCGGTGGCCGGGGTGGCGGAACTGGTTTCCCTGTCCATCGTGGCCGTGGTGTTTCTGCAGCTTGGACAGGCGGTTCGTTCGCACTCTCTTGCCCAGACCGGGATCGTTCTGGACTCGCTGGACCGCCGCGCGCCGCGGACCGGGGCGGCCTTGCGGTGCGTGTACGCGCTCATCGCCGCGATGGTGTTCGCCGCCCTGCTTTATGGTGTCTGGTTCAAGCTCCTGGACGCCTGGCGATCAAACGAGCACGTCGGCGTTTACGGCCTGTTCGTTGCGCCCGTCTGGCCGGTCTACGCTGTTATCGCGGTGGGATCGGCAGCGGCAATCGTGCAGTTCGCGATCCATGCGACAGGCTATGCCCGTCGCGCCGTATCCGCGGCCAATCGTAACGGCGAGGCGTCATGAGCGGCGTCGAACTTGGCGTCGTATCGGTCTTCGTCATCGTCGGCCTCATCTATATGGGCATGCACGTGGCCATTGTTCTGGCGTCGGTCTCCTTTGTTGGTGTTTGGATCTACAAGGGAAAATTCGAGTTGGCGGTCACGCTGCTGACGCAGGCGGCGACCGAATCGATTTCATCTTATGTGTTCGGCGTCGTGCCGCTGTTCGTTCTCATGGGCCTGTTGGTCGGTGTCGCCGACATCGGCCGTGACACCTTCCGCGCCGCCAACCATTTCCTGCAGAGTATCCTTGGAGGGCTCGGCGTGGCGACGGTCGTGGCAAACACCGCCTTCGCGGCGGTCACGGGCATATCCATCGCGTCGGCCGCCGTCTTCACCCGCGTCGCGGTGCCGGAGATGCTGAGACTTGGCTACCGGCCCCGCTTTGCCGTCGGCGTGGTCACGGGCAGTTCGGTTCTCGGCATGCTGATTCCGCCGAGCCTTCTGTTGATCGTCTACGCGCTCGTGGCGGAACAATCGGTTGGCGACATGTTCGTGGCCGGGATCGTGCCCGGCATTCTGCTTGCGATCACCTTCTGTCTGCTGATCGTAGGCATGGCGCGGTTCTCGCCACAGCGGGTCTATGCCCGCCAAGACCAGCGCGAAGACAACGAGAAACTGAGCAACCTGCAGGCAGTCTGGCTGCTCGTTCCGCTGGTAGCGTTGATCGGCGTCGTGCTGGGCGGGATCTACGGCGGGTTCTTTACGCCCACGGAGGCCGGCGCGGCCGGTGTTGTCGGTGCATTGATTATCGCGCTGATCCGCAAGCGGCTGACGCTTCCCATCTTTTGGACGACACTGGTTCAAGCCGGCCAGATCACCGCGTCCATATCGCTTCTGGTCATCGGGGCGACCGTCTACAGCCGCATGGTGTCGCTCATGGGATTGCCCAACAGCCTCGCCAACGAGGTGGCGGCGGCGCAGCTGTCGTTCTTCGCGCTGATCCTTATTTACATCGTGATCGTCATCCTGCTCGGCACCTTGATCGATGCGATCTCGATCATTCTGATCATGATCCCGATCTTCTTGCCGCTGATCGTACAGTTCGAGCTCGGCGATGCGATCTGGTTTGGCATCGTCACGGTCATCGCGGCCGAAATCGGATTGCTGACGCCGCCGATGGGGCTGTCGGCTTATGTGGTCAAATCGAGCCTCGATGACCCATCCATAACGCTTGCCGACATTTTCATCGGAACGCTGCCGTTCGTGTTGGCGATGGTGCTGGTCGTCTTTCTGATTGTAGTGTTTCCTCAAACCACGCAGGTCTTTCTATGGACGTAAACTCCCTATTCCAGTCCACGCAGCCGGCGATCGAGCATATGAACGACCTTCAGAAATACGGTCCGCCGGACCATGTGGGAACGGTAAACGTCCGTCTGTGCGACAGGCTGTTTTGCGGAGCGTTCGAGCTGGTTCACGGCGAGATCGCGCCAGGCGGGACGGCCAGCCGCCATCACCACGACACCGAATATCAGGCGATGTTTGTCATCTCCGGCATCGCGCGTGTCACGCTGTCCGACGACCCGCCGGTCGACTGCACGTCGGGAACGATCATCCGGCTGCCGCCGAAACTCGACCATCATGTGTTGTCAGTCGGACCAGAACCGCTCAAGCTGTTGATCGTCTACAGCCCGCCTTTGCCGAAACGCGATGACACGCCGATCGGCGATTATTAGGACACTCCAGTTGCAGGAAAAAAGGAACAGTTACCCTCCGATAAACGCCCTTCTGCGCGGGCTGGAATTGCTGGGCCAGGTCAATGAACTGGGCGTTGCAACGGTCGGAGAGCTGCATAAGCGAACCGGTATCTCGAAACCGACGATCGTTCGCAATCTGGAGACGTTGGAGTATGCCGGCTTCGTGGCCCGGGACAATCGCGGTGACGGCTATGTGGCCACGGCCAAGGTACTGAGTCTGAGTTCCGGTTACGACCGCGATCAGCGCCTGGTCGATATCGCTACGCCGATCCTGAACGAATTCCGCCGGGCAATGCCCTGGCCGTCGGACCTGGCCATGTTCGATGGGGAAGCCATGGTCATTCTCGAGACCAGCCGCAATCCCGGCACTCTGGCTCTGAACCGTCCCGTCGGAGCCCGGCTTCCCGTCACCAAATCGGCGCTGGGACGAGCCTATCTGGCATTTACCGGCGGCGGCGAGCGGGACGCCATTCTCGACGCCAATTTCGGCCAGTCCGAGGCCGACCGTTCGGCGCGCGTGCATTTTGAAGCCGATCTGGAACGCTACCGCAAACAAGGCTTCTCCGAGAACGACCGGAGCCTGTCGGAAAATACGCAAGGCGTTGGCGTGCCCGTCACATTACAGGACAAGGTCGTTGCCTGCATCAATACGATCGTTCTGACCGAGGCAATGAGCATGGCGGATGTGATCAACCGCTGCGTTCCACCGCTCCAGGCCGTCGCCAAGGAGATCGAGAACGCCTTGCACCGTGAAAGCCAGGGAACGCCCGATCGGTGAGCGGCGGCAGGGAACCGGGCCGTTCAGGTGGAGAGGCTGTTTACATCGATATCTACATGTGGAGCGGGTTTCCCATCGCCGCGAGCGACGCCTCGTGAAATGCTTCGCCCAATGTTGGATGGGCGTGGATCGTGCCTTCGATGTCAGCAAGGGTTGCACCCATCTCGATGGCTAACGCGAACTGCGAGGACATTTCCGAAACCCCGGCCCCTACCGCGTCGATGCCGAGCACTACATGATCTTCCGCACTGGCCATCACACGCACAAATCCGTCATCGCGATCCAGGGTCAATGATCGTCCATTCGCCGCCAGCGGGAACTTGCCCGTCACGACCTTCCTTCCATCCGTCTCCGCCTGAACCTGATTCATCCCGACGCTGACGATCTCCGGGTCGGAAAAGCAGATTGTCGGAATGCACAATTGCGACCATTCACGGCGTTGTCCGGCGACGATTTGCGCAACCATGACCCCCTGGGCAATGGCGCGGTGGGCGAGCATCGGTTCGCCGGTGACATCCCCGACGGCATAGACCCCGCGCATGGAAGTGCGGCATTGGGCGTCGACCGCCAGGTATGGGCCGTTTTTCCTGAGGTCCAATTCCTCCAAGCCGCAGCCTTCCAGCGCCGGCTTTCTTCCCACGGTGACCAGCGTGAGGTCGGTATCCAGATTGCTGCCGTCATCGAGCTCCAGGACCTTGCCGTTCTTGGCAGCATCGCGGACGACTGTCCGGGTTTTCAATTCCACGCCAAGATCGCGCAGCTTGCGCTCCACCGGCCCGGTCAGTTCCCGGTCATACTGCGGCAGAATGCGTTCGGCGGCCTCGATCACCGTGACCTGCGACCCGAGCTTGGCATAGGCCGTGCCGATCTCAATGCCGATATAGCCGCCGCCGATCACGGCCAGTCGTTTGGGGACCTGTTGCAGAGACAATGCCTGTTCCGAGGAGATGACTTTGCCGCCGAACGGCAACGCGGGAAGGTCGGCCGGAGCCGAGCCGGTTGCTACGACCACCGCCTCGGCAACGATTCTATTGGTATCCCCCTCATCCACGCTAACGGCGACCGTCTTGCCATCAAGGAACGTAGCCCGTCCATTGATAACCCGGACGCCAGCCTTTTTCAGCAGGCCTTCTACGCCTGTCGTCAGCCGGGACACGATCGCGTCCTTCCATGCGACGGTTCGCGCCATATCGATCGAAGCATCCTTCGTCGAGATGCCCATGCGCTTGCCGGCGCCGATCCCGTGAAAGACATCGGCGGCATGGATGAGCGCCTTCGAGGGTATGCAGCCGATATTGAGGCAGGTTCCGCCAGCCGCGCGACTTTCGACCACCACCGTATCGATGCCAAGTTGCCCCGCCCGGATGGCGCAGGCATATCCGCCCGGTCCCGCGCCGATGACAAGCAGCCTGCATTCGATATCGTTCATTGGTCGCGCTCCAGGAACAGCACTGCCGGTGTTTCGAGCAAGTCCTTCAGCGCTTTGACGAATACAGCCGCGTCCCAGCCGTCGATCACGCGGTGGTCGAAGCTGCAGGACAGGTTCATCATCTGCCTCGGCTGGAACCGGCTGCCGTCCCACGCCGCGCGCACCTGGACTTTGTTGACGCCCACAATTGCCACTTCGGGCGCGTTGATGATCGGCGTCGTGGCAATTGCGCCAAGCGCGCCCAGAGAGGTGATCGTGATCGTCGAGCCGGTGAGTTCATCGCGGCCGGCGCTGCCATCGCGCGTTGCCGCGGCAAGCCGGTTGATCTCCGCCGCGCCCTGCCACAGGTCGAGCGACCCAGCATGGCGAACGACCGGCACGGCGAGACCGGGCGGCGTCTGCGTGGCAATACCGATGTGAACCGCACCGAACTGGCGGATCAGTTCGTTCTCATCATCATAATGGGCGTTGAGTTCGGGCTGTTTCGACACCGCCCGCACAATGGCGGTCATGATGAAGGGCAGCATTGTCAGCTTTCCCCTTGCCTCACCATGAGCATCGTTCAGTTTGTTTCTGAGATTCAGAAGATCGCTCGCATCCACTTCCTCGACAATGGTGATATGCGGTATGCGCGCATTTGCGCTCGCCATTCGCTCGGCAATTCTTCGACGCAGGCCAGCTACCTTGATCTCGGTCGTCTCGGCATTTCGATATGTCCGCCTGTTTCCGTCTTGCCGAACCTGCGCATCCAGATGGGCGTCAAGATCCTCCTGCGTGATGCGCGCCGCCGGGCCACTGCCGGCGACCAGTCGAAGATCCACCCCGGCTTCCAGCGCGCGCCGGCGTACGGCGGGTGAGGCGAGGGGCTTGCCTCGCCGGGCCTGCGAAGCCGAACGACGTGCGTGCGACAAAGAGGTGTGCGATGCGGCTTGCGCGGCGTTGTTGCCGGCCCGCTTGCGGTCACCTGCCTTTTGATCGGCGCTCGCTCGTGGTTGATGCGCCGTGGTGCCGTCGTTTTTCCCCGTTCCCGCGACCGATCCTTCAACTTCCAGGCGGACCAGTTCCGCGCCCACCGCAATGGTCTCGCCTATTTCGGCGCCGAGTTCGAGCACTGTGCCGTCCACCGAAGAGGGAATCTCGACCGTCGCCTTGTCCGTCATCACCGCGGCAAGAATGTCGTCGTGCCTGACTTGATCGCCGGGCTTTACATGCCACTCGACAAGTTCGGCTTCCGCAACCCCTTCGCCGACGTCGGGCAGCGTTATCGAATGGGTGCCCATCTCAGGCTCTCACCAGTTCCCGCAGCTTTTCGCCGACGCGCCCGGGGCTCGGAAAATACTGCCACTCCTGGGCATGCGGGTAGGGCGTGTCCCAGCCGGCAACGCGAATGATCGGGGCTTCCAGGTTATAAAAGCAATGCTTCTGGACCAGCGCGGCCAATTCGGCACCAAAGCCGCAGGTCAGCGTTGCCTCATGCAGGACAAGGCAGCGTCCGGTTTTCCTTACCGACTCGGTAATCGTCTCCAAATCGAGCGGTAACAGGGTTCGCAGGTCGATGATCTCCGCATCCAACCCGGCTTCGTCTGCCGCCGTTGTGGCGACATGCACCATTGTTCCATAGGCCAGGATGGTCGCATCCTCGCCGTTTCTTCTCACGACCGCCTTGCCAAGAGGGGTGAGAAAATGGCCGCGATCAACTTCGCCGAGCGCATGCTTCTTCCAGGATTGGATCGGCCGGTCGTGATGCCCGTCGAAGGGCCCGTTGTAGAGCCGCTTGGGTTCCAGGAAGATCACCGGATCGGGATCCTCGATCGCTGACAGAAGCAGCCCTTTCGCGTCGGCAGGATTGGACGGGACAACCGTCTTGAGGCCGGTGACATGGGTGAACAGCGCTTCGGGGCTCTGGCTGTGCGTCTGCGCCCCATAGATTCCGCCGCCGGTCGGCATGCGAACGACCATCGCGCAGGTGAATTCGCCCGCCGAGCGGTACCGCAGGCGCGCCGCTTCGGAGACGATCTGGTCATAGGCCGGATACATGTAGTCGGCGAACTGGATTTCCACGCAGGGCTTCAGACCGTATGCAGCCATTCCGATTGCCGAGCCCACAATGCCCAATTCGCTGATCGGCGTATCGAAACATCGGGTCTTGCCATATTTCTTCTGCAGACCCGCCGTGCAGCGAAACACGCCGCCGAAATATCCGACATCCTCGCCAAACACGACGACCCGTTCGTCGCGCTCCATGGCTACATCGTGCGCGCTCTGGATCGCCTCGATCATGGTCATGCGCGCCATGGCCTAATAGCCCGCTTCCTGCCTCTGGCGCCGAAGGTGGGCGGGCATTTGCGCATACACATCCTCGAACATCTCGCGCGGCGAGGGCCGATGGCCGGTGTTCAGCGTGCCAATCGCCTCGGCTTCGCGCTGCGCGGCCGTGACCGTGTCGGTGATTTCCGCCTCGGCCTGGGCGTGCCGCTCATCCGACCATTCGCCGATCTTGATCAAGTGTCCCTTCAACCGCAGAACCGGATCGCCGAGCGGCCAGGCATCGCTTTCTTCCTTGGGGCGATAGGCGGATGGATCATCCGACGTGCTATGGCCGCCGGCCCGGTAGGTTACATACTCGATCAAAGTTGGTCCCAGGTTGCGTCTTGCCCGTTCCGCAGCCCATCTGGCGACCGCCAGCACCGCCAGATAGTCGTTGCCGTCGACGCGAAGCGAGGGGATGCCGAAACCGTGCCCGCGAGCGGCAAGGGTGCCCGCACCTCCGCGCGCTATGCCCTGGAAAGTGGAAATGGCCCACTGATTGTTGACAACATTCAGGATCACCGGCGGTTTGTAGGTGGAGGCAAATACCAGGGCGGCATGGAAGTCGCTCTCGGCCGTCGAACCATCGCCGATCCAGGCGGCCGAGATCCTCGTGTCGTTGCGGATTGCCGAGGCCATCGCCCAGCCGACCGCCTGAATATATTGCGTCGCCAGATTGCCGGAAATCGAGAAGAAGCCGTGTTCCTTCGACGAATAGAACACCGGCAACTGCCTGCCACGCGCGGAATCCGCCTCGTTGGAATAGACCTGGTTCATCATGGCGACCAGCGGATAGCCGCCGGCGATCAGCAGCCCTGCCTGACGGTAGGTCGGAAAGTTCATGTCGCCTTTGGCCAGCGCCCTTTGGAAAGCGCAGCTGACCGCTTCCTCGCCCAGATGCTGCATATAGAAAGAGGTTTTGCCCTGACGCTGCGCCATCATCATGCGCGCGTCATAGGCGCGAAGCGTCATCATGTGACGCAACCCCTCGCGTAG